>JAZLGS010000021.1:0-24891 GCA_045616425.1 Treponema sp.
CTCCTATAAAAAGTCAATGAGGAAATATCAATTTCCGGTTTGACTTTTTAGTGTTCGCGCGAGCGAACAGTTTAAAAAGTTACCGTGCGCAGCACAGCCTTTATTCGTGCCGACGGAGTTAATACCCCGACACTTGCGTCGAGGTTCGTCGTTCTATTTTTTATGGACACAGTTTTTTTCAACCTGTTCCATCCAGTTCAGGATTGTGTTTAAAACCAGCGAAGTATTATCCACATTGCAATGAAGTCCTGCATTTTCTTTTTCACTGAAAATCCTCGCTGTTACAGAAGCTGCATTTGTAAGCAGTTTCATTTCTTCGCCGGTAAATTCATAAGGAATCATGTGGTCTTTGAGTCCGCCCAGCAGTAATACATGCTGCCTGATTTCCGGTACAACGTCAGTTATCTGGAACTGAGCAGCTTTTTCAAGATAATCATAAGGAGAGTCTGCACCATATGCATACATTCCGTGCTTCATTGCCCACTCAAGGAATGTGTCGCCATTCCTGATTTTCCTGTAAATCATTTTGTTGTAGACATTGCGGAAGTTCATCTTTAAAAAGAACCTGATTGCCTTCTGTACTTTTGGCGGACGGCATTGTATCATTGCGTCCTGAAGGTTGAGGAATGCAGGCCATGCAACTACTTTTGTAATTCTTTTTTCAAAGGCAGCAGCCCTTTGTGCAAATACTCCGCCAAGTGATGCACCGATGATTGTTACGTCATCAAGATGGAAATAATCCAGAACTGCTTTTACCGGAAGTTCCCATCTGTAATCAAACCTGATTCCGCTTTTTCTGAGTACGGATCCTTGTCCCGGTCCTTCAAATGCATATGCATCATATCCTGCTTCTGAAAATGCTGACAGCATATTCCAGAATTCTTCAATGTACGAATCATTTCCTCCATGAATCAGGATTGTTCCTCTTGCAGTTCCTTCTGGTTTTTTATGTAAAACAGGCAGCTCTTTTCCGTTGAATGGTACGGAATATTTTTTTACACTGCCATTTTCAAAATCCTTTTCCTTTGCTTTGTAAAACAGCATTATTGATTTGTCATAAAGTTTTTCTTTGTCCGGATCAGAATCAAATGTAAAAAACTCACTCATCCTGTAATATGTCGCTGCCTGTTCAAGCCGGTTTTCTTTTTCTGCCTCTCCGGCAATCCTGATGAATGAAGTTTTCCATTGTACACAGTCATTTATATTGCAGGAAATTTTTTTTATGTCTTCAATATTTCCATTTCCAAGATATACTGACCTGTTCATCTGATAATTAAAATTAACGTCTTTATGTAACTGCAACATAGCGCCACACCTCGTCATGCAGTATATCAGAAGAAAAACTACCTGACTTTTAAATAAACGCTATTTTTTCGTTTGAGTATATGCCTCACTGGTGTTGCTGATTAATGAGGAATCTCGAGGTATTGATGTTCTGATAGAAGCACTTCTACTCTATGCTGATGAAGGCTATGTAGAGTTAATGGTGAAATTAACTGCATAATCGCGAAAGCGATTTAAGCGAGTCTCCGAGAAGCTATGCTTCGCACGTTACCTTTGGGGGATACACGGCACCTGAAGGAGCCAGCTTTTTTACCGTCGCTGGGACCTACTTTTTTTTAGTAAAATGCAGATTTTTAGCAACACTTTTTACGGACACAATTTTATTTTATTAAGTGAAAGACCAAACATTTTCCTGCATGTGGCTGCACAATGAGAAGGTGTGTCGAATCCTGCCTTCATGCAGCAGGTGGTGATATTTTCCCCGGTCATGAGATATTGGTAGGTCTTCCTCAGTTTTTCAAAAGCCAGATAACCTGCTAGTGACATTTCCGTTTCTTCTTTGAATAAATGTGAAAAGCGGCTTTGGGAAAGGCATACCTGGCTGCTTAATCTGGCTATTGTTCCTGCACCGATGGTCTCCTCATTTTCTATCATGCTGATTGCTGCCTGAATCCTCTTGTCATAAGTCCGCTTTTCAAGATGAGTCATCATGCATGTTTCAAGAATTTCACGGTCCATTTCTTCCGGATTTCCAGAATGCCTTTTTACAGATGCGGCTGCTTTTTCTGCAGACTCTCCGTCCAGAATAAAATAAGGTTTGCCTTTCAGAAATTTTTTTTCCAGCGTATATGCAAAGTCACTGGTTTTTACAAACAGGAATGAAATGAAATTTCCGCCACCTTTACCGACATGTTCAACATTTGCATCAATATATATTCCACGGCATTTCATTACATCGCCTGTAACATTCCATTCGGTTTCACCTTCAAGCGAAAAAATCAGATGGGTGGCAAGATGCTTGTGGGATTCTGCCGGTTCAGTATCAGTGAGGAACATCATGTGGTCTTTAAAATAATAAAGCGGATGTTTCAAAACGGTTTTAGGTTCTGTCATTACAAATCAACTTCAAAATCCATTGTGCTGTCCAGCCGAATCATTTTTCCACCGGACCTTTCCAGTCGATGATTCCGCCGAATTCCACAATGTTTGTATACCCCAATGCTGCAAGTTTTGCAGCAGCTTCTTTGCTCCGCCGTCCGCTCCGGCAGTATACCAGAATCAGCTGGTTTTTATCTGTCAGGAATCCGGCTGTCTTTTTGTTGATGGTCTCATTTGTAAGCAGGACTGCACCGGGAATGTGACCTGCTGAATATTCATCCGGGCGGCGTACATCAAGAATGATGTAATCCTTTTGTGTATGCATCATTGCTGTTCCATGTTCCATTGAAACGCTTTTAAATGAAGTTCCGTCCATCTTTTTATCCTCCTGGGAAAATCCCGGCATGACTGCTGATGAAAAAGCCGATAAAATTAATATTATATAGAAGGAAAATCTAAAATTACGCATATTCATATTTTAACCCGTTTGTAGAATAAAGCAAATATGGAATGTAATGGCATTTCAAAATTCTGTAAAATTTGCTATATTTCTAGTATGAAAAAGACTAAAAAGATTTTTGCCATTTGCGGTGTTTCTGTTTTTGCGTTGTTATGTACACTTCTTGGTATTGGAAATTATTTTGTTGACTATTCATTGTCACCGGTGCTGCCCCAGAATTCTGTTGATTCAGATTCTTATGTTGAGCGGCCGGCAAAACCGCTTCCTCCGGATCTTACGGAAAAACAGCTCCGTGCCCAGGAACTATATGACATGCAGATGGCTGAAAGTTTTCCGTGGCTGAAAATGGTATCTGAAACTGTAGAGATAAAATCTTTTGACGGCATTACATTAAAAGGCCGTTTTGCAAAGAATGAAAATCCTTCCCATAATTATCTGATTATGATGCACGGTTATCATGACAGTACAAGGAAAGTTTCTCCTTATGCCCGGCATGTTTATGAACTTGGTTTCAATGTGCTGGTTCCGGGGCAGCGTGGTCATGGCTGGAGTGACGGTAATTTTACTGACATGGGATTTTATGCAAAGCGGGATGTAGCTTCATGGATTGATTTTATAAATGAACAGGATAAGGATGCCCGCATCATGATTTATGGTGTGTCTATGGGAGCCGCCACGGTCATGATGGCAACGGGACTTGACCTTCCGCCGGATGTGGTCTGCGCTGTTGAAGACTGCGGCTACACTTCTGCTTATGACCAGTTTTCATACAGGTTGAAAGTTGAATTCCATCTTCCGGAAGTTCCCATCTTGAATTTTGCTTCCTTCGTTTCAAAAGTGCGCCGGGGATTTTTCTTTGAAGAAGCCAGTCCTTTAAAATCTGTGGGTCGCTCAAAGACACCGACACTTTTCATTCACGGTTCTGCTGACGATTATGTTCCATACAGTATGCATGACATCCTTTACAATGCAGCTTCATGTCCAAAAGAAAAACTTGTAATTGATGATGCTGTCCATGCAAGGGCTGCCTTTACTGAACCGGAAAAATACTGGCAGGAAGTTGATGCCTTTATCTTGAAACATTTTTTAGACCGTAAGCTAAAAGAAATCTGAGTTGTTGATGTTGCCCGTTGACTTTTTTATGGGAGTGGTTATGAAAAAAGTTTTTTTGTGCGAGACAATTGCAGAATCAGCGTATGAACGGCTCTGCAGAAATTTTGAAGTTACAGATTCCCTTGATGATGTTCCGGAAATTGAAGGAATCATCACCAGAAATAAACCGGTGGACCGTAATTTTATTGCTTCTGCAAAGAAACTGAAAGTCATTGCAAATCATGGAAGCGGCTCTGACTTTATTGACCTGAAAGCCGCAGCAGAATATGGAGTGGCAGTAGAAAATGCACCGGGATTGAACAGCCGTTCAGTTGCGGAACTGGCATTGGGATTTCTTCTTTCGTTGAATTTTAAAATGAAAATGAATGATGCAGGATTGAAGGAAGGCCGCTTTAAGAATTTCGGGACTGCTGAACTCCGCGGTCATGAGGTTTACGGCAAAAAGCCCGGCATTATCGGCAGCGGCAATATTGCAAGACAGCTGGCTTCAATCTTAAGAAACGGCTTTGGTTGTAATGAAATTTACTGCTGGAATCCACGCCGCACTGAGGAAGAATTAATGGAACTGGGATTTAAAAAAATTGAAACACTGGAAGAACTTTTTGCCTCTTCAGATTTCATAAGCATCCACATTCCCCTGACTCCCCAGACAGAAAACCTGATTGACAGGAAAATTCTCGCATCGGCAAATCCGGAGCTGGTTTTAATAAATACGGCCCGGGGCGGGATTGTAAATGAGGCCGATCTTTACGATGCCCTGGTCACAAAAAAAATACGGGCTGCTGCCTGCGATGTGTTCAAACCGGAACCACTTTCAAAGGAAAGCCCTTTACTGTCACTGGAAAATTTCATGGCAACATATCATGTAGGCGGAAACACCCAGGAAGCCCTTGACCGGGTAGGAAATAAAACCGTAGAAAATATCGAAAAACATCTTTTGTAATTTCCTGCTTCCTTTTATGCTGTTGTTGATAAATAAAGGTTATTCAAAAATATTTTTTATTAACTGCATAATAATGAAAGGCTATGTCCGTAAAAAGTGTTGCAAAAAAAAGCTGCATTACCGTGGAAAATTTGCCAGAACCCTCCGGTGCAACAAGTTGCAATGTCGGAAAATTGCGGAAGCGATTTTAGCGAGTCTCCGAGAATCTGATCTTCGCACGTTACCTGTGGGTGATACAAGGTTCCTGAAGGAGCCTGTTTTTCCCGTCGCTAGGACCCGCTTTTTTAGTAAAGTGTTTTTTTAGCAATAGTATCGTCGGACATAACCTTTGTAATTTTTCCCCTATTAATGCAATTATTTCCTTAAAATATTTTTTTTACGAAAACCTTTTGATTGCTAATTACAATTCCATAAATTATAATTAGTTTATAAAAAAATCAAACAGAAGGGGATTCGTATGGAATACGGTTATTTTGATGATGAAAAACGTGAATATGTTGTAACAAATCCACAGACTCCAAGGCCTTGGGTAAACTATCTTGGTTCTCCGCTTTATGGAGCAATCATTTCAAATAATGCAGGGGGATACAGTTTTGCCAAATCTGGCGCAAACGGAAGAATCCTGCGCTATGTTTTCAATAATTTTGACCAGCCTGGAAGATATATTTATATCCGTGACAATGAAAATAAAGATTACTGGTCTGCATCATGGCAACCTGTAGGAAAAGACCTTAACGAATACAAAAGCATCTGCCGCCATGGTACTGCTTATTCAATTTTTGAAGCTGATTATGCAGGCATTCATTCTGAAACACTGTATTATGTTCCTCTTGATTGTGAGCATGAAGTATGGAATTTAAAGCTTACAAATAAATCTGACAAAAAGAGAAGCCTGACAATTACAGGTTATGCAGAATTTACAAACAACTGCAATTATGAACAGGATCAGGTAAACCTCCAGTATTCACTTTTTATCGGAAGGACAAAGTTTGTAGAAAACAGGATTGTAAACACAGTCCACGGAAACCTTGAAGGTCTTACAGACGAAGTTGACAACAAGCTTTCAACAGACAGGATTTTTGCCCTGCTTGGAACAAAAGTTTCATCTTTCTGTGGAGACAAAGAAGCTTTCCTTGGTGCATATCATTCTTATAGGGATCCTGTGGGCGTTATAAACGGCGACCTTGGAAATGTAACAAGCTACAACGAAAATGCTTGTGGTGCTCTTTCTTCTGTAATTGAACTTGCCCCAGGCGAATCAAAGGAAGTTGCATTCATCCTTACAATGCAGCAGGATGCAGCCGCAGAAAAAGTCCTTGCAAATTACAAGGATCTTTCAAAAACATGCGCCGATGAACTTACAGCATTAATCAGGCAGTGGCACGCACGTTTTGAACATTTCCAGGTTAAGACACCAAGTAATGAATTCAACACTATGATCAATACATGGAATGCATACAACTGTTTCATGACATTTACATGGAGCCGTGCTGCTTCTTACATTTATTGCGGCCTCCGCAATGGTTACGGTTACCGCGATACAGTTCAGGACATTCAGGGTGTAATCCATCTTGCTCCGGAAATGGCTGTAGAAAAAATCCGCTTCATGCTTTCTGCCCAGGTTGATAACGGCGGCGGACTTCCACTTGTAAAATTCACTCATAACGCAGGTCACGAAGATACTCCGGATGATGCTTCTTATGTCAAGGAAACAGGTCATCCTGCTTACCGTGCCGATGATGCACTGTGGCTTTTCCCGACCGTATTCAAATATGTTTCTGAAACTGGAAACGTGGCATTCCTTGATGAAGTGATTCCTTATGCAAATAAAGACGAAGGAACTGTTTATGACCATCTTAAGAGGGCTGTAAAATTCTCTATGGAACATCTTGGCCCTCATGGAATTCCTGCAGGTCTTTACGCTGACTGGAATGACTGTCTCCGGCTCGGTGCAAATGGTGAATCAAGCTTTGTTGCACTTCAGTACTATCTTGCAATGACAATCCTTAAATCCTTTGCAGAATACAAAAATGATGCTGAATACATCGCATTCCTTGATAAAGAACAGAAGGAACTTGGTGATAAAATTCAGAAGCTGTGCTGGAACGAAGACCGTTTTATCCGTGGATTTACAGAAGCCGGTGAAGTTATCGGTAACCGTAATGATCCGGAAGCAAACATGTGGCTCAATCCTCAGAGCTGGGCTGTCATCAGTGGCCTTGCTACAGACGAACAGGCAGAAAAAGCCCTGGCTTCTGTTAACGAAAGGCTTAACACAGACTTTGGTCTTGTACTGATGGATCCTCCATATCAGAAACATGCATTTGACGGCGCACTTGCTGTAATTTATAATCAGGGTGTAAAAGAAAATGCCGGCATTTTCTCCCAGTCGCAGGGATGGATCATTCTTGCTGAAGCCCTTAAAGGACATGGAAACCGCGCATTCCAGTACTTTATGGAAAATGCTCCTTCCGCCCAGAACAGTAAAGCTGAAATCCGTAAGCTGGAACCATACTGCTATGGTCAGTTTACAGAAGGAAAAGCAAGCCCTCACTTTGGCCGCTCTCATGTGCACTGGCTTACAGGTACGGCTTCAACAGTAATGGTTGGATGTGTCGAAGGAATCATGGGTATGCGTCCTGACCTTAACGGTCTTAAAGTTGCTCCATCAATTCCTGCCGAATGGGACGGATTTGAAATTGAAAAAGATTTCCGCGGCTGCCACATGCACATCGTTGTAAAAAATCCTGAACATGTCCAGTGCGGATGCAAGGAGCTTACTGTTGATGGCAAGAAGATTGAAGGAAACTATATTCCTGCTTCAATGCTTGGTAAAACAGCAGAAGTCGTGCTGACGATGGGAAAATAATAAATCCTGCCAATGCAGATAAAAACTGACCAGATGAAAATCTGATTCTGGATGCGGTCTTCCTGTAAAATGGAAGGCCGTTTTTTTTCCCGGTGCCGGCACATTTTCCTCGGTGATGCAGATTATTTTGACAACAGCTTTTACAGGCATTGCCTTGCATTTCAGAGTTTTCCGGCTTACTCGATTTTTTCGACTCTCAGATATTTTTCTATAACTTCATAATCATCTACTGGAAAACGCTTGTCACGGACATGAGTGTCATAAACAAAATCGCTGCAGATTTTAGTATTGAGATTTGTCTGAGTCTGGCTGCGGATTTTCCGGATGTTGCAATATTCAAAACCGGTTCCACCACATGGATTAAAATATTTTTTTACGTTACAGCAGTCACGGCAGGTAAAAAATTCATTTTTTAAAAGTTTTACAAGTTCTGCATTGTAACCGTGATGCTTGCCGGGAAAAGTCTTTGTTTCAAGATAAGTCAGATTTGAAATAAAATCCTTATACTTAAAACCGAACAGTTCATCATTATCTGCAAAAAAACTCCGGATTATAGATGGTTTCCTTTTGTATATTACTTCCTGGTATTCATTCCATGCCTTTAATGTTTCCTGATTTACAGTCTGTCCAAAATCCTTTGCAAGCCGCGGAATCTCTTCTGCCGGCATAAGGCATGGATTGATTATCAACGGTTCGAAAGGAAGTCCGTTATTTTTTTTATCACTTCTGTCTTTATCAAATTCATAAAGGAGGACAAAAAGATAAAAGCACCCAAGTGAAGTTGCTGCCACAAATTTTACATCTTCATTCACAATGATTGACTTGAGAGAAAGTATTGTGCGTTCCACATCTTCCAGATCCAGAGTCGGCAGGATGAAATTGTATTTTCCTCCCAGAGCTTCAACTACGGCTCTTCCCATATTCGATTCACCTGAACCTTTATAACCGTGAATGAAAAGTGCATTTGCTTTTTGTTTTTCAGTAATCTGTGTGTTCATCTTCAAACTCCATACTTTGAAAACCGGATGCAAAAAAATATTTTTTGGTGTTGTACTATAATATAACCGGAAAAAAGAAAAAGTACAAAAAAATCTGTATTTTACTAAAGGTTATGTCCGTAAAAAGTGATGATAAAAAATCTGCATTATATTAAAAGGCTATGTATGTAAATAGTTTTGCTGGGTAAATATTTGCTCAAATATCGAGCCACAAATGATGATTTGAATGTACGGAAGAAAAGTCCAACGGCAACCGAGCCATTCTGAAGGTTGGCAAGCGTTTTTGCAAAGCAAAAATGCGCAGTCCGATACCATTTACCTTCAGCTTGGCGAATTGCCGTGCGTTTTCCGGGATTGGTTTTATGGCAACAAATCATACCCTGAAATAAATTCAGGATGACAGATTCAGCATCTTTGAAACTCATTGCATTACAAAGACTTACAGATTCCGGTACTTTTCCAGTGGCCTGCATTTATGCCGGCAGGAATGCTCCCGATGGTTGTACCGGGAAAAGTAAAAATCCTTGTAATTATGCCGATTATGCAATAGACTTTTATTTATGATTAAGATAAATTCTTCTGAACTTCGCAAAATCCTTGAACTTACACCTGAAAATCAGAATATATTACTTGCCGGAAAACATGGAATCGGTAAATCCCAGATTCTTACGGAATACTACAGTTCCATTGGAATGAAGGTAGTGCCTTTATTTCTTGGACAGATGAGTGACCCGGGCGACCTGATTGGTCTTTTGAACAAAAACGAAACAACAGGTAAAACAGAATTCATGCCGCCATACTGGTTTCCTACCGACGGAAAGCCTGTGGTACTTTTCCTTGATGAATTGAACCGCGCCCGGCCTGAAATCCTCCAGACCATTATGGATCTTGCATTAAACAGGACTCTTGCCGGAAGACAGCTGCCGGAAGGAAGCCGCATAATCAGTGCCGTCAATGCCGGTGACGAATATCAGCTGACGGATCTGGATCCGGCTCTTGTTTCCCGTTTCAATGTCTTTGAATTTGAACCAGACGTTTCTGAATGGCTGTTATGGGCCGAAAAGAAAGAGTTGGATTCCCGCATTATAAAATTCATTTCCGAAAATCCTGATTATCTTGATGGTAAATCATTAAGGCACGAAGACATGGGGCTTGAAAAATCTCCGGACCGCCGTGCCTGGGAACGCCTTTCCCAGATTATAAAAGGTTATCAGGATGCCAGTGATAAAATCTTTAAGAAAATATGTGCCGGAATAATTGGAATGCAGGCTGCTACAAAATTCTATTCTGAGCTTTCTGCCAACAAACTTCTTTCGGCTAAAGACATCCTTACCAGTGATTTTAAAAAACTCAAGTCGAAAATTGCAGCGTACGAAACTTCAAACCTTGCAGTCATTAATGAATCCCTTTTCCGTTATATTGAGGTCTGTAAAGATGATGATGCGACAAAAGTGATTATCGCAAAAAATCTGGAAGCGTATTTTGATTTTCTTGTTGATGAAAAAAAACAGGAAGCCCTGGGACATTTTACAAACCTGTTTATCGTAAAGACATATCCCAACGCAATTATGTTCATCATCAGCAAAGCTCCTAAGCTGCAGGATAAGCTGATTAAGTTTGTAGTTTCACTTTAGGCTGGCTGCTGTGGTAAAAGAAACGCTGACAAAGATTGCAGAAAAATGGTTCCTCAGTGAACCATTGTTATTTTCAGTTTATTGTACTCATAAACTCTGTCCGGACGAAAATCTCCGGATTCCCATGCGCACCGGAAATATGTGCATTGAATATAATCCGGAGCTGCTTAAAAAAATGGATGCAAGAGAAATTGAGGAACGGCTGAAAATTGAAGTGATACGGATTATTTTAAAGCATCCTTACCAGCGTATGCCGGTGTGTCCAAACCGTGTAGTCCTTGCCCTTGCCAGTGATATTACCATTGCCGACAACTATAAAACTTTTATAAAACTTCCTGCGCCAAAGGATTATGACCTTCCGGAAAATCTTTCCTTTGAAGAATATTACGCAAAGCTTCTGGACAAACTGAAAGATGAGCTGAAGTCATTTTCAGAATTTCTCATGTCCATTGCAATGCCGGGTAATTTATCTCAAGATGATTCGTCTTCCTCTGATTCATCTCCGGGTAATTCATCTCAAGATGATTCATCTGATTCCAGTTCAACGGATCCGGAATTCAGAGAAATGATGCAGCATTTTTTTGCCCTGTATGTTCTTTCGGAATTGTGGAACGAAAATAATGAAGCATGCGAAATCGTGAATGCGGAAATTGAAAAGGCACAGTTTTCAAAAAACTGGGGTTCGCTACCGGGAAAGATGGTGGAACTTATTGAAGCATCGCTGATCATAAAAATGGATTACCGCCGCATGCTCAGCATGTTCCGCGCGTCTGTTTTGTCATCAAAGCGCAGGCTTACACGTAACAGGCCTAACCGCCGTTATGGTTTTGAATATATGGGAAGCCGGTATGATTTTACCACAGGCCTTCTTGTTGCAGTTGATGTTTCCGGGTCAGTACCATCAGAAAAACTGCAGGAATTTTTTTCCATCATAAACCGCTTCTTTAAATATGGAATTGAAAAGCTTGATGTAATCCAATTCGATGCAGAAGTGAAACCTGAAATACTTACCTTGAAGAAAGCAAAAAAGAAAGTGCAGGTTACAGGCCGCGGCGGTACGAGTTTCCAGTCGGTAATAGATTTTTACGAATCAAATTCTTTCTATGACGGCCTTATTTTTTTTACGGACGGACAAGCACCATGTCCGGAACTTCACCGGTCTTTTGAAAAAATATTGTGGGTTCTTACCGGAAGTTCAGATTATGATGAATTCTGTACAAAGCTTCCAAAACTTCCGGGATCAAAGGCAACCTATATTCCTTAATTTGAGCTGAAAGAAGTGTTTAATCGTGGAGATAAAGATAATAAAGTGCTTTTCCGCCGGAGCATACGATTTTTCCCACCATGTATCCGTCTCTGGCCCAGTTTGAAAGAGTATCCTGAATTACTGAATTTTCTTCGTCTTCATCAAAAACCAGTACCTGTTCATAACTCTTGTATTCTTCATCTTCCATAGAATCCTCCATAATAATATTGCATCGATAAAAGTCCTGCATGACAAACCGAACCCGTCATCTTGCTTTTAATTTAACAAATTTAATTGAGTCTGTCCAAATCCCGGAGCCGTTTTTCAAAATCGGTTACTGTAAGCGGTTTGTCAAAATAATATCCCTGGGCAAGATAGCAATGGTTTTCCTTAAGCATTTTTACCTGCTCTATATTTTCAACACCTTCAACAATGCATTTAAGTCCCATATCCTGAATCATTGTAATAAGATGCCTGAGCATTTTATATTGTGATGAATTTTTATCATTATGATCCGGCAGGAAACTCTTGTCGATTTTTACCACATCCCAAGGTGCCTGCCTGATAAGATTGATTGAAGAAAATCCTACACCAAAATCATCAATGGAAGTGTGGATTCCTGCTTCGTGAAGTCCGCAGACAATATCTTTCAAATCCTTGAAATCAACATCTGTAGTCGTTTCCGTAAGTTCTATCTCAATGTAAGGGTGGGGAATGTTGTAGTTGTCAATTATTTTCACGACACGGTTGAGAAGTTCCGTATCACCAAGGTGCCTGCGCGAAAGGTTTACAGATACCCTGACAATCTGCTTTCCTTCATCCATCCAGCGCCTTATGTCGCGGCACACATGTTCGAGAATGTAAAAGTCCAATGTACATATGGCCTGACTCTGTTCCAGGATAGGGATGAAGTCATTCGGTGGTATCAGCTTTCCGTCATGAACCCAGCGGCACAATGCTTCTGCGCCGGCAAGTTTGTACCGGTCCAGGGCAATTTTCGGCTGGTAGTAGACAAGAAAATCTTCTTTTTCTATTGCCTTTCTGAAGAGGCTTTCGATAAGGTTTGTGTGTTCCTTTCTTGTTTGGAGCTGTTCATCGTAAAATACTGTAGATGTTACAGGCGACATTCTCGCACTCTGGCAGGCCATGTGTGCCCGTTCAATTATTTCGTCCAGATTCTTCATGTATTCAGAAATAAGGTAGAAACCGGCACTTGTCCTGACCTGAATCCGTTCACCGCTCCGCTCATCATATGTTATGTATGTGTCCTGCAGATATTTTACAACCATGTCCTGCTTGCTCTTGTCAAACATGACTATGAAATTATCTCCGCCGACCCTGCATACATGTCCTTCCCTTGCAAGCTTCTGCTGGAGCTGCACCATGAATTTTATTATTATCTGATTTGCAAGCGGACGGCCGAGTTTCTGGTTTATCAGGGAAAACCTTTTCAGGTTAAAGAAGCAGACACCATAAGAAGAAATTTTTCCACGGGAAATGAGTTCTGCCAGAGTCTTTTTAAAGAATCCCATGTTGGGGATATGCAGTTCATGATCGTAAAATGTAGCCTGCTCAACAAATTTCAAAAGCCGTGCCCTGGCGTTAAAAGTAAAAAGCATTGAAGCCAGAACCTGGATTTTTTCAATTTCCATTTCAGTCCAATCAGGAGTTTTTTCACGCTGGCTGAATTTATAGATGGCAACATTTCCTTTTCCGCTTATTTCGCGGCGGGAATTCGTACGCTTTTCATCAACATTTTCTGCCTGATAAAAAACAATCCTTGTACCGTCATTCATCTGTTCATGACGTGGAGTTTCATAAAAGAACAGTTCTATCTTTCCGATACGGAGCAGGTCTGATACTTCTGAAAAAATTGCCTGGAATTCCCAGGTAAAAAGTTCCGGTATTCCAGCCATCCGTAAAAGGAAACGGTCAAACGCTTCTGAATATTTTTCTATGTCAAATGTCATTTTATAAAACTCCGTAAATCCTAAATTGAACCTGTAAAAATTGCAGTTTTTTAACGCATCTCAAAACGGCATTTCTGTGAGATGCACTAAAGTGCCAGCTGTGGCAGCGTAAGGTTTATGACCATGTTGCCCTTATCATATTTAAAACTTATTGTCCCGCACAGGGATTCAACCATTTTCTTTTCAAAGGAAATCCATGCATTGACTTCTTCACTAGAATATTCACTAGTGATGGAATCATTATTGAAGATGTCGTTTATTTTTTTTACCTTTTCCTCTTCATAACAGGTCTGGATATCTATCAAGGTGACATGTAATAAAGTTGAATAGGAATACCTTTTTGTGGAAATCTCCATGATCAGTTCGCCTTCATTTTTTTCACGGAGGATTGACCTGAGTGTTTTATTCAGCATGTGGCCGATTCTGCCTGAATCTCCAAAAAGTGTTCCTGCTGAACATTCACCTAACGTGACTATCACAGGTATTTCTTTTTCTTCCGTCAGCGGTATGATGCCGTCAAGAATCTGTCTCCTGAGTCCGTTGATTTTATATTCAGTTTCATGAATTTCCAGACTGTTATCAGAAGCGCGGATGTATTCAATTGAATCACTGATGGCATTCCTTGTATCTTTTCCGTCGGCCAGCATTGTGGCCAGAATCTGCTTTACTTCCAGATTCTGGGTATGCTGCATTTTTTCATCAATAAAACTGTACCACTGTACGAGCCGCTGCTCCAGCAGGATTCCTGTCTGCATTATGTAATTGGACTGGGATTTCGAAGTGGCTTCGGCTTTCTGGCTTTTTTCAAGTTCAGTATAGTTTTTGTATGACAGTTCCGAGATGATGCTGGCCAGCATTCCAAGGAACCTTGCAGCCTTTTCTACGCTTTCGCTTTCAATGAATTTAGTTTCTTTAAATGCCTCAAGGTATTCGTCCTGGTCGATGCCGTATTCCAGTGCTTTTTCCTTTATGAAATCTTCATCAGCATCTGAAGTGCGTATCTGGCCGCCTGCAAAACAACCGATGATTTTTCCGGCAACGACAATAGGAGCTGTAAAATCCGTCAGGCCGGCATGACAGGTATAAGCTTTTGTAATGCCTGTCGTTAACGAACGCTGTCCGCCCTGTTTGTCGCATTCAATGCACTTGAGCCGGCCGGCATAAGATTTCCGGATGTATTCGTTGCAGAATCTGTTGCCGCCGCTTTCCTTTGTTACCGGAGTTCCGTTGGCATCAGAAATAAGGGCTGAAATTCCAGTAAATTCTGTAAATGTATCCTGAATTTTCTGAAGGGTCTCAACATTGATTAAATCTGTAAGTTTTATCGTATCCATAAACTACTCCGCCGACAGGATTTCTTTTAAGGTTTCAAACAGAAGTTTTACATTGATTGGCTTTGTAAGATGACCGTCCATACCTGCCTCAAAAGCTTTCTTTTTATCTTCATCAAAAGCGTCTGCGGTCATGGCAATAATCGGAATGCTGTTAAGGACTCCGTCATCCAGTTCACGTATGGCCTGTGTTGCCTGATATCCGTTCATTACCGGCATCTGTACGTCCATAAGAATCATGTCAAAATGACCGGCTCCCCGTTTTACAAGTGTTTCAACAGCAACCTGTCCGTTTTCAGCTTCTTCAACTTCAAGACCGGCACGGGTTAAAAGCGTACTTGCAATTTCACGGTTCAGTTCGTTGTCTTCTACAAGAAGTATTCGTTTTCCTTCAAAATTATTATCGTTGGCAGGATTCTTCTTTTCTGGAACATTGTTATTTTCCTCTGTCTTTTCAGCATCCAGCTCTTCAATTGCATCTGACACATTGTGCCTTAACGGAATCTTTACAGTGAATTCCGAACCCTTACCGATTTCACTTTCGACTTCAATTTTTCCTTCCATCATGTCAACCAGATTTTTTGTGATTGCCATGCCAAGACCGGTTCCCTGGGTTTTAGAAACTGTGGAAGTCCGTTCCCTTTCAAAAGGTTCAAAAATGTGCGTAATGAATTTGCTGCTCATTCCGATGCCTGTGTCTGTTATGCGGAATTCGTAGCTGCCGTAATTTTTCCGTGGGTCAATCTTTTCCACAATCGTCAGGCTGATTTTACCTCCAGGTTCAGTAAACTTGACGGAATTTCCCAGAATGTTTATAAGTACCTGATTCAGGCGCAGTTTGTCACAGAATACATTTTCATTGGCAATGTCTTCTGTATTGATATCAAATGTAAGATTCTTGGCAGTAATGTTTGCCATGAGGATGTTTTCCAGTTCTTCTGTAAGTTCAATAAGGTTGCATTCATTTTCTTCCAGGGAAACTTTTCCGCTTTCAATGCGGCTCATGTCAAGCACATCGTTGATAAGGGAAAGAAGGTGGTTGCTTGAAGAAGAAATCTTTCCAAGATAACTCAGCGTCTTTTCTTTGTTTCCTGCATTTGCAGTTGCCAGTTCCGTAAAACCGATTATGGCATTCATCGGTGTACGGATGTCGTGGGACATGTTTGAAAGGAATGCAGTCTTTGACTGGTTTGCACTTTCGGCACGCCTTAATGCTTCTTCAATCAGCTGCTTCTGTTCAAGTTCCTTTGCCACCTGCTCGTTGATGTTCCTCGATGCGATGATGCAGTAATCTTTTTCGTTGTCGGACATGCGTGCAAAATGAATCTGCATGTACTGCTGCTGGTCAAAATAATAAGTACGGTAGTTGAAGACATAATGTGGCTTTTTTGACATCACCCTGCGGAGGCCTTCAAAACTGCATATAGGGTCAAAAAATACCATGTCTGACTGGAATACATGTTCCTTTTCGATATAGTTCTGTATGAGTTCCTCGTAGTGACCTTCATTAAACGAATCATCCTTGCTTGAAATGAACAGAAGGTTTTTTGTATATGAATGGCCGATGCCGGTGTCCATGTCCACAACATAGAGGTTCAGGTAGTCTGAACACAAAGCGCCGTAAATCATTTCCAAATCTGCCGTATTCCTCTGCATTTCCCGGGATGATCTTGTATCTTCAAGAATACAACCGCAGTAACCCTTGTCAACAGGAAAGCACTGAACCTTCAGATAGATGCCGATTTCTTCGGAAAGTTCTTCAAATACGAAACTTTTGTTTTCAAAGGCTGCCGGATAATAATAGTTAAGCCATTTTTTATCTCCGGCAGGGAAAATGTCAAAGAATTTCTTGTTGAGCATCTGTTCTTTTGGAATGCCTTCAAGACGGGCCAGGGCATCGTTAAGGTAAACAAACCGCCAGTCATATGGCCTGTCATTTTCATCAAGTTCGACTTTTATGATGCAGTAAGCAGTGTCGCTGTGGTCAAAGCCCATGGTCAGGTGGCTCTGCATTTCCTTGAGCAGCTTTTCCTTGTCACTGATTTCCACTTGAAGCCGATTATTGTATTTTTCAATCAGGTTCATCTGCCTGAGCCTTTCCGTTGCATCCGTAAGTTCTGCAAGGTAACCGGCAGTGGAAGAATTTTTTTCAATAATAGGATTTATCCGCAGTTCCCAGATTTTTTCTCCTAAATTAAAATGGACAGGTTCATACTTTCCTGAGGCCTGAAAATTTTTAAGCTGCGGCAGTATCTGTGAATACAGAATTCCGCTGGATTCAGGAATTGCCTTATTGATTGCAAAATCCTCGGTTTCAGGGAAAAGCGTCTTTGCTATATCATTGCATCCCAGATATTTAAGCTTCTTATTGAACGCAATATAGCTGATGGAATTGTCATGTTCAATTACGTCATAGACAGTTTCATGAATATTGTAAAGGCGCATTGTCCTCTGTACCGGTATGAGCAGCAGGCTGAATGCAAATGTATTTGTAAGAGGTACTATTTCATATGGAATGTTCAGTATCCGTTCAAGTACTGAGCTTCCGGCACAGAGTCCGTAAATCAGAAAGAAGAAATAAATATTCTTGACATCCACTTTTTTCTTGCGTGCAAAAGACATAATTGTAACCACAAGTCCGGAAGCAAGATATACCACAAGCATAACATAATAAACAGTATGGAACGGCCCATAGGTTTTTGTCAGGTATGAAATTCCATTAATCTGGTGCAGCTGGTATGATGTGTAATAAAGGCTGTTGTAACCGATTCCGGCAATGACAATCATGAGGAGTGTCTGGAATGCAAACATTACGGCAGTAATTCTTTTGTCTATTTTTATGTTGCAGATTTCAGAAACACAGTGAAAGGTAAGCACCGGAAGAAAAACTCCGGAAATATATGACAGTTTTAATGCAAGTATTGCCATTTCCGTAGTCTGCGCAGTTGCCAGTGAAAGGAAACCGATATTGGAAATGAAAATAATTGTCAGCATTATCAATGTATTTGTATTTTGCCGGGGTGTAATCAATCCGTAAAGGATAAGGATTATAAGTGAAACGACGGCACAAAGCATGTAAACAGGTATCATTCTAGTTCTCCGCAGACGCGATGTTATTTAAACCATTTTTAACTGAAACTTGAACTTTTATGAATGTTAGCCTTGCATGCATTCCTTGGATGTGACTCAAGGGATGTAATTGCATATAAACTGAAATTTTCTCTCTATTATATAATTTTACACTAGAATCAGCTTCAATGCAAATTCAATTTTAGCGAGTCTCCAAGAAGCTGAGCTTCGAAGGCGGAAGAGACAACACTTTTTTCCGGACATAGCCTGAATTAATTTTCTGCATAGTGGTGCTATTTAATTTCCCTTGTCAGGTCTTTTACCCATTTATATTTTTTGTAATGCACCAGTACCCACGGGATTTTTCCGACTTCATCAAGGCATGTGCAGGCATAAACTGCCAGTACCGGCCAATGGAAGACGAAAGTTCCCAATGCTGCCAGCGGAACTGCAATTCCCCACATCGCAACGGCAAGGCTGTACATGTCAAACATAGTGTCGCCGCCGGCTGCAAAAATTCCGTTGATGACCACGGAATTTATTGTACGGCCGATCATGTAGACAGCCATAATGACCATCATGCCCAGAAGCAGCGAATGTGCCCCATCCGTAAGCTTTACGAAACGCATTACAAGCGGAGTCAGGAGCAGCATGAGGAATGTGGAGGCAAAACCTACGATTACCGAAAGCCACATGAGCCTGTCACCATAAAGCTTTCCACGGTCAAGCTTACCGGCTCCCAGTTCGTTACCCACCATGATTCCGCCACCACTGGCGATACCGTTACAGAAACAGCAGACAATATCCCGTACTACAGATGCAATGGAATTTGAAGCCGCTGCATCGGCGCCAAGGTGTCCCATGAATGCGGTATAAGAAGTGAATCCTACACCCCAGAAAAGTCCGGCACCCAGTAATGGAAGTGCACATTTTACAAAGTCCGCTGCCAGCTGGACATTGTTTTTAAAGAACCGCTTTATGTCAGGACGGATGAAATCCTTCTTTAATGAAAAAGCTATAGCCCAGCCAAGTTCAATAATGCGGGAAATCAGTGTTGCAAGGGCTGCTCCCCGTACGCCCATAGGATTCATGCCGCAGAGACCGTAAATGAAAACTGCGTTAAGTATTATGTTGATTACCACTACACCGGAACTGATTATGGCGGATTCCTTTACATGGTCGCTGACCTTCATTATGCCAAGATAGCACTGGGAAAAACCGGTAAAGAGGTACGACCACCCCGCCAGCATCAGGTAACGGCTTCCTATTCTGATGAGTTCCGGATCATGGGCAAAAATTTTCATCAGGTGCTCAGGAATGAAAATACATCCTGCCCAGAAAATAATGTCAATGATTCCTGAAAGCCTCAGACTCAGGGAAAAAATATCCTTTAATGTAGAGATATCGCCTTTTCCCCAATATTGCGCACCAAGTATCGAAAGGGCAGAGACAATTGAAAAGAGGAACATATTCTGGATGAACTGAATCTGGGTTGCAAGAGAAACTGCCGCCATGGAATTCTGTTCCACACTGCCAAGCATCAGCGCATCTGCAGCAGCAACGGCCGCCAGCATAAGGCTCTGGATTACGATTGGAAATGTCAGCTTGAAAAGTTTGTTGTAAAAATCTTTGTCTGAAAATAAATCTAACTTCATATCAGTATGATTTTATTGATATTCAGATAATTTGCAATGCATTTAAGATTGGGACTCCAGAAGTTTTTCTGCCAGAGCCTTCATTTCCAATGCATTCTTAAAACCTGTCCCTTTCGGATGATTGTTAAAATACATGTGGACACGGCGTCCTTCCATAAGTGCCTTTTCAATTACAGGAATGAAAGAACACAGTTCCTTTTCAGAATATTCATAATCATATCGCACAGTTTCCTTACTGGTATTGCCTCCGCCTGTATACCATCCGTTCTGATTCCGGCCATGCAGTCGTATGTATGCTTCAGGCCCGATGAAAGGCGTTCCCTTTGAAAATCCGTCCGGCAGGTTTTTTAATTGCGGCATGTCACAGAAAACGATTCCTGCCTTACGCATTGCAAGCCCGTCAAAGACAGATTCCTTTATCCAGCTTGCATGCCGGAATTCTACTACAGCCGGAAATCCTTCAAATTCCTTTAGCAATGCCGAAAGATAAAAACGGTTTTCAGCAGTGTAATGGAAACTTTCCGGAAACTGCATGAGGATGACGGAAAGCGCATTCTTTTCAAGAAGGGGGCACATTGCATTACGGAATCCGCCGGCAGCATTTTTCCAGCTCTTGTCTATTTCGTGAGTCAGGAGCCTGTTCAATTTGACACTGAACATAACCCGTCCTTCTGAACGATGGAAAAAAGAGTCCATCCGTCCTGCATCAGGCATTCCGTAAAATGTACTGTTTATTTCCAATGCAGAGAATTTTGTAGAATAGTATAGAAGGAAATCTTTCCGGGGCAGGTCAGGCGGATAGAAGCTGCCTTTTAATTCCGGGTGGTCATAACCGCTTGTACCAATAAGAATCTGTGACATGAAATCATTATTGAGCAAATCTTGAGAAATTGCAATTTTTCAGCTATGTCCGGCTATAGTGTTACGCACGTTCCCTTTGGGAGATACAGGCTCCTGAAGAAGACGGCTTTTTTACCGTCGCCGGGACCCGCTTTTTTTTAGTAAAATGCAGATAGGGAGCGACGGCTTCAGCCGGCAAAACTCACGAGGTGAGTTTTGAGCGGGTCTCCGAGAAGCTGTGCTTCGAAGGCGGAAGAGACAACACTTTTTACGGACATAGCCAATTTTTTTCAATCTTACTTTTTCTGAATGGAACCTTTCTTGATTCCGATATAAATTTTGGTGATGATAAAAGCCAGTGCGATGTATGCAAATCCTAAAGGAATGGAAACCGCCGGCTTGAATGCGTTTCCACCGGAGAGTATGCCGGTCCATCCGACTAAGAGCCATTGCACGATGTAGATTGTGTTCAGGTTCTTGCTGGCAAATCCTGCAAATACATCAAGTGCCTTATATGTAGTCTTGCAGAAAATCATGAAAAAGGCTGACAGTTCAATCAGAAGGACAAGAAGAATGAATGATGTTTTTATGAAATCCTGATTGTAATAAACGTCGCCGGCCAATGCGTAAATTAATTTCAAATCATAATTATTGAAATGCAGGCTGATTCCATAAGAAATAAAAATTACAGAGCACACACAAAAAATGATTTTATAAAAAGCATCCTTGTTGTTGATGTGTTTCAGATAATTTGCATAAAGCATTCCGGCACACGGATATATAAACCATTGCAGCAACGGGAAATCCATTTCCGGAGTTTTAAAGAAAAGTCCGAGAAGGTATTTAATATTTCCTTCCGGGGTAAATAGAGTTGCAAGATATGCACCTGCTATCTGCATTATGAAAGCGATTCCGGTCATATGAAGGACATGCAGCTTTAATTTTTTCAGCAATGCAACCAGCATGAATGAAAGTCCTGCAAACTGTAAGATGTCACCATTCAGATTTATATAAATGAACATTCTGGCATCAAACTGTTTTTTTGCCATTCCACAGATAAAATACAAAAGACCGCTTCTGAAAAAGTTCAGGAGGTATGCTGTTATGAACAGATTGATTCCTCTGCGGAAAAGTTCCTTTGGTGTCGTGTGGGATGAATACATCATTCCGACGCCCATTGAAAACATGAACATAGGAGCGGCCAGCGGACCTGCACCAAATTGAAACATGTTATGCATGAAACCTTCCGGCATTACTTGAATGTTGATTTTTGTAAGTTCTTCCCACACATGGATAAGCACCATAAAAATTATGGCTACCGTTTTTGCATAATCAAATTCTTTCTGCCGTCCGGAATTCACTTCTTCTTTGCTGATGTACAATTCCATAATTCTATCTCCCGTTTATTTTTTATTTTCGTCAATTTTCAATTATTTCGATTTCTTGCTTCCTGATACCGATGATGAAATCGCTTTCTTTTTGAAAGTACGCAATTAATGACTGACGGCTGCCTCCCGAACTCGAAACTTCGATAAGGTGACAAAAGCGTATGAAAAAGATTGTAATCATTTTGATTATCGCGGTAACCATCTTTCTGCTTGGTTATCCGGCTTTTTAAACGCAGGTTTCTTTTGCTTTTCAGACATAGAGAAAAAATAAAGCCGTTCAAAGTCTTGCACACTTTTTAGAACGGCTTTTAGCTATCAGACAGTGGAAGCAGACCTAAGGTTACTAGGTGCGTTTCCTTTTTCAATATACACCAATTTTTCATCTTCGTCAATTTTCAATTATCTCGATTTCTTGCTTCATTCAGGCTGTATAGTTTATACACGACGGTGATGTTTTTCGCATTCAGTCGTGTCTGCAACACTGCCGGCACCCTTATCTTGATTCACAATGTCATGCAGAGGATATCTGAAAAATATGATTCATGGTGTCATTCCGAATTAGAAACCGCTTTTAGTTTTTACTTGTTTGAATTTTTTTCTCTGTTGTCGATTCTGTCAGAGACTTGACTAGCTGTTTTACGATTTGTTGATGACTTTCAGAAAGATATTCGCAATTTGAGATTAATTCATGATATTTGGAAAAGAGTTCTCTGTTTTGAGCCTTGGAAGCGTCGCGGAGGAAAAGGTCTGCAGGATGGATGGAAAGAGCCTTTGCAATACGGAAAACCAAATCAATAGAGGGAGAAGCTTTACCAGATTCTACATTGCCAATCTGTCCGTTGGAACTGTCTGCCTGAATTGCAAGTTCCGCCTGAGACCAGCCTTTTTGTTCCCTGTAAAATTTTAAGTTTTTTCTAAATTCGTCGCCGTATTCTTCCATATGCACTTTATTTTACAAGCTGGGGCGGAATTTTAATCTTATACTACGGAGTGTTTACGCAATGTTACTTTAAATGATAAAGTGTTTTGTATTGGGGCACTTTGTTGTCTAAAGGAAACATATACATGACTAACACTATCTTTCAAATAACAGAAAAAGTTCTTACAGATTCTGGAAAATACAGTTCAAATGACGGAAAACTATTACGCAACCTTGTTTTAGAAAATGCGGAAAAGATGGACAAGGAGCTTCTTTCCGTTTTGATTAAAAATGATGAAACAAAAAAAGCCTATTTTACAGAAGTCGATGGCATACAGATTTTTGATAAAGTGAAATTCAGCTGGATTATTCAGAATAAGGAATTTCTACCAGACAGCTACACAAGATATAAAAATAAAATTGGACTTACAAATAGCCGCGGAGAATTCATTTCTTCAAGCAATGACGTGGAACTGGTTTTCCCATATAAAGATTGCATTCTTGAAGGCGGTCAGACAAAAGAAGACCAGAAAAATAATGAGATTTTTTACAACGAAACTTTAGCACCTGATCAGGTTTCAAATCTTCTTGCACCAAAAGCATTTTGCAATGCAAAGAAGTACGACAAAGACGGCGTACACGAAGTAACAGAAATTACCGATTCGGATAACTTGATTATTAAAGGAAATAACCTGCTGGCGTTGAGTAGTCTGCTGGAAAAATATAGAGGGAAGGTGAAGACAGTTTTTATTGATCCCCCATATTTTTTTTCTACAAACAAACAATCGGACACATTTTTATATAATTCTAACTTTAAATTAAGTACTTGGTTAGATTTTATGAAAAATCGTTTATGCATAACAAAAAAGCTAATGAAAAAAACAGGATTATTGTTTATAACCTTGTCTGATGAAGGAAACCACTATTTAAAATTATTAGCAGATGAAATTTTTGGAATGAGAAACTTTATCGCTGATGTGTGTTGGGAATGTAGAAAATCAATTTCAAGTGATGGATTAATATCAATGAATACAAATCATATACTTGTTTATGCAAATGATATTAATTCTATCAATAAAAATACATTTCGTTATGAATTAGATATAGAAGATTTTCTTTATGATGATAATGATGGAAAAGGAAAATATAGACTTGAGCCATTTGATGCACCTGGAATAAGAAAGAATCTCTCTTATAAAATTATAAATCCAAATACAAACGAAGAATATTTCCCACCAAATGGAAGATGTTGGAGAACAGAAGAAAATAATTATTTGCGTTTCTTAAAAGAAGGAAAAATAAGATTTGGAATAAATGGAAATTCAAAACCGCAATATAAAGCTTATTACAATGAAGTTAAAAACGCAGGTAAAGGGAAAGCAGCTAGTACTTTATTTCATGATATTAGCGGTTCAATTATTTGGGAAAATTTAGATACGAATACAAATGCAACAAAAGAATTATTAAAACTCGGTCTAGATTTTACAAATCCAAAACCAGAAGATTTAATTGAAAGAATCTTCGAATTATCTACAGAAAAAGAAGATATTATTTTAGATTTCTTTTTAGGTTCAGGCACTACAGCTGCTGTTGCTCACAAGATGCATCGCCAATACATTGGTGTTGACCAAATGGACTATATAGAAACAATTGCATGTGAGAGACTTAAAAAAGTTATTGCTGGTGACCAAACCGGCATCTCAAAATCACAAAACTGGCAGGGTGGCGGTTCCTTCATCTACTGCGAACTTGCAAAACTAAATCAAAATTTCGTAGACAAAATTCAGTCATGTAAAACTGATGAAGAAATCAAATCTTTGACAAACGAAATTTTAAAATCAGATTTTGTTTCAAGCAAAGTAAAGCCTTCAGACATTAACACAAACGCAAAAGAATATTCAGAACTTACATTTGAAGAAAAGCAGCAGCTGGCAATGGCTTTGTTGGATAAAAATCAGCTTTATGTAAATTTCAGCGAACGAAAAGACCCTGACATGAAGCTTTCCGAAAACGACATAAAATTCACTGAATCATTTTATGGAGTGTAAGATAAAAACTGCAGAGATATTGCAGT
>JAZLGS010000022.1:0-42077 GCA_045616425.1 Treponema sp.
CAGGTAAAACGAGAAATAGACCACTATAATCTGGACATTATAATTGCTATCGGTTATAGAGTTCAGTCTGAAACAGCAACCCGATTTCGCAGATGGGCTACGCAGCGGCTTCATGAATATATTCAAAAAGGTTTTACCATGGATGATGAACGTCTCAAAAATGGTAGAAACCGTTATTTTAAAGAACTTCTTCAGCGAATTCGTGACATCCGTTCAAGTGAGCGTAATTTTTATCAGCAGGTTACAGATATTTATGCAACAGCAATAGATTATGATCCTCGTTCCAAAATGACAATGAATTTTTTTGCAACAGTACAGAATAAACTTCATTATGCAGTCCACGAGCATACGGCAGCTGAACTTATTTATGAACGTGTAGATAGTGAAAAGCCTTATGTCGGAATGACAAATTTTAAAGGAGATTATGTTACAAAAGATGATGTAAAGATTGCAAAAAATTTTCTGACTGAAAAAGAACTGCAGCGGCTTAATTTGATGGTTTCTCAATTCCTTGATTTTGCAGAATTGCAGGCATTGGATGAAAAGGCTATGACAATGCAGAGTTGGATAACTGCTCTTGATAAGCAAATAGTGGCAAGTCAGCGAAAAATCCTTGAAGGAAAAGGAACAATCAGTCACGAAAAAGCAATTGAAAAAGCTGAAAAAGAATACGATTTGTATCGTCAAAAAGAATTTGCAAATATGAAAAGTGATTTTGACTTGTTTATGGAAGATATAAAGAAAATTGAAAAATAGATTCTTTTATAAATCTGCGGATGTTTCCACCGACAAAGAAATCAATTCCCTTGTATATCAGCTTTACAGACTGACAGACGAAGAAATCGCCGTTGTAGGAGGAAAACAAACGGATTTGTTCGCATTTAACAATGCTCACAGAAAAAAAGTGAAGAGCGTTAGCGATGAGCAAATCCGTGTGTAAAAAAAGAAGGAGGGAAAGTAAATGGAAACTGAAATTGAAAACGCAGTGGAAGAATTCAAGAATGCGGTTGGAAGGACGAGTTAGCAACATGGAGGGCGCCGGAGGCGTTGTTTGCGGTCAGCAAACAATGGAGTGATAACGGAACCCGGAATACTGCGACCCGGAATGAGCGGAACGAAGGGGAGCGAATGCAGGGGAACTCCCTGAAAAAATACTTCCCGTCATCCTTCATCTGAAACTGAATCGGGATGACAGGAGTTATTTTTTTTTGGCGTTTTTACTTGAGCTTGAATCTCAGGACGTTCCAGCTGGCAGGCTTTAATTCTACATTGAAAGTATTTTTTTCTCCGTGGATTATTTCTGCGTTTACCGGTTTTACTGCGTCAGGATTTTCAAGTGAGTTCTTTGCATTCAGGTCTGCACCGCAAAGTTCTGTCCTGTAAACCATTTCAGCCGTACCGAATGTCGGCATCTGGATTTCGCATTCTCCATTTTCTGTCTTGTGTGTGTTCAGGACAAAAACAGTAAGCATGTTTTCTTCTTCGTTGAGCACTGCTGAAGAAATTACTGCCGGAACTTCACCGAATGCCTTTGTAATTTTATTTTCTGTAGTCACGATTGGTGTCATGACTTTTCCGCGGCCATAAACGCTCATGTCACGGAACGGCCAGTAAATTGACTGACGGAATGCGCCTTTTCCAGGTTCCGTAAAGATCGGGGCGATTACATTTACGAGCTGTGCAAGACATGCTGTCTTTACGCGGTCGGCGTGGTTGAGCAATGTGATTACCATTCCACCAAAGACGAGTGCATCGAGAAGGGAATAGTTGTCCTCAAGGATGCGTGGGGCAGTTTCCCACGGATGTGGCTTCTGGTTCTGCTGGTACCATACGTTCCATTCATCAAATGAAAGCATCATGGTCTTGTTGCTTCTCTTAAGTGCCTTTACGTAGTCGGCTGTGGCGCAGGCTGTCTTTATGAATTTGTCCATGTCGTAGAAGCTTGCAAGGAAGCTGTCGTCGTCGCCGAAATTTTCAAAGTAGCGGTGGATTGAAATGTAATCAGCGTAGTCGTATGTATGTTCGAGGATTATCCTGTCCCATTCCGGGTATGTCGGCATGCTGCTGGATGCACTTCCGCAGACTACCAGTTTGATCGATTCGTCGGTCCATTTCATGAGCTTTGCAGCTTCAAGGGCCTTTTTTCCGTAATCGTGGGCGTCAAGGTGACCAATCTGCCATGGGCCGTCCATTTCGTTTCCGACGCACCATGTCTTGATGCCGTAAGGTTCCTTGTGGCCGTTCTTGATGCGCAGGTCGCTCCAGTAAGTTCCGCCCGGGTAGTTGCAGTATTCAACCATGTCGCCTGCATCCTGGATTGTTCCGGTTCCCATGTTTACGGCTGCCATGACTTGTGTGCCGGCCTTTTTTGACCAGTCGTAGAATTCGTCGATGCCGATGAGGTTTGGTTCGATTGTGTGCCAGGCCCGGTCAAGGCGTACCGGTCTTTTGTCTTTCGGACCGATTCCGTCTTTCCAGTCATAACCTGAAAGGAAGTTACCGCCTGGATAGCGCACCATGGCAACCTTAAGGTCTTTGACCATTTCGATTACATCTTTTCTGAATCCCTGTTCATCTGCACAAGGATTTTCCGGTTCGTAGATACCGGTATAAACAGCACGTCCCAGATGTTCAATAAATGAACTGAAAAGTCCGTCATCTGTTTCGCCGATAGAAAGTTCTTTAAAAATATTGATTTTCGTTTTCATGATTTCAGTATATCACAGTATTTTATTTTTGTATCGAAAAAATATGAAAAAAATCAAAAAAAATTGATATAGTATGTAAAAGGTCGCTGTACATTTGTAGAAGTTTGTCATCCAGATCTTGAAACAAGTTCAGATTTTTAGCAACAGTTTTTACGGGCACAGTCAATTTTTAATGGCAGTTATAAATATTTGTTTTCTTTGTACCGATATTTTCATAGTAATTTAGTGTGGGTTTAACTTCAAAAAAATGCAATTTTTGCGTTTTTTATGTTAAAATCTTAGAAGAGAGAAACAAGACTGACAGTCAACTTTAGGAGAAATCATGTCTTTAAAACCAGTCATTCATGTTGATGCAGAAAAATGTGTCAACTGCCACCGTTGTATTGCCGTATGTCCGGCAAAATTCTGTAATGATGGTTCCGGTGATTATGTAAAAATAAACAGCGACCTTTGTATCGGTTGTGGTGCGTGTATTGCGGTCTGTGACCATGGTGCCCGTTATGGTATTGATGATACTCAGGAATTTTTTGATGCCCTTTCCCGTGGTGAAAAAATCCTCGCAATTGTCGCCCCTGCTGTTGCTGCAAATTTCAAGGGAATGGATCTGGAACTTAACGGATGGCTCAAGTCAATCGGTGTTGCAGCAGTTTTTGATGTTTCCTTTGGTGCGGAACTTACAACAAAATCTTATGTGGAATACATTAAAAATGAAAATCCACAGCTTGTAATTTCACAGCCATGTCCTGCGCTCATCAGTTATATTGAACTTTACCAGCCGGATCTGATTCCATATCTGGCACCTGCTGATTCTCCTATGGCACACACATTTGCGCTGATCAGGAATTATTATCCTGAATACAATGATTATAAAATGGTTGCAATTTCTCCATGTTATGCAAAGCGCAGGGAATTTGACGAAAACGGTCTTGGTGACATGAATGTTTCAATGCGTGCACTTTCTGAATACATTGAATCCCACGGAATCCGCCTTTCAAATTATCCACGCACACCTTATGACAATCCTCCGGCAGAACGGGCCGTACTTTATTCAACTCCGGGCGGACTCCTCCGTACTGCGGAACGCTTTGTGCCTGGAATTTCAAAGATGACAAGAAAGATCGAAGGTCAGCCGGAAATGACGGAATATTTTACTGAACTTTCTGAAGCCCTCAAGAAAGGCCGTAAGCTTCCATATAAACTGATTGACTGCCTTAACTGCGGAAAAGGTTGTAACTGCGGTGCCGGTACGGTGAACCAGAAAATGCCGCTGGATGAACTTGAGACATATATTGAAATGCGCATGGAAGAAAGGAAGCGTGAATTAAAGACTTCTTCCAGAGGCGGACTTAAAAAGCTTGAAAAGACGATCAACAAATTCTGGAAGCCGGGAATATATAACAGGACCTATGTGGACCGCAGTCGTGATGTGCGGGCTTCAATCACAATTCCTACTGAAGCGGAACTCCGGTCTGTTTATGAAAAAATGGGTAAGTTTGAAAAGCGGGATTTCCTTAACTGCGGTGCCTGTGGTTATGATTCTTGCCGTGATATGGCAATTGCAATTTTTAACGGAATCAACAGGATGGATCACTGTCATCATTATGTAATTGCCCAGAATAAGATAATACATGAAAAGTTTGAAAAAGAAATACGGGAAAAAGTTTCCAATGTAACAAATACCAGCGTTGAAAGACTGACTGAGACAGAAACTGATGTTGAATCCCTCATGCAGGTAACCCATCAAATGACGGAAGCTGTTTCAACTTCTTCTTCTGCCGTTGAAGAAATGATTGGTAACATTCAGTCCATTAACCAGATTCTTGCTGCAAATGAAAAAGCTGTTGAAGACCTTGAATCTGCTACTGTGGCAGGACGCACCAATGTTGCAGATGTAAATGCACTTGTTGGAGAAATTGAACAGGATTCCCAGGGACTGGTTGAAATGAGCAAAATGATCCAGCAGATTGCAAGCCAGACGAACCTGCTTGCCATGAATGCCGCCATAGAAGCTGCCCATGCCGGGGATGTGGGAAGTGGATTTGCAGTTGTTGCTACGGAAATCCGTAAACTTGCTGAAAACTCAAGTACGGAAGCAAAGCGGATTGCGGAAGTTTTAAAGAAGGTTAAAAGCCGCATCGATTCTGCATACGGAAAGACTGTTTCTACCCAGCATGAATTTGAAACAATCGTTTCTCTTTCCAGCCGTGTAAAGGATCAGGAAAATGTTGTTAAGAATGCGGTTCAGGAACAGAGCGAAGGTGGAAAGCAGCTGCTTGAAAATCTTGCAATGCTCCGGGAGTCAAGGCAGGCGGTTTCTGATGCAGCAGAAAAACTGGATTACGGAACACGCATGATAAAGGAAACCATAGAAAACCTTGGCAGAAGTTAAGGACATTTCTGAAAATACTGTTCCGGGGTACCTGCGTTTTTACCCTTGAAATTACAAGGGTAAAAAGTTTAGCTAAAAAATCTATATTTTATTAGGCTGTGTCCGGCTATAGTGTTGCTAAAATATCGAATATGCGTAGAAGATTTTGAATGTACTCCCAGAAAACGCACGGCAATTCGTCAAGCTGAAGGTAAATGGTATCGGACTGCGCATTTTTGCTTTGCAAAAACGCTTGCCAACCTTCAGAGAGGAATGAAATAATTCATTCCCGCTCGCTTGCCCTTGGACTTTTCTTCCGTACATTCAAATCATCATTTTCGGCTCGATATTTGAGCAAATATTTGCCCAGCAACACTATTTACATACATAGCCTATTAAAAAAAGCGGGTCCCAGCGTCCTGCTTTTTTCACAACAATACAGTTGATTTTACTTAACCTTTTATTTGCATAGAGTAGAACGCCGATGCTTCCGGGAGAAATTCCGGGAGCATTTTTTTTTGATAAATAAGTGAAAAAATAAAATTTAAAGTGTTTTTCCCTGCTTCTTTTTTTTTTATGATATGATGGTTTTATAGATTTAAGTCGTGGAAGGAAATGGATATGACGGAAAACCAGAAACTTACAATTGCAAGTTATGATAACACGGCAGAAGGATTCTGCAGCAAGATGGCCGGGCTTTCAAATTACGATGAGGCATACGGATATTTTGCAGACCAGATTAAAGAAGGCGGAAGTGTACTTGACCTGGCTTGCGGACCTGCACAGATTTCGAAATTCATTTTGGGCAGGAAGAAAGTAAAGGTTACCGGCGTTGACCTTTCTGCAGGAATGCTGAATGTTGCAAGAAAGGAAATTCCTGATGGAAAATTTATTGAACATTCCATTGTTGATTTCAAGTCTGATGAAAAATATGATGCATGTGTCCTTGGATTTGGCATCCCTTACCTTTCATCTAAGGAAACTGAATCGTGCATAGCGAATGCTTCCTGCAATCTGAAAGATGGCGGCGTGTTCTACATCAGTTTTATGGATACAAAAAATGGTAAAGACGAAGAAGTGCAGCTGGAAAAAACTTCTTTTGGCGGCGACAATATTTTTGAAATCCATTATCACAAAAAGGATCTTGTAAAAAAATATCTGGCAGGTGCCGGATTGAAAATCATAAAGGAATATGTCCTTGACTATCTTGAGCCAGACGGAAGCATAAGCAAAGACATTGTATTCGTAGCAAAAAAATAATTTTAATTTTATTCAGAGGTAGATGATGAATGTATATGAAAAAATTCCGGTGATGGAAAATGAAAAAATAATTTTGCGTGCAGTTGTAAGGGAAGACGCAGAATCACTTTTAAAAATTTACAGCGATGAAAAAGCTGTGCCGTTTTTTAACAGCGACAATTGTCATGGCGATGATTTTCATTACACGACAATTGAGCGTATGAATCAGGCTCTGGATTTTTGGGAAATGTCTTATGAAAAAGGATATTTTGTCCGCTGGACAGTCGTAAATAAAACTGACGGCGGAATCATCGGAAGTGTGGAACTTTTCCACCGGGATGCAGATGACTTTTTTACAAACTGTGGCCTTTTAAGGATGGACCTGCTCAGTGGATATGAAAAGTCTGAAATCATAGAAAGCATTCTTTCTTTGATTGTAAAAGACTGCTATGAATTCTTCTGCTGCGACAAAATTGCAATCAAGGCAATAAGTGCTGCAACGGAAAGACGCAATGCACTTGTAAATGCCGGTTTTGTTCAGACAGAAGAAAAACTTATCGGTCATGATGGAACTGAATACAGTGATTATTTTGTAAGAAATAATTTTTCTACAATCAATCTTGAAACTTATTATAGAAAAGATGTGTTCAATCATTTTGCTAAAGACTGCAAGTGTTCACTCTCGGTTACAAACAGCATTGACGTCACGGCTTTAAAAGAATTTTCAAAACGCAGCGGAACAAAGTTCTATCTGAATTTCCTTTATGTCCTTGCAAAGGCATTGAACAGCCGTGCCGATTACCGCATGATGTGGAAGTGGGAAAACGGGCAGCTTGTTGCATTTGATAAAATCCATCCGGTGCAGTATGTGTTTCATGAAGATACGGAAACTTTTACTATTGCCTACACAGAATATTTCGAGGACTATAAAATTTTTTATGACAATGCCCTTAAAGATTTGAACCGGGCAAAAGAAAGCCGGGAATATGGCCTTGATGCTGAAAATCATCCCAACTGGTTTGATGCGTCAAGCATTCCATGGATCAGTTATGATTCCTTGAACATTGAGCTGCCGGACGGATATCTTTATCTTGCACCAATTGTGAACTGGGGAAAATTCAGGGAAGAGGACGGAAAATATTTTATGCCGGTTTCAGTACGCTTGAACCATGCAGCGGCAGACGGTTACCTTGTTGCAAAAGTTTTTCTTTTGATTGAAGAAGAAATTAAAAAATTATGTGGTGAATAAAAATATGGATTTTAAAATTGAACTTGTAACGATAAAAGATTATGACTCATTAATGGAACTTTGGAATTCAGTGGGAATGAGTAAGCGTGCCCTTAATCCTGTTGATGACAGCCGGGAAGGAATTGACCGGTACATCAGGAGGAATCCTTCCACATGTTTTAAAGCTGTAGACAATGATGGAAAACTTTTAGGCGTAATCCTTAGCGGGAATGATGGCCGCCGCGGACTTGTGCATCATCTTTGCGTAAATCCTTCTGTCCAGCGTGGGGGAATCGGGGCTGCACTTGTAAAGAATGCGGAAGCAGCTTTGCATAAAGAAGGAATTGAAAAGATTTTCATTCTTGTCTTTAATGATAACGAAAAGGGAAATGCGTTCTGGGAAAAGCAGGGTTACAGCCTGAGGACAAACCTTAATTACAGGAACAAATCCTTGAATGAAAATATTCCGGCAGGAGAATGAAGCTCAATGCAGATTGAATACAGACTTGCAACAACAGAAGATTTAAAGAAAATCGAAATTCTGATACGGAATGCCGTTCAGAAAATGGAAAAGGAAAATATCCATCAGTGGGATGAAATATATCCTGCGGCTGATGATTTTGTTTCTGACATTAGTGAAGGCAATTTGTACGCCGGAACAATTAATGGAAAAATTGCAGTCGTATTTGCATTGAATCAGGAATCAGATGAACAATATGCAAATGGAAAATGGCAGTTTCCGGAAAAGGAATATTATGTAATCCACCGGCTCTGTGTAAATCCTGAATTCCAGAATCAAGGTGTTGCAAAAATTACTATGGCAGAAATTGAAAGCATCCTGCTTAAAAAAAATATCCATGCCATACGTCTTGATGTATTCAGCGAAAATCCGTATTCCCTGAAACTTTATGCCAAATGCGGTTATGCAAAAACCGGTGAAACAGAATGGCGCAAAGGAAAATTTTATCTGATGGAAAAATATTTTTAGAGATTCCTTCAAGAAGATTCCGCAGAACAATTTAAAAAAGGATATGTAACATGATAAGAAAAGGTCAGATTGAAGATTTGGAAAAAATTGCAGGCATCGTGATGCAATACCGGAAATTCTATGGTGTTGAAAATCAGGATGAAAATGAAGTCCGTGATTTTATAAAGGCAAGGATTGAGAACTGTCAGTCAGAAATATTCATCGCAGAAAATGATGATAAGGAAATTACCGGATTCATCCAGCTTTATCCTTCTTATTCCACAGTGTCGCTAAAACCACAATGGGTACTGAATGATTTTTTTGTCGTTCCAGCAGAAAGAAAAAAGGGAACAGGCCGGGCACTTATGAAGGCTGTAAAAGAATATTTTAAGGACAGTGCAAAAGGATTTTTCCTTGTGACGGACAAAGATAATGAGAATGCAAAAAAATTTTATTCTGCAAATGGCTGGAAAAGCGGCGAATATGATTTTTACACTTATTATTATGGAACTATGTAAAATCAGTATGGGAGTATAATATAAAAGCACCGCTGAAATAGCGTGGCACTTTTATCTTTACAAATATGTGCTGTGCTCGTTGACTTTTTATAGGAGTTGTACAATGAAAAAATGGTATGACGAAGAATATGAATTTGAAGTAGATGTTGTGGGATTCCTCCGCGGTGACAAGACTGAAAATTATTGCCGTAATGGTGAAGAGCCGGGCGATAAGTATAAATGCACTTACGGGTGTCCTGTAAATAAAGAGGGACAGGGCATCTGCTCCAAAACAATGATGATGCTGTATCCGCTGATGGAAGCAGTCAGAAGTGGCGGTGACCTTACTAATGTTGGTGGCGACGGTAAGTATTCAAAGACTGTCGTTTGTCCTGACGGATGCGTAATGTTCAGACTGACAGCCCGTCCTTTGGGAAATAAAAATTTCTTTAAAGGTGGTTTTATAAATATTTAGACCACATGACAGTTTTTCTAACAGAACATCGATGCTTCGTGATTCGTCATTAATCAGCAAAACTATAAACGGACATAGCCTGAACGAAAATGTATTTTTGATATTTTGTTCATGAGTTTTTATGGGAGTGTAAGATAAAAGCACCGCATAGATAGCGTGGCACTTTTATCTTTGCAAATCTGCGTTGCAGATGTTGCCTATTAAACTGTTCGCTCTCGCGAACGCTAAGAAAATCAAACCGGAAATTGATATTTCCTCGTTGACTTTTTATTGGAGAGATTATGGATTTTAGTTTTATTCAGGCTTCAAAGGATGATATTCCGGAACTGGTCAGGCTTCGGATTGCTTTCTTGATTGAAAATTTTGGTTCTGTTTCAGAATATGAAAAGGCTCAAATAGAAAAACAGCTTCCTGATTATTTTAACAGGAAGCTAGGTTCTGAACTGATTGCTTTTGTTGCAAAATTGGGAAATGAAATTGCGGCTGTTGTTTATCTTCATATGATTGAAATGCCTTCCAGTCCTGCTGTCTTAACCGGCTTTTACGGTGAAGTCCACAGTGTGTATACTTTAAAGGAATACCGTGGCAGGGGACTGTGCTTTACACTTATGAAAATGCTTGTTGAATATGGAAAAAGCCATAATCTTTCAAGGATTGATTTAAGTGCTACTAAAGCCGGATATCCGGTTTATAAGAAAGCCGGTTTTTCTGAAAAGCAGGGCCATTATACCGAAATGCGCCTCAATCTGATGGGGTAGATTTTTTAGCAACACTAAAAACGGACATAGCCATTTGTATTACAGGTGGAGGGAAAAAATGAATTCAATTGAAAAACAGTTTAATCTTGTTGCAGAAGAATATGACAGGAACAGGAAAAAGTTTATTCCCTGTTTTGATGCTTATTACATTGATGCAACTGCTTTTGCCGCTTCATCCATAAAACAGCCGGCACGGATTTTTGACCTTGGCTCAGGAACAGGACTTCTGGCACAATTCTGGTACAGACATTTTCCAGAAGCAGAATATGTTCTGGTAGATATTGCGGACGAAATGCTTTCTGTTGCCAGAAAAAGATTTTATGGTGCAGGAAATGTCAGCTGCGAAATCATGGATTACAAAAGCCGGCTTCCTTCTGGAAATTGTGATGCAGTAATTTCTGCACTTTCCATTCATCATCTTGAAAATAATGAAAAACAGAATCTTTTTGATTCAATTTATAAAAAGCTTCCGGATGGGGGAGTCTTTGTAAATTATGACCAGTTCTGTTCTGATTCAGAAAAAATAAATTCTGCCTTCACTGAATATTGGGAAAGACAGATTTTCTCCAGCGGACTGTCGGAGAACGATATTTTAAAATGGCGCGACCGGCAGAAGTTTGACAGGGAATGTTCTGTAAAAACTGAAATCAACATGCTGGAGAATTCAGGATTCAGTTCGGTTCAGTGCATTTATTCAAATCAGAAATTCAGCGTAATAATGGCTGTAAAATAATAGAAAGCGGTACAGGTGGAGGAAACATGCAGACAATCGGAATTATCGGCGGTACAAGCTGGGAAAGCACGGTTACTTATTATCAGATTATAAATGAAAAAATAAAGGAAGAACTAGGCGGCCTTTCTTCTGGAAAAATCCTTTTGTACAGCGTGAACTTTGCGGAAGTTGAAAAGCACATGGCAAAAGAAGAATGGGATGAAGTAGCAGGAATCCTTAGTGATGCAGCAATCCGTCTTGAAAAAGGTGGTGCCGATTTTATAATCCTTGCAACAAATACTCTTCATATCGTATGTGACAAAATTCAGGAAAAGGTTTCAATTCCAATGATTCATATTGGCGATGTTACGGCAGAAGCATTAAAGTCCAGGGGAATGAAAAAAGCTGCGCTGCTTGGAACACGTTTTACAATGCAGAAAGACTTTATGAAAGAACGCCTCCGAAATAACGGAATTGAAATAATCGTTCCGTCTGATGAAGAAATGAAAAAAATCGACAGCATCATATTTAATGAACTGTGCCTTGGAATTATAAATGAAGATTCAAGGAATTATTATCTTGATGTAATTTCCCGGCTCAAGTCTTACGGTGCAGAATGTGTAATCCTTGGATGCACGGAAATAGGAATGCTGGTGAATGAAGGAAATTCTCCGCTTCCTGTTTTTGATACTGCAATCATCCATCCTGAATCGGCAGTAAGAATTGCACTAAAATAAAAGGCTACGTCCGTAAATGGTGTTATTAAAAAAACACTTTAAAAAAGCGGGTCCCAGCGACGGTAAAAAAGCAGGCTCCTTCAGGGCCATGTATCCCCCAGAGGCAACGTGCACAGCACAGCTTCTCGGAGACTCGCTAAAATTGCTTCCGCAATTTTCCGACGTTGCCGTCGCTCCCTTCCGCCTTCGAAGCACAGCTTCTCGGAGACTCGCTAAAATTGCTTTCGCAATTTTCCGGTTTTGCCGTCGCTCCCTTCCGCCTTCGAAGCATAGCTTCTCGGAGACTCGCTAAAATTGCTTTCGCAATTTTCCGGTTTTGCCGTCGCTCCCTACCTTTGTTTTTTTACCCTGCACTTAGTTTACAACTTATTCTACATAGCCTTTATCAGCATAGAGTACAGTTTCTTAACAGGACATCGATACGTTGAGTTTGTCATTGGTCAGCAACACTATAGGCGGACATGGCATGAATGTCGTGTTTTGAAGTTTGTCGTCCAGATCCTGAAACGGGTTCAGGATGACAGATTCAGGATGTCAGATTACAGATCGTAGACAAACCAGATTCCAGGTTCGTCATAATTCCCGGTATTTTTTTCCCTGTCGATATGGAGCGGAACCAGTCCGTCTTTGATTACATAGTCACCGGTTCCTGGGAATTTCTGTCCTGTCCATTTTTCCCAATCTGAAACCGTACCGGAAATGCACATTGATTTTTGTGCAACTTTAATCCTGCGCCCGCCATGTTTCATATGAAAGCGGATCCAGTTGTCAAAAGGAAGTCCGTCATCACTTTTCCAGTCCTGATATTCTTCCATGGGAATCAAGGGATAAAGTGCTTTTTTTGTCGGACGTATGCAGACAATGTTTTTTTCAAGTCCGTTTTTTCTTGCAATTTCAAAAATGGTTTTCGTCGCAATGGTGCTTAATCCTTTTCCCTGATATTCCGGATTGATGAGGATTTCAAGCAGGTTCAGTGTATTCGGTTTTATTCCGTCTTTATGATCCCTGACTGATTTTTTTAATGCCCAGTCCCATCCTTCATCAGGGAGTGCTTCTTCTGTTCCGTCATAGTAAAGTGGAACAGCACTTATGAGGCAGATTACGTTATTTCCGTCCAAAAGAAAAAGATTGTAGTCAGGAAAAAAATCTCCTACATCGCCTTGCGCATTTCCTGCAGTTGAATCGTTGACTACAAAATCCGGCCATAAACTGTTATTCATTTTAAAAGCGGAATCAAAGAGATCCGGCCTGTCACACATTCTTACGACTGTAAATTCATTTTCCATAATTCAAGCTTCTCCTTCATAAACAAACTCTATGTCTTTTGATTTTGCAAGATGGGCCATAGCTTCATAGTCAATCGAAAATTCCAGAATGTCTCCGATTTTGTAATCCTTTCCGGCTTCCGTAAGATCAAGCAAAGTGTAGTCGCTGCAGGCCTCAAGAATTTCAACTCCTTTGTCCAGTGGAATCACGCTTTCCACATTTCCGTAATCCACATAGCCGCAGATGGCAAGTCCCTTTTTCCTGATTCCTTTGTCAACGAAAACTTTCTGCCGGCCCTGGACGTCTTTTCCAAGTTCGCCTACAGGATAGGATGGTTTTTCTTTTACTTCCACAAGTTCCATCTGGAGTTTAAAAGTGTCTTCTTCCATGTACGGAGTGTCAACGCCAAAATAATGTCCAAGGTCGTGGGACAGTATGATTCCTTCTCCAATGCGGAGATGGTTGATTCCCTTTGGCATGTTGCCGTCTCCTACAAGAATCCGGGGAAGGCTTGTAGTTCCGCCGCCAGAAACTATTTCAAGCTTTCTTCCAATCCGTGCTTCAACCTTGTCCTTTATCACTACAAGTTCAGAAAGTTTTTCCGGAGTCGGTTCAATTCCTCCATAGCAGCCCACATTTATTCCGACTCCTGCAAGATGGACATTTTCCAGTTCATTTTCAACCCATTCAGCAACGTCCACAAGTTCATCTTTGTCCCAGTAGCCTTCACGGAGGTCGCCGATATCAGCCATAAGTATTATGTTGTGAATCTTGCCGTATTTTTTTGCATATTCGTTGACTTTTGCAATGCATTCTTTTTCCGTAGCAAGACTGTAATCTGCAAGCTGCACGACACGTTCAACTTCTGACAAGAGTGGCATGCGTAAAAGCATAAGTGGAACTTTTACTCCGGCTTCCCGGGCTGCTTCAAGATGTGCTATCCTGCTTCCTGCCATCTGGACAACGCCGCCTTCGCTGATGGCCTTTATGCATTCCTTTCTCTGCTCCAATCCCTTGAAAACACCGCAGACAGAAATTCCCTGCACCCTGCAAAGTCCAGTGATGATGATTGCATTCCGTTTGAGTTTTTCAAGATTCACAACAACCCGGGGGTATCTGACTGAGTTTTTTTCGTCTTCCATGAACTGAATCCTTCTTTTAGTCTGCTGTAAAGTAATCCTGCAATGAATCTGAATCATCAGAAACAAATTTCGTAACCATGCTGTTGACCATGCCCGCAATTTTTTCTACTGTTTCTGCTTTGATTTTATCAGCATGATAAGAACAGATCATATAGAACTTTTCAGGATCATCATTATAGATGTATGTAACCGATGGAGTGGCCGCAGAAAAATTGTCTTCTTCAAGATAAAGGTATTCTCCCTTCTGGTTTCCGAATTCTACAATTGAACTGTCAAAAGGCTGATAATGGAAAGCGATATCCAGGAAGTTCTTATAGTTATTCATAAGATAATCTGAAGGTGCAAGAGGCTGTGATATGGTTTCAATCATCTGTGCCTGAAGGTTTGTGAAAAAATTCCGCAGGCTGGTTTCTTTCTCTCCGTCACATACGACTGTGAAAGTGCCGGCAAGGAATCCTATTGTGTCTTTCATCCTTGAATCTGAACGGCCGTTGTATACCGAAAGGAATGCAGATTTTTTGCTGTCAAGAATTCTTGCAAGTGCAATTCCATAGAGACCGCAGAAAAGGGTGTTCAATGAAAGTCCGGATTTTTTGCACTTCTGGGTGAGAAGATTTTTGTCAACATCAAATTCCGTCCGCAGGTAACCTTTTTTAAGTTCGCCGCCATCTGGCTCACAAGGAACTTTGGAATATTCGCCGACATTTTTCAGAAGTTCCCTGTGGTAGGAAATTACATCGTTGAATCTTGGGCTTTCTTTAAATTCTGCAAGTTCGTCGCCAAGAGTGAACACGTTAAGCTGTTCTGGTGCAGCTTGTTTTCCTGCATAGCATGACAAAACTTTTTCAATGAAAAGGAAAACAGATTCGCTGTCAGAAATCATGTGAGAAAATTTTACTGCATAGTAAATGTTTTCCGGAGTCCTGTATATCTTAAAAACAAAAAGAGGATATTCCGAAGCCTTGATTACAGTAGTGTTGAATATTTCTTTTTCCTTTTCAAATTCTTTTTCCGTTACATCAATGACTTCAATCTTTATTTTACTTTCATCAGGTTCATGATAAATCTGCCAGATTTTCCCGTCCTGCCGTGCATAAGTTTCAAACATGGAAGGATGAATCATAATGATTTTTTTCGTGCATTCAACCAGTCTTTCCACATCAATGTCAGCGTCAAGCCTTACGATGCACGGAAGCGTCAAAAGCATGTCATTGCATTCCTGCCAGTAATCATAGAATCCTGCACCAAAGTCAACGGCAGGATAGCGTTCCTTTATTTCAAAGGATTTAATTTTTTCTGCAGACTCAATGAATTTTTCCAGTTCCTCAACAGTAGGATTATTTACTAAATCCTGAATGCTGCATTTGATTCTGTATTTGTCACCGATTATTGTAATGCAGTAAATTGAATCAACAGATGACATTCCTGCATCAAAAAGATTTGTGGTTATGCCGATTTTTGTTTCAAGCTGCTCTTCAAGGAAAGCGCACAGATCTTTCTGAATCTGGGTTACAGGTTCCACAATTTCTTCTGCTTCAATTACAGGTGCCGGAAGTTTTTTGCGGTCAATTTTCTGATGCTTCGTAAGGGGCATTTCGTCAAGCCTGATGTAAAGATCCGGAACCATGTAATGGGCAAGATGTTCCTTTGCAAATTCTTTTATCTCGGAACTTTCACATTCTTCATTGTCCTGAAGCACGTAGTAATAGCAGAGTTTTTTTTCAACGATTGCAGCGCATGACCGCTTGATTTTAGGATGCTTTCCGATGTTCTCTTCTATTTCGCCAAGTTCAATTCTGTAGCCGTGGTACTTTACCTGATTGTCCCGTCTTCCGTGATATTCAAGTTCACCGTTTTCATCAATCCTGCAAAGGTCGCCGGTCTTGTAAGCCCGCATTCCGTTAAAGTTGATGAAGCTTTCTGCCGTTTTTTCAGGAAGGCCGATGTATCCCCGGGCTGCAGGAATTCCGGCAATCAGAAGTTCGCCGATTTCTCCATCAGGAAGTTCCTTATTGTTTTCGTCAATGATGTGGACAAGATAATTTGCATTTGGTTTTCCGATTGTGAGCTTGTCATTTTCGCTTTTCAGAATCTTGCTTGTTGCACCGATTGTAGTTTCAGTTGCACCGTAAGCGTTCATGATGATTGTGTCCGGGTTGATGTCCTTGAGTTTTTTGTACAAGTCAGATGGAAAAGCTTCGGCACTTATGTCGTATACCTTTATCTGCTTCAGCGCTTCTGCCATCTGGGAAACTGAAGAAAGCATTGAAACGATGCTCGGGGTTGCCATAATGCAGTCTGCCTTGCTGTTAATCATGAGGGGCTTTATTAAAAGCGGATTGTGGATTTCTTCGTCAGTGGCAAGGGCAATGGTTCCGCCGGAAGAAAAAGGAATGTATTCTTCCTGCACGGAAAAGTCGAATGTAAATGGAGCTACAGCAAGGTAAACGCTGCAGTTGTTTACTATGGTCATGATTTCAGGACTTTTTTCTGTGTGGGCAAGAAAGTTTGCAAGACTGCCGTGTTCAATCATTACGCCCTTTGGATTTCCTGTTGAACCTGATGTATAAATGCTGTAGCAAAGGTCATTGGGTTTTATTGCATTGATTGCTGCATCAGGAGATGAGTCATTTTCGGAAGAGGTCAGTTCTTCGTAGACAAGGACATTGCTGCCAAAAGCTTTCATAAGTTCCGGGCGTTTTTCTGTAAATTCCTTTGTGGTGATGACGGCCTTGCATGCAGCATCCTTAAAAATGAATGAAAGCCTTTCATCAGGATAATCTTCCGATACCATGGTGTAAGATGCACCGGATTTGATGGCTCCAAGATTCGCGGCATATGCACCGGCAACACGTGGCATGATGATCATCACTATGTCGTCTGTACCCAGGCCTTTGTCTATAAGGTTGTTTGCAACTTTGTTTGAAAGCCTGTCAAGTTCACCGTAAGTCAGCTGTTCAGCAGTACTGTAGACGGCAATCTTTTCAGGAAACTTTTCTGCATATCTTTTAAATGTAGCGCATACGGATTCAAATTCAATTTCTTCAATATTGTTGTAATTCATCGATACAAACCTCCCGCAACAATCCTGCAAGCATAATCAGGATTTTATGTCATCCTTTTCAACTGTAAAATTGGTCCATTCAACCTTGCAATACTGCATTACGTTCTGGCACACATCCATTCCCAGTTTTTTGTAATATGGAATTACATTGTCATTTGCAATCAGATAGACGGCAATGTCTTTTTCTCCGCCTGCAATTTCATGGGACATTTTTATCAGAGTCCTTCCGATTCCCTTTCCTTCATATTCCCTGTCGACGCCTAGATCCGTCACATAAAGCCAGTAGGCATAATCAGTAAGGCCGAATATGACTCCGACGATTTTTTCTCCGTCTCTGGCTACAATACTGATTGAAACATTTTTTACAAGTTTTGCAATTCGTTCTGCAAAACGTTCTTTTGGATATTGTGAACCAAGATCGGTTCTGGTCAGAAATTCAATATATTCTTCTGGTGTTAATCTTTCTTCTTTGTATTCAATCATTGTTAAACCTCCATAAAAAGTCAGCGGAAAACCACAAATTCCGATTTGATTTTTTTAACACATCTGTAATCGCTGCACCGTAATATTGCAGATGCTGAAATAAATTCAGCATGACGGAACTTATTGGACAGTCCTTTCCACAATTATATACCACCCCTTAGGAAAACGGTAGCTTTAAAATCTAAAGTTTTTAAAGCTTCTCTTTAATGCAATTCTTCCAGTCCTGCTTTATAATCTTTTTATGGAAATCAGAGAAATTTCAAAAAATCAGTTTGAAGAAATAAAATCGCTTTTTAAAAGAGTCTTTATGGCGCCTCCTTGGAATGATGACTGGAGCGATGATGTGCAGCTTACGGAATATCTTCTGGATCTGATAGATGTCAGGAGTCCGCTTATTTACGGGCTTTATGATGATGGCTGTCTTGTGGGCGCATCCATTGGAAATGTCAGGCACTGGTGCAGGGGCACGGAATATTTTATCGAAGAGTTTTTCATCAAGAACGAAAGGCAGCATTCCGGACTTGGTACTGAATTTTTTAAAATGATTGAAAGTTCAATCAAGCAGAAAAATCTCACTAACATTTTCCTTATGACTGACAGTGACAAACCTGCTTTTGATTTTTACAAAAAACTTGGTTTCGTGCAGCTGAATGAACACGTTTCCTTTTTTAAGAATCTGTAATTCCGTTGAAAGCTCCGTTTTCCACTTGCACAAAAACCACGGAACTGTTATGTTAATCTTCCTTCTTTTTTCCCTTTTCCTGCTAAAGTTTTTGACTATGTTCGTTTATAGTGATGCTGATTAATGACAAACTTGGAGGTAGCGGTTTTCAAACAGGAAACTGTACTTTATGCTGACAAAGGCTGTGCAGATTTAATGTTAAAATTAACTGCATGGTAGTGGAAAATACGACAGGTTCCGACATTGCAACTTGTTGCACCGGAGGGGGTAGCGTGCTTTACACGCTGGCGCATTTTCCACGGTAATGCAGATTTTTTAGCAATACTTTTTACGGATACAGCTTTAATTTATATCAGGAGAAGATTTTATGATTGAAACAGAAAGACTCATTCTTCGTGAGTACACAATGGACGATTTTGATGCATTGTACGAAATCGTTTCGGATCCGGAAACCATGCAGCATTATCCTGCACCTTTTGATGAAGCCCGCACAAGAGGCTGGATTGAATGGAATCTGGAAAATTACAAAAAATACGGTTTCGGCCTTTGGGCTGTGGTATTGAAAGAAACCGGTGAGTTCATCGGAGACTGCGGAATTTCCATCCAGAATATTGACGGCGAACTTCTTCCGGAAATCGGTTACCACATCAACAAAAAACTCTGGCGCCGTGGATTCGGTAAGGAAGCTGCCAGGGCTTCCCGTGACTGGGTTTTTAACAACACGGACTATGATGCGGTTTATTCTTACATGAAATACACAAATGTGGGTTCTTATTCAACTGCCATTGCAAACGGCATGACAAAGGTAAAGGAATATCCTGACGAAAAGAACAAAATTTCCTATGCCTACCGCATTACCCGCAAGGAATGGGAAGCTTTGAAAGGCTGACAAAAAAAAGCAGGATTGGACAGGAAATATTTTTAATCCTGCATTATTCTGATTTCATAGCATATCTTGAAACTCAACAATTTTTTGGAGGTTTATATGAAATCAGAACTGAATCCGCTTATCCTTGACTTTTACAGACAGACCAGTGCCTTTACGGAACTTGGCCTGTACCGGAATTTTGCAGAAAATCTTCCAGATGACATAAATGAGTTGTGCCTGTTGCAGAGACTTCAGACAATCCACCCTGTAGGACTCCTCAATCCTGCAACACGAATGGACAAAGATACGTTCTGGGGGAATCTGAGCGAAATTCCTTTGACCCGTCTTAATTTTGAAGAAGATTATTTCCCTACGGCAATGGCCATGTTTGCCGAGCTTCTCCGCCTGAATCCTTCTTATTCAAAAGAGAGGAGTGCAAAAGATAAAATCCACATCACCTGCCGCTGCCAGTCAATCATGCTGGCTGCCACATTAAAGGCAAAGGGAATCCCGGCCAGATGCCGTAGCGGTTTTGCCGGTTACATCAGGAACAATGGCGAAAATGCAGACCATTGGATTACAGAATTTTATGATTCCGGAAAAGGCAGCTGGGTTCTTGCTGATGCGGACATCCACTGTGATCCGGGAATTGATTTTGATCCCAATGACATTCCCCGGGAAAAGTATCTGACTGGTGCCCAGGCATATCTTAAACTCCGCCGGAATGAGCTGGAAGAAAAACAGGTTTCCTATGCTTCATGGCCGGTAACTTACGGAATTCCTGCAGCAATCCGGGGTCTGTTTTATGATTTCCATTCCCTTATGAACGACGAAATTATTTTCCTGCATCAGCCGCAATATGTTGCTGACAAAGGTTTTGCGCTTTCTGAGGAGGAATATAAAGAACTGGATGCACTGGCAGAACTGCTCCTTGATCCGGATGGTAATTTTGATGAATTAAGGAACATTTGGGAAAATGAGCCAAAATTCCGTATGCTCCGCGGTGCTTTAAATTAAGGCTATGTAAAATTAGTAGCAAAACTCGAAGTAATTGTGCTGCACACGTTACCTGTAGGGATGCCAGGCTCACTTTTTCAAGTAAGGGAGCCTGGTATCCCTTTTCAAGTAAGGGAGCCCACTCTTCTTTTCGTCGCCGGCCCCCGCTTTTTTTAGTAAAATGCAGATAGGGAGCGACGGCGTTAGCCGGCAAAACTCACGAGGTGAGTTTTGAGCGAGTCTCCGAGAAGCTGTGCTTCGAAGGCGGAAGGGAGCGAAGGCAAAGCCGGAAAATCGCGGAAGCAATTTTAGCGAGTCTCCGAGAAGCTGTGCTTCGAAGGCGGAAGGGAGCGACGGCAAAGCCGGAAAATCGCGGAAGCAATTTTAGCGAGTCTCCGAGAAGCTGAGCTTCGAAGGCGGAAGGGACAACACTTTTTACGGACATAGCCTGATTTAAAATTGCAGATATAAATCAATCCAGCATTTAATGTTAATCATTTCAAATAAACCGCAAGAAATTCTATGTAAATTAAGTGAAAATTTCACCTGAATAAGTGTAAGTTGAATTTCTCAATAAAGTCCGTGCTAATCTATGACCATGAGCAGGGCACGGAGAGAGAGCTCAGCCATAGGGCATCTTTAAGAATTGCAATTCTTAGGGATTTCCTTTAGTTCTAGCCGCATGGATCTGGAATCCTCCTTTTTTGTTCACCTTAAAATCCAGATTCATGCGGTGATGGACTTTTTTTATAGATTACTTGGTATCTCTAAAACTGGACTTTTAGAGGTTTCTTAATGGAAATTTTGTTGAAGAGAGCTGGAAAATGATTGAGATTAGGGAAAGCAGGATTGACTCACCAGATGCAATAGTACTGATTAATGAACTTAATGAAACATTAAAAAAAATTACGGGCGATGATGGTACCATTCATTTTAATAGTAAAGATGTTGAACAGGCCAGATCTTCTTTTCTGGTTGGTTACCTTTCCGGCATGCCTGTTTGTTGTGGTGCAATCCGTGAAATTGACGGAACCCATTGCGAGGTGAAACGCATTTACGCCCGGAAAAACAGTGAGCACATGGGAAGCCGTCTTATCAAAGCCCTTGAAGAAAAAGCTGCCGGTTTTGGATATGACACAATGCTTCTTGAAACCCGGGTTCAGAATGAGCACGCCATCAGCTTTTATAAAAATAACGGATATTCCAAATGCAAGAACTTCGGTGTGTATGTAGAAAATGAAAATTCATATTGCATGGAGAAAGTCATTGGTTAAGCGGAATCCCGCTTTTTAGAATGTGGGGCATCTCAAAAAAATAGTTTTCAGAGATGCTTGCGGATTTTTTGTGGGTATTAAAAATGAATGAAGAATTTGAATGGATTACTTGCGACGGTTCAAACGAAGATTTTAATTTTATGTGCAGATGTCTTGATGAAGATCTGGACCGCAGGCTTGGCAGGGAAAACCGCAGCCAGTATGTCCAGTTTAACGGAACTGAAAATATCAGCGAGGTTATGCTGGTATATAATGAAAACCGTCCGGCAGCTTCCGGTGCCATCAGGAAATATGACGAAGACACAATGGAACTGAAGCGCATTTTTGTTGCTCCGGAATTCCAGGGAAAAGGAATCGGGACAAAGCTTGTACACAATCTTGAAGAATGGGCAAAGACTCTGGGATGCACAAAGGTCATCCTTGAAACAGGACCATGCCTTATTGAAGCCTGCGGCCTTTACAAAAAGCTTGGCTACAAAGTGATTCCGAATTACGGACCATATGAAAATATGGCAGATTCATTGTGCATGGGAAAGGAACTTTACGAATCAGCTTAAAGGCTCTGGATGCCCGGACTAAAGTCTTGTCATCCCGGAATTTATTCCGTCATCCCGGACTGGTTTCGGGATTTCTTTTTTGGCAACTAATCAGATGCTGAAATAAATTCAGCATGACGGAGTGTGAGTTTTCAGCATGATACTGCGTGGTACTTTTTTCAAAGTTTACGTTGCATTTTTTTATGGGAGAAGGAAATGAAAATTGCTGCTTTTTCTGATGTCCATGCAAATTACGCCGCACTGGAATCAGTCCTTTGTGAGATTAAAAAACATGATCCGGATCAGATTATTTTTCTTGGTGACATTTTTACTAAGGGTGATAAAGGTCCTGAATGTCTTGAACTTCTTTTAAAGAATGGGGTTAAGTGCATTTGCGGAAATCATGAACTGTATCTTTTACGGGGACTTGAAATTGATCCCGATGTAGAAAGCTACCGTGATTATTATGATGAACTGGAAAAAATCCTTACGGAGCGGCAGAAAAAAATAATTGCTTCATTTCCTTTGGAATATTGTGTAGAATGCGGTAAAGATAAAAAAAAGAAGATTTATTTTTCCCATTTCATAATGGAAAATAGAGATGCTCCTTATCCGTATTATTTCCTTTCTTGCCTTGATGACGGAAGGTTTGATGCGGCCATAAAAGACAATCCCTATGACCTTATGGTACTGGGGCATTCCCACAGACAGTTTGTAAAGGGTAATGTGGTATCGCTTCCTTCCTGTGGGTTGGAACGGCCAGGTTACATCATTATTAATGCAGATGAGGAAATTACATACGAGATAAAATGAATGTACTTGTAATTAATTGCAGCCCGGTAAAAAATGGGGCTACGGCAGAAATCGTAAAAATCGTATCAAAAGAACTGGCACACAGATATGATGTAAAATCAGCTTGCATTGCTGATTACACATTCAATTTCTGTACCGGCTGCAGAAGCTGCCACAAGACGGCAAAGTGCCACCAGTCCGATGATTTTGACAGGCTTATTGCAGAATTTGAAAGGGCCGGAATCATAATCTGTGTTGCACCTTCTTATTGGGCTGATGTTCCAGGACAGTTCAAAGCCTTTATAGACAGGTGCACACCGTGGTGCAATACCCACGAGCCTCATGCAAGTCTCCCTGACGGAAAACGTGGGTATTCAATTGTTCTGCGTACCGGCCCCAACATGAAGGAATGCGAACGTCTTATTTCAACAATCGAACATTTTTACGGCCACATGAAAATTGACTGTACAGACAGAATCGGTTTCTGTGGCATTGAAAATAAAGAGTGCGTTAAAAAAATAGAACCAGAACTCATGGAATTCTGTGACAGGATATAAGGCATCCCTAAAAAACAGTTTCCAGAGATGCCTGCTTTGTCATGCTTCCTTCATTTTTTTGTCCAGCATTGAAAATACCATCGGCAGGCTGCCTGAACGGAATCCGGTTACAATCATGTCTGCAAAAACATCCAGCGTAATGCCGATGGAAATTGCTTCTTTTGGCAATCCCACGCTGGAGAACAGGGCAGAAATGGCAATGACACCGGCACCCGGAACTGATGGAGTTGCAATGGCAATGAGCATTATGGTGACAAAGAAAGTTATGAGCTGTGGAATCGTAAGCTGTACCGAAAATACATTGCACATGAAAACCGTCATCAGCATGTATTCTTCTACAACGTGTGTTTTATAGAACATTTGTGCCATAGGAAAATAAAAATTGAATCTCTTTTCTTCAAGCCCGTATTTTTTTACGCAGGCAATCTGTTCTCCCATACATGCATAAGAAGAAGCCGTAACAAAACCGGTAATGAAAGACGGCATTATGTTTTTGATCAATGTAACAACTGATGATTTTAATTTTCCAGATGAAGACAGAATGACAACCAGAAGGTCAATTATTCCGATACCTGCAAGAAGCGCAAAGTATGACCATGAATGGAGCAGTTCTGAAACTTTGCCGGAAAGCAGGAGCATTGTAAGGCTCATGTAAATCAAAAGGGGAGAGTAGGCGCAGATTATGTTTACCGCTTTGTTGGCGATTATGTTTATTTCGTTGAAGAAGTTGATAGCCACATTTGATTTTGAATTCAGCAGCAGGATTATGATACCGATGCTGGCGCTCAGGAAGCAGAGCTGGAGCGTATTTCCGTTAAGGAATGGCGACACGAAATTTGAAGGGATTATTCCAAGTATCAGATGATAAATATCCTTGAGGAATGAAATGTCAAAATCTCCGCCAAGTGTAATGACCCTCATAAATCCCAGGGAAACGGCTGCACTTATTGTAAGTGAAACCACTGTCCATGAAATAAAGCAGCGTATGGTGTAGGAACCGTATTTGTTGAGTGTGGACAGCTCGCCCATGTTGCAGATTCCTGTAATGACTGAAAAGAATATCAGCATTGTGGCAGACATGCTCAGGAGTCCGATGAAACATGAATAGAAAGGGTCAAGGATGTTTGTTACAAATCCTGTAGTTACTGAATCCGGAAGGAAAGAAAAAAGTCCCATTGTTACAAAAGCAGAAAATATTGCAATTCCCACCTTCTGCATGGAAGTGAGTTTATCCCGTGGAAGGCTGATGCTGGTAATGCTTTCGTCTTTTGTTGTGTATCTGTTTACGATGATTTTATGCCTGCTTGCGCTGTCGGAAATCATCTTGTTCAGTTCATTTAATGTGGATTCATTTCCGCTGTCATTTTCATCCCTTTTTCCTTTGACGGTCAGTTTGACATGGGTCTGCCCCAGAAGCCTGTATGCCCGTATCATGGTTTCTTTTTCAGGGAATGATTCCATGAAGTCTAGAAGTTCTTCTTCAAGAAAGAGACGCATGGCAATTATGCTTTTATGGTCTTTTTTATTGTCCAGTGCTTTTTCAATCTGGATGACAGTTTCTGAAATTTCAGCAGTCGTCAATGTAATCTGTTTTTCAAAAAGTAAGTTACTGATCATTGTGTTATACCTTGGTTTTTTTCGTCGCTGGGCCCCACTTTTTTTAGTAAAATGCAGACTTTTTAGCAGGACTTTTTACGGACATAGTCTGAAAAAATTATATTCTCTATATTATCTGCATTTTCTGAAAATTGCAATTTTAGAAAGGTCTGATTTTTCAGCTATGTCCGGCTATACTGTTGCTGATTAATGCCGAATTTGGAGATATTGACATTCTGGTAGGAAATTATATAAAAGCTATGTAGAATTAATGGCAAACTTAGGGAGCGACGGCAAAGCCGGGAAATTGCGGAAGCGATTTTAGCGAGTCTCCGAGAAGCTGAGCTTCGAAGGCGGAAAAGACAACACTTTTTACGGATATAGCTATTTTTTATTATGGGAGTTGTAAGGTGGATTATAGGAATTTTATTGAAAGAGAGTTTAAAAACTATACAGATGCATATGATGCAAATGACCCTAAAATAAAACTTAAGGTTGACCACACCTACAGGGTGGCTTTGCTTTGCGATGAAATCGCCCGCAGTCTGGGACTTCCTTCTCAAGATATTGAAATTGCATGGACTTGTGGAATGCTTCATGATATAGGCCGCTTTGAACAGGTAAAGCGCTACGGGACATTTGCAGACGGACAGTCTGTAGATCATGCCCAGTTTGGTGCAGACCTTCTTTTTAAGGAACATCTTTATGAACGCTTTGTTCCCGGGACTGATTCAGAAAAAAAAGACCTGATTGAAAAAGCAATACGCATGCACAATGTCTTTATTATGCCGGAAAATCTTACTGACCGTGAAAAGACATTCTGCAATATCCTCCGGGATGCGGACAAAATTGACATACTCCGGGCCAATTGCGAAACACGCACCGAAGATGTTTACAATGTAACAACAGAGGAACTGATGAATGCAGCAGTATCAGAGGATGTGAAGCTTGCATTTAAGGAACATCATTGTGCAAAACGTCGTCCCGGAATGACGGCCGTAGATCATCTTACAGGGCATGTCTGTTTTACTTTCGAACTTGTTTACCGCCACAGTCTTGAACTCATGTTCCAGCAGGGATATCTTTTCAAGCTTCTTGATTTTAAATCCAGCCGCCCGGACACAAATGAATGGTTCAGTTTTATGAAAGAAGAAATGAAAAGACTATGCCAGTCTATAAACTTGCCGGCTAATGTCGAATCTTGAGGGTGTTCTGGCAGGAAGCAGTGCTTCGAAGGCGGTAGGGAGTGACGGCAAAGCCGGAAAATTGCGGAAGCAATTTTAGCGAGTCTCCGAGAAGCTATGCTTCGAAGGCGGTAGGGAGCGACGGCAAAGCTGGAAAATTGCGGAAGCAATTTTAGCGAGTCTCCGAGAAGCTGTGCTTCGAAGGCGGAAGAGACAACACTTATTACGGACATGGTCATGAAAAATTGCAATGGGAGATTGAATCAAAATGAAAAAAATACTTTATGTTTCAGACCTTGACGGAACATTGTTACAAAGCAACGAAAGGACTTCTGATTTTACGAACAGGACAATAAACAGGCTGACAGAAGAAGGAATGATTTTTTCATATGCAACTGCAAGGTCATTCCATACTTCAAGAAAAGTGACAGCAGGCCTTGATGCAAAGATTCCTGTAATTGTCTATAACGGCGCATTCATTCTTGATAATGTCACTCAGGAGATCCTTGTTTCCAATTTCTTTGACGGTGCAGTAAACGGAATTCTTGACAGTCTTTTTTCTGCCGGAATTTTTCCAATCATTTATTCTTTTGTAGATGGAAAGGAAAAATTTTCTTATGTTCCGGAATTAAGTTCAAAACCACAGATGGAATTCATTGCAACAAGAAAGGGTGATGTCAGGGACAATCCTGTTCCGTCTTGTGAAGATTTAAAAAAAGGAAATCTCTTCTATTTAACATGCATTGACAGCGAAGAAAAGCTTGCACCTTTTTTTGAAAAATACCGGGATTCTTACCACTGTGTTTTCCAGAAAGATATTTACAGCGGTGAACAGTGGCTTGAAATCATGCCGCGGTCTGCATCAAAATCTAATGCTGCCAGGCAGTTAAAAGAATTCCTGCATTGCGATTATGTAGTTGCATTTGGTGATGGAAAAAATGACATTGATTTATTTGAAATTGCCGGTGAAAGTTATGCCGTTGCAAATGCCGTTCCTGAATTAAAATCTGCTGCCACCGGTGTCATTGCTTCCAACAACGATGATGGTGTAGCAAAATGGCTTCTTGAAAATTTCCGCAGATCAGGCGCAGAAAAAATAGTTCCTGCAACAGAAAATGATTTTTCCGTATTGCGGGATTTTTACGACAAGGTGATTGATGAATCGCCGGAAATGGAAAAATACGCCCGTTGGAAAAAAGGAATGCATCCTGCTGATGAAACCATAAAAAAATATATTGCTTTATCTTCCATGTATATTGTGTGGAAAGAAGAAAAAATTGCTGCTGCATTTGCACTGACCATGTTTCAGGGAGAAGATTATCATCCCGTTGAATGGCAGGAAAAATTAAATGATGATGAAGTTTCAGTGCTGCACATTCTTGCTGTTAATCCGGAATTCCAGGGAATGGGACTGGGTAAGAAAACCGTGCTGGCAGCTATGGAAATTGCAGAAAACAACGGAAGTAAATCATTCCGCCTTGACGCCCTTGCTTCGAATGTTCCTGCCCGGAAAATGTATGAATCGCTAGGATTTGAATTCCGTGGAATGCAGCATTGGTTTGCCCAAAATACCGGTTGGACCGACTTTGTTTTATACGAACATAATCTGCCGCTTGATTGTATGAAGTCATTTATTTGATTGGTCAGAGTCATTCCGGACTTGATCCGGAATCTCCATCCGCAAAAATGTTTTTTTTAAAATTTTTACAATAAATCATATGTGTGGTAAAATGTATGAGACAGGAGGATTTTCATCATTATGTCACACAAACTCTTTCAGCGCATCCGGTGGTGCTGCATGGCTCTTACTGTTGCAGTAATAATCTGTGCCAATATCATGGCCCTGCGTAATCCGCCTGGAGGTTCAGGCACATCAGCACCGGTGTTCGTCATTCCAGCCGCCATTGTCTTTGTTGTCTTAACCGGAAGACTTGTCTGCGGATTCCTGTGTCCTTTGGGATTGTTTCAGGATGTCCTTTGGAAAATCAACGAAATACTCCATCTTTCAAAATTCAACCGCAAAGAGAAATTCATGAAGCTTGTAAATTTGTTTGCAAAAATATTACTGGGTTTCTTTTTGTGTGGAATGACTGCAAACCTGCTGATTTTTGTTTTCAGACCAGACATGATGCAGGGCGGCAGGTTCCCGGTTTTTGTTCCGGTTATTGCAGGGCCTGTCATGCTTTTCCTCAACATCATTGCAAGAAGGTTTTTCTGCAATGTGTGTCCTATCGGTTCTTTTATCGGCCTGTTTGAAAAGTTGAATCTTTTTAGATTAAAGAAAAATGTTTCATCCTGTTCAATGTGCGGTGCATGTTACGAAGCCTGTTCCATGCGCATAAAATCCATTTATACAGAAACTGAAAAAAAAGACGTTACTACTTCAATGTGCATTTTCTGCGGAGAGTGCATAAAAAAATGTCCGGAAGACGGCGCACTTTCAATGACGGTGGCAGGAAAGGAAATCTATTCTTCTTCCCGGAATGATTTTGAGGACAGTCAGGTTGAAAATCTTCCCGGAAAAAAAGAGGTGGCAGGAAAATGAGTAAAGCAAATGAGACTGGTAAATTCCAGGAGCGCTATCTTGATAAATCAAGGCGTATTGTCTCAAAATATCTGCAGGAACTGGAAAATCTTCCCGGTGCTCCTGAAGAATTTGAATATTTTAAAGGAATCCTGAAAGAAGTATTTATAGAAAACAAACCTGTTGTTTATGATGAAAATGAAACTTTCGTAGGTTCATTCTGTGTAATGATGCCTCAGGAATTAGTGTATGCAGCCGGTGCCCGTCCTTTAAGGCTGTGCAGCGGAAATTACGTGGGCTTCCATATCGGGGATTACATGACGCCCCGGGATGTGTGTCCTCTTGTAAAATCAGTCGTAGGAAATACAGCCAGCGGTATTAACGGAATATATGATGCATGCGGAATGTTTGTAGTGCCACTGACCTGTGACTGCAAAAAAAAGCTTGCAGGCAAACTGAGCGAGTTCAAAGATACGGTTCCCCTTTATGTTCCATTTAATAAAACTGATGACGAAGGAATGGAAACATACATTCAGGAAATGAAGTCCGTAGTTGAAAAAATTTCTAAAAAGACCGGTGTAAAAGTTACAAGGGAATCACTTGCAGGACAGATAAGAATCATGGCGGAAGTGCAGAAAGAAATAAGGCGTTTCATCCAGCTAAAAGACAGTGGAGAAATCCTTATCCGTGGAAGTCATGCCATGGCAATAATGAACACTCTTGCCTATGACCATATCCAGCACTGGGGTGCACATCTGAAAAAACTTAATGATGAACTGTTAAAACGCAAGGAAGAAGACGCTTATCTTACAAAAAAGAAACTTCCCCGGATTCTCCTTACAGGTTCGCCGGTGGCTTTTCCAAATTTAAAGATTCCTCTTTTGATCGAGGAACAGGGTGGAATCATTGCAGGAGATGAAACCTGTCTTGGCGACAGAGGAATGCTGGATCCTGTTTCCGTGTGTGACAATTCCCTTGAAGGATATTACCGTGCACTGGCAAACCGTTATGTAAAGCCTTGCTCATGTCCCGTTTTTCCAGACAATCAGCAGCGCATACGCAGACTTGAAAAAATGGTAAATGAAGGACACATTGACGGAATCATTTATCATGTGCTCCGTGGTTGTCTTGTTTACGATTATGAATATCTTGCAGTAGAAAAATATTTTACGGAAAAAGGAATTCCTGTCATCCGTGTAGAAAGCGACTACAACGAAGAAGATGTAGAACAGCTCAGAATCAGAATTGAAGCATTTATCGAAATGATAAAATTCAGATACAAGGGAACTTCTGAAAATCGTAATTTTTAGAGATGACCACAATAAATCAGGAGGATGTGAGTAAAATTATGGCAGATTTATATTATGCAGGAATAGATGCAGGTTCAACTTATATTAAGGCGGCATTGATAAAAGACGACAAGGTGATTGATACTGCACTGGCCAATACCGGAATTGACAATTCTGGTGCTGCCGGAAGACTTCTGGAAGAAATTGCCCGGAAGAACGGCATTGACCGGAGCCAGATAAAATATACAATGGCAACAGGATACAGCCGGAAAATCATTGATGCAGCAGACGATGACGTTTCTGAAATTACAGCCCACGCCTATGGAGCACGCCTTACTGCACCGGAGGGATTCAAGCCCGGAATGCTCATCGATATCGGCGGACAGGACAGCAAGATAATTTACCTTGATTCAAATTATGGCGTAAAGAATTTTTCAATGAACGATAAATGCGCTGCCGGTACTGGAAAGTTCATGGAAACCTGTGCACAGATTCTTGAAACTTCAATAGACCAGATTGGCCCTCTTTCAATTGAAAGCAAATCACCATGCGACATAAACAGTACCTGCGTTGTTTTTGCCCAATCGGAAATTATTTCGCTCATTGCACGGAAACATGACAGAAAAGACATCCTTTTTGGAATGCATCTTTCCATGGCAAAGAGAATCATCAAAATGATAAGGAGCAGTGAGGCATCGGGAGACATCATGCTTACAGGCGGCGGTGCACTGAATGTCGGATTGAAAAAAGCCTTTGAGGATGAACTTCTCAGGGATATTTATGTTGCTTCCCATCCCCAGTTTAATGGAGCAATTGGCGCCGCCCGTCTTGCACAGGAACAGGACTCATAATCCGGAGGCATTAAATGAAAGATGAAAATCAATATAAGGTGGAATGGTCAAAAACCGTTGCGTCAATAAAAGAAAAGAATATTTCATTTAAGGAACTGGACTATTTCCTTGATCTTGCAGAAAATAATTTCGGGCTTGATACATTTTCTTCTGTCCATCCGAAAGTAATTTTTTGCGGCCATGGTTTTCCAGATGAAATTGTAAAGGCAATGGGACTTACGCCACTTTACTTTCTCGGCGGCAGTTTTGAAAGTACAAAGTATCAGGAAGAAATCCTGCCACGGGATGCAGATGATGTGACAAGATCTTTTGTCGGAGTATTAAAGGATAAAGGAATGGCACTTACAAAGGATGATGTAGTCATTCTTCCGGTTTACAATGACAGCATGAAGAAGCTCCCGGCAATCCTTTCAGATTTTGTAACCGTTATGTCTTATGAAGTTCCGCCGGAAAAAAATAATCCGCTTTACGTAAAAAGATTTACAGAAGAAGTGGTCCGGGTGACTAAGGAACTGGAAAATCATTTTAAGAAAAAAGTCAGCCGCAAAGAATTAAAGGCACAGTGTGAAATTTCAAAAAATGCAGGACTTGCGTGGAAAAAGTTTGAAGGGCTATACAAAAAAGACTGGTGCACAATTTCTTTTTCTGCAATGCTCGTTGTTGCTGCAAGCCTCCATTGCTGCCGGGACAAAAAAGAATGGGAGTCACATCTCAATCTTCTTTCGGAAGAAATCCTGCAGCATGAAAAAAATCAGTCCGGGAAACAGTGCCCTTCTGTATTGCTTTTTGGTTCACCCATTTATGCACCGGATTACAAGACGCCGTTTATTTTTGAAGAAATGAATTTAAAGGTAAAGCAGATAATTCATCCTGACGTCGTTCATATTACGGCTTTGTGCAATTTTGATGCAGCTTCCGCTTCCGTAAAAAAACTTGCCGGATGCTATTTTGAAAAAGACATTTCGCCAGCATATATCCGGAACACGACACTTTCTGATTCCGTTGTTGCTGCTTTAAAAGAAAACAATCCTGATGGAATCGTGGTGCATATTTTAAAAGGACACATTGAGTACGATTTTGAAATGGCAAGAATTGAAAAAATGATTCCGGAATGCAGCATCCCTGTCATGCGGCTTGAAACGATGTACAACCATCAGGACATTGAACAACTCCGTCTGAGGCTTGAAGCATTTTCAGAAATGCTTGGTAAAAAAACGCGGGTATCTTGAACCAGTGTCTTTTTAAGTTGCAGGTATATGCAAAACTGTTTAATTTGCAATTTCAACAGATTCACGTTTGTGTTATAATACGGCGGGGTTTTTAATATGATTGGAAGTGTTGATTACGGAAAGCTTTGGGATATTCTGAAAAGCAGGAATATAAAAAATAAAACAGACCTGATATCTATGGCAGAAATATCCACAAATATTCTGGCGAAACTTTCAAAAGGAGATTTTATCTCAATGTCCAGTCTCCAGAAAATCTGCGTTGCCCTGAAGTGTGATGCCGGGGATGTCTGCGTGCTTAATAAAGTAAAGGAAAAAAATGAAGGCAGATAAATATTCAATTTCGGTGCTGGCGGCCGGCATGTTGTGGGGCTGCATGGGGCTTTTTACACGTACTCTTGCAGGTTACGGAATCGGACCGGCAGATGCAATAATAGTCAGATGCGGGATAGCTGCACTGTGTTTTGGAATTCTTGTCAGTATAAAAAATCCGGCGCTGTTGAAAATCAGGCTGAAAGATTTCTGGTGCTTTTCCGGAGCCGGTTTTTTAAGCCTGTTGTTTTTTACATTCTGCTATTTTACGGCCATAAAACTCATGACGCTTTCGCTGGCTGCCATATTGCTTTATACGGCTCCCACTTTTGTCATGATACTTTCCGCAATCCTGTTCAAGGAACGGTTTACAAAAATCAAGCTGGCAGCTCTTGTCTTTGCGTTTGCAGGATGCTGCCTTGTGTCCGGCATTACAAGCGGAAGCCTTTCAATTTCCCTGACCGGTTTTCTGTTTGGACTTGGTGCAGGTTTTGGCTATGCACTTTATACGATATTTTCACGTTTTGCATTAATGCGCGGATATGACAGTAATGTGATAAATTTCTATTCATGTCTTTTTGCCTGTACTGGTGCACTTGCCTTGTGGGGTGGCGGAAATATTGTCCATGCCGTTCAGAAAACTCCGTCAATCATTCCATTGATTATTGCCCTGGGAATTTTCACCTGCTTCCTTCCGTACATGCTTTATACCTACGGACTTACAGGACTTGAAAACAGCAAGGCTTCGGTACTGGCATCCATGGAACCTGTAGTTGCATCAATTGCAGGCGTGGTTGTGTATCATGAAGTGATTTCCATTCCGTCTTTGATTGGAATAATACTGGTGCTTTCTGCCGTACTACTTTTGAATAAAAAATCTGCTTCATAAAAGCGAGGTGAAGAAAATGAAAAAATTAATTGCCAGTTGTTTTGTAATGTGTACAATGTGTTTTTGTTTTGGCTTTTCTGGAAAGAAATCAATCAGCAGGACATATGCTGTAATTGAAGACACGGACTTTGGTTCTGTTTATTTTGAAATTTCCATTGATGGGTTTAATGCTGACGGATTTAAATATGGTGATTCACTTGATGTAACTTACAGTACAGGTCACAAAATTGAAGACGTTCCGTATTACACCGGTTATTATGTAAGGAGAGGCAGTCCTGTTGTGGTGGGATATCAAGGTTATAAATATATTGAAATGGCCTATGGTAGTGAAGATACAATGTGGAAATCCATGGAATTAAAGCCGGGTGATTCTGTAACAGTTACCTTGCGTCAGCGTGGAAAATATCTTGAGACCCAGAAAAATTTCTTTGTAAAATATTCTGATAAAAGGTCGGATTACAAAAGTGACGAAATTTTTGCAAATTTCAGAAGCTTGTCCGGCGGAAAAATCAAGTCTGGCTTTTTTTACCGTGGTGCTTCTCCTGTTGATGATGAACACAACAGGGCAGAAACTGTAGACAGATTGATTAGGGAAAAAGGCGTAAAGTTTGACCTGAATCTTTCTGATACGGAAAAGAAAGTGGAATCTTTCAAGGAACTTTATCCTGAATCAGAAAAGTCCCTTTTTGTGGAACTTGCAAAACAGGGAAATGTTGCATTGCTGGGATTGAGCAGTTCTTATGGTAAGGAGTCTTATGCCTGTACTTTAGCAGACGGTTTACGGAAAATGATGGCTCATGAAGGCCCTTATTACATTCATTGTGTGGAAGGAAAAGACCGTACAGGCTTTGTATGCCTGCTTCTGGAAGCATTAAGCGGTGCATCATATGAAGAACTTGAAAATGATTATATGATTACTTATCAGAATTATTTCGGCATCACAAAGAAAAAAAAGCCTGCAAAATATGCAGCGTTCCGGGATATGATTCTTGGGGACATGTTCCGTTTCCTGGCCGGTAAAGAAAACGAAGGTGCACTTGAATCTGTGGATTACGGAAAAGCCGCACGGAACTACTTGAAATATGGCGGCATGTCAGATTCAGAAATTGATGCACTGATAAAGCTGCTTACGGAATAAAAGTATCAGACAGACCTTCTGTCTTTCCCGGTAGAAAGATAATGCTGCTTTTTATTTTCGTACATATGTCTGTCGGCGGCTTTTGCCAGCTCCATCATGTCCATGCCGGGAAATTCTTTTTTTGAAACAACGCCTTCGGAAATTGACAGTTCCTTTACGATAAAGCCGGTCCATGCCGATACAGTTTCTGAAAATGATTCCTGCACTTTTTTGAATTCCTCTTCATCCATATTTATAATGGCAATGAATTCGTCGCCGCCGGTTCTGTAAGTGTTGCCGTATTTTCCATAACATTTCCTGATGCACCATGCAGCGCTCTTGATCAGTTCGTCACCGGCATCATGTCCCAAATCATCATTTGCTTTTTTAAGTCCGTTTACATCAAAGGAAATGTAAATCAGGTCATCAGGAATTCCGCTGTTCTCCAGTTCTGATATTTTTGCTTCATATGCACGGCGGTTTTCAAATCCTGTCATGGCATCGGTAAGTGCCATGTGTTCAATTTTTTCTGCGTGTCTGTATTCTTCCGTAATATCGTCAAGGATATACATTGTTCCGATTTTCCTGTTCCTGTTCATAAGTTCAGTAATACGCGGTTTGTAAATATTTTCGTCTTTCATTATTACTGAATTTTCGGAAAGATGTTTTCTGATGACTGCTACCGTATTGGAATAATCAGTCTGCAGGTTGCTGAATATTTTTTCAGCCGGCTTGTTGAAATAGAGGAGCTGCCCGTTTTTATTTTCCGCAATGAGTCCTGCATAAAGGTTATCGGAAATGTAATCGCTGACAGCTTCAAAGAGTTCAAGCAGGTCATATTTTATTACTGCTACTATCATTACTATTGTGCAAATCATGTATGCTGGTGCCGTAGTGTCATAGCCGCTTGTAATTCCGCAGAGGAATACAGTAAATCCAGCCATGGAAATTATTGCACAGGCAAGTACCAGAATCGTCCTGATTTTAGCAGACCGGGCCTTTGAAATCAGGTGCTGGCGGATTGTAATTCCAAAGACGATGAACATGTAAAAGAAAAGGATTCCAGTGTAAAATTTATAGAAGATTCCGTGAGTGTAAACATTGTGTGGAAAAAGTCCTTCTGTCGTATATGTAATGCCGGTATAGAAAAGTTTGTGATGTTCGCATGTAAATACCAGAAAGAAAAAAACTGTGTGGATTGCCCCCAGAATGCATTGCATCCTTTTTGTCAGTTTCAATCCGAGATATTGTATGGTAAAGCAGAGCAGTGCGAGTGGAATGAATGCTTTTCCAAGATAGGCAATTTTAGTTCCTAAGAGGCATTCACCCGAAGTCTTTCCAGTCATTTCAATAAAATAACCTATGTTATTGATTAATGTGGTCATGCTGTACAGGAAAAGATTTGAATAGGACTTCTGTGTCCATGTGCTAAAAAGATATATTGTCGTATAAAAAAGCAGGAGAATGCTTAAAAACTGAAGCACAAGAAGGAAATTATATAAGCCCATGTCATAAAAATAACATATTTTTCTAAAATAAACTAGTTTCTGGCAGCTGTATAAGTGTAAAAGCCGTCGTTTGAGTGTTTCGTGTTTTTATTTTATAACAATGTGTTATAAAATAATGCATTGCATTTTTTAGAGGAATGAAATGAAAAAATTATTTGTTGTTTTTTTATGTGCATTGATGTGTTTTTCTGCAGCAGCTGAAAATGATTCGATGAAATTATTTCTTGGCGGTGGTTTCCGCATTCCTACAAGGACGGAAATTTCATTCAAGAACTCATCACTGGATGACTGTACCAGATATTTTGATACCGGCATCGACATTTCGGGGATGGGCACATTTGATAATGGTTTTTCAGTGCGGGCAATTTTAGACTTCAACCTTACCTTTTCAAATATCTATAAAGATACTGGAGTCGGATTCAACACTAATGCGCTTGTTGGTCTCGGTTACGCACCAGTCCGTAATGACCATTTTACCCTTGGCATATACGGAGTGCTGGGAAACGATTATGTCATTGACAGTGCAAGGATTGAAACGAATTTCAATGGAAAGAAAAAGAAAATTGATGTAGAAATCGAATATGACATTTTTGCCCTTGGCGGAAATGTTACTGCATTATTCACTCCGGTAGATGCATTTTCAATATATCTTTCGGCAACTGCATTATGCGGATTCCCAACAGAAGCAAAAATCACCAGCAAGGCAGATGGAGAAAGCTCAAGTGTAACCCACTGGATTGACTTTACATTTATTTTCCTGCCGTCAGTAGGAATCGGCTGGAAGTTCTAGAGTTTCATAAAAACGCTGGAATCTGTCATTAAACAAAAGCACTATAGACGGATATAGCCTTTTGGATTAATGTAAAATTCATGGAAATGGATTCAGAGACAGAAAGACAGAAAAAAATGTTTGTAAAGATGACGGAAAGTCCGGTGGAAAAACTTCTTGTGGGACTTTCCATTCCGACCATAATTTCCATGATGGTGTCCAACATTTATAACCTTGTGGATACGGCATTCGTGGGAACTTTGGGAACCAGCGAAAGCGGTGCTACCGGCGTTGTGTTTGGTTTTATGACCATACTGCAGGCTGTTGCATTTATGTGCGGACAGGGCGCCGGAAGCAACATGAGCCGCCGTCTTGGAGAAAAGGATATTGCAGGTGCTGACAGGTATGCATCTACAGGATTTTTCCTTTCATTTTTGATTGGAGCTTTGATAGCACTTGCAGGTTTCATTTTTATGGAACCCTTTCTTTTTGTTTTGGGAAGCACCGGAACTATTGCACCTCATGCCGGGAAATACATTTTCTGGATTCTTGTATCAGCTCCCTTTTTTACATCCAGCCTTACCATGAACAACCTCCTGCGTTACGAAGGTAAAGCAAAGCTTGGAACAATCGGAATAATGACAGGCGCTGTTCTGAACATTTTATGTGATGCAGTTTTCATGTTCGTGCTTAAGATGGGAATCAGCGGCGCAGGACTTGCAACGGCACTTTCCCAGTTCACCAGTTTCTGCATACTCCTCAGCATGTACCTTTGTAAGAAGACTCAGACAGAGATTTCCGTAAAATATGTTTCCAGGAATTTTCTTGTAATCTTCAATGTCATGGCTACAGGTTTTCCGAGTCTTTTAAGGCAGAGCCTTCACAGCGTGGCGACAATGCTTCTGAACGGTACGGCCGGTATTTACGGCGACAGTGCTGTTTCTGCCATGAGTATAGTTTCCCGGATCAGTTTCTTTCCGCTGTCAGTTGCAATCGGAATCGGTCAGGGATTCCAGCCTATTTCCGCATTCAATTTTGGTGCAAAAAAATATGAACGGGTAAAACGTGCATTCTGGTGTGCATTCACCGGGGCGGAAGCTGTCCTTGCTTTGCTCTCCATCCCGATTTTTATTTTTGCGCCGGCATTGGTTCAGCAGCTGCGTAATGATTCTGCCGTAATTGAAACCGGAACAAGGGCACTGCGGCTTATGTGCATGGCTCAAATTTCACTGCCACTTACCATGATGGTGGAAATGGGGTTCCAGAGCATAGGCGAAAAACTTATGGCATCATTAAGTTCTAGTCTTAGAAGCGGAATAATATTCATTCCCATGCTGGTCGTCCTTAGCAGAATCAGGGGACTTGCAGGAATTCAGGAAGCGCAGCCTTTATCTTTTATCCTGACATTTATTTTAACGGTATTCCTCTGCCGCATTTACTTAAAGAAATTAAGTCCACGTCCGTAAAAAAGCATTGTAAAAAAAAGAGTTAAGGTATCCCCCGCAGGTAACGTGCACAGCCCAGCTTCTCGGAGACTCGCTCAAAACTCACCTCGTGAGTTTTGCCGGCTATGCCGTCGCTCCCTGCCGGTGTCCCGCTTTTTTTACAAAAATGCAGTAAATTTTGCCATTAATTCTACCATAGCCTTTATCAGCATAGTGTACAGTTTCCTATCAGAACGTCGATACTTCGGAATTTGTCATTAATCAGCAACACTATCGCTGGATATAGCCAGGAAAATAAATACGGAATAACTCAGGTCACGAAGATGATTCCATCTATGTGAAAAAGGAAAACGGAACTGAAGTAAATTATTTCATTTTTGATGAAGCTGAAATTCATTTGAACAGGATATCGCCGCATACAGTTCAGGAATGGTACTTTCATTCAAAAATTGATGAAAACCTTCTGATTGCAAAAGGCAGGCTTCCTTGCAAATATAAAGATGGAAATGGCACCATAATAAAAGACTATGCCAAAAAACGATGTAATCAGGGTACATAACAGCATTCACACTTTTGAAAATGATACGGATGAAACTGTAGAATTCGTAGTGTTCTGCTATGTTACCGATGGCATAATAAAAAGGGAAATCATAAAAAACGATAAAACGATTGTGCTGTAGATGCTGATTGAAAATTGAAAATGCATTTTTAGAACTTCCTCCATTTCCATTTCTTTTATCTGCCTTGCTGTTTAATTGAGTGCAAAATCATCAAAAAAAGTGAAATGCTTTTTTTCAATTTGTAATGTATAATAGAATGCAAAAAGTGTGAAACAGGTCTGGTTTATTCGTGCCGGCGGAACTGATGTTTGGAGGCAGAATGATGGAAAATATTGAATTCATGAACACAATCGACATTGAAGTTTACAAGGATTTCCGTCATTCCGTCGGCTGGGGTGAGTTGCAACATGAACAGGTGGAAGCTCTTTTAAAGAACAGTATATGTTTTTCCTGCGTTATGGACAAAAAGGTTGTAGGCATCGCAAGAATTCTCTGGGATGGCGGATACACAGCCTACCTTGCCGATGTCATTGTGGACGAAAAGTTCCGCGGACAGGGAATCGGAAAGAAACTTGTAGAACACGCAATAGATGAAGTTAAATCAAGAATGCAGGGTGGATGGAAAGTAAAGATGATTCTGCTTGCCGCAAAGGGGCGCGAAAGTTTTTACGGACAGTTTGGATTTGTAAGCCGTCCCAATGACCATGAAGGCTGTGGAATGAATATCATGTTGGAGAAATGACATATGGTAAAAATTGAATACAAAAAAATAGATGCCTTTACGGGCAGAAGCTCTCTTGGAAATCCAGCCGCCTGTCTTATTCTTGGTGACAAAAAATTAAGTGATGAAGAAATGCTTCAGATTGGAAAGGAACATTCGGGTTTTGTTTCTGAAGTTGTTTTTGTTACCGATTCTGATGCAGCCGACTGCAAGCTGACTTATTTTTCATCGGAATGTGAAGTTGAATTCTGCGGTCACGGAACTATCGCCACCATGTACGAATTCATCAGGAATAATCCTGCGTTAATGAAAAAAGATGAAGTCAGGATTGAAACAAACCGTAAGGGAATCCTTACCGTTTATAATGAATTGGAAAAGGAAGATGCGGTTTACATCACTTCTCCACAGACAAAAGATCTTGAACTTAAAGTTTCAAAAGATGAAATTCTTGAAGCTTTGGAAATAAAGGAAGAAGTTCTTGATTCATCCTTGCCTGTTGACCATATTGAGGCAGGACTGAAAACATTGATTGTTCCGGTAAAGAAACTTGCAGATGAAATTTCCATATGGCCTGATGAAGCAAAATTGAAAGAATTTGTCCTCAGCAAAGGAATGGAAAATATTTTGATTTTCAGTATGGAAACGGAAGATAAAAACTGCATCGCCCATACAAGGGTGTTTGCACCAAAATTCGGCTATCTTGAAGATCCTGCAACAGGTTCATCCAATTCCGCATTTGCACGCTATCTGCTTAAGAACAACCTTTGGAATGGAACAGCAGCTTGCCTTGAACAGGGTGGCGATGACAGGGTGTTCAACAAAGTAAAGATTAAGGAAATGAATGGCTGCATTCTTTTTGGTGGCAGTGCGACTTTAAAAATTGAAGGTGAATATTTCATCGATTGATAGAGACGGATATCTTCTGACTGTTGTACAATGAATAAGGAAAAGAAATGGAATACCAATGTCATCAAGTAACGAAAATCAATCCAGATCTTTTGGCCAACATCGATAAAGTCCACACTACAGAAATGGGAGTGGACCGCATCAGGAAAAATCTGGGAATCACTGAAGACGATGTAGTGGAATACTGCTGCAAAAAAATTCTTTCACCTGATTGCCATATTTCAAAGCAGGGTAAGAACTGGTATTGCAAAACAGACGGAATCATCATAACTGTGAATTCTTTCAGTTATACCATCATTACGGCACATAAAGATTTGTGAAGATGAGTTTGAATCCATCGAAATATCCGGTGGAAATGGAATAAATTTGCCAAATGGTAAAAATCATCATGAGAAATTATAGAAATTTATAAGCGAGGAACAAAATGAAATTCAATTCTTTGATACCGGAACTTTCCGTAACGGACATTGAGCAGACTAGAAAATTTTATTGCGACGTACTTGGATTTAAAATTGAATACGAGCGTCCTGAGAAAAAATTTATTTTCGTTTCATACGAAGGAAACCAGATGATGCTGGAACAAATCAACGGCTATTGGAATACAGGAAAACTTGAATATCCTTTTGGCCGTGGAATCAATTTTGAAATCGGCGTTTCCGATGTTGAAGCCATTTACAAGCGTGTAAAGGCAGCTGGCATAAAATTATTTGCTGACATGGAAGTAAGCTCCTACCGCAACGGAGATGAAAACATCATCCAGAAGGAATTCCTTGTGCAGGATCCGGACGGATATCTTTTACGTTTTGCACAGTAATTATGGAAAAATATGTGCAAGTACAACGGGCTTTGGGAATATATTTCAAGAGACGGAAATGAGAATTGAACATGTTGCAATGTATGTAAAGAATCTGGAAAAAGCCAGAAATTTTTTCATGAAATATTTTGATGCACAATCAAATGACGGATATTGCAATGAAGCTAAAAAATTCCGTTCTTACTTTTTGACTTTTCAAGGTGGTGCACGGCTTGAGCTGATGAATGTTCCTGAAATTTGCGATGATGAAAAACAATTGCAAAGGACAGGATTCATTCATCTTGCATTCAGTGTCGGGTCAAAAGAAAAAGTTGATTCCCTTACGGAAAGATTGAAGGCAGATGGTTTTCATGTTGCAAGCGGACCAAGAACAACTGGCGACGGTTACTACGAAAGCTGCATCCTTGATTCAGAGGGAAACCAGATAGAAATTACGGTCTGATTTTTTTGATTCGTCAAATCGTAGAGCGGATTCTATCTTTGGGGATTCATAAATCCTGATATTTCCAATTATCATGGCCAGGAAGTGCATGCCTTCAAATCTGAAATAGAAAGGAAACAATAATGAACACAATTGAAATCGGAAAATTCATCGCGGATTCAAGCAGACGAATCAACCTTACTCAAAAGAATCTTGCAGAAAAAGTCTGCGTAAGTGACAAAACCATCTCAAAGTGGGAAACAGGAAAAAGCCTGCCAGATATGGTTTACATGGAAAATCTTTGTAAGACTCTGGGTATATCTGTAAATGAACTGATAACTGCAAGACATATTGAAGAAAGTGATTTTGCGGATAAATCGGACAAGACTCTTATTTCCCTTATAAAAGATATGGAAAGCCATAAAAAAGGTTCCAGAGTTTTATCCATCTCGGGAATTATTTTATGTGCTTTTTCGATTTTTCTTTTATTCAGTTCTTCCAGTCGTGGACTGAAAGGCTTAAAGGAAATCCCAGGAATTTTTTTTGATTTGTTGAGTTTTGCATTTGTGGTTTTTCCTGCAGTGGGAATCTTGTTG
>JAZLGS010000023.1:0-28104 GCA_045616425.1 Treponema sp.
CCTCCGAAGCACACCTTCTCGGAGACTCGCTAAAATCGCTTCCGCGATTTTCCGGCTTTCCCGTCGCTCCCTTCCGCCTTCGAAGCACAGCTTCTCGGAGACTCGCTAAAATCGCTTCCGCGATTTTCCGGCTTTGCCGTCGCTCCCTACCACTACCATACAGTTAATTTCACCATTAATTCTGCATAACCTTTATCATCATAGAGTATAGTTTTCTGCCAGAACATCGATACGTTATTCAGCAACACTATAGACGGACATAGCCTATTTTTATAACCATCATCTGAATGTAAATAATGAACTACAATTTCTGTTTTTTTAAGCTTAATTTGGATAAAAAAAAGTGCACCTCCAAAAATTGTCTCCAACCTTTGAGGTACACTTCAAAAAAAACTCCGGAACTTTTTTATCCGCACCGACGAATCCAATCCCATGACACTTTTCGTCATAAAAATGGTATTATATCAGGAGTACGATTTTCTACCAGAACATGCACCGCTCCGGGCTATGCTGTCTGGACTATCAGACTTTTACTTTGCCAGATATTCGTTGATACCGGCTGCTGCTTTTCTTCCTTCGCCCATCGGTATTTGTTGCTTCCGCAACAAAACTCAAGTTCTGGCTTTTGCCAGAACTCGCCACCGCTCCGGGCACTGATTCTGAAAATTATTCTCACTTTGCCAGATATTCGTTGATACCGGCTGCTGCCTTTCTTCCTTCGCCCATCGCTAAGATTACTGTTGCAGCCCCCAGAACAATGTCTCCACCAGCCCAAACTTTAGCCTTAGAAGTTGCCTGCTTTTCATCAACTGTAATATGTCCCTTTGAATCCTGATTCAAACCTGGTGTAGTCTGAACAAGAAGCGGATTTGATCCGTTACCAAGAGCAACAATCATTGCATCACATTCAATTTCATGTTCTGAACCTGGAATTGCCACAGGTGAACGGCGGCCAGATGCATCTGGTTCACCAAGTTCATAACTCTGAACTTTAACACCGCGGACTTTTCCTTCTTCATCACCAAGAACTTCTACAGGATTTTCAAGGAACCTGAAGTTTACGCCTTCTTCTTCTGCATGAGCAATTTCTTCAAGACGGGCAGGCATTTCATTTCTTGTACGACGGTAAACAATGTCAACCTTCTCAGCTCCAAGACGGAATGCCATACGGGCAGCATCCATTGCAACATTCCCGGCACCACAAACCACTACGTGCTTTGCTTCGTAAATCGGAGTTGCTGCACGTTCCTTATCATACCCCTTCATGAGGTTTGCACGTGTAAGATATTCATTTGCACTGAATACACCGATAAGGTTTTCGCCAGGAATGCGCATGAATTTTGGAAGTCCTGCACCAGTTCCCACGAATGCTGCATCAAAGCCTTTTTCTTCAAGAAGCTGATCCAATGTATCTGTACGGCCCACAAGGAAGTTGCATTCAAACTTAACGCCCATTTTCTTGAGGTTTGCAATTTCTTCCTGAACAATTGCCTTTGGAAGACGGAATTCAGGAATACCATACATCATAACACCACCAGCTTTGTGAAATGCCTCAAATACAGTTACATCATGACCCGCACGGGCACAGTCAGCTGCTACAGTAAGACCTGCAGGACCTGAACCGATTACTGCAACCTTCTTTCCTGTCTTTGCAGCAATTGCAGGCATTGTTACCTTATTATTTTCGCGTTCCCAGTCAGCAACAAAGCGTTCAAGGCGGCCGATTGAAACAGCAGCTTCTGGACTTTTGAGAGACTTACCGATTGTACACATTCCCTGACACTGTTTTTCCTGAGGACATACACGGCCACAGATTGCAGGAAGAAGACTTGTTTCCTTGATTGTATCAACAGCAGCCTTAAAATCACCCTTCGCAACCTGAGCAATAAAATCAGGAATCTTTACACTTACAGGACAACCTTTTACACAAGGCTGGTTCTTACACTGGAGACAGCGGTTTGCTTCCACCATTGCCTGTTCAGCTGTATATCCAAGGGCAACTTCTGCCATCTGACGGGCACGTTCCTTTGGTTCACGGCTAGGCATTTCCTGCTGAGGAATTGCCATTCTGTCCTTTGGTGAAAGTGTTCCTGCAGACTGGATTTTTGTATATTCGGCTTTTGCCAGTTCATTTAATTCTTCAATTGTTTTATGTGCCATCTGATTCTCCAGTTATTTTGCAGCCAGTGCGTCTGCCTGTTCCTGCATCTTACATTTATGGAAGTCTTCTGTTTCCCGTGCCTTGAATGACTTCATACGCATCATCATATTGTCCCAGTCAACCTGATGTGCATCAAATTCCGGACCGTCAACACATACAAACTTCATTTCACCGCCAATTGTGACACGGCAGCCGCCACACATACCTGTTCCGTCAATCATGATTGTGTTCAATGATACTGTTGTCGGAACATTATATGGCTTTGTCGTCAAAGCACAGAATTTCATCATAATTGGAGGGCCGATTGCAATTACTTCAGATGGAGGACACTGAGACTCGCACATTTCCTTAAGTGGAACTGTAGAAACACCCTGACGTCCTGCAGAGCCATCATCTGTCATGATGATAACTTCATCCGCAATTGCCTTCATTTCGTCAACATAAATCAAAAGATCCTTTGTACGGGCAGCAATTACTACGATTACTTTATTTCCAACTGCTTTATGAGCCTGAACAATAGGATAGCATGGAGCAACACCAAAACCACCACCAACAACAACTACAGGACCATCTTTCTTTTCAATTACAGAAGGATTTCCAAGTGGGCCAAGAAGGGCTGGAAGTTCGTCACCAACATTTTTCTGTGAGAGTTTATAAGAAGTGGCACCAACTGCCTGGAATGCAAGGGCAATCCATCCTTCTTCTGCATTTGCATCAGCAATTGTAAGAGGAATGCGTTCACCAAATTCTGTATCTACCTGCAGAATGATGAACTGGCCGGCCTTTCGGTTGCGGGCAATCTCCGGTGCCTCAACCTTCATGTACCAAGTTGCAGAAGCTTCTGACAACTTTTTCTTTTCAAGAATTTTAAACATAAGTTCTTCCTCGATTATATGCGCAAGATATTCTTTTATCGTACAATAAAAAAGTCAATGCGTCAAACACTGGCAGAAACAGCCAGCTACCAACCGAGTCTGACACCGGCAAAGCCACCGATTCCGCGGGCTGCAAAACTGTTCCAGAAATCACGGCTTTGGAGGGAAAAACCTACATCAAGTTCAAGAACGCGGAGATTCAGCAAGAAATCCAGCTGATGTATGAATGTCTGTTCAAGATATGCAGTTGAAAAGGTCACTCCGGCCGTATGTACAAGTTCAAATTCCGCAGCCAGTTTATATTCCGGATAGAAATAAAAATCACTGGTAAATGGATATCTGATTCCAAAACCAAGCATAGGATGGAAAGTAAAATATGCACCATGTGGCCGCCATGCAAGTTCCGCCCCGAATTTCAGCGGTCTGTGAATCATAACTGCAGCTTCAGCAGAATAAGATTCAGACGACATTTCAGATGCACCGATATCTCCGTTATTAAGGATTTGAGGGAAAGTGCTTACATTTGCAGTTACGTTGACGGCATAGGTGTTTCTGTAAAAAAGCCTTCCGGGAACAACAGGTATCCTTCCTGAAAATCCCAGCTGGAATTTGGATGACAATGGGAATTCATACGCAAGAGACAGGTCCATTCCAAGCCCACGGGATAATTCAGAAATTTCAATATTTCCATTTATTACATCATCAGGATTAGTACAGGAATAAAGATTTACATTCCCCCTGGCATACGCTTTTATTCCAGTATTATCATCAACTTCAACACCACTGGAGACATTTTTTAATTCTCCATGCATCAAAGGAATAAAACCATTTAAGCCGACAGTGAGCCGGCCTTTCTTTACTTTGGCAGAAAAACTGCCACCCATTGCAAAAAAACTGTCATAATACATTCTTGCATCAAAGGTAGCATTTTTTATTTCACCTATTTCAAGATATTCAAAAAGCTCCTGCTCAATTTCAAAAAATCCTGAGTTTTCCGTTCCTAAATAAAAACCCAAACGGACGGACTCATCTAAATTAATATTCACAAATGCCTTTGAATTAAGGGTCAATCCCATGTTAAAACCGGCAGCACCCATATAATCCAGCCAGTCTTTGAGATCAATACGGATTTCTTTTACAAAAATATCTGAAATTTTGGCGGTATTATTGGAAACACCAAAACCTGCATCCAGACCGAATTCAAAATAACGGTGAGGCCGGTGCAGTTCTTCTGCATAGATAAAAAGAGGAAAAAACAGTATCAGAAAAAATAAAGCAATACGTTTCATAATCCGTTACCCGTCATTAAAAAAACTTCATATAGCCATCATATTCTGCAAGAATATTGAATTTTATATCGCAATATGCATTCCGTTTCAGATATTGCTTTGACGGCGGAATCACAACGGTGATTTCAGGACAAAAGGATTTTGATTCAAGGATTTTTCTGGTTTCAATTCCAGTAAAATCAAAGGCAGTTTTTCCCGATGCAAAAGTTATGCTTTCTGAAACCCCAGTTCCCTTATATGGATTTCCGGCAATAACCCGGTCAGAATCCGTAAAATCAACTCTGGCAGAAAGACCTGTTCCATTTTCAATATTAAGTCCGAGTCCGATTTTTTTTACATTATCCATCATTTCGGCTGTCTTTCCGTCAAAGCCATCACCAGAACGGCCCAGCATATCTGAATCAGCACTATAAGCCTTGTAAACCACATCCCCGGTAAAATCAAAACGTAACGGCAATACAATTACAGCAAAAATCTGTATGCTGTTCCGGGAAAAAAGCTTTGTATCTATTTCACTGATACTTGTATCAATATCAAATGTAAATTTCAGCTTCATGTTCTTTACACGGTTATTCAACAGCTTTGTGAGCCCCTGAGTCAAAGAGGCTGTACGTTCAACAGCTGCAAGGTTTTCCGTATACACCTGCGATGGATTACAAAAAGAAGGTCCATACCTTACATAGGTATAAGACGGCTGCTTATCAATCAAATCCACCGGAGAGAGCTGTCCGGTATACGTTGCCGTTGCCTCAATATTATTTATCTTTCCAAGTTCCGGAGGTGCAACGACATAAAGATAGACCTGGACATCCTGAAAATTGATATTTTCAGTGCCGGAAATACCAGCAGGCATATTTTTCAGCATTGTATCCAATGAAAAATCTGAAAGGTCTATTACATTAGCAGCATTTGCCTGCGATTCCAAACTCTGAAGGTCAATTGGAATTTTACCGGTGGCTCCCGGTAAAATAATAGGAAAATCAAGGATATTAAAACGGATGACATATTCCTGATACGGTGTCTGTAACGGCTGATAATCAAACAAAGTACAAGTGGACTTATCAGGAAATGCATCATCAATAGTTTTCTTTATATCAATATACTCAAACAGGGATTTCACCTTTTTTCCAGCTGGTATAGTAAGGCTGAGATTCGGATTTACAGACAAAGATTCCGGAAATTCAATCTGGCTGCAGGAAAACAGCAGGATGGAAAAAACTGAACTGAATATAAAAAATAATTTTTTCATACATTTTATCCTGCAACCAAAGCAAGTATAACAGAAGGCAAAAAAAAAGCCAGAACCATCGTTATGCATAATGATTCCGGCTTCTATTTTAACACAAATTCCTACTTTTTCAATAAAGCAGCAAATGGATTGTATGACATTCCGTCATTACTTCCTTCAAAGCGTCTTGAATTATCACGGTTATTGCGTGCAGGACGGTCTCCTCCACGGCGGTCTGCATTACCAGATTTTGAATCAGGACGGGCAGTTCCCTTCTTTACCACGACAATTTTCTTTGCTCCTCCAGAAGATGCTGACGTTGCACCCTGACCGGCACGGCCTGCTGCATCACTCTTAAGGGAAAGGCTGATACGGCGGCGGTCTTTATCCAGATCAATGATTGTAAATTCCTTTACATCACCAACTTTTACAACTTCCATAGGATCCTTTACGAAATTGTCACTCAATTCACTTACATGAATAAGGGCAGTTTCATGAAGACCGATATCGACAAATGCACCAAAGTCTACTACATTTTTAATCTTTCCAGTAACCTTCATGCCTGGTTTCAAATCTTCAAACTGAACTACACCCTTCTGCATGATTGGTGCCGGATATCCGTCACGAGGATCCCGGTTAGGCTTCTGGAGTTCTTCAATAATATCGTTAAGGGTCGTTTCGCCAAGTGAATATTTTTCTGCCAGCTGCTTTTTCAGTTCAGCAGGAATCTTTTCCTTATTCTGGATTAAAGGAAGAAGTTCACGGGCAACTGCATAATTTTCAGGATGAACCCATGTATTATCCAACGGATCTTCACTTTCTGCAATCTTAAGGAATCCGGCGCACTGTTCAAATGCCTTTGGTCCAAGTCCCGGAACTTTCTTTAAGTCTTCGCGGCTCGTAATCTTACCGTTTTCATCACGGTATTTTACAATCTTCTTTGCCGTACTTGAATTAATGCCTGAAACATATTTCAAAAGCATGTAGCTTGCCGTATTAAGATTTACGCCAACCTGATTTACAACAGAACCTACGACTTCATCCAGCATTTCGCTGAGTTTCTTCTGATTTACATCGTGCTGATAAAGCCCTACACCGATTGCCTTTGGATCGATTTTTACAAGTTCTGCCAATGGGTCCTGAAGACGGCGGCCCATGGAAATTGCACCACGGATTGTAAGGTCAAGTTCAGGGAATTCTTCTGTTGCAACAGGAGATGCAGAATATACGGAAGCACCAGATTCATCAACTACAGTATATTTTACGTCAGCATCAGCATAATTTTCACTGATGACCTTGCTTACCAATGCCTGAACTTCCGGACTTCCAGTTCCGTTACCTACAGCAACAACCTGAATATCGTATTTGTCGATTGCTTCATTCAAAAGGTCATATGCTTCCTTTTCCTGCTGTACCTGGAAAATCTTGAAATATCCCAGATATTTTCCTGTTTCATCAAGGGCAGCACATTTTGTACCGGTTCTGATACCAGGGTCAATTCCAAGAACACGGCTTCCCTTAATCGGCTGTGTAAGAAGAAGGTTCTTAAGGTTTTCTGAGAACAATGAAATACCGTGATCATCTGCTTCATCAGTTTCGTCACTGCGGATTTCGCGTACAACAGCAGGACTCAGAAGACGTACAAGACCATCTTCTACGGCATCCTTATGATACTTATTATTCGGCTTTGCTTTTTTTTGAAGCATTACAACTGCATCATCAACAGGAACTTCAATTGACACTGCAAGTGCACCTTCCCGCTCTGCACGGTTGATGGCAAGAATCCTGTGAGGCTTAATCTGGTTAAGCGGTTCAGAATAGTCCCAGTACATTTTGTATGTAGACATTTTTTCTGCAGTCTCTGCATCCTGACCTTCTGGGACAATCCCCTTTGTCACGATTGTACCTTCTGACATATAAAGGTCATGTACATCTGAGCGGTTTGTAGTATCCTGACTTGTCCTTTCAGCAATGATATCCTTTGCACCGGCAAGGGCATCTTGTACAGTTTCAACATTAAGTACAGGATCTTCATTGTCTGTCTTAACAAATTCGGAAGCCTTTGCTTCAATTCCAGCATCATCAAGCTGGAGCATGGCATCAGCAAGCGGTTCCAGACCTTTTTCTGCAGCAGCCATACCGCGGGTCTTCTTCTTCTTCTTGAACGGAGCCCAGAGATCTTCAAGCTCTGTAAGAGTCTTTGCATTCATTGCTGCGTTATAAAGGCTTTCTGTCAATTTTCCCTGACCAAAAATACCTTTTACAATTTCCAGACGGCGTTCTTCAAGATTTTTATATGATTTGAACAGGTGGTCACAATCTGTAACCTGGACTTCGTTCAAATTGTCGTGCTTTTCTTTACGATAGCGGGAAATAAACGGGATTGTACATCCTTCGTTTACCAGACTGATAACTGCGCTGACCTGCTGAACACGGATTGTCAACTCATCAGCGATTTTTTTCATGATTTCAACTTCGTTTACAACGAGAGCGTCAATTGATTCCTGAGTAAATTCCATAGTAGAAAAGATTTTAAGGAAAAATGAAACATCTGTAAAGTGATTTTTAAAAGTTACCTCCAAAAACTTCGGTTTTTAGAGGCAGCAGTATTCCGGACTATTCCGCGTTTTTGCGTCCACGGCCAGAAGTGGCAGTTTTTCTGTTTTTTGATGATTTTGCAGCCCTGTCTTTTGCAGGAGGAACCACAACGTCATCATAAATCTTGACGTCAAGCTTGTTGTACGGAATTTCAATTCCAGCCTCATCAAAGACCTTTTTTACAGCAATGAATGCAGCATTCTTTGTAGCAAGGAAATCCGCACTGTTAAACCAAACGGCAAGGGTCATGTTTATTCCGCTTTCGTCAAAGGCATCAAACCACACTGCAGGTGCCGGATCTGCAAGCACTGTCGGACACAAGGCAGGAGCTTTTGACAAAGTGTTGAGGGCTGTTTCCATATCAGTGTCATAACTTACAGAAACCTCAATGCTCATACGCCTTGCAGGGAAAAAACTTGTATTCCTCAGTATTGAGTTGATAATTGTAGAATTCGGTATACGGAGCATCTGGTTGTCCAAAGTGTGAACGCGTACAGAAAGAAGTCCAATCTGGTCTACAATTCCTGTCTCTCCACCAACAGTAACCATATCACCAATCTTTAATGTCTTCTCTGCCAGCACGAATATACCGCTTATAAGATTGCTCACAGTTGTCTGGGCTGCAAAAGCAACTGCAACTCCGGCAATTCCGGCTGCTCCCCATATGGCAGAAAAGTTCACACCAAAGTGACTGAAAATATACATTACAATCATAAGTATGAATGTATATTTCAGAAACCTCTGGAGCATGACTGATTTATGGATTGAAATTTTTTCAAGTGGAATTTTTTTAATATGCTTTATAAGCAGCTTATAAAGCGCATATAAAACTGCAACAACAACAACGACAATAATAAGATGAATCAAAGTTCCCCATGTCAGGTAGGATTTCATCCATTTAATAAAACTTTCAAATGATTCATGATCTTCGTGTTCTCCAGATACATGAAACAGAGTATGTAAAAAAAGCCCCTGCATTCAAAACCTCCGCAAATTCTGATATGGGCGTCTCTAAAAAAAGTTTTCAGAGACACCTGCGAGTTTTAATCCTTAAAATTACAAAGCTTAAAACATCGCGTTTTCAAAGTCAGGCTGTCCAAAAAGCATGCTCCCGGGTCAACATGACAGCAAGTACTTCTTAGACACGAAATCCATTATAGAATCATTTTAAAAAAAAACAATATTTTATATGGCTTCAAAACAAGGATGTTACACATTATGCCGGCAGATGTCGCTTATCAGGCAGTCCCCGCATTTCGGATTACGGGCCGTACAGACATACCTTCCATGAAGGATAAGCCAGTGATGGGCATGTTCCATATATTTTTCAGGAATACGTTCCACAAGGCTCTTTTCAATTTCCAGCGGAGCAGTTCCTGCTGCAAGGCCGATTTTCGGACAAATCCGCATGAGATGTGTATCTACCGGCATTACAGGTTTACCAAAAACCACATTCAGAACCACATTGGCCGTTTTGCGTCCTACTCCCGGAAGCCGTTCCAGTTTTTCCCTGTCAGAAGGCACTTCCCCGCCAAATTCGTCAACAAGCATCCGGCTCAGGCCCATTACATGCTTTGCCTTCATCCTGTAAAGTCCGATTGATTTTATATACCTGATAAGATTTTCTTCGCCCAGTTCCAGCATTTTCTGCGGAGTATCGACGGTTTCATATAAAGATTCTGTTGCCTTATTTACGCTTTTATCCGTTGCCTGAGCCGAAAGTACCACCGACACAAGCAGCGTATATGGATTAATCCATTTCAATTCTGATTTCGGTTCCGGATTTTCAGCCTTGAATCTGTCAAAAACTGTACAAATTTCTTCTTCTGATAAAAGTCCTGGCATATTGATTCCTAAAAAAAAGGTGCAGGATACACATGAATACCCCACACCTCCTTACATTAATTAAATGAAGCTAGAAATAATTTCAATTACTTTACTGCATTCTTCAGGGCTTCAACTTTATCAGTCTTTTCCCATGCGAATTCCTTGCGTCCAAAATGTCCATATGCGGCTGTTGCTGCATAAACAGGACGGCGCAGGTCAAGGGTCTTACAGATTCCAGCCGGAGTACAGTCAAATACTTCTCCTACAGCTTTTGCAATTACAGCATCAGCAACTTTTCCTGTTCCAAATGTTTCAACCATGATTGAAACAGGATGTGGAACACCAATTGCATATGCAAGTTCAACCTCTGCCCTTTCTGCAAGTTCTGCTGCAACAATATTCTTTGCAATATAACGTGCCATATATGCTGCCGAACGGTCAACCTTTGTAGGATCCTTTCCACTGAAAGCACCACCACCATGGCGTCCCATTCCACCATATGTATCAACAATGATTTTGCGTCCTGTAAGACCTGAGTCTCCATGCGGACCGCCTACAACAAATTTTCCTGTTGGATTGATATAGAATTTTGTATTTTCATCCAGAAGTCCTGTAGGTTCAAGAACCGGTTTAATCACCTTACTGATAAGATCCTCACGGATCTGTTCAAGCGTAACATCCGGATTGTGCTGATGGGAAATGACAACTGTATCAATCCTTACAGGCTTGTGTCCTTCATATTCAATTGTAACCTGGCTTTTTGCATCCGGCCGCATCCATTTTACAGCACCAGATTTTCTGAGTTCTGCAGCCTTAAGCAGAAGTTTGTGGGAAAAAATAACAGGAGCAGGCATTAATTCTTCAGTTTCGTTACAAGCAAAACCAAACATCATACCCTGATCACCAGCCCCCTGGAGATCTTTGTATTCTTCAAGTCCCTTTCCATCAACACCCTGTTTGATGTCTGGAGACTGTTCATGAAGAACATTCAAAACTGCCATGGATCTTGCTTCAATACCAAAATCTGAGTCCGTATACCCGATTTTTTCAACTACATCACGGGCAATTTTCTGAACATCGACATCCTTTGCTGTTGATGAAACCTCACCACCAACAAGAACCATTCCTGTCGTTGTAAAACATTCACATGCTACATGACTCAATGGATCCTGCGCTAAATAAGCGTCCAGAACAGCATCTGAAATCTGGTCACAGATTTTGTCTGGATGTCCTTCACTTACAGATTCCGAAGTGAATAAATAACGTTCGTTGGCCATAATATTACCTCTTAGCCACACCGGGTTTAGACAGAGACCGCAAGCCCGGCAAAAATCAAATGGTTGTACAACCACAACAAATATAGTATAATAATACCAATAAATAAGCAATCTTGTTGTAAAAATTGCAAAAAAGTATGAATTTTAATTTAAAAAGTATTGTCAATTTCACAATTCTACATTTTAATAAATTAGGATTCATTAAAAAATTATATAAAGGGGACAAAAATGGCTCTTAAGAAATCTTTTTCTAAAGATGGAAAAACATGTAATGTAACATTTACTGTTGGAGTTCAGGCAGCTAAAGATGCAGAAACGATCAACATCGCTGGCGATTTCAACAGCTGGAGCAGCACAGAAACACCACTCAAGAAGTCTAAGAAAGACGGTTCATTCTCTGTAAAACTTGCATTGGAAGCAGGAAGAGAATATCAGTTCCGTTACCTTATCGACGGTCACAGGTGGGAAAATGACTGGAATGCAGACAAATATATCCCTGCACCATACTCAAACGCAGAAAACTCTGTAGTTGACTGCAACAAGCCACAAAAATAACTCTTAGTCATGAAAGGGCGATTCAATTTTGAACCGCCCGGTTATTTCCCATGTTCAAAAAGCATTTCATCCTCCCCTGATGCGTGCTCGAACACAGAAAAAAATTGGCCAATGCCGAACCTCGACGTAGAGCGTCGGGGTATTGGAACCGTCAGCACGAATAAGTTCTGCCCTGCTGGATTTATTTCAGCATCTACGCTGTACGAAGTGTAGAGATTCCGGGTGCGTCAACTTGAATCCGTTTCAAGACCGGAACAGGACTATGAACGGCACTTTTGGGACAGCCTTTTTTATATCCCAAACACTTACACTCCATTTCTTATTTTACAGACTTGCAGACATAAAAAAAAGACCGCCATAAAAATGACAGTCTTTTCAAAGTATAAAATTTCCGTTCAGTCGTCCGGCTTAGAACTTAGCTTTGCGTAGACGCACCTTTTCGATATCTTCGCAGAACAGTTCCCTCAAGTCATTCAGTCCCAATGCCATAAGAGCCATACGGTCAATACCGATACCCCAGGCAAGTACAGGAACATCAATTCCCATAGCTTTTGTAACTTCAGGCCTGAAGATTCCAGATCCACCAAGTTCAAACCATCCAAGTTTAGGATGCTTAATATGAACTTCAATAGAAGGCTCTGTGAACGGGAAGTAACCTGGAACATATTTTACTTCTTCTGCTCCTGCAATTTCCTTTGCAAACATTTCAAGCATTCCAAGAAGTGTCTTAAGGTTTACATCTTCACCGAGAATGATGCCTTCAGTCTGATAGAAGTCTGAAAGATGCGTTGCATCAACTTTGTCATAGCGGAAACAACGGGCAATACCAAAATATTTTCCCGGAATTTCAGCTTTATGAAGCTGGTGTGCAGAAAGAACCGTACCCTGACTGCGGAGAATCAGACGGCGTGTAAATTCATGGTCAAATTCATAATTCCAGCCACGGCTTCCTGTATTTCCACCATTTTTATGCACATTGGCAACATTCGTAAGATATGGTTCTTCAATTGCCTTTGCATGTGTAGGATTCTTAATGCGGTAAACATCATGAATGTCACGGGCTGCATGGAACTGAGGCATGAACAGTGCATCCCCATTCCAGAATTCGGTCTCAACAAGCGGCCCGTCAAATTCCTGAAAACCAAGAGAACAAAGCTTATCCTTTACAGATTCAAGGAATGCTACATACGGATTTATACGGCCTGGAATATTTCTTGCCGGTGGAATAGAAATATTGTATCCACGAAATGTACCTTTCTTCCATTCGCCGGAAGCAAGCATCCCCGGAGTAATTTCACCGATTTCATTTCCTGTCACACCAGCCTTTTTAAGTGCATCAACAACCTGAGCAAGAGCATCAGTCAATTTATATGCAACTGTTTCTCTTTCAATTGTCTTAAATGGAGTTTCGCTGATACCACGCTTTTTTGTAAGGCCGCCCATTACTTCAATTTCTGATTTTGTAAGGTCAGCAGCATCAAGCTGGCTGTTTTCAGCGGCAGCAGCTTTTTCAATAAGCTGCTTTGCAACAGTAATACGCTCCGGAAGAGGATTTCCTGTATATTCTGCCTTCTTTTCATCATTAAGCTTAAGGACATTATCCTTACTCAATGCACCAAAGGCAGAACCTACATCCTTATTTTCAATAGCAAGTGCTGCTGCAATTTCAGGAAGACGGTGTGCACCATTTTCCTTGAGATAATTAACAATCCTTTCCTCTGCAAAACCTGTCTGCTGAACTTTACGTCCAAAGTCAGTAAGCTCAAAATAAGTATGAGGAGTTCTGGCAGTTTCCACCAGAAGCTGTTTACCAGCAAGCCAGCTGAATGCCTGATTTGCGTGGCCTTCCTTATAACCTAATTCTGTCTGCAGCCTTGTAGATGTAAGCTCATCTTTAAGGCTGTAGTGAAGAAGCACCTTTGTTTCAAGCGGGTGCAGATTCTTGATAATTGTTGAAATATCCATTTTTTTATTAAAAACTCCAGACTAGCGGTTGAATTTTACGTGTGAAACGTACTGAGCCATAGGCACATTGCGAGCATCCTTCATGAATGAAGTCCTGTCACGTCTGAGGTACTTATAGCCAAAATACTGATGTTCAAGCTGGAAATCAAGAAGACATGCATGGATTGCTTCACGGGCATCACTTTCAGAGAAAGTAGCTTCCATACATGTGTAATAAATACGTACTTCATCCATTGAAGGTGTATATTCCATTCTGATTTTTCCAGTCTTGTTTGTTACATGCTGGTTTTCAGGAACGATTACCTGCATTGAAGTATCTACTTTCTTATTGCTTTCATCGAAAACAATGTCTTCTTCAGCAAATGCACAGCAGAAAGCAGCCAGAACAGCCAGAACAGCAAAAATTTTTTTCATATTATTTTCCTCCCAAATCTTGATCAAAATTCAGATTTTAGAACAAGTTATATTCTTTTATTTTAACAGTTTCAAGAAAAAAATCAAGTTGAACTTTATAATGGCCTCTGTCCACAGTCATGCCGTGAATATCAGAAATAAGCACGCGGCCGGTTATCTGCTTAGGCTTATTCCGCAAAATTTTCTGGAAATGTTCCCTGACAGCGACCTTAAGGGCTTCATCACAAGCCTCATTGATTCCTGCAAAGCCCTTTTCAACTTTTCCTTTTCCGATTCCGGATATTTTCTGATTCTGCAGATCCGCCCACTGCTGATAATAAATCCTCTGCTGACTGTTCCTCTTAAATGAAACCCACACATGCAGTTTACTGTTTCCCCGGATTGCAGTTTCATATTTTATAAGTTTCCTCTCTACAGAAAAGTCCCGGAGTGGCTTTACTTCAAAATACTCGTTTACACCACGAGTCGAATCAGAAGGCGTATAGACAAACTCCCATCCATAAACCATGCCATTTATTATGTAAGGAGCAAGCTTCTTCATTTGAAGGACGGAATAAGCATAGATGTAATCATCTTTTGCGGCAGCAGCATCGTCACTGCGGGATTCAGGGTCAAAAGCATCTTTTTCTTCCTGCTGAACGACAGAAAGGACTGCTTTTTCATATTCATCCCTATCATGGACCCCACCGGATTGAAGCCTTTCCGCTTCAACAAGCCCCGGATATGCTTCTTCATCAGCCCAAAGATATATGCGGAGATAATTTTTATTTACAACATTCTGCCCGGAAACTGCCATAAGCAAAAAGCAGCAAAAAAGCAGAATCAGCGCCAGGCGTCTTTCCATACTTTTAACGGATTAATTCCCATTCTGACTATAAAATAAATCCAGGCTGCGGCAAAACCAAAAAGATGGGTCATATGCGCAACATTGGCTGCCATTCCAAAAACTTCATCCCAGATTTCAATAACTGCATATATAACAATCAACATTGGAGCAGGTATCGGAAGAATTCCGAAAAGAAAAATTTTTGCTGTCGGATAAATTACGGCAAATGCAAGCAATATGGAATATACAGCGCCACTAGCCCCTATCAGAAGCACTCCATATGAGCCGGTAAGGACATAAACCCCAAGGGAAAGCAACCCGTCGACAATTCCACAGAGAAAATACATCAAAAGGAATTCCCTTGACCCCGCAGCCCTTTCCACCGAAATTCCAAACATCAGGAGCCCGAACATATTACAGAAAAGATGCATGAAATCACCATGCATGAACATATAGGTGAAAATCTGCCAGTACATATGCTTGTGCAGGAAAAGATATGGATTCAGGCCGAGCAGGAGATTCACCTGCGGATTCCCCTGCACAATCAGCCAGACGACCACATTAATTAAAGCAATGCCAAGTGCAGCATTAAAAAAAGTATATCTGAAACGACGGTTTATAAGATTCATTCAGGAATTTCGATATCCTTTACCAGTTCAGGATTTGCATAAGTAATCTTGTTACGGCCGTTGCGTTTTGAAAGATACAGTGCCTTATCAGCCTGATCAACAAGAACATTTGCAGATGTCACCGGATTTTTTTCAGAATCATATACTGAAACACCACCGGAAATGGTAACACGCATGTGCTGTCCCTCATAGCAGAAATCAGTGCTTTCTATATTGGTCCTTACCCGCTCTGCAACCGCAACAGCAGATTCCCTGGCTGTAGCAGGAAGAAGGATTGTAAATTCTTCTCCACCATACCTTGAAGCCAGATCTCCATCCCGGATGCTGTCTTTCATGATTTTTGCAACCATCTGGAGCACATAGTCTCCACAAGCATGTCCCCATGTATCATTGAAGTTCTTAAAGAAGTCAATGTCAAACATGATTACAGCCAGCGGCATATTCTGGGTAACGGCAAGATCAAGTTCATCAGTAAGGGAATTAAAGAAATAGAACTTTAATTTTAAATGAGTAAGCATATCTATGGAAGATCTTTCAACAAGGGCTGCATTGTTAATTGCAACACTGGAAAGAGATGCTATATCAAGAATCTGCTTTACTTCATATTCAGAATATTCAACACCTTCCCCAAGATCCATGCGTTCACCAAGAAGGAGGATTCCGTTTATATGGTTCTTCTGGAACATTGGAACTATAAGAGACGGATTGAGAGATTCAATCTGCGGACACTTCTTACGCTTCAATGCCTTTTTCAATTCTGCAAGGGAGAAAACCTTATCTTTTACATTAAGGATTTCAATCACAGGAGAATCAAATGGAATTGAATAGCTTACTTCAGGATCAAGTGTAAAACCGGTATAATTTGAACCTAAATTAAATGCGTTTGTATCAATATTGTCCAGCACGAAAATACCAGCAGCAAGAACATGCATCTGGCACATGCAGGTATAGAGATTGGCTTCTATAAGATTTGCAAAATCCAAGGTTGAACAGAGCGAACGTGAAATTTCCAGCAACTGGCTCAGGTCGTAAAGTTTTTTCTCGTATTCACTTACGACTTCTTCAACAGAGGCATTCTTTATGTCAATATCAACAGCAGTATTCTTCATAGATTCTATTTGTCTATAATAGCATAGTTTTTCATAATTTCAAAGAATATTCCCCAAAGAGAATATTGATTCTCTAAAGTCATTGTACTCTCTCTATTGCGAGATGACAACATGATGACCTTCAAATTTGATACAACTTCACAGGCTGGCTTTTTGGAATCCTGAATCAGATCCCCGACTTCTTTATACAATGTGAACAGAGCAGAAACCTCTTTCTGGATTATCTGCTTTGCTGCCATATTGATATTATCGACAAAAGATACCAGCTTCTTAGAAAAATCCGCATCTTTATGGCTGTCGGTAATCAACCCGCGTATTTTGGCTTCATCATACTCAGCATTCTGATCGAATGAATTTTCAAATTCAGCAATCATGTCCGGACATTCATTGACGGCAAACACATTTGCAGAAAACTGCGTCTTATATGTTGGATTTGAGAAGAAACCTTCTACGACAATGTCATTCAACACGGAACGGATTCCTTCCGTATAATAATGCTTCAGGAATGTCTTTATGACCCTGAGGGGCGTAATCCATATAAAAGTATTTGATGAATGCAGACTGAGTTCTGACGCTATGACAGGATTATAACCTTTAAGATCTTCCATAGTGATATTAGGGAAAAGCTGCCCCAGTTCAGCAGAAATCCGCTCATCTTTCAATTCATTCTTGATTTTAGTTTCATCCGCCACGAACCTTTCCTGAAGCTTTTGGGCAAATTCCTTTCTTGCATTAACTTTGTAGCTTGCCTTCTGCGGCAATGCTTCAGGTTCATTTTTTGCAATCCTTATAAGGTTCAGGAGGACAGTTTCATTTATGATGTTCTTTGCTATGGATTCAATCTTCCGGAGGTTTGAGAAAATCTCCTTCTTTTCTTCAACAGACGGTTCCTTTCCATGCAAAAGCTGATGGAGCGCAATAATTGCATTTGCAACCGGCATATTAATAGAAAAATTCGAAATGATATAATACAAATCCACAAGTGAAGATTCCAGGGTTGCAGGAGGAATCGGCTGGAATTCGGCAGGACGGCTTTCCTGATCAAGCAGGTTAAAGTCACCGTCAAAAAGATTCAGTAATGTGGCATAATTGAAACGGCATAAATCCGAAAGCTGGTGGAGTTTTGAAAGCACCATATCCAGTTTAATGAATTCTTTTGTATTGAGTTCCTGAATCAGTTTTTCAAGCCGTCTCTTCTGGTCATCATAAACCTTTCCGGGAAAATTAGATTCCATTACGGCTTCTTTACGGACATCATAAGCAAGGGAATCAAGCACAGACTTAAGGTTTTCGTTATAACCAGTAACCACCAGTTCAGATTCAAAACGCTGGTTCCTCTTTATGTCCGGCGAACAAATCGTATTATCAAGAATCTGCGCAACAGGACGGACGTTATTATACAGAATCCTCAAAGCCTCTGCAAAATTCGGCTGAACCAGTTCTGATTTATAAATTCCATCAGGATGACTTCTGAGTTCAGCTTCAATCTTCCTGATTTTCAACTTCTTCTGAACTTCAGGCGATGAGCTTCTGAATATACTGTCTAATAAATCTGCAAAAGCCTGAAAAAACGACATGCTGATATTATACAATTATTTTTTGAATTTGTCGAGTTTTCCAACCAACTTAGAGAAAATATTCTGATAATCGGATTTTGACGACGCCTTTACAATTTCCATCCGGACAGTTCCGCCACCTTCAATACCTTTTGAGTAGGCACAGAAGCGCTTACGCATCTCACGGCAGGCTGAATCTTCACCATGATCGGCAATCAGTATGTCCAGTTCCTCAAAACCGGCTTCTATCCTTGTTTCAAGAGGGATTTCGTCATAAGAACCATTCAAGATGAGGCTTTTCGTCTGTGAAAAAATAAACGGCTTTCCCATTGCACCACGGGCAAACATTACTCCGTCACAGCCGGTTTCTTCCAGCATCCGCTTTGCATCCTCTGGTGTAAAAACATCACCGGAACCAAAAACCGGAATACGGCCGGCTGCCAGCTCCGTTAAAGCCTTTAATTTTGACCAGTCAGCTTTTCCTTCGTAGCCCTGGGCGCGGGTACGTGGATGCATGGTTATGGCAGCAGCACCGGCTTCAATTGCAGCAAGGGCAGCTTCTTTCCATGTAATCGTATCAACATCCCAGCCGGAACGGATTTTTACAGTAACAGGCACCGGAATTTTATACTCAACAGAAGCACCATTTAAAGACAGACGACCCCCATCAAAATTACGGGAGGCATCGACCACTGACTTTACGATTTTATAAAGTCTGTCAGGATCTCTTGTAAGTGAAGAACCGGCACCGCTTTTTATTATTTTCGGAACGGGACAGCCGGCATTAATATCAATGCATTCCGTCGTAGTGCGGGAAAGGACAAGTCTGGCTGCATCCGCCATGACTTCTTCCGTACCACCGAAAATCTGCACCGCATATGCTTTTTCTGACGGCGCCCGCCCCATTATTCCTTCGGTCTTTTCGGAACCGCGGGTAAGGGCTTCGGCAGAAACCATTTCCGTATAGCAGAAATCCGCACCACCTTTTACACACACACTTCTAAAAGCCCTGTCACTGTAGCCGGCAACAGGAGCAAGGAAAAGATTCCCGCCCAATGAAAGCGGTCCGATTTTTACAGGATGGTAAAGCATCATTCTGGCAGCTTGAAGACTTTGCAGCTGTTTTTCCAGAGTTGTACACCCAGTTCTTCCAGATCCATATCAAGCAGTTCCGCAAGGAAATTTGCCGTCGATGGAAGATATGCAGGCATGGAACGCTTGCGCTCACGGAATTCTGCCGGAACCATGAACGGACTTTCAGTTTCAATAAGAATCCTGTCCAGAGGAACATTCATTACAGTCTCATGCAGATTACGGGCATTACGGTATGTAAGGTTGCCTGCAAACGAGAAGTAAATGTTCATATCAAGGCATTTCTTTGCATATCCAGCATTTTCCGAGTAACAATGAAGTATCGCACCGGCATCCGGTATGCGCTGGGACAAAATGTCAAACACGTCCTTACCTGCTTCACGGTTGTGTATGATTACCGGCAGATTGTGCTTTTGGGCAATATCGAGCTGGGTAATGAAAAGTTCAATCTGGGAACGCTTGTCACCAAACTGCTTATAATAATCAAGGCCTGTTTCACCTACCGCAACTACGTTAGGAAGATTAAGGTATTCTTCTATCTGGGATACCCAGTCTTTTCCCGGATTCACAACTTCTGACGGTGCTACGCCTACAGCGTGATACACACCAGGCAGCACTTTAAGGGTTCCATATACACGGGGAAAATCCCTGAGACTGTTATTTATACTTACAATACGCGAAACTCCGGCACTTTTAGCCTGCTGGACAACGCGCAACTGTTCAATAGGGTCATCGTAAATAAGCCCGATGTGGGCATGAGTATCAAAAAACTGCATGGCTTTTCCTAAAAAGATAGTAATAGACATCTGCTCAATAAAGATTAATACCGGCAGACATAAACGGTTAAGAAACTTAGCAACCTGCAACGGAAGCAAGCACCTGAGGAAAAAAAATGCTGTCAGGGCATATACGCATTAAAATTCCATTATTTTCTTCCGATAAAGATAACACATGATTTTGCAACCGTCAACTTATTTGACAGTGTATATTTTATCATGATATACTAAGGGGCACGGCTATACACAGAACGTCATGGCATCTCAAAAAATTACTGTTTCGGGATGTCTGCGGGTTTTCAACTTGAAAAATTGCAAGGCTGCAAACACCGCATTTCCAGAGGTTTCCATTACCACGTGTCTAATTTTACAATTGGAGTAAAAAATGTTTAAGCATAAGAATTCGGCACATTCAATGTCAAAATCATTTTTCTCAGATTCAGACAGTCTCCTTGCAAAGATAGGACGTTTTTTCTGCAAGGTTTTCCATATTTTTGACAATAAACTCACAATCATGATTGTTCCACACGCACAGGGAAAGGTACTCAACCTGCAGACGAATGTATTTGCCCTTGTACTTGGAATTACGATTGTCGTAGGAATCGTACTTTCATTCATTTTCTTCAATAAAAATGCAATTGATTCCAGTGCAGAAATAAGCAGGCTCTTTACGGAAAACCGCCAGACACTGGCCAGCCTGGACGAACTCAGGGATGAAAACAACAATCTGCTCCAGACTGCAAAAAGATTCCAGTCCTCATTAAGCCAGTCCCTTTCATTACTGGGAATTGAACAGCAGACAGCTGCAACAACATCACCGTTAAAGAATTCGGACCTCACTTCACTGTTCAACACAGAAGAACTGGCATCCGGTTCAGTACGGGAAGCAGCAGACATCCGCCAGCTTACTTTTTATCTTGAAAATGCCGTACAGCCGATTGAACAGATTGGAAAAATGCTTGAAACACAGAATTCCCTGTTCTCAGACATTCCAAGCATATGGCCGGTAAGAAGCCCGGCTCTGCACATTTCCATGGGATTCGGTCCGACAGTACATCCGATTACCGGACAATGGTACATTCACAAAGGAATTGACATGTCCACATGGCGTTCCGGAGACCCTATTTATGCAACTGCAAACGGACAGGTCGTTACAGCCGCATACGATGCAGGATATGGAAACAACGTAATAATCAAGCATAAGCATGGAATCTACACACGCTTTGCACATATGAACACAGTCCGCGTAACTAAAGGCCAGTTCATTTCACAGCGCGACGTAATCGGAACTATCGGTAACACCGGTATTACAACAGGCCCTCACCTGCACTACGAAGTTCACATCGGTTCAGATGTAGTTGATCCGATAAAATATCTTAATATAAAGGTTTCCAACTGATTTTTATGGCTTTTGACGATATATCAATCAATACAATCATTGGATCAGGATCTGCGGTTTCAGGCAACCTGAGGATTAACGGCGCCATGATGATTGATGGCGATATTGACGGAAATATCGAAGCCAGCGGAAACATCATCATTGGTGAAAAAGCAAGAATCAGGGGAAATATCAGTGCCAAATCTGCAACAGTCAGCGGAATAGTACTGGGAGACATCATTGCACCGGAAGGAATCAAACTGCAGGCTACTTCAACTGTTATTGGAGACATAGCAACAAAGCGGCTGATCCTCTCTGCCGGTGTGATACTTCACGGACATTGTATTGCACTTTCGGACACAGAAGAATATCAGAAAGAAGTTGAAAAGCAGGAACAGCTTAAAGACATAAGAAACAGGTCAATTTTAATATGAATTCAGTTGATCCGAACAGTACCTCGTTATACTTTACAGCTGCAGCTACTGCCGCAAATCAGATGACTGCCGAGGCAACAAGGAAAAAGGTAAAGACATCCGGCACAAACCGTTTTTCAAGCCTTCTGAAAAGCAAACAGGAAGAAAACATCTTTGTATCGCAAGGTCTTCCTGCAGAACTCATGGGACTTTCAGAAGAAGAAGCCATCATCTATCTTAAAGATCAGGTTGATATGGCAGGCGATGCACTTTCCATTTCTGCAAGTATTGATAAATTTGAGAACTACAAAAAAGCTGTGTCACAATTTGTTAGGTATATAGAAAAAAATAATTATGTAATCAGGGAACATAAGCGTTTCGGACGTTCACGGCGGGGAAAACAGAGGGATCCGGCAATACAGATTATTACAATAAACGAAAAACTTGATAGACTGGCCTACGATTTGTGGTATAATCACTTAGACAAACTCAGGCTGTTGGAAAAAATCCACGAAATAAACGGATTGATTATAGACTTAATGGCTGCCTAGCCAGATTTACGCATAGGAATTTTTATGAGTGATATTTTTGAAAACGACATAGATGCCGAAAACGAAGACCTCTCCAACCTGGAAGATGACATTGACGGACAGGAAGAAGAGGATTTTGTCTTTACAGAACCCATGTACTGCATGAAGCTGGAATATTCCAGTGAGGCAGTTTATGCAGCTCCGGGAAACATAGAACTGAATCCGGGGGATTATGCAGTAATCCCGACAAGATACGGTAAGGATCTGGCTCTTGTTTTAGGAAAAGCAAAATCTCCAATCGGTATAAAACCTTCGGATATAATAAACATTGAGCGGAAAGCTTCGGAAGAAGACCTGAAACGGGCTGCGGACCTGAAAGAAAAAGAAAAGAATGCATTTAAGACATTTCAGGAAAAAGTCCAGGCTCACCGTCTTGAAATGAAGCTCATTTCCACGCATTTCCTTCTTGATGAACAGAAAGCACTGTTTTTCTTTAGTGCAGAAAACCGTGTTGACTTCCGGGAACTGGTAAAGGACCTTGTTTCAGTATTTAAAATGAGGATTGAACTCAGGCAGGTCGGCGTAAGGGACGAGTCAAGGATTACCGGTGGTCTGGGAATCTGCGGCCGGCCATATTGCTGTCACTGTGTATCTGACAAGTTAAGGCCTGTTTCCATAAGAATGGCAAAAGACCAGAACCTTTCGCTAAACTCCATGAAGATTTCCGGACAGTGCGGCCGGCTTTTGTGCTGCCTTTCGTATGAATACGATTTTTATGCAGAAGCAAGGAAAAAACTCCCTCCTGAAGGACTCCACATTTACTATGATGGTGCAAATTTCCGCATAACGGAAATCAATCCGTTGACTTCTATGATAAAAATGCTTGGGGATGACGGCCGCCTTATAGAAGTTAATTCAAGCCGTTTTGTAAAAGAAAACAACCGCTGGAAAATCGATTAAATTCCTGCCGTATGTAAGACATAAAGAAAGCCGGTTACCTTTTATTTTAGGCAACCGGCTTTTATTTTTGAAACAGATTTTATTTTATCATTGCAATGAGGTTTACAGTTTTTCCGTCAGCCGGCTTTTTTGTAAATCCATCATAAAATTCAACAGAAGTAAAACCTGCCTCTTTAGCAAAGACTGTCAGTTCATCAGGATGAAGCACATACACTTTTGTCTTTTCGTACACTGGAAGAAAACGGCCGTTACCGGTTTCTACACGACGGTCAAGCCATGCATTCCCTTCTGCATCTTTTGTAATGCGGCCAGAAAGATTTACCCTTATGCTTTTTATTTCCGGCAGGATTACCCGGGGATCAGGATTATACAAATCATAATTAGTAAGACCGATGACAACAGTTCCGCCATCTGCAAGGAGCTGCCGGCAGTCAAAAAAGAATTTCTTTAACAGCACCTGATCATGGATGAAAATAATCCTGTCATTAAGGCATGAAATTACGTTATAGAATCCTTTTCCAAGGAACCGGCTCATTTCGATTGTCGACATCTGGAAATAACGGACGGCCATAAGCTGACTGCGGTGTTTTCTTGTGGCAGACTCCAAAAGACCACGGTCCGTTTCAAGACCGGTAACATCTGTAGTATCTTTTGCAAGACGGTTTTCCATTACACCGGTTCCACATCCAATGTTCAAGAAGCGTGCGGGACGGGGGTAAATTGAAATGAATTCCTCGAAAAACTTCTGCTGGGCTTCAGTTACGGGATATAATTCATCATAGTACTCTAACAGATTTTTAATTGATTCCATTAATTCCAACTCACTTATAATTATATCTTCAATTATAAGGGCAGAATCTTCAAAAATCAAATCAAATTCATGTAAATGTTACAAGCAGAAGGATTGTCATCATTATTTCTAAAATTGCTTTTTTTAGTAATTCCGTATATTCTTTTCACCTATGGAAAATAATGTTACTCATGAAGCAATGGAAGTTTTTTCAGCAGAAATTGACGGACTGCTTGAAATTTTTAACCGCAACGGCCCTATAAGCAAAAACGGAACTTTTGACACGGACCTTGTAAAAAAAACAATAAATGAAATGACTTCTTACATTGTAAAGAACAGTGAATCTGCACATGCATTGAAAGAATGGATGGACAGCCATGAATTCTTTACTTCCCCGGCATCGGCAAGATACCACGGCAATGTAAAAGGAGGCCTTGCAGCCCATTCCCTTTTAGTTGCACGACAGGCATTTTGTTATGCTGAAACCCTGATGCAGAATTATTCAGGTTCTAAAATGGCAGGCAGATATGAAATAACGGCGGAAGATGTATATATTGCTGCCATCTGTCATGACTTCTGCAAGGCCGGTACTTATGCAACGGAATTCAGGAGGACAAAGGATTTTTCTGGAAACTGGGTTCACGAACCATATTTCAAGGTAAAAGGCGATTTAAGGAATCTGGGACATGGGAATGAATCTGTGCTCCTGCTTTTGGAATCAATGCCGGAAATGCTGAAACGCCGCCATGTGCTTGAAGCAATCAGCAGGCATATGGGCTTCAGTGACCTTTCGGAAAACGAAAAGATAAACTATTCATGTTTCCTGCAGAACCCACTGGTACTGCTGATACAGATTGCCGACCAGACTGCTGCGCAGTGGTGGGATGTTTAAAAGAACTTTAAAAATTGCGGTGTTTTCAGCTTTGTAATTTCATGAATGACGAACCTCAACGCAGAGCGTGCAGGATGACGGATTCGGAATTCCTGCGGTACATAAGATGCTGAAATAAATTCAGCATGACAGGTCAACAATGCTGCATGACAGGTCAACGGACAGTTCCTGCGTGAGCGCTGGGAAGGGCGCCCTGGCGTTCGGCTCTGCCGAATGGAGCGGAAGCGGAACCCTGGACATAGCGGTCGGAGCAAAGCGGAGGACACGCCCATAAAACATTAAAAAAAGAGGATTTTATATGAAAAAAGCATTTTTACCATTTTTTATTTTTGCTTTTGTTTTTTGTACCGGAATTATGGCACAGGAAAAATCAGAAAACAAATCTCCACATTCTTTTGGTATTGTAACGGACCTTACACTGAGGCCGATGGCACCACAGAAAGCTTCAAAAGATGAACATTTTTCGGCACCGTCGGAATTTTATGAAGGAATGGAATTCCGTGTCACCGGTCAATATGCTTATACTGTCCCAGTGCCATTCAGTGACAATCCGCTTTTTGGCATGAACAGGGTTTCGTTTTGCGGGGAAATGGAACTTTCTCCTGTGACGATTGCTCCAAGGCTCAGCATTACTTTCTGTCCCATTGCATTTCTGGAATTTTCCGCAGGTGCAAAAATCGGAACAGGATGGGATTTCATCGGAAACCAGGGAATTGCAATTTACAATGACAGGTCGGGAAAATATGACAGCCTGAACACTTTTGAAAACTGGTATTATCAGTTTGAGTTCAATACGCTTTTTCAGTTTGATCTTGCTGCCGTACTGCCCGGCGACTGGCATCATGTTGTAATGCAGGCGAATTATGACCTCATTTATTCCGGCTTGACGGGCGTAGCAGATGGTACACCTTTTGACTGGCAGGTGACTTATGAAAAAGCCAACGGACTGAATTATTATGCAAACCTTTTTGTCGGTTACCAGATGCCGCTGGTTTTGCAGACTGTGGGTATCATGACGGAATGGTCTGGCTATTATTCAAACGATGTATTTGATAAAAAATATGAAGATTTCTTTGGAGCTTTTACATTTGTTTCCATAAATCCGGCTGCCATACTGAAATTTGACGACCACAACAGTCTTACAGTTGCTTTGTATTTTTCTACACGCAGGGGATATGATGCAGAAAAAAGAACCATCAACGGCAGGAAGCAGTCGGAACTGGACATGAAGTACAGTGCACCGGAATGGTATTTCCAGCGCTTTGCATTGCGGTGGGAATATAAATTCTAGCTGGTTGTGTCCTATAAGTATCACTGAAAATCTGTATCATGCTAAAAAAAAGCGGGACTGGCGGTGGAAAACAAAATATGCTGTAGGATTCCGGAAAAATTGCTGTTTATTCAAAACAAGCTCGAAAAACTTTAGTTTTTAAACGCTCCATTCTCACGATTTTTTTTTATATGCCGATAAATTCCATGGATGGATGTTCAGATTGAATCATACAGCTTTTGATTTTCTGACACGTGGGGAAAAATATGGACGATACTAAAACTGATTCAAAGACAAAAAAAGGCGGAAAAGGTCTTTTAGCATCAATCATAAGCAAAAAACTGGATAAGCCGGTAGAAAGTGACGTAACACCCTCCGTTGATTTTTCGGAAATAGAAAATGTGACGGATGACTTTTTTGGCGATGATTTTTCTTTATCTGATGATGTTCCTGTACAACCTGCCGGACAATTGGAAAATATAGATACAGATGCTGGTGACTTGCATTTTTCTTTTGATGATGAAGAAGTCCAGAAGCAGACATCACTGCAGTTTCCCAGCGATGATGTTCCACCGGTAGCAGCTCCTGCCGGTATTGAAGATTTTTCTACAGATATTCCAACTTTTGACGAACTTGATGCCGGTGATACAAGACATGAACTTCCAGGTTTTGATGCAGGTTTTTCAAAAACAGATTTCTCAGACGTAAATAAAAAATTTAAGGATGCCCTTGAAGCTCAGTCAGACGAGCCTTTGCCGGAAACAATAGTTGAACCGCTTGTAAATGATGATTCTCTTTTTGAAGGAGACGAAGTCCTTACCGAAAAAATCAGTGATTCCATTGCTGCTGAACCGGCAGTAGAACCGGCCCCAGAAACAGTAGTGGAACCGCTTGCAGAAGATGACAGCATTTTTGATGACAAAACCCAGATTATTCCTGAACCAGTAACAGAACCAGCTCCAGTTCCAGCAGAAAATGCAGTTCCAGTAATGGAAACTCCGGAAGCAGCGGAGGAAACAGTTCCAGTTACAGAAGACACAATAATGCAGGAAGACGTACCGGCTGCTGACAGTCCGGAAAGTGGAATTCCGCAGGAAGAAGCACCGGCTGAACCGGCAGAAAATTTTTCTGTTGATGACATATCTTTTGACCTGCAGGATAATGATGACAAGATTCAGAACGCAGGAAATGCAGACAATTTTTCCATGGATAACATTTCATTTGAAATTCCAGAGGATTTTTCCGCTGAAGATTATCTGGAAGAAAACGGGGAGCCGGTTCCGGAAGACATTACGGCCGATACTCATGTAGATTTTGGCACGGATCCGTTTGCAATGGAAGAAACTGACAGTCTGGCATCTAATCCTGCATTCTCGACAGATGACCTGCCGGATTTTGACGAAGCAGCCGCGTCCAATACGGTTGATGATATTTTATCGGAACCTTTCAGAAGTGATGATGCAATGACTTCTGTGCAGGATGATCCGTCCGCTCCGGATGATGACGTACCTTTTTCGGTGGACCAGCTTCCGGATTTTAGTGACACGGAAATGAATGACAATCCGCCTGCATCTGATGATGACGCACCTTTTTCGGTGGATCAGCTTCCGGATTTTAGTGACACGGAAATGAATGACAATCCGCCTGCATCTGATGATGACGCACCTTTTTCGGTGGACCAGCTTCCGGATTTT
>JAZLGS010000024.1:0-4512 GCA_045616425.1 Treponema sp.
TTCCTACATAAATTATACTTTCCATGTTGTGTCTCCTTTTTGCATTTTGGTAATGCTTTTATTAAGTTTTGTCTTACCTAATTTTAAGCCGAATCCACGTTTTTGCAAAAATCAGGGGACACAACATATTGTCTATCTGCATTTTACTAAAAAAAGGCGGGTCCCGGCGACGGTAAAAAAGACGGCTCCTGTATTGAAAAAGGGAGCCTTGTATCCCCCAGAGGTAGCGTGTGCAGTACAGCCAAATGAAATATGGTCTCATCGAATGACCAGAACTTTTAAGCTCGCGCAGATTTTTTTTCTTGCTTCAATAATATCCTGCTTTCTCACAGGCCCCATAAAATACAAATCTTCTTTAAGAAGTTCCATTTTCAGCTGTTCCATATTGGCGTATATTTTTTCCCTGACTTTTTCCTGAAGTTCAATAAAAAAAAGATTTTCATTAATATCTGCCAGTGAAAGTTTCAGAATGTTGTAATCTGCTTTTTCCAAAAGCTTTTTTATCACGCTGTCCGGCAACTTTAAAATATCGGAAAACATAATAACTTTTTCTGAAAGCCTTTTTGCAAGATTTGTTTCTCCAAGAAACTCCGATTTTTTTGCCATCAAATTCCTGTCAGAAAAACTCAGTCTTTCCCATGCGGCCATAAAATTTTCTTCTTCCGTTGTATTTTCAATAATTTTCTGCCGGAAAAACTGATTCAGATGCTCATTTATTTCTGACTCATAATCAAAGCTTTCAATCTGCTTTTCTGAAAGTCCGTATCTGGAAAGGTTTTTGTCCCATTTGCTCAGTCCGCTGGATGCAGCTATGACAGACGCAAGAAAATATTTTCCGGCTTTTACAGTCTGGACAAGTTTTTCAATCATAAATTACTTCTCCCGGAAATAAAATTCCATCTTGCTTTATAAGCCTGTGAACAGCTTTTAGAATCAATCCCTGTTTTTTTATAACGTCGCTTGTTTCCAGAGTAAATATTTTTTTGTGCATCAGCCTTTTTATGCCGGAGGATGTGCGTTTGGATACATTCCGGAAAAGCTTATCTTTTAAAGCATGACTTTCCCCGATAAATGCCACTGCAATTGTTTCCATAGAAACGGACATCAGAACTTTTTGAAAGCTTCTGTCATCAAGCAACATAATGTCAGGAAACTCAAAAACACTTTCTTCAAAAATGCAGCCCATGTGGGAATTAAAAATCTTCCTGTATGAATCAGGATCTGAAGCTGCAATTTTCCTCACTACTTCAAGCAGGCCATCATTCAGCAGAAGCTTTTTGTGAATGGCGGATAAATTTTTTTCTCCATATAAATCTGCCTTGATGTTTCCGTAGCATTCCTTTTTCTTTGCTTCTGATAAACATGATTTTGAAAAACAAGACAGCACTCCGCTTCTGTAATTTTCCGAAAGCCATGATTTCTCCGCCTGCGTTATCTCATCAAGCAGGGCATATAGTATTTTTTTCTGGCGGAAAATTTCACCGGAAGTTTTTTCCAGTTCCCGGTTGGCATTAATCTGTTTATGCATGAAACACCTCCATCTCCTGCATTACACAGAATAATATGGACTGTATTTCATAAAAGTTTCGTTTTAATATGGCTATGCGGAATTTTTAGCAACATTCTTAACGGATATGACTTTTAATATTTAGGCTATGTATGTAAATAGTGTTGCTGGGAAAATAGTTGCTCAAATATCGAGCCACAAATGACAATTTGAATGTACGGAAGAAAAGGCCAGCGGCAACCGAGCGGGAATGAATTATTTCATTCCTCTCTGAAGGTTGGCAAGCGTTTTTGCGTAGCAAAAATGCGCAGTCCGATACCACTTACCTTCAGCTTGGCGAATTGCCGTGCGTTTTCTGGGAGTACATTCAAAATCTTCTACGTATATTCGATATTTGAGCAACACTTTCTACGGACACAGCCAATATTTATATGCCTTTATTATCAATTCACCATCAGGATTGCATTCTTCTTTAAGTAGAATTGCATGGGCAGGAATTCCGTAAAAAGTTCCTTTCTGCAGGATTTCTTCTGCCCATTCAGTTTTTATTCTGTTCATTCCTGTGAGCAGAAGCATTTTTTTATTCCGGGAATATTTTTCTTTGCGCTTTAAAATCTCCTGCTTTGTCTTTCCATCTATTCTATTATCTGCGAGAATTTTCTGTTCAAAATCTTCTGGAAGATTTGTGCCGCAATATTTTTCTAAGACCGGAAAATAAAAATCCATGTTCCTGTCAATTGCATCGGGGAAGGGGATTTCATAGGCAATCCGGTCTTGGTAAAAAACCGTACTGAAAGGAAATTCCAGATTCCTGCTTTTGAACCTGCAGTTATAAAAATGATTATCCTTATAATTTTTCATGACTGCAATTATTTCCGTGAATCCCGGAATGTCAAAACAATAAAGGGAATGGCTTACCGGTTTTCTTTTTCCTTCCTGCTGTGGATTTTGAATCAAATCCAGATCATCGCGCCAGCAGCTTCTGTATATGCCTGACTTTAATAATCTTGGATCAGAGTTTCTGTCAATATTTTTCAATGGAACTTTCAATTCCTGCATTTCGGAAAAATTTTCTGGAAATGATGTATCATAGACAGCAATTATTTTTGCAGCTTTGGATTTTATTTCATCTGCAAAGGATTTTGGCGAAATTACCTGAACTCCAGAACCTAACCCCAGGACATACCGCCCGATGCCAGCATAATCCTGAGTTTCAAAAATCAGGTGGATTTTTCCGCCGTAGATATAAACTGCTTTCGGTTCAAATCCCCTTTCATGCCACAGCGTATAAAAATAGCCCTTGTCCATTGCAAGGTGAATTATGGAATTATTTTTGCTGCTGCCCCAGTAGAATTTGTACCAGTAATCAAAATCATAATCCTGCGGAATTGAATAAGGATATTGCTTGTGGATTTTTATATCCTTGAGTTCCTGAATTTTTATCCGTCGGATTTCTGCAGGAAGACCTTCATGATTTTTGAGGGTCCTTAAAGGAACGACTTTTCCTAATGCCCAGAACTGACCTTCTTTGTTGATTATTGAATAGACTTGAAAAACTGATTCATCTTCAAGGGCACTGAATTTAAATTCATAGCTGAACTGTTTAAAGGAAGTGTTTTCCAGTGGATTCTGGGGAAAATATTTTCTTTTTCCGTAATCCGGATTGTGAATTGTTTTAAAAGAAATGCTCTGCTTTAAATCCAGTGCTTCAGAAATGAGGATAAAGTTTTCGTCATAATCCCATTTGGTTTTTGGAACAAAAGAACCGGGAATGAGTTTTATTCCGCTTTCCCGCGTGTCATGAATTATGCCGTCATTGAGTTTTTCCAGAAGGGACTCAGCAAGTTTTCTGTTTTCTTTCTGGGTTGCAAGGTTTTCCTGCGAATTCTGGAGAACCATCCGCAGCAATGCTTTTTCTGATGCGGAGAGAAAAACACTGGAACCCTTTATGGCAGGCTTGATTATGTAGTAGCGCACGGAATTTGTTTCGCCGTCCGGATCAGGCCGCGTAATGTATGGGACATTCAGCATCATGAGTTTATCAAGGTGGCGGTAAAAACTTTTTGCTGAACATTCAAGTTCCGCGCAAATTTCTTTTACACTTGCACCCTGGGGGCGCTGCATGAGTTCAATCATTCTGTTTAGCTTTACCTGAACGTCAATCCGTGTGCTTCTTTCTTTCATCTTTAGTATTATAACTCAATTTACAGCAACACTATAGACGGATTCAAAAAATTATTGGTACAATTTTTAAATCGTGAGAAGTGCACAATTTTTCATGCATTTACACACTATTTTTCTGTTGCATAATCATCATTACAAATTTAAATAAGGCGCCTATAATTATCAGTAGTAATTTACAAATCAATAGGAGAATGCAGAATGAAAGAAATCAAATTATCATCTCTCGAAAAATTTACAATAGATAACTGCTGGGACATCCGCTTTTATGATAAAGCCGGAAATGCTGATGTCAAAATGGCAAAAAAAGCTTTTGAATGGTGCAAGGACGAATATCCTGAATGGTTTAGTGAAGAAACTCCTTTTGTTCTGGAACACAACCGCATCAGCTGGAATAGTGACGAATATTCAGATGATGTAGATTATTCTGAAATTCCTTCCGCTTCTCCAAATTCCTGTTGTGACTTATCACCTGATGAATGGCTTCAACAGGTTGGCGATGGAATTGATGCAGAAATCATTATTGCAGAGTTCATTAAAAACGATATGGAAGAGGAAGCTGAATCCTATTATACAAGTGTTGTCTACGATGGCGATGTATATATTCAGGATCAATTCAATTTCAACGGTGCATCAGCATTAAGATTAGAAGAATACGGTGGAAACGAGTGCAACACTCCAGGATTTGCTTTGAATCCAAAAACCTTTAAGGATTACAAAGGAAAATTCCGCAATAAAAAAACTGGAAAGGAAATTCTTAGCGGCAATGTCATTGGTTCCGTGTACGAAGATGAATACGGTGACGTTTCCTGGAGAATGGAATT
>JAZLGS010000025.1:0-77215 GCA_045616425.1 Treponema sp.
TAATTTTAAGCCGAATCCACGTTTTTGCAAAAATCAGGGGACACAACATATTGTCTATCACTACCATGCAGTTAATTTTACCATTAATTCTATATAGTCTTTATCAGCGTAGAGTATAGTTTACTACCAGAATGCCAATACTTCAGAATTCGGCATTAATCAGCAACACTATAGCCGGACATAGCCAAAAAAAACAGCTGCCTTTTTTCAGACAGCTGTTTTTATACAGGAATTCCACCTGTATTTTTTTTACTTTGCGAATTCTTCAAGAACCTTTTTGTAAATTGCAAGGCCTTCATCAATTTCTTCGTAAGTAATCGTGAGAGGCGGAAGGAACCTTACCACATCACTACCTGCAACAGTTGTACAAAGACCTTCTTCAAGACAGCGCACTTCAATATCAAAAGGCTTGATGGAAGAATCAATCTGGGTACCGATCATAAGTCCCTTACCCCTGACATCCTTGACAAAAGGAATGTTCCACTCCTTAATCTTAGAGCGGATATATTCACCTTTCTTTACCACTTCATCAAGGAAGCCCGGTGCACATACAGTCTTAAGTACCACAAGACCTGCCGCACATGCAAGAGGATTACCTGCAAATGTTGACTGATGGTCACCAGCCTTGAATACCTCAGCAGCCTTGCCACGGAAAAGACATGCGCCCATAGGAACACCGCCGGCAATTCCTTTTGCAAGCGTAACCACATCAGGATTGAATCCCAGCCAGTCACTTGCAAGATATGTTCCGGTGCGGCCTACGCCGGTCTGGACTTCATCGGCCATTACAAGTGCACCCTTTTCCCGGCACCTTTCAGCCATTGCCTTAGCCCATTCAGGACTGATCAGGTTCACGCCACCTTCACCCTGTACACATTCGATGAGGACTGCGGCCACACTTTCATCGATTTTAGAAAGTTCATCAAAATTGTTTGCTTCGATTACTTCAAAATGTTCAAGATACGGACCGAAACATTCAGGATGGAACTTATCCTGTCCTGTTGCAGTCAAGGTTGCCATGGTGCGTCCGTGGAAAGAAGATTTCAACGTAATGATTTTCCTTCTTGATTCACCGCCGTTAAGCCAGCCGTATTTTCTTGCAAGCTTTATGGCAGCTTCATTTGCTTCTGCCCCGGAATTACCAAAGTAGCCGCATTCAAATCCAGTTTCCTTTAAAAGGGCTTGGGCAAATTCAAGTCCCGTATCACTGAAATAATAATTTGAAATATGAATTTCCTTTGCAGCCTGTTCAGAAATTGCCTTGACCAGTTCCTTATTGTTGTGGCCCAGACAGTTTACGCCGATTCCAGAAATAAAGTCGATGTACTTCTTTCCTTTATCTGAATACATTGTGGCATTTTCACCTTTTACGAAAACAAGGTCAAAACTGCCATAGTTGTTCACAATCTTTTTTTCCATAAAAAATTCTCCAGAGTTTTTCCATTAATTTCCGGACACTTCTGAAAATCAAGTTTCCGGAAATTCCCGTCAGTAAATCATGGTACCGATACCGCGGTCACTGAACATTTCTATCAAGAGTGAATGAGGAACACGGCCGTCAATGATGTGGGTACGTGGAACGCCACCGTTAAGGGCAGTCTCGCAGCATTCAATCTTCGGAATCATGCCGCCTGCAATTACACCAGTTGCCTTGAGTGAACCGATGGCAGTACGTTCAATGCGCTTTATCAATGATGAAGGATCTTCCACATTGCGGAGGATTCCGGGAACATTTGTAAGCTGTACGAATTTTTCTGCCTTGAGTGCAACAGCAATCTTTGCAGCCGCAGTATCAGCATTGATGTTGTATCTTGCCTGATCTCCATCTTCGCCCAATGCAACCGTAGAAACAACAGGAATAAAATCCTGTGCAAGGAGCGTGGTAATAATCTGTGGATTTACTTCAGTTACTTCACCTACAAAGCCAAGATCCTTTTCGGTTTTCTTTGCGCGGAGGAGCCCCGAATCAACACCGGAAAGACCGATTGCCTTTCCACCTTTATGAAGGAGGATTCCTACGATATCCTTGTTCAGTTTTCCTGTAAGAACCATCTGAACGATTTCCATAGTTTCGCCGTCAGTATAACGCAGACCGTCAACGAACCTGGATTCTTTTCCTACACGTTCCAGCATGTGATTGATTTCCGGACCGCCGCCATGAACCAGAACAACCTTGATTCCGATTGTATTAAGGAGGACGATGTCTTCCATTACAGCCTGCTTCAATTCTTCATTGAGCATGGCATTGCCGCCGTATTTTACAACGATGATTTTTCCAACCCACTGTTTGAAATACGGCAGTGCCTGGACAAGAACTTCGGACCATTGTTCTGTCGTCAATGAACTTAAATCTTCTTTATTCATTCTCCCCTCTCCTTAAGACCTGTAGTCTCCGTTAATCTTTACATAATCATATGTAAGGTCACAGCCCCATGCCGTTCCACTTGCACTGCCTTCACCGCACTGCACAAGGATTTCAACGGCTTCTTCCTGCATGATTTTCTTTGCCTTATCCTCATCAAAATCAAGCGGAACGCCATCTTTATATACCTGTACGGAATTTTCACCGTGAACGTCAAAACCTTCATAATCAGCAAAATACCTTTCGGCTCCACCCTTGCTTGTAAACCAGATGCTTGTCTTGTCAGGATCAAATTCAATTCCGCTGTACCCCATGGCACACAGGAAACGGCCGAAGTTTGCATCGCTTCCGTACATGGCAGCCTTTACCAGTGAGGAAGAAATGACTTCCTTTGCAAGTCCACGGGCAGCTTCAACAGTTGCAGCACCATTTACAGTGCACTGTACAAGGCGTGTGGCCCCTTCTCCGTCTGCTGCAATCTTCATCGCCATTACACGGTTAAGCTTGTTCAGGGCAGCAAGGAAAGCGTCATAGTCTGCACCTTCAGATTCAATGATGGCATTTCCGGCCTTACCGTTTGCAAGGATTACCAATGTATCATTTGTTGAAGTATCACCGTCAACACTTACGCAGTTGTATGTACCGAGGATTGATTCATGCAGTGCCTTATCCAGCATTGCAGAAGAAATAGCACAGTCAGTGGTAATGAATCCCAGCATTGTACCCATATTGATGTGGATCATTCCGCTGCCCTTGCACATAGTTCCAAAGCGTACGGTCTTTCCACCGATAGTACATTCCACAGCACATTCCTTATTCTTTGTGTCTGTAGTCATGATTCCGATGCTGGCTTCCGTGTGCTTATCCTTTGAAAGTCCGGCAGCAAGCGAAGGAACCGCATCAAGCATTTTCTTTATAGGAAGCTGCTGGCCGATGACGCCTGTAGAACCTACGATTACATCTTCTGCCTTTACGCCGAGAACATGGGCAACAGCCTGGGTAGTCTTGAATGCATTTTCTGCACCTTCAGCACCAGTACAGGCATTTGCAACAGCAACATTGATGATGGCAGCCTGAGCCTTGCCATCCGCAATATTTTTACGGGTAAGCTTTACGCTTTCTGCCTTAACACGGTTTTTTGTAAAAACGCCGGCAGCATTGCACTGAACATCAGAATAAATAAGAGCCATGTCATTTTTTGTCCTGCCAGCCTTAAGCCCGGCATTGACACCGTTAGCCGTAAATCCCTGTGGAGCGGTAATTCCGCCATCAATAAAGTGTGCGTCAGATTGCATATTCATACACTCCAATTAAATATTTATGCATAAAATTATATATCTATGCATATTTTTATGCAATATCACTATAAAAAAATGCATAAAATTCCTGTTGTAAACTATATGAATCAGGTCTATTATTGTATTTATGGATAATTCTTCGTATACTACACCATTTGGAAACAGAATTTCAAAAAAAGCACTCAGAAATGCAAAACTGGCATATAAAATGTGCAGGAAACTTTTTGGCGAAGCATCTGAACCGCTGGATCTGGTTGCCATACCAAAGGGCGAGGCATATAAGGATTTCCGGGTTATGACGTTAGTGCAGAGGGGTGATACGGCTGCAATGGCCGACGAAACCGGACGGCTCATGAAATATGAGGAAATCAATCCAAGAAAATCCATAATAATCGGCACCATCAGGATGGGATTCGGACATTGGAGGATTGCCATAGCCCTTGCATCCGCAGCCCACAAAATGGGACTCAGACCATACCTTCTGGACTTAATGTCATTCAGAGATTCCCCTATAAGCAGATCCATAGCATTTCTGGAAGGACTTTACAATAAATTTTCCCAGTTTTCCCAGAAATCAAAATGGTTCAATGACCACATATGGGAAAAAATCACAAGCCAGTCAAACGCAACCCTGGACTCAAGCATACAGAACAGGGAACTTTCAAAGCTGTTCGTACCGGCATTCCAGTCACTGCCAAAAGACGTTCCCCTTGTTGCAGCCCATCCGTGGGTAGGTAACGGCGCCATACTTGCAGGAATGACCCGGGTAATCAGCATGATTCCGGACAACCTGCCACTGGCATTCTGGCTTGTAGAAGGAAGCCTCCACACTGTACAGTCCCCAAGTGCATACATGGGATACCGCACGTTAATGCATATGGAAAAAGGATTTCCATTGGAAAACTGTATTCCCAACAGCGACATAATTGAAACCGGTCATTATGTAGACAGCGAGCTGGTAACATCAATCCGGACGGACTGTGCAAAAAGGCTGGAACGGGCAGCAAATGGAGAACCACGGCGGTTTCTTCTGACCATGGGCGGTGCCGGTGCACAGGTACAGAAATTTGCAGACATAGCAGTCTTCTGCCGGAATTACATAAAACAGAAAAAAGCCACACTTTTCATCAACATGGGGTCCCACGAAGGCCGGTGGAAAAGTTTAAAGGAAGAATTTGAAAAGAACGGGATTGAATACACAATGCATGACGACTGGAAAGCAACCAGGCGCTTCATTGCAAAAGCACAGGACAGCGTGATAAAGGGAATCCATGTTTTCCTCCACACAGATTTTTATGCCGCAGTCTATGCCACCAACCTGCTCATGCCTGTAAGTGACGTAATGATTACGAAACCCAGCGAACTTTCCTTCTACCCGATTCCAAAACTGTTCATCCAGCGCGTAGGACGCCACGAAGCATGGGGGGCAATCCGCGGATCAGAAATAGGCGATGGAACAAAGGAAGCCGACAGGCCTGACATGCTGCACCGCATCCTGAAGACGCTCATAGAAGAGGATGACCTTCTGAAAATGTATGTAGATTACATCCTGAAAAACGACAAGATTAAGATTTACAACGGAGCAGAAAATGTTGTAAAAGCCGCAGTAAGGAAACAGCCGTCATGACGGCTGGAAATATGGCACGGTTCTGAAAATTGCAATTTTAAAGAATTGCATCTATAATTCTAATCATGAAGACTAGAAATATTTTACTCTGCACTTTATGTGCCATCATCGGTTTCTTTTCGGCTTCCTGTTCTACATTAAAAGAACTTGGATATTATCCTGAACTCAAAATGCAGACTGTGTCATTACAAGGCCTTGATTTTGAAGGAATCAGCTTCACCTGTGAATACACCATAAGCAATCCTTTCCCTGCGGCTTTTTCAATCCAGAAAGTTGATGCGGCTGTAAAATGCGCAGAAGTTTCATACATCAACCTTACGGCAGATAAAGGAATTACTGTTGAAGCCCGCGGAAAAAGCACCAATACATTTACATTCAAAGTTCCTTATGCAGCAATCCTGAATATTGCAAAAGGAATTTCATCAAATCCGGAAAGCCTTCCTTTTTCCATAACCGGTGCTGCATATCTTGATACCAGCAGGATTCCAATCATGGACCCAAGCTTTGAAATTCCTTTTTCAACGGAATTTGAAGTTCCTGTATTCAAACCGGAATTTTCGGTTTCAAATCCACGCCTCCAGACTCCGGGCCTTGGTGAAATAAAAGATGCGTTTACAGACAGCGGTATGGCAATTACAAAAGCCATTTCCATTGCAAGCCAGATTATCGGCGGCAAATCATTGAGCGATGCAGTCTTTGACAATGTGAACCTTGACTTCGGATTTTTGTTCGACCTTAATGTGGCAAATGCAGGCTCCTCCAGCTGGCAGTGCAGCCTTGATACATGTGCTGTAAAAAGCGGTGACAGGAACCTCATAGACCTGGGACTTGGGGAAAACGGAAAACTTACGGCTTCATCAAATACCGTTCCTGTAAAAGCAACACTCAACACTTTGAATGCCGGAAAATACATCGTACAGATGATTAACAAAAGCGGAACTGATCCGGTATTCACAGTTCAGAGTAAATTAAGTTTTCCTAAACTGAAATATGCAAAGGACATTCCGCTCACTTATACTGCAGCCATTCCATTAAATAAAATCGGTTCAGAAAACAAATAGCAGACTCCGGAAGCCCAGCTCCATATGCAATACAGATGCTGAAGCAGGATTCGGCATCTGCAGGACATTCCGGACAGCCAGTTTTTTCCGGTGGAATCTATTTCCTGAATACAGATTCCACCCTTTCCAGCTCTTTCCGTATTTCAAGATGCTGAGGACACTGCCGCTCACATTTTCCACAGCCGATGCATGCATCATGCAGCTTTCCGCCTTTCTTTACATATTCATCAAACATTGACTGTGCATGTTCTTTAAGGCCGTACACATTGTGATATGTATACATATTGAAAACCTGTGGAATCTCAATACCGGCAGGACAAGGCTGACAGTATTTGCATCCGGTGCAGTAAAGCTCACTGAACTTTTTCAACTGTTCAAGGGAATCGCCAAGGGATTTCCATTCAGCTTCTGAGAATGTAGTGCTTCCCGAGGCCAGACCGGTATTCTTTTCCACCATTTCCAAAGTCTGCATTCCGGAAAGAGCACAGTTCATGGAAGGATTTCCGAGAACAAACTTGAATGCCAGTTCATATGTCGGTACGGATTTTCCACCAGTCAGCTTTGCATAAAGTTCCGAAGGAGCTGAAAGCCGGCCACCGCCAACCGGTCCCATTGCCACAGTCCCCAGCCCTTTTGAGTAAGCATAATCAATCATTTCTTCATTGCTTCTGTCAAGGAGATTATATTGAACCAGCATTGATTCCATAGGCACTCCATATTTTTCTGCTTCTTCAATGATGTATTTAATGGAAGAAGGTGAATCATGGAATGAAAAGGAAATGTGGCGTATCAGGCCTTCTTCCTTTAAAAGCTGGGCATCCTTTAAAAGATTCTGGGCCATTATCACTCCGTCAAAAGAACCTTTATTTATTCCCCAGAAATGATAAAAATCGATGTAACCGGTGCCCAGACGGCTCAAAGTAGTCTCAAGCTGTTTCCTGAAATCCCCGGGCTTCTTTGCAACTTCGCAGGGAAATTTTGAAGAAAGCAGGATTTTATCCCGGAAGTTTTTTACCCCATGCCCTACTGCTGCTTCAGAATTGCTGTTGCAATAATATGGAGCTGTATCAAAATAATTGACACCCTTTTCATATGCCCGCAAAATCATTTCGTCTGATTTTTCCAGATCTACAAAATGCTTTCCATTTTCCTCGTATTCAGGAAGCCGCATGCATCCGAATCCTAATGCTGATATTTTTTCTCCAGTCTTTCCAAATTCACGGTAATTCAAATTCATTCCTCCAGAAATATTCATATCGGGACAGCGTTCCTAAGATGACTGCCATATTTTCAGTATAAAGTATGAATGGAAATACATAAAATAAAAAATTGTTTCCAGTCGTAAAAAATACTTTCATCCGCCCGTCACACCGTTGAAACACAGGAAATTCTGGTATTATAAATTTTCTACAATTCTGAATATTTTAATATAACCACATTTTTCATATTATAATGCTGTCGACAAACACAAAAAAGCTGCGCAGTTTTCATCCAAAAAGCAAAAGGAAAATATTATGGCTGAAAACAGAAGTGAATTGAACAGGAATCTGGCACAGATGCTTAAAGGTGGCGTCATCATGGACGTTACAACTCCTGAACAGGCAAAGATTGCAGAACAGGCCGGAGCATGTGCAGTAATGGCATTGGAACGCATTCCGGCAGACATCCGTGCTGCAGGCGGCGTTTCCCGCATGAGTGATCCGAAGATGATTGAAGGAATCCAGAACGCCGTTTCAATTCCTGTAATGGCAAAATGCCGCATCGGTCATTTCGTTGAAGCCCAGATTCTTGAGGCAATCGAAATTGACTACATTGACGAAAGTGAAGTCCTCTCCCCTGCCGATGACGTATATCATATCAATAAAAGGAATTTCAAAGTTCCATTTGTCTGCGGTGCAAAAGATTTAGGTGAAGCACTCCGCCGCATTAACGAAGGTGCCTCCATGATCCGCACAAAAGGTGAACCTGGAACAGGCGACATCATCCAGGCTGTCCGCCACATGCGCATGATGAACAGTGAAATTGCAAAAATTTCTGCCATGACTGAAGACGAACTTTTTGTTGAAGCCAAGAACCTTCAGGTTCCATACGAACTTGTACTCTATGTACATCAAAACAAAAAACTTCCTGTTGTAAATTTTGCAGCCGGTGGTGTTGCAACTCCTGCCGATGCCGCTTTAATGATGCAGCTTGGTGCAGAAGGTGTCTTTGTAGGTTCAGGAATCTTCAAATCTGGAAATCCTGAAAAACGTGCACAGGCAATCGTAAAGGCTGTAACAAATTTCCGTGATGCAAAAATGATTGCAGAACTGAGTAAAGATCTTGGTGAAGCAATGGTGGGCATCAACGAAAGCGAAATTGAATTACTTATGGCGGAACGCGGAAAATGAAAATTGCAGTCCTTGCAGTACAGGGTGCTTTTATAGAACATGAAAAATGCCTTATGGAACTTGGTGCAGAATGCATTGAGCTCCGTAAGAAGGAAGATCTGGAACAAGACTTTGATGCTCTGGTGCTGCCAGGTGGCGAAAGCACAGTCCAGGGAAAACTCCTCCGGGAACTGGGAATGTTCGACATCCTTAAAAATAAAATAGAAGGCGGGATTCCTGTCCTTGCAACTTGTGCGGGCCTCATCCTTCTTGCAGAAAATCTGGATAACGATCCGGCAAGGCATTTTGCCACACTTCCGGTAACTGTAGTACGGAACGCCTACGGAAGGCAGCTTGGAAGTTTCTTTACGGAATCAGATTTCGGTGGACTTGGAAAAGTGCCTATGACTTTCATCCGGGCACCTTACATCAAGGAAGCCGGAAAAGATGTAGAAACACTCGCTGAGGTCAATGGAAAGATTGTTGCCGTAAAATATGGAAAGCAGCTTGCCATGAGTTTCCACCCGGAATTAAATGAAAGCCGCAAAATCCACAGCCTGTTCCTGAAAATGGCCGCTTCACAAGACTGATTTTCAAAAGTTCCGGTGACTTTCCAGAGCTGCCGGACTTTTTTTCTTTTTTCATGAACACAAAAACACTTCCTATGATAAAATCAGATATATGGACGAAATAAAGACAGTTTCAAGGGAACTGAAATATTCAAATAAATGGATGAAAGTATATGAAGACAGCATCATCCGGGCAGATGGAAAACAAGGCATTTACGGAATAGTCGAAAAAGGTGATTTCTGCCTTATCGTACCTGTAGAAGACGGCTGTTTCTGGCTTGTTGAACAGTACCGCTATCCCGTAAAGGAGCGGTGTCTGGAATTTCCCCAAGGTTCATGGGAATTTGAAAAAATTGATCCGCTGGAACTTGCAAAGGCAGAACTGAAAGAAGAAACCGGAATTACGGCAGATTCCATTCAGGAGGCAGGATGGTTCTATCTTGCTTACGGCTATTCGCCCCAGAAATGCCATGTCTTTATTGCCCGGGGCCTGCATCATGGAAAGCAGGAACTGGACGAAGAAGAAAACGGACTGATATGTAAAAAAATTCCATTTGACGAATTCAACAGGATGGCAGTAAATAACGGAATTACAGACAGTTCAAGCCTGGCAGCTTTTTCATTACTGAAACTGAAAGGCATGATTCAATGACGAGAGATTGTCTGAGAATTACTGTCATACTGAATTTGCCCCAGAATCTACGCGATATATAATGCATGGATTCCTGCAAATGCCGGTGCATAAATCGCAATTTCCAGCTCCGCAAAAAAAAGCTTTAAATCCGTAAAGCCCCCTGCCTCCGCTTCCATCCGGACCTACCGGGGATGCGTATTATTGAACAATGGTGTTTTTTAGACTATAATCAAATTTGCAATTTCATTTCGCTTATATGCAGAGGTAAATATGTCTAAATATCCTTTTGACACCATTGAGCCTAAATGGCAGAAATACTGGGAAAAAAATAAAACTTTCAAGGCTGTTGAAGATCCTTCAGTTCCAAAAGAAAAGAGGCGCTACATCCTTGACATGTTTCCATACCCTTCAGCACAGGGACTTCATGTAGGACACCCTGAAGGTTACACGGCAACTGACATCTATTCAAGATATCTCAGGATGAACGGTTACAATGTGCTTCATCCGATGGGCTATGATGCATTCGGACTTCCTGCAGAAAACTATGCAATCAAAACTGGAACGCATCCAAGCACAACTACTTTTGCCAACATCGAACATTTTACACAGCAGATTAAGGCTCTTGGTTTTTCCTATGACTGGGACCGTTGCATCACCACATGTACGCCGGATTACTATAAATGGACACAGTGGATTTTCCTCCAGCTTTACAAGAAGGGACTTGCATATGAAGCACAGACTCCTATCAACTGGTGTCCCTCATGTCTTACAGGTCTTGCAAACGAAGAAGTAAAGGAAGGCCGCTGTGAACGCTGCGGTTCCGTAGTTACCCACAAGACAATCCGCCAGTGGATACTCAAGATTACAGCTTATGCCGACAGGCTTTTAAATGACCTGGACGGGCTTGACTGGCCTGAAAGCGTAAAACTCATGCAGCGCAACTGGATCGGCCGTTCTGAAGGTGCAGAAGTAAATTTTGCAATTGCAGATAAAGACGGAAAACCTACAGAAGACAAACTCACTGTTTACACTACCCGTGCAGATACACTTTACGGTGCAACCTACATGGTCATTGCTCCGGAACACAAACTGGTACAGCGCCTTACCACAGATGAACATAAAGCAGAAGTTGAAGCATATGTTGATGCCGCTGCAAAGAAAAGCGACCTTGAAAGGACTGACCTTGCAAAGACAAAGAGCGGTGTATTCACAGGAAGCTACGGCATTGATCCTGTAAACGGCCACCTTGTTCCTATCTGGATTTCTGACTATGTACTTACATCATACGGAACCGGAGCAATCATGGCTGTTCCTGCCCATGATGAACGTGACTGGGATTTTGCCAAAATGTTCAACCTGCCTATCATCAAGGTTGTGGCAACAAAAGAAGAAATTGCATCCCTTGCAGGTGGCGACGAAAAGAAAGGTGCAGAACTCCTCAGGACTGCAGCCGGAAATCCGGAAGAGTATAAAAAGCTGGTTGAAGCCCATCCAGATGTATTCAATGTTGCTTCACAGTGTACGTCTGCAAAAGACGGTTATGCAATCAATTCTGAACAGTTCACCGGACTTCCTACAAAAGAGACGATTCCGGGAATGATTAAATGGCTTGATGAACAGGGAATCGGAAAGAAAGCCGTAAACTACAAGCTCCGTGACTGGGTATTCAGCCGCCAGCGTTACTGGGGAGAACCTATTCCTTTGGTTCATTGTCCAAAATGTGGAACTGTTGCAATTCCTGAAGACCAGCTTCCACTTGAATTGCCAGACGTAAAGAGCTACCAGCCTACAGGAACCGGGGAAAGTCCTCTTGCAGGAATCGACTCATGGGTTAACTGTAAATGTCCGGAATGTGGAGCAGATGCAAAGCGTGAAACAAATACAATGCCTCAGTGGGCTGGTTCATGCTGGTATTACCTCCGCTATCTTGATGCTGTAAATTCTGAAAATTTTGCAGATAAGGAAAAGGTTGACTACTGGATGCCTGTTGACCTCTATGTCGGTGGTGCAGAACATGCAGTACTCCACCTCCTCTATTCAAGATTCTGGCATAAGGTACTTTTTGATATCGGTGTTGTAAACACAACTGAACCGTTCCAGAGGCTCATAAATCAGGGAATGATTACTTCATTTGCATACCAGAGAAAGAATAAAACCCTCGTTCCGACAGATGAAGTTGAAGAAAAGACACCTGGAGTATACATTGAGAAAGCAACCGGTGAACAGCTTGAACAGGTTGTTGCAAAAATGTCAAAGTCACTTAAAAATGTCGTAAATCCTGATGAAGAAATCAAGCTTTACGGTGCAGACAGTGTACGCATGTATGAAAAGTTCATGGGACCACTTACAATGTCAAAACCATGGAACACCCAGGGCATCATCGGCATCAACCGGTTCCTTGAAAAAGTATGGAACATGAGCGAAAAGCCTATGAGCGACATCGACATTACAGGAAAGCTGGATGATGAAAATCTTGTTGAAGCAAGGAAAGTATTTGCAAAAACCGTTGTCAAGGTCTCAGAAGATACGGCTTCACTCAGTTTCAATACTGCCATCAGTCAGATGATGATTTTCATTAATGCCATGAGCAAACTGGATGCAATTCCAAAGGCAATGTGGAGTGATTTTGTAAAGATGCTTTCCTGCTATGCACCTCATCTTGGTGAAGAACTGTGGGAAAAGCTCGGTCATGACAATACCATTGCATATGAAGCCTGGCCGACAGTAGATGCAGGACTTGCAGCTGATGACATGAAGACAATTGTCGTAATGATTAACGGAAAACTCCGTGATAAATTCCAGGTTGCACCTGGAACAGGCAATGAAGAACTTCAGAAGCTTGCATATGAAACTGAAGGTGCAAAGAAATTCATGGAAGGTAAGTCAATCGTGAAGGTTGTTTGTGTTCCTGATAAGCTTGTAAACATCGTCGTAAAATAATGGTGCATAATTCTGAAACAGAACGCAGCAGGTTTATAAAATCAGCAGGATTCATTGCTTTAACAGGCAATCTTTTCCTGTCTGTAATAAAATTCCTCTGTGCCCGTATTTCAGGAAGCTCTGCAATAATGGGCGATGCAATTGATTCATCTTCTGATGTATGCATCGCCCTTCTCAGCATCTTCATAAGCAGGGTCATTTCAAAACCAGAAGATGGGGAGCACCCCTGGGGACATGAACGGGCAGAAACAACCGCATCAATGTTCCTTTCTTTTTTAATTTTCTATGCCGGAATGCAGTGCATCATTTCTGCCGTTTCAGCAATTCATAAATCATCATTTCCTGATGAAATAAATATCTATGCAATACTGGCGGCATCAGTTTCAATTGCAGGAAAGCTGGCATTATGCTTCATTCTGAATATTCTTGCAAAAAAAAGTGGAAGTGAAATAATCAAGGCTACTGCTCAGAACATGGGAAACGACATAATGCTTTCTGCAGGTGTCCTTACCGGTATTGCCACCTCCAGATTTCTGAGACTTCCGGTTCTGGATCCTCTTCTGGGAATTGTCATAGGGCTTTGGATTATAAAAAATGCCTTCCTGCTGTTCAAGCAGTGCAATATGGAACTCATGGATGGAAATACAGACAAAGAGCTTTATTCAAGGCTCTTTAAAGCTGCAACATCTGTAAAAGGAGTCACAAATCCCCACCGTGCCCGCATCCGGAAAATGGCATCCCGCTGGGATATAGACCTTGACATAGAAGTCGACGCCGGCATGAGCGTACACCAGGCTCACGAACTAGCCAGCCGGGTTGAAAATGCAATCAAAAATGAAATACCGGACGTCTTTGACATAATGGTACATATTGAACCTGCCGGACATCAGAATCATCACAAACCTGAACAGTTCGGTCTTTCACAGTCGGATTTATAAAATGTCCCCATCAATCAGAATCATCGGGTTTTATTCACCTATCGGAATTCCGGATTTTGAAGTTTTGTCATTTCTGAATGACCAAGTTTTTTTCCATAGCAGTAGCCCGTCATTCAAAACTTAAGTCCGTCATTCAGAACTTATCCCGGTATCTCTACACAATATTCAGTACAGATGTTGCATGACAAAATGAATCTGTCACCCTGAATTTATTTCAAGGGCTGCAGGACAAACATCCCCTATTTTGGTAAGGTCATATCCTTAAAAATTGCTGCTGAAAAAATCTGCATTACCGTGGAAAATGTGCCAGAACCCTCCGGGGCAACAAGTCGCAATGTCGGCCTGCCGCCTTCGAAGCCCAGCTTCTCGGAGACTCGCTAAAATTGCTTTCGCAATTTTCCGGCTTTGCCGTCGCTCCCTTCCGCCTTCGAAGCCCAGCTTCTCGGAGACTCGCTAAAATCGCTTTCGCGATTTTCCGGCTTTGCCGTCGCTCCCTACATATTTTCCACCATCATGCAGTTAATTTTGCCATCAATTCTATATAGCCTTATAAATTTTAGAAGTAAATTTACATAGCAGTACGGCAACAGTCCGACTTGTTGCATTGAAATTCCTCATTAATCAGCAACACCATAAACAGACATAGCGTTTTTGATAAAAGCGGTTCTTATTTATGAGTTAAAAAAAAGAAATCGAAGCTAGCAGCATAAAAAAAGCCTGACGTTTCTGCCAGGCTATATCAGCAAGCGTTGACTGATACTATTCAACTTCAGTTACAGACTGTATGATATTGAAAGCTTCCATGAATCCAGTGTCATTTACAGTTTTATGAGCTGATGGAGAAAGATTCATCAGGTACAGTTTCTTTCCGCAATCTAGCGCATCATTAAAAACAGCCATAATCATCCCCATTCCGGAAGAATCAATATCAATCACCTGGGAAAGGTCTAAAACCACATTTGTTTCCTGAATGCTGGCAAAAAGCTTTACCTGCAGTTCCGAAATAGTATACGAGTTACAATCCCCGAAAAGTTCATACAGAATATAGTTTGAACCATGTTTTTCAGTTACACGTAATTGTTCCATAAATCATCCTCTTCAGATTAAAAATTCCGTCATACAACTTCAGCAGGAGTTTCTTCAACAGCTTCCGATGATTCCTCATCCTGAAGCGTAACATTATCTTTTCCAAGATACCTGAAAATCATCAAAGTAATGTCATCTTCAAGCTCTTTAGCCATGAACTTCTTGAGATTATCAAATGTAAAGTTAACCATACGGTTGGCTTTATACATGTAGTTATCAGTCATTGCCTGCTTTATGCGGTCCTTTCCATACTGTTCACCTCGGAGGGAATGGGAATTTATCAGACCCGCTGTTGAAGCCGCAATAATGTCACCGGCATTAAGATGAATCTGCTTTACCTTAAGGAGCGGTGTAATGTCTTTTACAAAGCCCAGTACATATCCACTACCCTGGATTTCAATAACATTGTTATATGCCCTGGTATAAAGCAGGAGCGTAGGAATTCCACAGTTGATGTAATACATGGTATCCGTTTCAAAATCAAGAAGGCAGAACACACCTGCAAAGAAAGTTCCCTTAGGCAGGTTGAACCTGATGAATTTATTGATTTTAGCAACAAGAGTCTTAAAATCATGAGTATCTGCAAGGTTTGTACGGATGATGGACTTAAGGATGACCATACTCATACTGGCAGAAATACCTTTACCGCTCAGAGAACCGACAACAGCAATATGACGGGTATCAGTCAGGCGGATAAAGTCAATGAATTCACCACCAATGTTATGAGCCGGAACCATAAGGTATCCGGTATCAATCTTAGGATTTTCAATCGGATCCATATTTTCCTGAATGGAAGTAATAATCTGTGCAGACATCTTGATTTCGCGGTTAACAGTACCGACAACAGCAGCATTGGCAATGTTGCTCATATAGTAACCGAATACAAAGAAGTTTGAATACAGATTGTTGAATGCGATTTTGTCATATTCATCATAGGTATTTCCAGAGGATTTTTCGCTCAGGAAAATAATGCCCATTATATGACGTCCCTCCCGGAGGATTATCATAGCCTCTGCATCCGCTTCTGCAAAAAGTGCATTTATGTCAGAACGGAATTCCATAAGGAGTACATTGGAAACAGTATCTTCCTTAAAACATACCGGATGGTCATTATCCAGAAGCGCATCAAGCCCCTTATTTTTTAAAGGAATGGTACAACGTTCACCAGACGAACTGAAAGTAGTTTCAAGTTCACCGTTGCCGTTGTCAATAAGTACCATCATGTCTTTCACGCCTACTTTTTCCCGGAAGATATTAAGCAGCTGGTTACAGATTTCCACCTGCTCTCCTTCATAATTCATTTCCGCAAGTGCGCTTTCAACTTCCGTATCGTACTGGGCAGAACGGAAATTTGAAAATTTGGATGCGTAACTTGTAAGCAGTGTCGCCAGTTCCATGATGAAGATAGTAATAACAGTAACGATTGTTATGTAGAATGCATGGGACGTATAATAAATCGGACGCAGCATTACAAAAAGAATCGAACCGACAATTGCAGGTAATGCAAATTTTACAGCAAGTACCAGAATCGAAGAAATCATCGTCGGAACGTCATATATCTTGTCCATTGTTGCAGATTTGACCATAACAGCAGCCATAAGTGCAAAGACAAGGAATATGAGGGTCTTCATCATAGGAAGCATTCCGGAAATGGACATAATCATGATAAGCCCAGTCCATGAAAGCAGCATACATCCTAAATACCAGAGGGAACGCTGGAAAGCAATTCTCGAAGCAGTATTTTCCGTATACATAAGCATGAGGAGCATACAGAAACCAGGGACAAAGAACACAAAAGATCCGTAATACAGGCCGACCCATGTTATAGGGAAATACGAAGCCAGGAGCCCACTGAAAATCTGTTCACCTGCAATTTCAAAACGGGTATAATCTACAACCTTAATCTTGAATACGGAAATATAGAATGCAAGGGCAATGAACATGAACTGCAGGACGCTCAGGACCCCTATGTTCTTTTCAGAGAGATAGGAAAGGAAATAGAACGACACTACAATAAGAATCAGCGCAATAAAGAACAGAACAAGATGTTCAAGGAATATGGAAAAGTTTTCAGGTCCCCACAAGATGGAACTGACCGTGCCAGCCATAATGATGGCACCACCAGTAACAAGGAGTACGATATTGATAAGAGAGTTTTCATTTCTGACTGTTTTTGTGTTAATGTTAAGCGAAAACCATATCAGATATGCTGCAAGTATCAGGTTTATAAAAACGTAAATCATCAGCCTACCACCTTTGTAACCATCATGGTAATATCATCATGCAGTTTATTTTCACCCTTATATTCAAAAATAAGGTTTACGATATCATCAACAAATTCCTGCGGCTGTTTAGCAGCACTACGCTTGATTGTCTGGGTATACAGTTCCGTATCCCCAAGTTCCACACCGTCTTCATTCATTACCTCAGAAACACCGTCAGATGCAAAAAGGATAAGGTCATCGCGGAAAAGACGCTGTTCATCAACATGGATGTCATCAATATCAATGATTCCGACAACACCACAGTTGGATGTCAGAGGCTTGATTGTATAACCGTCAGGCGCGCGGGTAACAATAAGGGGATCAGACATGGAAGCATTTACATATTTAATAGTCATCTTCTGGGTATCAACGATACTGATGAAGAGAACCGTATATTTATCCTGCAGCTTCATCCCTTTAATGGCATTATCAATTGCATGTACGATACCGATAAGATTTTCCTTATCTTCAATGATTTTTACGGTATTCATAACCAGACCCATGATAAGGGCAGCCGGAAGTCCTTTACCGGAAACATCACCAAGCATAAGCAGGGTTTTGTGCCTGTCAATCGGAATTACTGTGTAATAGTCACCGGAAACATTTACAAGAGGTCTGAAATATGCAGCAACTTTAAGGTGAGGAATTTCAGGCATATTCTGAGGAAGGAAAAGGCGCTGTGTTTCTGCCAGCTGTTCCCATTCTTTAGAAAGGTTTGCAATTTCGGAAAGTCCTGCAATCGTTTCCGCACGCTTCCTGAAACGTCCGTATTCTTCAAAAAGAGTCTTATAAATACCGGTATCAAAAAGGCGTGTATAACGGCAGAAGACAAACAAATGGAATTTGTTTGAACACAGGAAGAAGCCGCGGGCATTACGGTAGCTGGAAACAACACCATACGCATCACTCAAATAATAAATTCCATCTGCCCACTGTTCCGTAAAGTTCATCTGGATTGTACGGATAGTTTCCTTTGAAGAAGTGACCAGAGACGGAGAACTGTAAAGGATGTATTTTTTTTCACTATCAATAAAAAGAACAGAACAGTCGGCCTTAAGTTCAAGGACATTCCTGATAAGTTCATAAAAATCGTCAAGGGAATAACAGAAACGGAGTTTTTCAATAAATTCATGAAGGTAGACATTCTCAGTCATCTTCATGGTGACAAATTCCATATTCCTGTTTACCAGCTTGGAAAAAGAAGAGCTCATAATCAGGCACAGAAGCAGCAGGATGAATTCAAGGATTACAAAATAAACAGGCACAATGCCGATTGTAACCTTTGGAAGAATGAAATATGAAATAATCATAAACAAGAATGCTGCAACAATATCTGAAACTATCAGAACATTCCTTTTTTTGTTCTTAAGCATATATACCCCTGAAAAATGATTCGATAGTATTATACTACATATATCGGCAGATTTGGGTAAAAAAAACACACTTTCTTGAAGATATGGAGATTTTTTAGAAAAAGGGCAAAGGAATCCGGAACTGTTGCTATGCAAAAATTAACTGAAATGAAAAAACAGGTGAAACATGACAAAACAGGAGTTTAAAATATCTCCTGAAGCCGGCCATGAAATCTGGTTTCCGGAGATATGTCCATCAAAAAAAACCCCGCAGCAAAACTGCCGCAGAGGTTTTTATGAAAAGAAATTACAGCTTTGAAAGAGGAATCATCTGAGGTTCCTTGGTTGCATTTTCAGCTTCCGCAAATGCTTCCAGCAGCTTTTTCTGCTGGGAATTAAGTTTTGAAGGAATCTGTACCATAAGCTTGATGTAAAGGTCACCTTTCCTTGTACTACCGGAACACTGTACGCCCTCCCCTTTTATGCGGAGGAGTTTTCCATTTTCACTTCCAGCAGGAATTGAAACCTGGATTTTTGAATCATCCAAAGCTTTGATGGAAATAACAGCACCAAGGGCCGCCTGCGTCATTGAAATAGGAACTACACAGTAAAGATCCTGTCCATCCCTTTCAAAATACTGGTGGTCTGCCACATGCACCACAATGACCAGATCGCCATTACGTCCACCGTTACGGCCTGCATCACCCTGATTCGGGATTACAATGCGGCGGCCATCTTCAACACCAGCTGGAATATTGATTGTAACACGCTTAGATTCCTGTTCATAACCAGAACCACGGCATGCCTTACAAGGATTATCAATTACCTTTCCGGAACCTGAGCATTCAGGACATGTCTGCTGAACTGCAAAGAAACCTGCACTACGTCTTACCTGTCCCATACCGTTACATGTACGGCATGTCTTACGGCTTGCCCCAGGAGCACATCCAGTACCGCCACATGAAGAACATGCTGCATTGTGCGTGAACCTGACTTCCTGCTTAGTTCCGTAAACAGCATCCTTAAATGAAATTTCAAGATCATACCTTAGGGAAGCACCATCGCCTGATTCAGAACGTGATCGGGATGAACGGCCGCCACCGAACATTCCTTCAAAAATATCACTGAAACCGCCGCCCATGCCGCCAAAAAGATCTGCAAAATCATTAAACGCATGAGAATACTGGGCACCGCCACCGCCACCCATACCATCTAAACCGGCAAATCCATACTGGTCATAAATTGAACGCTTTTTTTCATCAGAAAGAACTTCGTAAGCTTCAGTTGCTTCCTTAAATTTTTCTTCTGCTTCCTTATCACCAGGATTTCGGTCAGGATGATATTTTACAGCCAGTTTTCTGTAGCCTTTCTTTATATCATCTGTAGAGGCGCCTTTTTCAACACCAAGCACTTCATAATAATCACGTTTTGCCATAATTCCAGAACCTTATATTCATAAATGAAGTTACCCCGGTGAAATTTCCGGGGTAGTTCTTCAAGTACATTAAGAAACATTACCAAGGACATCTCTAAAAAAACTTTTTAAAGATGCCTGCTGCTTTCATCCTTAAAATTATAAGGACTAAACACAGCATTTTCAAAGTTACCTTAATTATTTGTCGTCATGAACTTCATAATCAACATCTTCTGCAGATCCCTTGTCGAATCCAGAAGTTTTTCCTGCCCCGGCAGAAGCACCAGCACCAGCATCTGCTCCAGGCTGTGCACCTGCACCACCATTCTGAGCTGCCTGCTGCTTATACATTTCTTCAGCCATCTTATAAGAAGCCTGCTTCAATTCTTCTGTCTTAGCCTTAATGTCTGCTGTATTGTCAGATTCAAGTGCCTTCTTGAGGGCTGCAACTGCATCTTCAATCTTCTGCTTGTCTGCACCGGAAATCTTGTCACCAACATCTTTAAGTGTCTTTTCAGTCTGGTAAACAAGAGTATCACCTTCGTTTTTGGCATCTACAGCTTCACGCTTTTCTTTATCAGCAGCTGCATTAGCTTCTGCATCCTTAACCATCTTGTTGATTTCTTCTTCGCTCAATCCTGAAGAAGAAGTAATCTGGATGTGCTGTTCCTTTCCAGTTCCAAGATCCTTGGCAGAAACATGAACGATACCGTTAGCATCGATGTCAAATGTAACTTCAATCTGTGGAACTCCACGAGGAGCTGCTGGAATATCTGTAAGGTCAAAGTTTCCAAGTGTACGGTTCTGGGCTGCCATTTCACGTTCACCCTGAAGTACGTGGATTGAAACTGCTGTCTGTCCATCCGCTGCTGTAGAGAAAATCTGACTCTTCTTTGTAGGAATAGTTGTATTGCGGGCGATGAGCTTTGTCATAACGCCGCCCATTGTTTCAATACCAAGAGAAAGCGGAGTTACATCAAGAAGGATGATGTCCTGCTTGACATCCTTGTTAAGGATACCGCCCTGGATTGATGCACCTACTGCAACTGCTTCATCAGGGTTAACTGCACGGCTTCCTTCCTTACCAAAGAGAGCCTTTACGACTTCCTGAACTTTCGGCATACGTGAAGAACCACCAACAAGAAGAACTTCGTCAATCTTGTCTGTAGTAAGCTTTGCATCAGCGAGAGCCTTCCTGCAAGGTTCCTTTGTCCTTTCAAAAAGTTCATCTGTCATCTGTTCAAACTGTGCACGTGTCAGGCTCTTCTGAAGGTGCTTTGGTCCAGTTGCATCAGCTGTAATGAACGGAAGGTTGATGTCTGTAGAAGTCTGGTTTGAAAGACTGATTTTTGCATTTTCAGCTGCTTCACGGAGACGCTGCATAGCCATAGGATCTGCAGAAAGGTCAATTCCTGTATCTTTCTTGAATTCTGCAATGAGCCAGTTGGAAATAACGCGGTCCCAGTCATCACCACCAAGATGTGTATCACCATTTGTAGAAAGAACTTCAAACACACCGTCTGCCAGCTGGAGGATGGAAATATCGAATGTACCACCACCAAGGTCATAAACGGCAATTGTCTTTTCCTTTGACTGATCCTGCTTGAAACCGAATGCAAGGGCTGCAGCAGTAGGTTCATTGATGATGCGCTTTACATCGAGACCGGCAATCTTACCTGCATCTTTTGTTGCCTGACGCTGTGCATCATTAAAATATGCTGGAACTGTAATAACAGCTTCTGTAACTTCTTCGCCAAGATAATCTTCAGCAGTCTTCTTCATCTTCTGGAGGATGAAAGCAGAAATTTCCTGTGGAGAATACTGCTTTCTTGAACCTGCTTCATCTACTTCCACACGGCAGTCTGAACCGTTATCAATAACTGTATATGGGAGCTTTGTTGCTTCACCCTGAAGTTCTGCAAAACGGTGGCCGATAAGACGCTTTACGGAATATACAGTGTTCTTCGGATTTGTAACCATCTGGTTCTTTGCAGGAGCACCGACAACACGGTCTCCCTTAGTTGTAAAACCTACAATAGAAGGAGTTGTACGTCCACCTTCTGAGTTCTGGATTACAACCGGTTCTCCATTTTCCATTACTGCAACACAAGAGTTTGTTGTACCAAGGTCAATACCAATAATCTTTCCCATTTTCTTTTACTCCTATGAATCGAAAACTTGCGTTTCCTACTTTATCCATTATTTATTTTATTCAGATTCCACTGCGGAACCAGCATTTTCTTCCGTTACAGAAGTTTCAGCATTAACAGAACCATCAGGCATTGTAACCATTACTTTTGCATTTCTGATTACCCTGTCTTTAAGTTTATAACCTTTCAGGTACACTTCCTTTAATGTAGGAACTGCAACAGGACCTGGACAGCTTCCGATTGCCTCATGTTCATCAGGATTGAACTCATCTCCGGCATTACCATAGCTGGTAAGGTTGTACTTTGACTCAAGCATGGAAACAAGGCTTTTATTTATCATCTTGACACCATCTGCAATTGATTTTGCATCACCAGCAGTTTCAGCTGCTGCAACAGTGCGGTCAAAATTATCAAGACTGTCAAGGAGATCCTTTAAGAGATTTGTATTTGCATAATCAAAAGCTTCCTGTTTTTCCTTAATCATGCGCTTACGGTAATTATCAAAATCTGCAATACGGCGGAGAAGCTGGTCCTTCAGCTCCGCATTTTCCTTTGTAAGGGCTTCAATCTTTTCTGCATCGGTAATTTCAGGCTGTGCATCTTCTGCAGCAGCTCCAGCAGTCTGATCTGTTACATCACTCTGATTTTCAGGCTGTACAACTGTTTCTGATTCAGCCTGCATTGTCTGTTCATCACTCATTAAAACAATCCTTTATCTATTTATTATTAAAATAATAAAATACTGGGAAAATCGTCAATATTTTTATAAAAAATCAATAAAAAAGTTCAGGAACTCCTGTAAAAAAAAGAACCGTTTTTTCATGACGGTTCTTTTCAAGAATAGCTGTCAAATCCAGGGCTACAGACATTCTGCCATCATGCAGACACCTTCAATGATTGCCTCTTTTTCTTTTGGTGCAATCCTTGCATAAAGAGTTTCCACAGTATCACCAGGCATAACTGGAACTTTTTTCTGCACAAGGATACGGCCGGTGTCACAACCGGAATCTGCGATATGCACGGTACATCCGCTTTCTTTTTCTCCAGCTGCAAGTACGGCCTTATGGACATTTTCTCCCCACATACCTTCACCACCGAATTTCGGAAGCAGTGCAGGATGGAGGTTGATGATCCTGTTTTCATAATCCTTACAAATCTGTCCACCAAGAACCACAAGACAGCCGGCAAGGACAATAAGGTCAATGTTGAACTTGCGGCAGTTTTCAAGGATGCGGTCAGAAACTGCAAACCTTTTTTCATCACGGCTTGCCGTTTTTGCTTTTTCCGCACCAAGAACTGCATATGGACCTACAAGTTCCACCGGAATTCCGGCTTTCTTTGCACGTTCAACAGCATATGCATCTTTTCTTGTACTCATGACACAGGAAATATGATAAGGACAGTCTTTTCCTGCCGCTTCATGATCAATCAAAGCCTGGAGATTAGTACCGCCACCTGAAACTAATACCGCAATATTCATCTTAGTCCTCAAACAATACAGAATCTTTCTGTCCGGTTACTCCGCCTTCTGCTTTTGCAACGCGGCCAATCCGGTAAGCCTTCATATCAGGAATTCCAGGTTTAGAATACTTAGAGGCATTATTATTGAACATTTCAATGATTGCAGGAGCATCAGAAGCTTTTACTGCAAGTACGAAACCGATACCCATGTTGAATGTATTGTAAACCTTATCTACTTCTGCACCACGTTTAATCAATTCACCAAATACAGGAGGAATATCCCAGCTTCCGCGGTTGATTACGGAAATAAGCTGCTTCTTACCATCTGCGGCCTTTGGATACATACGTGGAATATTTTCATAGAATCCGCCACCTGTAACATGAACCATGCCATGTACGGATTTACGGAATTTTGCAAGCACTTCCATTACCGGCTTTACATAAATGCGTGTAGGAGTAAGGAGGACTTCACCTATCGTCTTTCCTGTATCTTTTCCATCAACAACAAAAGGAGCATTGAAATCAGTCACAAGCCTGCGTACAAGTGAGAAACCGTTGGAATGTACACCAGTAGAAGAAAGGCCGATGAGCACGTCGCCTTCCTTAATATTGGCACCATTAATCATTTCTGACTTTTCGCCCACACCTACACCGAAACCGGCCAGGTCATATTTTCCATCATCGTAGAAATCAGGCATTTCAGCTGTTTCGCCACCAAGAAGTGCACAGCCTGTTTCAACACAACCGTCTGCAACACCTTTTACCAGTTCAGCAGCAACATCAGCTTCCAGCTTTCCACAAGCTACATAATCAAGGAAGAACAACGGCTGGACACCAGAACAAAGGATGTCGTTCACACTCATTGCAACACAGTCAATTCCGACTGTGTCATATTTCTTCATCTTGAATGCAATATCAAGCTTTGTACCGACACCGTCAGTACCACTTACCATTACAGGATTCTTCAAACCTTTTGGAACAGAAAACATTCCATTGAATGAACCTAGGTCTGTCAAAAGTCCCGGGATGGCTGTACGCTTTGCATGTTCCTTATATTTATTTACAGCGCGGTAACCTTCTTCAACATCAACACCTGCTTCTTTGTAATTAACAGTTCCCATGATTCCTCCAAAAAATCTTTTTTTTATAATTTCAAGTCATCTCTGAAAATACCATTCCGAAATGACCGCGGTTTTCATCCTTGAAACTACAAGGCCAAAAACACCGCATTTTCAAAGTTGCCTCTAAAAACCGCAGTTTCCAGAGGGTTTCTTCACATTTTATGCAGAAAACTAATCTGCATGTTTTCCATTAATCTCACCAGGTACGGAAATAGGATATTCACCCGTAAAGCAGCCTTTACAATAACCGTATTGGTCAGGATTACATTCCCGGAGTGCTTCAAGCATTCCTTCTGCAGAAATAAATGCCAGCGTATCAGCACCTATTTCCTTACAGATTTCGTCTACGTCATGGGCACTGGATATCAGTTCAGCACGGCTTGGCGTATCGATTCCAAAATAACATGGATATTTTACAGGCGGGCTTGAAACCCTGAAATGAACTTCTTTTGCTCCTGCCCTGCGGATTATCTGGATAAGACGGCGGCTGGTAGTACCACGGACAATGGAATCGTCAATTACGACTACCCTCTTTCCATCCAGTTCAGATTTCAAGGCATTAAGCTTTACAAAAACCATGTTTTCACGCTCTTTCTGAGAAGGAGCAATGAAAGTACGGCCGATATATTTATTCTTTACGATTCCCATTGCATAAGGAATTCCGCTTTCACGGGAATAGCCGATGGCAGCACCGATTCCACTGTCAGGTACGCCGATTACCACATCAGCAGGAACGGAACTTTCCCTTGCCAGCACGGCACCCATTTTAAGGCGTGCAGTCTGTACCGGGATTTCATCAATGATTGAATCCGGCCGGGCAAAATAAATGTATTCAAAAATACACGAACGTTTGCTGGTCTTTTCACCGAATTCAAACGAAAGCACGCCGTCATCATTTATGATTACGATTTCACCAGGATGAATGTCACGGACAAAAGTTCCGTTTACGGCATCAATGGCACAGCTTTCACTGGCAAGCACCCAGCCGTCATCAAGCTTTCCAAGACACAGCGGACGGATTCCGTTAGGGTCACGGGCACCGATAAGGCCTTTTTCCGTAAGGACGCACAGTGCAAATGAACCTTTTATCATCTGGATTGTATCTGTAAGTGCCCGTTCAAGGCCCTTTTTATAACTTTTTGCAATAAGCTTTACGATAACTTCAGTATCACTTGAGGAAGAAAAAGTCGAACCTGTCTCCTCAAGCATTTCACGGAGCTGTTCATAATTTATGAGCTGTCCGTTATGGGCAACGGCAACAGTACCAAGCTTCATCTGAGAAACCATAGGCTGGGCGTTTTCAACGGATTTTCCACCGGCAGTTGCATAACGGACATGTCCCACAGCAGAATAACCGGAAAGAGACTCAAGATCGGATGGTTTGAATACATCGGAAACGAGTCCCATCTGTTTCTTTACATTTATTTCGTTTCCATCCCATACTGCAATACCGGCACTTTCCTGTCCGCGGTGCTGGAGGGAATAAAGACCGAAATATGTAAGGGATGCAGCGGACATGCCATCTGGCATTGACCCGTCTTCATTGCGTTTGAGGTAAATTCCCATTACGCCACATTCATCATGAAGTTTGTCATCAGATGCAAAATCTGACGGAAGCAGTGAATCACCGGAAATCACAATTCAACTCCTGTACCACCATTAGCCTCTGTATCAGAAGCAAGCTTATTCCTGAATGCCACAAGCTTCTGACGAAGTTCAGGATACTTTACAGCGAGAATCTGTACGGCAAGATAACCTGCATTCTTTGCATTTCCGATTCCGACTGTCGCAACCGGAATCTGAGGAGGCATCTGGACAATGGAAAGGAGTGAATCCATTCCGCCAAGACCATTAGAATTACCTGAAATACATTCAAGAGGAACACCGATTACAGGAATCGTTGTAATCCCGGCAATCACACCAGGCAGTGCAGCTGCAAGACCGGCTCCGGCAATAATCACTTCATAGCCTTCCGATTCTATCTGTTTTACTGTCTTGTGGAGAAGTTCACCTGCACGGTGGGCAGAAATTATAAAAGCCTTGTAGTCAACACCGAATTCCTTAAGGACTTCAGCGGCTTTCTTCATCTTGTCTGTATCGGACTTTGAACCGAAAAAAATGGCAACCTTCATTAAAAATGACCTCCGCTCAAAATACCGCAGCAGAAAAAAACAATTTTTACCGTTTTGCATTAACATGAAAGCAGTATGGTACAGGATTTTTCTGACGATTACAAACTATAGCATAATTCAGGGCTTCAATCAACACGGAGGAATCAAGAAGGAAAAGGCATGGAAGGGAAAAAAAGCAGTTTCCTGACGGCAAAAAAAAATCCCCTGCATTGATGTGGCAGGAAAGCCGCATTTACAGGGGACTGGCATTATTTTTTTCTTCCGGAAAAAACAGTTTCCAGAAGTGCTTTTTACATTTCGCCGCCTTCAACAACAAGACTGTCAGCATCTGCCTGTGGTCCGTATACAGGACGGAGGGTTGCTTCGTATGCCTTATGGAAGAAGTTTTCCTTTGCAAGAGCCCTGATTTCACTGTTGATGAAATCAAGGAGTTCTGCATTCCCCTTCTGTACTGCAGGTGCAATTGCATCAAGGCTTCCAAGGGATTCGATTCCCACTGCAAAGCCCGGATTTTCCAATGCCCATGCAAGGACTTCAGTATTGTCAGTAGAAAGACCTGCGCCGCGTCCGTCAAGAAGTGCATTGTAGGCTTCGCTGTACTGGTCAAACTTAAGGAGTTTTACTTCCGGATAGTTGTTTGTAAAATAAGTTTCCGCTGTAGTTCCCTTACTTACGATAAGGTTCTTTCCATTCAGCTGTTCAGGAGCTGTAATGAGGTTCTTTTCAGAAGATACGACACCAAGGGCAACCTTCATGTAAGGAAGCGCAAAATCAACTTTTTCTGCACGTTCAGGAGTGCGTGTAAAGTTTGCAAGTACAAGGTCAACCTTTCCTGTAACAAGGTATTCAACACGGTTTGCAGCTTCTACCGGAATGTATTTTGCCTTTACACCGAGATCCTTTGCAATACGGTTTCCAAAGTAAACATCATATCCCTGATATTCACCGAATTCATCAACATAACCAAACGGTTTTTTGTCACTGAATACGGCAATAATGATTTCTCCGCTCTTTTTTATTTCTTCTACAGAACGGGCACCTGTGTTATCCTTTGCACCAAGTGCTGATGCAGGAAGGGCGAATGCTGCAGCAACAACAAGGGCTGCAAGAGTCTTGAACAATTTTTTCATGATAACCTCCAGTTTTATTATTAATGAAAATGTTTTTCCTGATGAGATATATTTACTCTGAATTACCTATTAAGTCAATAGGAAAACAGGATAATATTTAATATTATTTGGCTATGTCCGTAAAAAGTGTTGCTAAAACATCCGCACTTTACTAAAAAAGAGGGTCCCTCTTTTTTTTATAATATGTCAGTTTAATCCAGCATTAATTTTGTTCAATCTTTATTCATAATGACGGTGTTGATTCAATTTATATGCATTCTGCATCGCCTGAATGTCGGTTTTAAAGTCTTGTCATCCCGGATTTTCCCCGTCATCCCGGACTGGATCCGGGATCTATAAACAGATGCTGAAAAAGGCTAAGAAGAATTAATGGCAAAATTAATCGCATGGTGGTGGAAACTACGTAGGGAGCGACGGCAAAGCCGGAAAATTGCGGAAGCAATTTTAGCGAGTCTCCGAGAAGCTGGGCTTCGAAGGCGCATAGAACAAAGAGGGAACCTGCAGGAATTATTTTTACAGGTATCCCCTTTTTTACCTTCCTTACTGTCCGGAAGTTTTTTTATGCCTGCTTTCAAATTCAAAATTGTTCAGGAATTCCTTTGCCCTGTCAGTCTTTGGATTTGTAAAGAAAGTTTCAGGATCACAGTCTTCAAGGATTTTTCCGGAATCAACAAAAATGATACGGTCTGCAACAGCCCGGGCAAAACGCATCTGGTGTGTAACAATAAGCATTGTCTTTCCCTGGTCTGCCAGATCCATCATTACGTCAAGGACTTCCCGGACCATTTCAGGATCAAGGGCTGCCGTGACTTCATCAAAAAGCATGATTTCCGGATGCATGCACAAGGCACGGACAATGGCGACACGCTGTTTCTGACCGCCTGAAAGCTGCCGCGGATATGCATATTTCTTGTCCGGAAGTCCTACACGGTCAAGCAATGCCGAAGCTTCTGCTTCCACTTCTGCCCTCTGGCGTTTCTGAGCCTTCATCGGCCCAAGAAGAATGTTTTCCATTACGTTCATATGCGGAAAAAGGTCATAGCTCTGGAAAACCATTCCTATTTTCTGGCGTATGATATGCATATCCTTCTTGCGGTTACTGATTACTTCGCCATCAAGGAGGATTTCACCTTCTTCGATACTTTCAAGGCCGTTAATGCAGCGGAGCAATGTACTCTTTCCACAGCCTGAAGGCCCCAGGATTACAACGACCTGACCTTTTTCAACGGAAAAATCCATGCCGTTGATTATATGGTTATTTTCAAATTTCTTCTTAAGATTCTTTATTTCAAGTAATGCCATCATGTCCTCCTGATATTTTAAGCAATCCTCATCCGTTTTTCTGATTCTTTTCTATTACTGAAGCGCAGAATGAAAGAAGGTAGCACACTGCAAAATACATAAAGAAAATCACGGAATATATGGCAATTGATGCCGACGGAACCGTAAGCCGGTTAGCCTCGATAATCTGCTGTCCTACTTTTACGACTTCAATGACGCCGACGAAAACCACAAGGGATGTAGTCTTTATCATTCGTGTGATAAGATTCATGGAAAGCGGCAGAAGGCGGCGCAATGTCTGGGGAATTATAATATAGAAAAATATCTGCCTGCCGGTAAGGCCTATAGCCATTCCGCTTTCGTACTGATGCTTTGGAACCGATTCAAGGGCACCCCGCACCAGGTCTCCCATTTCGGCAGTCCCCCACATTGTAAAAACAAGCAGGGCCGCCGCTTCTCCGGAAAGACGGATGCCGAAAGCCCTTGTAAGACCGAAATAGGCAATGAAAAGAAGGACCATCTGCGGCATTATGCGCATAAACTCAAGGTAAATCCGGCATACTGCTTTTACTGCCTTAGATTTTACCGTCATCACCATTCCAAAAATGATTCCCAGAACTATGGAAAACATTACTGAAACAAGGGCAATCCTGATTGTAACCCACAATCCTGCCATAAGGCGTACAAAATTTTTACCCATAAAAAGCACGCCGAATGCCTGTGCAATCACACTATCTGCCGAACTGAGCATAACGGAGCCTCCTTTCAGCATAACTGCTGGCTAATGTTACAGGAAGAAGAAGCACGAAATAAGCTGCCACCAGCATTATAAGGGCTTCATCAGTCTTGTAATAAAGTCCGATAAGGTCCTTTGCAACATACATAAGGTCTGCCAGGGCAACGGCACTGAACACGGAAGTTTCCTTTATGAGGAACATTATGTTTGCACAAAATCCCGGTACTGAAACGCTCACTGCCTGCGGAAGGATTACATACCGCATTATCTGGGGCTTTGTAAGTCCTATGCACTGTCCCGATTCAATCTGTACTTTTGAAACAGTCTCAAGGGCACTGCGGAAAGTCTCTTCCATGTAGCTTCCGCCAAGGAAAGTCAGCCCGATTATACAGCACTGCAGTGAAGAAAGTATGACGCCTGCTTTCGGCAGGGCATGATAAAGGAAAAAAAGCTGTATAAGCAGAGGCGTATTACGGGAAAGTTCTACATAAACGCAGGCTATTTCCCGCAATACAGGTATCCTCTCATATCTTACCACAGCACACACAAGACCCACGAGAATGGAAAGCAGAATGCCGGCCATCGCAATTTTCAGCGTAAGGACGGCAGCTTCCTGATACATGGGTATGAATTTCTGAATGAATGCAAAGTCCACGGAGATCCAGCCTGTAAAGATTTTTCTATTAAGGTAGATTTTATAAAAGCATTTGTCAATGCACCCCGTGTTCCAGGCATTTCCTAAAACGGCAGCCTGCTCCTTTCGTCAGGTCCTGTAATGACAAAATAACGGCTGTTTCCGTCAAGCCAGTACTTTCTGAATACACGGAGCACATCATCTGCGCTGACCTGGGCCGCCTGAACAGCAAGGGCATCAGAAGCATGAATATCCCCGAACTGCAGCAGGCTGGATGCATATTTAGAAGCAATTCCAGATGCCGTCTGGACATTCTGGTATTTCTGGTTTATGTAACTGTTCCTGAACCCTTCAATGCGGTCTTCTATTGAATCATATTCATACACACCGTCTTTATATGACGAAACCAGTTTTCCCTGTGCCATTATGTCTTCTGCTTCTTTTACATATTCAGGAAAATGTGTAAATTCAGAAAGTCTTGAAAGTGCCGTAAAACCATAAGGAGCCGGCTTACTTGAAATTACAGACTGGGGCGTATAACAGGCCGCATATTTTGCACGTACCACATTAAAAAGGATTTGTGAAAACATATCTTCTGCAATGCGGGAAGGTACATAATCAGGACTGTCCACAGGTGCAGAAGCAAAGACCTTGTAAGCATGTCCCGTACCGGCAGAAGATTTATGAGTCATTACAAATGGTTTACCTTCAATTTTAAGCTGTGGAATTTCCGGCTCCACAAAGACTTCTTCCTTCGGCGGGATTTTTCCCAGGGAAGATTCAAGGGTCTTTAAAAGCTTCTTTGCATTCATCTTTCCAACGGCAACCACGCTGATCCTTTTTGCATCAAGGATTTTACCATGCAGTTCCTTCATGTTCTCAACCGTAATGTTTCCGATTGAAGCCGGAGTTACCGAAGATGAAGTTTCAAGAGGATGTCCTTTGTAAACAGCCCTGTTCATTTCATATGCAAGAAGGCTTTCCGGCGTATTCTGCATTGCCTGGATTGACTGGCTGTATCCCTTCATAAGGAGCTGGTATTCCTTTTCGCTGAATGAAGGATTAAGGAATCCGTCCAGCATCACAGGAAGCATGTCATTAAGGTAATGGTCAAGGCAGCTGACTCCGAATACGGAACCGCAGTAAATTGAATAACTTACGGCAGAAGACCTGGTCTTATATTCAAGCTGCTGTATTTCTTCCCGGGAATATTCTGCAGTTTCCTGCTTCATCATGCTGAAAAGGGCAGATTCCAGACCTGATTTTTCAGGAGGAAGAAGGAGGCTTCCGCCTTTTACAACTATAAAGACAGCATCCACATTATTCTGGGGCATTGAAGATACATACACTGGAATTCCGTTTGAAAGTGCATAAACCTTAAGTTTTCCGTCCGATGTCTTTGCGGCACACACATTCTGGAAAACAGCCAGCAGTAAAAAAACTAAAAATCCGTTCAATATTTTCTTATTCATCATCTGCTCCACCAAAATGCATTTTCTTCTTTTACTTCAGTAAAGCCGGCTTTTGTAAATTCTTCTTTCTGTGCCTCATATAAAGCAGGATTTATAAGGACCATGACAACCGGATTTTTTCCTGCCACATATTTTTTCAGGAAATCCTTTATGTCCTTTGTCTTTACCTTACCAAGCTTCTTTGGATAAGAAAGATAATAGTCAACACCGGCATCAGTCCACCAGAAACGCAATGAAGAAAGTATTCCGTTTGCAGTTTCAGTTTCCAGCATGCGGCTGTCCTTCTGGTGCTGGAGGATTACAGCCAGATCCTTCTTCGGGATTATTTCACGGGCAGAAAGGAACGTATCCTCCACCACATTTTTCTGTATGAAAGAAAGGAATTCCTTTGCCCTTCCTGCCATATCTTCCTCAGGAGAAAGCATTACTGCCCCGAATTCCACTACACCTATACGGCGGTGGGTTCCGTAATTTTCCCAGAGATAATCTTCTGCAGGAATTTTAAACACCGGATTATTCACAGCCATCTGTTTATACGATGATGAAGGATTGTCAAGGTAGAACCCCAGAAGGTCCGCTGCATAAGTTGAATCAATATCCACATCCGAATCCGGACCACGGAACCTTACGGAAACCTGGGCATAATCACCGGAAAGCTTTTCGTAAGGCATTACGCATAACCGCGGTTCATCAAATGGAGCAGGATTCTGGAATACCGAATCAGCATCATAGGAACCGCTGCCCTTTTTCCAGCTTCCGTAGATTGAATTGACAAGCCGGAACACTTCTCCAGGATTTACATCGCCGCCGACAAAAAGGGCCGCATTATCCGGCACATAGTAACGGGCCTGCATTTCCCTTAATTCATCCACAGTAGCACTCATTACGGACTCTTCAGAACCTGAAGGATCAAGCTGCCATGGTGCATCAGGAAACAGTGTCTTTGAAAAATATGACGTAAGTATGCGGCCCGGATTTTTTACGGTTCCGTTGATTTCTGAAACCACGACTTTCTTTTCGGTTTCAAATTCAGCTTCATCCATAAGCGGTTCACGGATTGCAGCATTCCAGAATTCAAGGCCGTCCTTTAATTTTGCAGATGGAATCGTAAAGAAATAATTCACACACTGGACACCAGTAGTACCGTTCCACGAAGCAACACCAAGGTCAGAAAGGGCCTTCTGCACGGCAGCCTCATCTTTATAAAGACTGTTTCCCTTGAACATCATGTGTTCATAAAGATGGAAAATACCCGCACTTTTTTCGCTCTGGGTGACAGCCCCTGCCCTTACTGCTATTTCAATGTAAACAAGGGGAACCGTATGTTTTTCGGCAACGAAAAGTGTAAGGCCGTTATCAAGCCTGTAGCAGGTGACTCCCGGCGCAATCTTCTGACCGGCATGAACCGGGGCAAGGAAAAACAAGGCCAGCAAAGTGACCAGCAAGCGTTTTACTTTCATATTCCTCCAAATTAAGGGAACCTCTGGAAATCCGGTTTTCAGAAGTTTCCCGGTTATTCGTTTCTAGTTTGTTCTTTTATTGTAAACAAAAACAAGGACAGCCATCATTATGATTACTGAATATCCCGTAAAACTCAGTAAATCCGGAATCTGGCCAAAAAGGACATATCCCAGCAGGGCAGAAAAAATAATCTGTGAATAATCATAGATGGAAATATCTCTGGCAGGAGCATTGTAATATGCATACGTAATGCCGAACTGTCCTCCGGCTGCAGCTGCACCGGCACCGCACAAAAGCAGGACCTGCCTCAATGTCATTGGGGAAAAATCAAATATAAAGAAAGGAATGGAAACCAGCGTCGAAAATGCTGAAAAGAAAACCACAATCAGGGATCCGGTCATTTTCATGGAACCAAGCTTACGGACACAGGCATACGCAATTCCTGCCCCCATTCCCCCAAGGAATCCCACCAGTGCCGGCAGTGACTCCAGTATATGGATGCCGGGTTTTATGACGCACATGGCACCGCCAAAAGCAACCATTACAGCGATAAAGGGAACCGGCGCAATTTTTTCACCAAGGATAAGGTAACTGAATATGACGGCAAAAAACGGTGACATTTTATTCAATATGGCAGCATCCGCAATATTGATCCTGTCAATGGCATAAAAATTCCCGAATATGCCGAAGGAGCCTGCAGCAGACCTTATGAAAAGGTATTTCAAAGCCCCGGCAGGTATGTTGATGCTTCCACGTTCTTTAAAAAGGATGCAGGAAGCAATGACCAATGCAACAATATTCCTGAAAAAGCCCTTCTGCATGAACGGCACATCCCCTGAAAGGCGCACAAAGACACCCATCAGGGCAAAACAGAATGCCGAAAACACTATGCAGAAAATGCCTTTTACAAGATTGACATTCTTTACAGAACTCAATTAAATTCCTTTACTCCATCAAGATCCAAGGTTGCAAAAAGGTCGTCGATTGTTTCGCGGCGGCGGATTTCCTTGAATGTTCCATCAGGACGCATGAGGATTTCACCACAGCGGAGCTTGCCGTTATAGTTGAATCCCATTGCACGTCCGTGGGCACCGGCATCGTGGATGATTACATAATCGCCCATGTCGATTTTTGGAAGCGGACGCTGGACGGCAAATTTGTCGCAGTTTTCACAGAGTGAACCTACAACATCGTAAACTTCAGTCTTTGGTGCATCTTCTTTGCCGCTTACTGTAACTTCATGGTATGAACCATACATGCCAGGCCTCATAAGGTCAGCCATGCATGAGTCAACGGCAATGTATTCGCGGTAAATGTGCTTCTGGTGGATTGCAGTTGTAACAAGCCATCCATACGGACCTGTAATAGGACGGCCGCATTCCCAGTAAATTTCAAGAGGATCAAGTCCGGCAGGAACTACAACCCTGTCATATTCGGCACGGATGCCCTTTGCAACTTCATCGTAGTCAACTGCCTTCTGTTCAGGCTTATAAGGAATGCCGAGACCACCGCCAAGGTCAACGAATTCAATGCGTACACCGCACTTTTCCTTGATTTCTGCACAAAGTTCAAAAAGGAGTTTTGCAGTATCAACAAAGAATGCGGGGTTCAGTTCATTGGAAGCAACCATCGTATGGAGTCCGAAATGCTTTACGCCTTCTTTCTTGCAGATTGAATATGCTTCAAGAATCTGGGCGCGGGTGAGTCCGTACTTTGCTTCTTCCGGCTTTCCGATGATGGAATTGCAGCCTGTCTTTTCCGTTCCAGGATTATAACGGAAGCAGATTGTTTCAGGAAGTTTACCGCCCAGGGCATTCTTAAGGAAGTCAATATGGGTAATGTCGTCAAGGTTGATGATGTTTCCATGTTCATATGCGTATACATATTCAGAAGCAGGAGTTTCATTTGAAGTAAAAATCACATGATTCCCCTTGATTCCGGAAAGTTCAGAAAGCATGAGTTCCGGAAGGCTTGAACAGTCAGCACCACAGCCCTCATCTTTAAGAACTTTAAGAAGGTAAGGATTAGGACATGCCTTTACGGCAAAATGTTCCCTGAAAACAGGAAAAATGCTGAACGCTTTTGTAAAGCGCTGCATGTTTTCACGGATTGCCTTTTCGTCATAAATATAAAATGGCGTAGGAAACTTCTTGATCAGCTCAGAAAGCTGAGCATGTGTCAGTGGAAAATTAGAACTCATATTAACTCCTGTAAAATCAGTTTTCAAGAATCAGTTTACCACAAAGGGGCATTCATATTCAAATAATTTTTGAAAAGCACCTGATTTCCTTCTATAAATAAATCATGCATTATGCTATATTTCCGTTGCAAACTTAAACATCAACTGCACATTCCCGTTACATTACGGATGTGCATAAAAAGTCAACACGGGAGGAAATATGAATTTCCCTAAGGATTTTGTATGGGGTGCTGCCACAGCCAGCTATCAGATAGAAGGAGCCGCAGAAGAAGACGGAAGGCAGCCGTCAGTGTGGGATGCATTCAGTCATGAAAAAGGTAAGACAAGGGACGGTTACACCGGCGACATTGCATGTGACCATTACCATCACCAGAAAGAGGACATACAGCTTCTTGCCGACCTTGGAATAAAGAATTACCGTTTTTCCGTTGCATGGCCAAGGATATTGAACTATCAGAGCGCATATGGTCCGGAAGCAGTAAAAGGAACCGTAAACCAGAAGGGGCTTGATTTCTACGACCGGCTCATTGACGGACTCCTTGAAAAAGGAATCACACCATGGATGACGCTCTTCCACTGGGATCTTCCTATGGAACTGGAACACAGGGGCGGATGGCGCAACCGTGAAATAATGTACTGGGCAGCAGATTATACCGAACTCATAGCTAAGAAATACGGCGACAGGGTTAAGAATTTCTTTACCATCAACGAAATGCCTTGCGTGCTCGGCGGATATGACAGCTGGATGGCTCCCGGACTTAAAGTTTCACAAAAGGAACTCCTTAATGTAACCCACAACCTGCTCCTTACCCAGGGTACAATGGCAAAAGTACTCCGTCAGAATACTCCTTCGGGTTCACGGATTGGCTTTGCCCACTGTGGTGCAGCACCATTTCCGGCAAGTGACTCACAGGAAGATATTGAGGCATTCAGGAAAGCCGTCACAGTATACGAAGCCCATCCTGAATATTATGCACCAAGGAAAGGTTCCGGCCGTTATATGGGGGACAGCCTTACATACTGGTGTGACCCGGTTTATCTGGGACACTATCCTGAAGGTGCACATGAAACATTCGGAAAAGACATGCCGCAGATTCTTGACGGCGATATGAAGATTATTTCAGAACCTCTGGATTTCCATGCACAGAACATTTACCAGGGGCCTGCCATCTGTGCTCCGACAGCTGAAGAAGACAAGTCCCAGGGATTCAGCATACAGCGCTTTGCACAGGGCTACCCGATTACAGCTGCAAAATGGCCTATCACACCACGCTCAATGAATTACTTTACACGCTTCATAAATGAACGCTACAAGAAGCCTGTATACATCAGCGAAAACGGACTTTCCGGGGCAGATGTAATCTCATTGGACGGAAAATGCCATGACCCTCAGCGCATTGACTTTACCCACCGCTACTTAAAGGAACTGGGAAAGGCGATAGAAGCCGGAGCCGACATCCGGGGCTACTTCCACTGGTCATTGATGGACAATTTTGAATGGGCAAGAGGCTACGAAGAAAGGTTCGGCATGGTTTATGTAGATTACGAAACCCAGGTACGTACGCCGAAAGACAGCGCATACTGGTACAAGAATGTAATTGAAACAAACGGCGCCGGAATTTAGAGACACAAGGGCATCTCAAAAAACATTTTTCCAGATGCCCCGTTTTAAGTGACCTGAGCCTGCAGGCCCTGAAAACACATCACACAAGGCAATATCCGTAAAAAGTGTTGCTGAAAATCTGCATTTTACTAAGAAAAAAGCGGGTCCCAGCGACGGAAAGAAGATCAGGTTCCTGTACTGGAAAACAGGAACCATGTATCCCCAATGGTTCCCCCTTAGGCAACTACACCTTCGAAGCACAGCTTCTCGGAGACTCGCTCAAAACTCACCTCGTGAGTTTTGCCGGCGTTGCCGTCGCTCCTGGGGCCTTCGAAGCACAGCTTCTCGGAGACTCGCTCAAAACTCACCTCGTGAGTTTTGCCGGCGTTGCCGTCGCTCCCTATCTGCGCCAACTCCTGGAAGCTTTTTTCATGCCCGGCGCCTGATTAATCCAGGCCTGGAGGATTTATCCAGCCATGGAATCTTTTAAAGCCTTGAAAAAGTCAGGATGCTCTTTTTCCACGATTACAGGACGTCCTTCCATGTTCAGGAAGCAGTGCTCGGATTTTCCAAGGCCGCATACTTCGCCGTTACAAGTAAGGGTATATGCAAGGCACAGCTTTACAGGAGAAAGTTTTTCAACCTTCACGTCAATTGATATGACGTCAGCAAAAGTCGTAGTCTTCCTGTAATTATATTCAATCCTGATTACGGGACTTACAATCCCCTGGGTTTCAATCTTGTCAAAAGGAAAACCAATCTGGCTTAAAAAATCAACCCTGGCTTCTTCCATAAAGCGGATGTAATTTGAATGATGGGTAATTGCCATCTTATCCGTTTCATAATAATTAACTTTGTGAATATACGGTGTCATTGTCACTCCTCCTGCGTCTTCATAAATGTCCATTTGTGCATCATATAAGGACATCTCTAAAAAATACTTTTTCGAGATGCCTGCGAGTTTTTCAAAGTTACCTCAGAAAATTGCAATTTTCAAAGGTTCCAAAAAAAAAGCGCTACCGTAAAACGATAACGCCTTTCTTCCGGTTATGTCCATAGCAGTTCTACAAAAATGCCGCACTGCCTTGGAAAACCGCTGCAACTACAAGCTGTCAAAGAATCATCTCAACTGCTTACCGGGTTCCGTTTCGCAAAACCCGTTCAGCAGCCTAGAGATTGTCGAAATATCCCTTAGCTTTAAGAAGTTCTGCATTCAGGATGCCACCGAGAGCAGCACCACGCTTTGTGTTGTGGCTCAAGGCAACAAACTTGATGTCAAATACGTTACATGGACGGAGGCGTCCGATTACACATGCCATTCCCTTTTCTGTTTCACGGTCGCGGCGTGGCTGCGGACGGTTTTCTTCATGGCGGACAACGATTGGATGTTCCGGTGCACTAGGAAGCTTCAGTTCCTGTGGAACCGATGTATAAGAAGTCCAGATTTTTTCGATTTCTTCCATACTTGGCTTCTTTTCACCAAATTCAAGGGATACACATGCCGTGTGTCCGTCAATTACAGGAACGCGTGTACATGTTGAAGAAACGACCGGACCTGCAGCATTTTCAATCTTTCCGTCCTTTACAGTTCCCAGGATCTTAAGGCATTCTTTTTCTGTCTTTTCTTCTTCGCCGCCAATGTATGGAACTATGTTGTCAATCATGTCAAATGAAGGAACACCAGGATAACCGGCACCGGAAGTAGCCTGAAGTGTTGTTACAACCATCCTCTTGATTTCGTATCCAGCCTGAATAAGGGCATGAATCGGCATCATGTATGTCTGGAGGGAACAGTTAGGCTTAACTGCAATAAATCCCTTGTCCCAGCCGTGATGCTTCTTCTGGTCAGCAATTACATCAAGATGAGAGTAGTTGATTTCCGGAACCAGCATTGGAACATCTTCTGTCCAGCGGTTTGCAGAAGCATTGGAAACTACAGGGATTCCCTCTGCAGCATAAGCTGCTTCAAGATTCTTGATGTCTTCCTTTTTTGGAAGTTCAAGGGCAGAGAATACGAACTGACACCTGCCGATTGCCTTTTCTGCAAGATTTGCATCTTCTACCATAAGGTTCTGGACACCTGCCGGAATTTCAGCACCAATGAGCCAGCGGTTTGCAACTGCATCCTTGTAAAGCTGACCTGCTGAACGTGGAGATGCTGCAACATAAGTTACTTCAAACCAAGGATGATCTTCCAGCAACTTGATATAGCGCTGTCCTACCATTCCTGTTGCGCCTAAAACACCTACCTTTATCTTTCCTGCCATTTTTCATTACTCCAATTATGAATATAAAGGCACCCGTATCTTTTCAAGATGCCTGTCACTTTCTAAAGATTGCATTCCTTCAATGCATCTTCAATTACTTTCTTTGCACTTTCCTTAACTTCCGCCAGTGGAAGGCGTACGCAAGGCTTGCACATTCCCCTTACACTCATGGCATATTTTATTGAGCCAGGGTTTCCATCTACGAAAGCTGCCTTAAAGAAAGGAAGGAGCCTGTAGTGGAGTTTGCGTGCAGTTTCAAAATCACCATCAAGGGCTGCATGTGTCATTTCCGTAACAAGAGCCGGTGTAAAGTTTGAAACGACACTGAACACACCGTCGCCGCCAGCAGCAGTCAGCGGAAGTGTAAGTCCGTCATCTCCGGAAATTACTGCAAAATCAGGATGCTTAGCCTTAACCTTAAGGATTACGTCCATCATCTGGTTTATGTTTCCGCTGGCTTCCTTAACACCGCAGATATTCGGAAGGTCTGCAATGCGGGCCAGGGTTGCAGTATCAATATTTACACCAGTACGTCCCTGGATATTGTATACGACAATAGGAATTCCCACTTTTGAAACAGCCTCAAAATGGCGGAAGATGCCTTCTGCACTCGGCTTGTTGTAATATGGTGTCACAACCAGGGCTGCATCAGCACCAACTGCTTTTGCCCTTTCGCAATAACGTACGGCATCCCTTGTACAGTTTGAACCGGCACCAAGGACGATTTTAATTTTTTTATTTTTTGCCTTTTCAAAAGCTCTGACTTCTTCAAAAGCAATTTTAATCAGTTCATCTTCTTCATCTTCTGTCAAAGTCGGAGTTTCTGCAGTTGTTCCCAATGGAAGGATACCGTCAATTCCACCTTCCAGCTGAGATTTGACAAGTTTACGGAACCCATCGTAATCAATCGATTCATCTTCATTCATTGGTGTGACAAGAGCAGTGAGCGCACCTCTAATAACTGTCATAATCAGACTCCTTTTTTATATGATACTTACCGAAATACTAATTCCGGAAAGTTTTATCCATTATTTCATTTTCACAAAAAACATTCAATATATTTGAAGATTTTTGAAGTACAGCTTTTATTTCCACAGTAAACCTTTTACTTGGAAAACAGGCATTTAAGGACATAATGAAAATTGCAATTTTCAGCAGTTCCCATTAATATAATGGAATCATGGCATATACACTGAAAAATAATTTATTAAAAGTAGAAATTGAACTTCCGGGTGAAAAATACACAGGAAGCCGCTTTGACTGGAACGGAACCGTAATCCAGATTTACTACAAAGGAATTCCGGTGCTTTCAGAAGAAAAACTCCCTGAATTCAGGAATCCTGCCATTTTCGGAAGGGGACTCCACAACGAATTCGGCATAAAAGACTGCATTGGTTATGACGAAGTTCCCGAAGGCGGATTCTTCCCGAAAATCGGTACCGGATGGCTCCGGAAAGACTCAAAGCCGTATTTCTTCTTTACCCAGTATGAACTGGAAAAACTTGACTTTAAGTCAGAAGCCAGTGAATCAAAGGCAGTCTTTGAATGTGATTCAGGGATAAGGAACGGATACGGGTACCATTACACAAAGACTTTTTCCATAAAAGAAAACAGGCTCACCATTGATTACAGGCTGGAAAACACCGGTACGAAGACGCTTTCCACAACAGAATACGTGCACAATTTCCTTCAGCCGGGACAGCACAAAACCGGTCCCCACCTGAAAATTGAACTTCCATGGAAATTTGATCCGGCAAAGCTTGCAGAAAATGTAAACACAGACGGAATCCTTGAACTTAAGGACGGAGGCATCGGAATTACAGCAGTTCCTGATAAGGAATTCTTCCTTGGAGGAATCTGGCAGGCACGGAAAGACGGATTTGAAGGAACAAAAGCCAGCTGGACCGTAAAAGACACAAAAGACGGATTCCAGTTTTCAGAAACAGATTCATTTACGGCAACAGGAAGCGACATGTGGGGACATGAAGGAGCCTTAAGCCCTGAACTTTTTACCACATTCACTGCAAAGCCAGGTGAAACCGTAAGCTGGCAGCGGGAATACACTTTCGCCGACCTCTGAAGAAAGTAAGCAAAAGGTAATATGGGAGGAAGTTTTGGATAACACAGTAAGTACCATACTGATTCTTGCAGTTCCGTTTGCAGGAACCGCATTAGGAGCTGCCTGCGTCTTCTTTATGAAAAACGAAATGAAGGCCGGGCTGCAGAAAACCCTTCTTGGATTTGCTTCCGGAGTAATGGTGGCAGCCTCAGTATGGTCGCTCATCATTCCATCCATTGAAAGATCCTCCCACATGGGACGGCTTGCATTCATTCCGGCAGCCATAGGAATTGCACTTGGAATGGGCTTCCTGTTCCTGCTGGATAAAATCATTCCCCACCTGCATTTAAATGCCGGAACAGCCGATGGACCAAAAAGCCAGCTGCAGAAAACCGCAATGCTGGTACTGGCTGTCACGCTCCACAACATCCCGGAAGGAATGGCTGTAGGAGTCGCAGCAGCCGGATTTTTACAAAACGGCACAATCCCGCTTGCCGCCGCCATATCCCTTTCAATAGGAATCGCCATACAGAATTTCCCGGAAGGTGCCATCATTTCCCTTCCATTGAAGTCTTCCGGCGGATCAAAAGCAAAGGCATTTTCATACGGCATGCTGTCCGGCATCGTTGAACCTGCCGCAGCATTCATCACGATACTTCTTTCGCGGCTTCTGGTACCTGTACTACCCTATCTGCTTTCATTCGCAGCAGGAGCAATGCTTTTTGTCGTAGTAGAAGAACTTATCCCGGAAGCCTCTGAAGGTGAACATTCCAACGCAGGAAGTGCGGGATTCGGGCTAGGCTTCATTGTCATGATGATTCTTGACGTGGCTCTTGGTTAAGTTAAAAGGAAATAAAAAAAATCCCCTGCACAGCTCAAAGGCACACAGGGGAATCTTTATCAGGCATATAAAATACAGAAATACTTACGGTCCCTACGGGAGTCGAACCCGTCTTTAGAGATTGAGAATCTCTCGTCCTAAACCGATAGACGAAGGGACCAGAAAAAACAAAAGCTGACCAATCAGTCAGCTTTCTTTATTTCCCCAAGGAGGATTCGAACCCCCACAATCAGAACCAGAATCTGAGGTGCTACCATTACACAATCGGGGAATGGCTTATGTTTATAATATATAGAACTGCTGTTTTTTTGTCAATAACAGAAAGGCAAAAATTTAAAAAAATCTTTATTTTTTTTCCGCCGCCAGGACCCGTTTTTCAATGTTTTCTTTAACGATACTTTTTGCAGACTATGCTTTTTTTTCATAGAACACCGGTCTTTGCAATACCTAAATTGACAACCGCATAATTTACAGACATAATTAAAGAATGCATGGAATCGTACTGGCAGGAACCAACAATTTTTTTGAAGTTGAATGTAGCGACGGAACCACCCGCACCTGCTCAATCAAAGGAAAGAAAATCAAGACAGACCGGGAATACTACAATCCCCTTGCCCCCGGTGATGAAGTAGAAATCGAAGGTGATCCGCTTAATGAAGAAAAGGGACAGATTACGGAACTCCTTCCACGGAAAAATACATTCCTCCGCTGGAATGTAAAGGGCCGTGCACCGCAGCTTCTTGCCTCAAACCTTGACTACCTCATTCTGGTAACGACTCCGGACGAACCTCCGTTCAGGCCCCGTTTCATCGACAGGGAACTGATTCAGGCTGACTACCAGGATATTGAACCGGTAATAGTCGTAAATAAATATGACCTGCCTGCCGCCCAGGATCCTGACTTTCAGGAACGGCTTACCACATGGGAAGATCTGGGATATAAGGTACTGCGCATTTCAGCAAAGACAGGCGAAGGCCTCATGGATTTTGCAGAACTTCTGGAAAATAAGAAAAGTGCATTCGTGGGACAATCCGGTGTCGGAAAATCAAGCCTTGTAAACGTACTTGACAATTCATGCATTTTAAAAACAGGAAGCCTCTCCAAGAAATACGGAAGAGGCCAGCACACTACAACAAAAGGAACACTGCTGCACCTCCAGCTGAATGAATCGCTGACAGGCGGAATAAAGGGCAGGACGGCTTCAATAATCGACACGCCGGGAATACGCCGTTTCATGCTTGACGAAATACCATGGAAAGACGTTGCACTTTACTTCAGGGAATTCAAGCCGCTCATAGGCCAGTGCACATTCGGAATGTCATGCACCCATACCGGTGAACCGGGATGCAAGATTCTGGAAGCCGTCTATTCAGGAAAGATTACGGAGGACCGCTACGAAAGCTGGCAGCGCATTTCTGAAGAAATCAGGACAGGAAACTGGAAAGACTGACGCAGGTGTTTTCATGGGAAGGATTTTATGAACAGAAAGACACTTTCTGAACTTGACTATTACAGGATACGGGATTCAATAGCAGAATATTGTGTCAGTCAGGAAGGAAAAGAAAAGTTTTTACAGAGGGAGCCATATTCAGACTTCAGGGATTACGACAGGCTCAAGAAGACAAGCCGGGAATGGACGGCATGTTTCAATTCACAGAAAAACATTTCACTCCACGGATTTGATCCGGTAAAGAAACTTTTTTCAATCATCAGGACAGAAGGGGCAACACTTACAGCATCACAAGCTTACGCATTGGGAATTTTCTGCAACGTACAAAAGGATGTTTCTGCTGCCATACATTCAGCAAAGACAGAACTGAACTTGAAAAGGCTCGTACAGCATGTAGAAAAACTTCCTGACCTGAGCGGTGCTTCTGACGAGATATTCCGCATAATCGATGCATCCGGGGAACTGCGGGACCTGCCGGAAATAAGGGAAATAAAAAGGAACATTGCAGCCATAAGGCGTGACATTGAAAGTACAATCAAAAAATACGCTTCAGACTCTTCCCTTTCCACTGCACTGGAATCATCAATTCCGGTATTGAAGGCTGACAGGCAGGTTCTTGCCGTAAAATCAAGCCAGAGGAGCCGCATAAAGGGAATCATCCACGAAGTTTCCCAGAGCGGACACACCGTCTTCATTGAACCGGAAGAAATAGTACGGCGCAACAATGACCTTATCCAGGAAGAATTCAAGCTTGAACAGGCAGTGCGCAAGGTATTTACGGAACTTACTGCCAGACTAGCGCCTTATGCAGACGCATTTGAGGAATCCCATCCGGAAATGATAATGATGGACATGACGCAAGCCGTCGCCAGATGGGGCATGGAAAACAACTGCACCTATGCCCTTTCCTGTGGTGACGAAAAGCAGGGATCCACTTTTGAAACAGTTGACCCTCCCCTGCTCCTTCAGGCAAGGCATCCGCTTTTAAAAGAACGGGCAGTTCCGGTTGACGTGCACTTCATAAGCGGAAAAAGAATCCTCATAATCACAGGGCCGAACACAGGCGGCAAGACCGTCACATTAAAGACAATCGCACTTTTTGCCATGCTGAACCAGTCAGGTTTCCCGGTACCAGCCGCAGAAGGAACAAGGCTTCCATGCTTTGACAGTGTATTTGCAGACATAGGTGATGAACAGTCCCTGGACGAAAGCCTTTCCACATTCAGCGGCCACATGAAGAACATTGCAACCGCATTGAAGGGTGCAGGCAAAAAAAGCCTGGTACTCCTTGACGAACTTGGAAGCGGCACAGACCCGCAGGAAGGTTCTGCAATTGCAATGGCAGCATTGGACGAACTCATAGAAAAAGGTTCATTCGTACTTGTAACCACCCATCACGGAATCCTCAAGAATTACGGCTACACCCACCCGGCCTGTATAAACGCCAGCGTTGAATTTGACGGAAACACACTGCGCCCTACGTACAGACTCATGATGGGAATTCCTGGAGAAAGCCATGCACTGGACATTGCAAAGCGCTCCGGACTTCCAGATGCAATCGTAGAAAAGGCAAAGAATTACATTGCAACTGAACAGGCCGACATTTCTTCACTCATCAAAGGATTGAACCAGAAACATTCAGAACTGGATAAAATGCTCAGGGAATACCAGAAGAAAGATGAAGAAATCGAAGAAAGGATACTGCGGAACAAGCAGCATGAGATAAACATCCGCCAGCGTGAGCACGACCTGAAAGTCATGGAAAACAAAAAGGAAAGCCATTTCCTTTACGAAACCCGCAAAAAGCTTGAAAACCTGGTACGCACATTGAAAGAAGGCGAAATCACCCGGGAAAAGACACTGGAAGTAAAAGGATTCATTTCAAATCTTGCTGAATCAGTGGAAAAACACGAAAAGAACCTTGATGCAGAAGAAAGGAACCTGGAACAGGATGCGGAAAAACTTCAGGCCAAGGTAAACAGCCACAAGAGCAACAAGAAGACAAAGAAACGGATAAAACTTGCAGACGCACTGCTTACAGCCACACCGATGGAAGTGCCGGAAAATTTCAAGAAAAAACAGCAGGAATCCATTCCACTGAAATTTGAAGCCGGAGCAAAAGTCATTGCAAAATCATCAAAAATGGAAGGCACATTACTCCGGGAAGAAAAGAAGGGAATGTGGAGTGTCCAGTTCGGTTCGTTGAAAATGACGGTAAAGGAAAAAGACCTGAAACTCGTGGGTGCACCTGAAAATGTAATGACCGCCGATGTTTCCTATGACCTTGTTTCAGACCGGGAGAATAAAAACAACTTCGTCCAGTACGATGCATTTCCAGACAACAAGCCTGTATTTGAACTGCGGCTCCTGGGCATGCGGTGCGATGAAGGAATACGCCTGCTTGAACGGCAGCTGGACCTTTGCGTAATCCATAATTTCCACGAATTCAGCGTAATACACGGAAAAGGAACAGGGGCACTGCAGCAGGCCGTACAGGACTACCTTTCCCACTATCCGGGCGTAACGGACTTCCAGTTTGCACCGCCGGAAGACGGAGGCAGCGGAAAGACCTACGTAAAAATGCAGCTGTAGTATTTCCTCCATTCAGAAAAAAATACCGTTCCCGCCATTCATTGACAAGAACGGTATTTTTATTCATTATGTATACATAAATATGCATAATGAAAATCTGGAGAAAGCAGAATGAAAGAACGTATATCCCGGCTTAAGGCAATACGGAAACTGATAAAAACCACAAGAATTGAAAGTCAGGAAGAGCTGCTGGGACTTCTGAACAACGAAGGCTTTGAAGTTACGCAGGCAACACTTTCCAGAGATCTGAAACTCCTTAAGGTAGGAAAAATTGCAGACGGCCGTGATGGATATGTATACACGCTTCCTACAGAAGAAGAAAGACAGGAAAGTGAGCACATCTTCATTCAGGATTTTCTCCGGGGCTACATAAGCATAGAAACCAGCGGGAACATCGTAGTGATAAAGACATTTCCCGGACACGCAAACCCCGTGTGCAATGCCCTTGACAACATGAATTTTGACGAAATCCTTGGCACCGTTGCAGGAGACAACTGCCTTTTTGCATGCCTCAGGGAAGGCGTTTCCGGAGAACAGTTCCTGCAGATATTGAAAAAACACATCCCGGAACTGGAAGAATGACGGCTTCGGATGCAGAAAATGCAGGATGCTTTTTGCATCCGAGTATCAGCCCCGTCGGCACGAATAACAGAGGTTCATAAAAACTTCACTTTTCATGTAACGGCAAAATATGTTATATTACATCGGGAACAATGGCATTTCTTATGCAGATGCCAAAAAAATAAATTTTAAGAGGCACAACAATGATTTCTTGGGAAAACCTTGACAAGCTTCCTTCATTCAAAAAACTCCAGTCTTTGAAAGGCTCAGTTTCAGTTGCAAAAGAACTTTCAGCTCCAGATGCTGCAAAGCGTGTTGCTGAATATTCCATTCCAATGGGAGCAGGCCTTACATACAATTATGCTGCAAAGCAGGTAAACTCACAGGTTCTTTCCGTACTCAAGGAACTTGCAGAAGAAAGCCAGCTTCTTGAAAAATTTGAAGCACTTTACAATGGTGATGTGATCAACACAGGAGAAAAGCGCATGGTACTTCACCAGCTTCTCCGTGGTCAGCTTGGAAAAGACGTTATGGCTGACGGTGTAAACAAGCGTGAGTTCTACATCAACGAACAGAAGAAAATGGCAGATTTTGCAGACAAGGTTCACAATGGTGAAATCGTAAACGAAAAAGGCGAAAAATTCACAACTGTATGCCAGATTGGTATCGGCGGATCTGACCTTGGTCCACGCGCAATCTACCTTGCACTGGAAAACTGGGCAAAGGCAAACAACACATTCAAGATGGAAGCAAAATTCATCTCCAATGTTGACCCGGACGATGCAGCTGCAGTATGTTCTTCAATCGACATTTCAAAGACAATCTTCATACTTGTTTCAAAATCAGGAACAACACTTGAAACACTTACAAACGAATCATTCGTAAAGGACTTCATCGTAAAGGCTGGATGCAATCCGACTAAGCACATGATTGCAGTTACATCTGAAACATCACCACTTGCAAAGAGCCCGGACTACCTTGCAGCATTCTTCATGGATGACTACATTGGCGGACGCTACTCTTCTTCTTCTGGTGTAGGCGGAGCAATCCTTTCGCTGGCATTCGGACCGAAAGTATTTGCAGACTTCCTTGACGGTGCAGCAGAACAGGACAAGAACGCAACAGAGAAAGACATACTCAAGAATTCTTCACTCCTTGACGCTCTCATCGGTGTTTACGAAAGAAACGTTCAGGGATATCCTTCGACAACAGTTCTTCCATACTCACAGGCTCTTTCAAGATTCCCTGCACACCTCCAGCAGCTGGACATGGAATCAAACGGAAAGTCTGTAAACCGCTTCGGTGAAAAGATTGACTATGTTACAGGTCCTGTAATCTTTGGTGAACCTGGAACAAACGGACAGCACTCATTCTACCAGCTTCTCCACCAGGGAACAGACATTGTTCCTCTACAGTTCATCGCATACAAGGAAAACCAGACTGGAAAAGATGTTATCATTGAAGACAGCACAAGCCAGAAGAAACTCTGCGCAAACGTAACTGCACAGATTATCGCCTTCGCATGCGGAAAGGACAATGAAAATCCGAATAAATTCTTTGCTGGTGAACGCCCGTCAAGCCTCATCTATGCAGATAAGGTAGAACCAAAAACAATCGGTGCCCTTCTTGCCCACTACGAAAACAAAGTAATGTTCCAGGGCTTCCTTTGGAACATCAACAGTTTTGACCAGGAAGGTGTACAGCTTGGTAAAGTATTGGCAAAAACAGTACTCTCCAAGAAGTACGACGGTGCACTCAAAGCATACGCTGAAATCTTTGGACTTTAAAAGCAGGTTTTAAAACTTCAAGGGCTGTCTGATTTTTGAATCAGGCAGCCCTTTTTATTTATTGAGGTTCAGAAAAAAAAATTGTAAAAAGGAAAAGTCACGACACCCCGACTTTATCCAGCATGATTTAATATGTGACTGAAAGCTTTAATTCACAGACAAATCCATATTTTTCAATCTTTCCATAATAAATCGGAAAACCTACCGAAAAGTCTGCATATTTCATTATATTGGCCACCGATACGCCCGGCGTTATGAGACCGTAATCTTCATACCTGTCATGGAACCATTTGACCGCAAGCCCAAGGTCCCTTCCTGTATCACCGATAAAGTGTTTCCAGCCCAGTTCACCGGACCAATAATGCTTTTCAGTATGAGGTGAAGAGCCACGTGGAAGAGGTTCATTATATATGTATTGATATTCCAGCCTTGCACCAAGTCTTACAGGTTCCTTTATATATTCATATATACCGCCATGAAATTTCATGCGTGTAGTTGAAAAATTATCACCCCTGCTGTTGATGTTGAAATTTCCCTGGAAAAAAAACTGACTTTTGAAAACATCGCTGTCAACAGGGGTTCCCTGGAACTCCAATCCGATGACTGGATCATATGCCTGATTATCATTGTAAGCCCAGCTTCTGCCAAAAATAGTAACTGCAAAACGGCCAATTTTCGTTTCTATGCGGCCTGCATAGGAAAGGTCATCAGGTGTATATTTTCCGTTATTAAGATAATTTTTGTAAAATACAAGCCCTGTAAAAGTAACGTATGGTGGAAAAGGCACAATGACAGCCACGGTAAATTTACTTTTTTCAAGTTCATAATTGTCTTTGTTAAGGATTTTCTCAGGATCAATTACAGTATCACTCTGGTCATCAAGTATATTTGTATCCAGAATGCTGTCAAATCCCCAGGAAAGGTTACGCTGGCCGGCGCTTATAGTAAGACGTCCGTAGGGTGTGTAGTTAAAAAAAAGTTCATACAGGCCGATTTTCATATCAGGAAACTCTGTAAGAAGTGAGCCTTCCATATGAAACCAGCCGTCAGAAGTATTTGATATGAATCCGAGCTTATTCTGGAATACCGCTCCAGGTTCATTAGCCCTCGGATAAAACCATATGTATCCGCCAAGACGTGTATCATTTACACCGGTAAAAGTAATCCCCTTTTTCTTTTCATCTGTCTGCTGAACCGGAGGAGTTTTTACAACCGGATCAACATCCACAGCAGTATCAAAAAGGGAATCGATGTCACCACCTTCAGATTCCACATCCTGGGAAAATGCAGACATGCAGAGAACGGATAAAAATGCGGCAGATAATACAATCTGCCTGAAAACTTTTTTCATTTAGTCACTCATATTTTCAAGAAATTGTTTTGAGTATACTATATCGCCCTGCTTTTGAAAAGACACATTCGAAATAGAAAGCTGGGTCTTTTCATACTGCATTTTACCGTTGATTTTCTGACCGCGCAGGTTATCCACAACAACCATGTTGGCAGGAATAGAACGGCCGCTAAGCTTCTGATAGCTGGGAATTGCAGTAGTACGGAGAAGCTGTCCGGAAAGGCTGTAGTCTTCACGCTTCCTTATAAGCATATCGTCTTTGCTGACCCAGAGCTTGATTTCAGGATAATCAACATTCTTTGAAGTTGCCTTCAGGTCAAAGAAAATACAGTTGAAGTTTCCAAGTTTTTCTTCTGAAACTGATTCAACCTTATAGTTTTCCGAATAATTCTGCGGACCAAGGTCACTGTTGTTAAAGTTGGTATTATTGAACCTGTTTTTTGCAGAAGTATATGTAAACTGCTTGTCATGGGGATCATACATCCAGATATTGTTGTCATACTGAACATATCCTTTTCCACGGTCAGCTTCCGGTCCGGTAATAAGGATGGTATACATAGATTTGGAATCCCGGCGGTACATTGTAGCTTCTGTAATTGAACGTCCACCACCCAGCTTTTCCTGAACCATGACATAATTTGCAGTAAAATCCACACCTTTATATGCCGTATTTGCATCAACCTGCTTTAACATTTTTTCTGCATTTGACTCTGCAAAAAGTGAGACTGCTGTAAACATAAACAACGCAATCAACGAAATCTTTTTCATAAAATCTCCTGTTATAATCCTGGCATCTCTAAAAAATAAATTTCCGAGAAACTTTAGAGTTTTTCACCCTGAGATTGCAAGGTTCAAAAACTGCACTTCAAAAGTTACTTCTGTAAATTGCAATTTACAGAGTTTTCTTTATTTTCTTTAGGTTAAACTGTCGCTGCAATAGCTCCAACGGGGCTTATGTGAATCAGCTTACGCAAAGTAAACAAGACAGCACCCAGAGTAGTTACTAAAATTACACCGATAAGGAAAATAACTTCAGGAAAAACAAAAACAGGCGCAAGACAACCACCAGTCAGGAACATATCAAAACCGGAAATAAATGAAAGATTAAAGGTCGAAGCAACTTTTACGACTATTAATGAAGCAATCATTCCAGAAATACATCCTGAAAGGAGCAGGAGCAGGACTTCCGTAAAATATATGCCCATAAGGCCAGCCGGCTTCATTCCCAAAGCACGGAAAGTACCGCTTTCTACAGTACGTTTCATTACGATTACACGGAAAGTGCTGCTGATACCTACGGAAATTATGATGACCAGAAGCACCACGATTATCAGTACGATACCCCGGAGTGCCTGCACAAGAAGCCGCAGGTCAGAAACATTTGCATCCAGCGGGATAATTCCGTAAAGAGGCTCTTCTGAATGCTTTATGGCATCGTAAAAATCATTTTTATTGCTGCTGAGCGGAAACATGGGAATCAGTTTTTCAAGCCCAGCCTGTATTTTCTGTAATTCTGAATGAGTCAGGATTCCTTCGGTATAATAAACACAGATTTTGTTAACCACGAGTTCAGGAAGATCCAACGCCTTCATGAGGCCCCGGATATCAACATATGAAGTATACATACCGAAAATGCTGGAATCCTGGAAAATGCCGGTCACTTCAAGGGGAACCGTATTTTTGTATCCGTCATTCGTAGAAATGAACAGTGTGATTTCATCACCGATATGAACGCCAAGTTTTTTGGCAATAGGTTCAGAAAGTATGACAGTATCACCGGATTCCGTTGCTACCGCATTACCTTCAATGAAAGTAAATTTCGAAAAAAGTGCTTTTTCAGCTTCAAAATCAACCCCCTGAATGACGCGCTGCCTTACACTGGCACCTTCAAAATAATAGCTTTCGTTCCTTGCATCGTAATTATAACGCATGGAAACTGCAGCCTTTGCAGGGAGCACAGATTTCAATGCCTCAACAGCCTGGACTGATTCGGAGGCCGGATGCACAAGGTGAAGCCCTCCCAGAAGCTGGAAGTCACCGCCATAATACTGCCTGGCCTTTTCGTTCATGGAAACAAGCATTCCGTCTGTCACCATAAGTACGGAAAGCATTATGCAGACACCGACAGCACATACAGAAAACAGCGAACGGTACTGCCTCGCACGGCTGATCAGGGAATTTAACGCAAAACGGAAATAGAACATCATCTGACAGCCTCCATAGCCATTACAGGACTTGTAGACAGGGCAATGCGGACAGGATAAAGCCATCCGATTATTGCAAGGATCAGGGAAAGCCCCATGCCTTTCATCAGGTTGACGGCGGTAATTACGGTCTTAAGCTGACGGCCTCCAAAAAGCTGTATGAGATATGTGTTTGAAAATTCAATGCCGCTGGAAACCATAAGTGAATTTCCAAAAATTCCCAGAAGGCATCCTATGAGTCCGGCAGAAAGGGTCAGCATGAGCGTTTCAAAAAGATATTCAATGCCGACAAATCTACGGCCTGCCCCTATTGCCCTGAGCACTCCGGTTTCCTTTGTCCGGTCCAGGGCGGCAATTACAAGGGTATTATTTACGACGATAAATCCGGTACCGATTATGATTATTATCCCGATGTTGAAAATAAGGCGCATCCAGTAAATATACTGGGCCGCCATACCGGCCGCAGTACGCCAGTCAACAGCCTGTACAGCAAGTTCATTACGTACAAAATACCGGTTCAAGCGGCGCACCAGAAGTTTTGCAGGAACACCATCTTCTACGTCACAGACAATGTAGTTCCATACAGTTTCATCGGAATTATTTTTTTCAACCTGGCCTGAAGGTTCAGGAACCGACTGGAGTGATTCCTTCTTAGCTTCAATCGACTGGTCTGCTGAATCAGAAAGCATGGAATCTTCTATGGATGCATCACCAAAAAGATCATCGATGGAATCAAAACCGTCCAGAAGGCCGGAATTTGATTCATCAAAAAGACTTTCATCTATTGATGTCGAAACCATACCGATAAGGGAACGCAATACAGAAGGATTTACAAGGACAATCTTATCCTGTATGTCATTTTCAACGGAATATTCATAAATGGCACTGACTTCTGCCGCACGCAATGTATAGGATGAACCGTTGGAAGAAATAAGCTGTACGGTATCTCCGACCTTTACATCCCTGTCTGTGGCATTCCTGATGATTTTCAGCACCTGGGTAGAAAGCATTATCTTGTTTTCATCCGGGCCATAAGGTTCACCTTCAAGGATGCGGATTCCTTCCATAAGGCTGCCGTAACGTTTTCCATCTACACCAAACATATAGACCGGGACGTTATCATCACCAAAGCGGAGGACCGCCTGCCCGGTAATCTGCGGCACGGCTGCCTTTATTCCGGGAACGGAAGAAACATAACCGTAAATCTGGGTGTAGGGAACAATCTGCGGAAGTTCAGAAAGGCTTCCTGTAACCGGTGTTTCATCACCAAAAAGACTCATGGGGAAATCAGCCTTAGGCCTTATTACAATATCCCCGGTAAAATTACTGCTGAAAGTCTTTTCAATCCCCGTACCAGTCCCGTCAAACACGGCATTGGCCATTACGAGCACTGCAATGGAAAATGCAATGAACAGTACGATTACGAGGGAACTTTTCCTTGAAATTATATTCTTGAAGGCAAGGCGCAGTGCAAACATCAGTTGCTGTACCTGTTCTTGAAATCTTCGTAAGAAATCCTGATGCCATCCTTAAAACCTGTAGAAGCCTTCCAGCCAAGGGCTTCAAGGCGTGATACGTCACAAAGTTTTTTTGGAGTTCCATTAGGTTTTGAAGGATCCCATTCCATCCTGCATGTGCGTCCAGGGACATCTTCGTAAACCACGTCCCGCACAAGTTCAGCAACAGCCTTGATCGTCTGGTCAGTACCGGTTCCTACATTCACAAAGTCCCCGGTTTCACAGCGCAGGTCCTTTGCATCACAGTTTTCCATAAGGTAAACGACTGCATCAGCCAGGTCTTCGCTGTAAAGGAATTCGCGCTCAGGAGAACCGTCGCCCCAGAGATGGACCACATCTTCCCCGCTGGCTTTAGCTTCGTGGAATTTGCGGATCATGGCAGGAAGCACATGGGATCCCTGGAGGTCATAATTATCCCCAGGTCCGTAAAGGTTCGTAGGCATTACGGAAAGGTAGTTTGTACCATATTCAATATTATACTTTGTACAGAGCTTGATTACGGAAATCTTTGCAATTGCATATGCATCATTTGTAGGTTCAAGCTGGCCTGTAAGGAGGTATTCTTCTTTAAGAGGCTGTGGAGCCATCTTCGGATAGATGCATGTTGAACCCAGGTTCATGAGCTTTTTAACACCACTCTGATAAGCAGCCTCAACGATATTAAAACCGATCATCATATTCTGGTAAATGAAGGCAGCAGGATGGGTAGAGTTTGCACCGATGCCGCCTACGTGGGCAGCTGCAAGGAAAACATATTCAGGCTTTTCTTTTGCAAAGAATTCATTTACAGCAGCCTGATTTGTAAGGTCGAGTTCAGAATGAGTACGGGTAATGATGTTTGTATAACCTTTTGCAGTAAGGTTTCTGTAAATTGCACTGCCGACAAGACCACGGTGTCCGGCAACAAAGATTTTAGCATTTTTTTCCATAACTAATTACTCCAATTATCCATGCATTTTATAATATTTAAGTTTTTTTGTATAGCTTGACACGGCATACAAAAACCACCGGCATCATTTCCAGACAAACCACAGGAAGGCAGAAGCAGCAGCTACCGTAATCAAAGTGAACGGACCGCACACCCTGAGCCAGCCGGAAAAACCGGCGGGATGCCCTTCCTTTTTCAATATCCCCGAAGCAACCACATTTGCAGATGCACCAAAAGGCGTCAGGTTTCCGCCAAGGCAGCTTCCGGTAAGCAGTGCGAACATGAAAAGCTCCCGGTGCACTCCGGTTGAAGAAGCAAGGCTGTCTGCCACAGGAAGCATCACGATTATGTAAGGCACATTATCCACGAATCCTGAAATGAATATGGAAACCAAAAGTATCAGCAGGAATCCGCAGATTTTTGAACCGCCGGTAATACGCTCAAGGAATACGGCAAAATCGGAAAGGAGCCCTGCTTCACTTACGGCCCCTACCACAACGAAGATTCCCGTAAGGAAACCGATGGTCTCCCAGTCCAGTTCCCTGAGCAATGCCTTTACACCGGCACTCCCCTGCCGGCAGGCCAACCAGTACCACAATATGCCGGCAATCCCGAGTGCAAAGACAAAAAGCCCTGATGCGTAACCGGCTTCGATGTGCAGGAAAGAAATGGCAGCAAGTCCGGTAATCATCAGCAGCAGAAGGATCAATGGAACGGAAGAAACGACCTTTACAGGCTGGACGGCCACCTTCTCCTTTGCGTTCCTGAAATAAATATAGAAAAAAACACAGCCTGCCAGCATTCCGGTCTGGATTACAAAGAAAATCGACGGCCGGCCGGCGTAAACGAAAAAGTCATTGAAGGTATAGCCGGCATAACTTGCAAAAATCATGCTTGGAGGATCACCTACAAGTGTTGCGGTCCCTTCAAGGTTTGACATTACGGCAAGTCCCAGAAGGAATACGGTGGGATTCAGCCTGAGTTTTTTACAGAGGGACAGCGCAATCGGGGCCATTACAAGGACGGTTGCCACATTCTCAACGAAAATGGAAATGATTCCAGTCATGGCAAGGATCAGGACGATTGCAATTCCGGTGGAAGGGGATTTCCCAACAATGAAGTCAGCAATCCTTGAAGGCATTTTTGAATAGATGAAAAGCGCGGCAATGACCATGCTTCCCACATAAATCATGAGTACGTTCCAGTTTATGAGTTCAATGAAAAGGTGCATAAAAAGGCGCCGGCCGTCAGGACGGAAAACCAATCCCGGGAAACAGAAACCGGCAGCGGCAAGCACCAGGGCAGCAGCAGTCGTAAACCAGACTTTCTTTTCCTGAAACAGTATCACAAGGAGATACATCAGGAGTGCGGTAAACAAGACGAATATTTTAAGGTTCATTACTGAAAAATTAACACAGCAGAATCAAAATATCAATTGCAGTAAAACACAATAATCTTGAATATATGCCGGAAAAATATTATTATTTATCATGAACCGAAATATTGGTCTGCCGGAATGACGCCGCAAGACGGAACCGGCAAATAATTTTATACAGGAGCTCGTATGAAGGTTGAAGAAATCAAGAATGCCAAAATCAAGGCATGGATTGAAGAATGTGTAAAAATGTGTGAACCAGATGCAGTTGTAGTTTGTGATGGTTCTACAGCTGAGTATGACCGCTTGATGCAGAAATGTGTTGATGCAGGTCTTGCTACTCCGCTTGCAAAGAAAGAAAATTCTTTCTTGTTCCGTTCACTCCCAAGCGACGTTGCCCGTGTTGAAGGACGTACATTCATTTCTTCAGTAAAAGAAGAAGATGCCGGTCCTACAAACCACTGGATCGATCCAAAAGAACTCAAGGCTACAATGACAGGTCTTTACACAGGTTGTATGCACGGACGTACAATGTACGTAATTCCATTCTGCATGGGTCCACTTGGTTCACCAATCGCAAAATACGGTGTTGAACTTACAGACTCTGAATACGTTGTATTGAACATGGACATCATGACACGTGCAGGCGAAAAAGTATGGCAGTATCTTGATGACGGATTCGTTCCATGTCTCCACTCAGTTGGAAAACCACTCAACAACGGCGAAAAAGACAACGGTGTATGGCCTTGCGCAGATGTTGAAAACAAATACATTTCCCACTTCCCAGAAGAAAGGCTCATCTGGTCTTACGGTTCTGGATACGGTGGAAACGCACTCCTCGGAAAGAAGTGTTTCGCACTCCGCATTGCTACAGTAATTGCACGCGAAGAAGGCTGGCTTGCTGAACACATGCTCATCCTCAAGCTCACAAACCCACAGGGCGAAGTTAAGTACGTAACTGGTGCATTCCCGTCAGCATGTGGAAAGACAAACCTTGCAATGCTCATTCCTACAATCCCAGGATGGAAGGTTGAAACAGTCGGTGATGATATCGCATGGATGAAGTACGGAAAGGACGGCCGCCTCTATGCCATCAATCCGGAAGCAGGATTCTTTGGTGTTGCACCAGGAACATCTGCTGAATCTAACAAGAACGCACTTATCTCTGCAGAAAAGAACACAATCTATACAAACTGTGCACTTACAGAAGACGGCGACGTATGGTGGGAAGGTATCGGATACCCTGCAACAGGCAAGCTTGTTGACTGGAAAGGCAACACACGTGACGCACTTCCAAAGGACAAGGCTCCTAAGGGAGAAGAAATGGCACATCCAAATGCACGCTTTACAGCACCTGCAGGACAGTGTCCATGTATCGCATCTGACTGGGAATCTCCAGAAGGTGTACCAATCTCTGCAATCCTCTTCGGTGGACGCCGCCCATCTACAGTACCTCTCGTACATCAGGCACGTTCATGGAACCACGGTGTATTCCTCGGTTCTATCGTAGGATCAGAAATCACAGCAGCTTCTACAATCAATGCAGCAGAAGTTGGTAAGATCCGCCGCGACCCATTCGCAATCCTCCCATTCTGTGGATACAACATGGGTGACTACTTCAAGCACTGGATTGACGTTGGTAACGCGGCACAGGACAAGGACAAGCTTCCTAAGATCTTCTACGTTAACTGGTTCCGCAAGGACGAAAACAACGCTGACCTTCCGGGCGGATTCATGTGGCCAGGATACGGTGACAACTCACGCGTTCTCGCATGGATTTTCGACCGCTGTAACGGTGTTGACAACTGTGTTGACACTCCACTTGGATTCATGCCAAAAGAAGGCGCACTCAATACTGAAGGACTGGCAGATTGCTACAAGAAGACTCTCCCAGAAATCCTCAAGGTTGATGTTGAAGGATGGAAGAAGGAAGTTAAGGACATCCGTGAAAACCACTATCCAAAGTTCGGTGCTCACCTTCCAAAGGAACTTACAGAAACTCTCGACGATCTGGAAGCACGCCTTTCAAAATAGGTTTTCAAATCCGACAAAATGGCTGTGCCACTTTGCGGTTTAAAACCATTCCATATGGTGACTTGTGCACCATAAAATAGTTTCGAAGCGACGGTTTCCGCGCTTCAAACCATTGGGTCTGCCGGCTTTTTGCCGGTGGGCCTTTTTTTTCCGACATAATGTGCTGTGCCACTTTGTCGGCTTAAAACCATTTCATATGGTGACTTGCGCACCATAAACTGGTTTCGAAGTGACGGTTTCCGCGCTTAAAACCATTGGGCCTGCCGGCTTTTTGCCGGTGGGCCTTTTTTTCCAGAAAAATTCCTTCAGGACAAAAAAAATCCTTAACGGCTGGATACCATTAAGGATTTTAATGCTTTGGTCAGATATCCTTACTTACAGATTCTTTCCTGACATTCGCGGTAAAGGGCTGATGTCTTTTCTACGATTTCTGCAGGGATGCTCTTGATTGAAGGGTCACCGGCAAGGTTATTGTCCTTGAGCCAGTCGCGTACAAACTGTTTGTCATAGCTTGCAGGGCTTGTTCCAATCTTGTATTCAGCAAGATTCCAGAAACGGCTTGAATCAGGAGTAAGAACTTCGTCTCCCAGCACCAGGTCACCGTTTTCATCAAGACCAAATTCAAACTTAGTGTCAGCAATGATGATGCCGTTCTTGTATGCGTGGTCGTAGCACTTCTTATAGATAGCAAGGGCAGCCTGTTCTATCTTTGTTCCAAGTTCTTCGCCCAGGTCATTCTTCATGTATTCAAGTGTCACGTTGATGTCATGGCCTTCTGCAGCCTTTGTAGAAGGAGTAACGATAGGACAGTCAAGCTTTTCTGCCTGCTGGTATTCCTTGTCAAACTTATGGCCAAGAAAAGGTTCCCCTTTCTTGTAAGCTTCGTACATTGAACCGAACATATAGCCGCGTACGATTACTTCGTAAGGAATCATCTTGAGCTTCTTGACAAGGATAGTACGTCCTTCGTATTCAGGCTTCTGGAATTCTTCAGGCATATCCTTAAGGTCAGAAGAAATCATGTGGTTCTTTACGATGTCGCCTGTAAGGCTGAACCAGTAATTTGAAAGTGCATTCAGTACCTTTCCTTTATCTGTAATCATTGTAGGCAGAATCACATCAAATGCCGAAATACGGTCTGTAGTAACAATGACCATGCGTCCGTCTTCAAGGTCGTAAACTTCGCGGACTTTTCCACTGATAATCTTTTTCATAACAAATCCTTCTATTGATTAATATAATCTGCAAAAATGCCTTTAATTGAATAATATCAAAGTTTTCAAAGTCCCACAATCGGAATTTTACACCATCACGGCAGACATGTATTTTTTTTTGCTATGTCCGGCGATAGTATTGCTGGATAATGAAGAATCTCGAAGTATCGATGCAGTGGTAAGAAACTACACTCGATGCTGATAAAGACTATGTAGAGTTAATGGTAAAATTAACTGCATGGTAGTAGAAAATACGACAGATTCCGACATTGCAACTTGTTGCACCGGAGGGTTCTGGCGCATTTTCCACGGTAATGCAGATTTTTTTAACAACACTTTTTACGGACATAGCTTTTTTTTTGCTTCCGCACTACCAAAAAAAGGATTTATCCCCCATAATGGAAAAGCATATGCCTGCCTCTGAAAACATAGTTCCAGAGGTTTCCGGTATATTCTGCGCTGCTAACTTATTTACAGGAGGAACAGATGAAGAAGACGGCACTTTTCCTGATGCTTCTTTCATTTACTACATTCATTTTTGCACAGAACAAATACCCCACGGAAGATGAACTTACTCCGGGGCCTAAACCACAGGGACGGCCTTCAGTTGCACTGGTACTTGCAGGCGGAGGGGCAAAAGGATTTGCAGAACTCCCCATAATGGAACTGATACAGGAAATGGACATTCCGATTGACATGATCATCGGTACCAGTATCGGGTCAATAATCGGCGGCCTTTATTCTGCAGGATATTCTGCTGAGGAAATCGTAACGGAATTTGGAAGCACTGACTGGACGCCTTTGTTCAGCGATGCAGCAGTTTCTCCGTTTGAACATATTCTGGGTGAACACAGCGTCTTTGAAAATCCGCTTGTAATCAATTTCAATACGAAATTCAAGATGCACCTTGGAAAAGGACTTTCCAGCGGGCAGAATGTCTACCAGCTTTTCAAGGAAAAGACCATAAAATATCCGTCAGACATGAATTTTGACGACTTCCCTATCCCGTTCAGGGCAGTTGCCACAAACATGCTTACCGGTGATGCAGTAATCCTTGACAAGGGCGACATAGCAGAAGCAATGCGTGCTTCCATGAGCCTTCCTGCGGTATTCTCGCCTTTTGAAATGGACGGCTATTACTTTATGGACGGCGGCCTCCGTTACAACCTTGCAATCAATGTTGCAAAAAAAATGGGATATGACTACATCATTGCCATCGACATTTCCCAGCCGGTCAGGGACAATCCCGAAGTATTCGACTCAAATCCTGCGGTTGCCATCCTGAATACCATGACGATTGCACAGCAGACCGCCACAAAGCAGATGATAAAGGACGCAGACCTGGTAATAAAGCCGGATGTGGCAAATTATGCAACACTGGACTTTAAAAAGGCTAAGACAATCTTTAAGGAAGGACAGGCGGCAGCAGAAAAATACAAGCCACAGATTGAAGAATTCCGCAGGAAACTGTTCCCGGAAGACTACACTCCGGACGGAAAGCGCATTTCCAAACATCAGGAAAAGGAAAAAAATGCAGAAAGTGCCTATTCTGCAAAAAAAGCTGTAAAACTTGATTCAATCAAAATAGACGGAGCACTTTCCCAGGATGAAAAATACATCGCCGAAGCCTTTAAGGAAATAAAGGGAAAGACTTACTCCATTCCTGTCATGAAAGACTTCATGAGGCACCTGTACAGCCTTGGAAACTACTCCAGCGTACGGCCGAAAATCATCAGGGCTGATGACGGCAGCTACAGGATGGAGCTTTACCTTACTGAAATATATCCAAAGGGCATAAAGATTCTTGTATCGCCGGAACTTGAACAGACCGTAAGTTCTTCAAGCATCACCACTTTCAACCTTGCAGCAGAAATCCAGGCCAGGGGAATTACAGGACGCAATTCTGTAATAGGATTACGGGGAAAATGCCTTAATGATTACGAAGCTGAAGTTTTCTACATGCAGCCATTCAATCCGTATGTATATGTAGAAGCCAGTGCAGAGTATTACGATGACAGGTTCTATTCCCTTTCTTCAGAAGGAATGAGCAAATCAGATTTTTCAAGGTATGAAACCTGGAATGCAACGGCAGATGCAGGATTCAGGTTTGGACACGGAAGGACATTGAAAGCAGGCGGATTCTATACATGGTCAAGGAACTCCTGGGCCTCAATCAAAAATGACCCGTTCCTTAATGAATATGTGGCAAAATCACCGGATACAGCTAAAGACAGTACCATTTCCGGAAGCTGTTTCGGTCCGTTCCTGAGCTTTACATTCAACGTAATAGACAGGACGACATTCGCCCATGAAGGAATTCACATAGAATCAAGTACGAAACTGGTATTTCCTCAGAAAAAGCCGGAAAACATGTCAGTAGTAACAGACCTGCATTTTACAGGTGCAATCCCGCTAGGCGAAAAAGCTTCGCTCAACGTGAATCTGCTGGCAGGCACGGACTTTACGGAAAGGCTTGCAGAAGACGCAGCACTTTACCTCAGCCAGGGCTTTTCAACAGGTGACAGGATGTTCTTTCCGCAGCTCCCGGCAAGAAAGCGCCACGGACAGGAAGTACTGGCTGCAACACTGGCATTGCAGCTTGAACCATGGGACAGCATAACGATCCTTGGTGGCAAAGTAATCCTCCGCATCCAGGGAACAGCCGGTAACCTTACAAAGACATGGGGACAGATGTTTGCGCCGGAAGGAAACGAGACTAAAGACTACCGCCTTTTGTGGAACGGCTGTCTCGGAATCGGCATCAAGCTCAAGGAAAACTTCAACTTCATGATCCGTGGCGGCGTAGGTTCAACGGAAGACACAGAAGTTGCACCGTTCCTTGCAATCGACATCGGCGGATTCAGGTTCTAGGAAAGAATGGAACGACAGAGGGAGGTATATTTATGATACCTTCCTCGTCAAAGTCGGGGCGTACAATACATCATATAAGATAGAATTCAATGCCATAATATGATAACATTCAAGTATGGGAACATATTTGAATCCGGATAATATAAATTTCAGAGATTATGTCAATGATTTATTTATTGACAAAACAATGCTTTTAAGCATCTTGAATGAACGGTTAGATAAAACAAGCAGGAAATTCATATGCCTGAGCCGTCCGCGCCGTTTTGGAAAAACCGTTGCCGAAAATATGATAGCGGCCTACTATTCCAAGGGTGCAGATTCAAAAAAATTGTTCTCAAAATTCAAGATTTCCAAAACAGATGATTTTAAAAAACACCTGAATAAGTTCAACGTCATTAAAATTGACCTGAATGGAATATTCGCTGAATGGAAATCCAGCATCGGCAGAAACAAACCAGAAACTGCAATTCAATATCTGACAAACCTCGTCTGCCGGGAATTCAAAGAATATTTTTCTGATATAGATTTTAACGAAGAATTCTCGCTGGCAGGCTTCATCCTGAAAGTTTATGTCCAGAAAAAAGAAACATTCATAGTTATAATTGATGAATATGACGTTCTTGTCCGTGAACAGGTTCCAGAATCAGAATTCCAGCAATATCTGGATTTTCTAAATTCACTTTTTAAAAATGAGTCATTAAAACCTGCCATTTCCCTTGCATACCTTACGGGAATCCTTCCTATAGTCCGTGACAAAATCCAATCAAAACTGAACACTTTTGATGAAATCACAATGCTGCAGACTGGAAGATTTGCAGAATTCACAGGCTTTACAACTGAGGAAGTCCAGTCGCTTTGCGAAAACTACGGTTGCGATTTTAAAGAATGCAAAAGCTGGTACAACGGATACAAAGTCGGAAAATTTGAAATATATAACCCTCAGTCAGTTACAAAATCTGTCATCAATGAAGGGTTCAGGTCTTATTGGAGTGCAACTTCAAGTTATGAAGTAATTGCCGACAAGCTCAACATGAATTTTGACGGAATCAGGGATGCTGTTACAGCCATGCTTTCTGGTGAAACAATTGATGTCAACGTTGGAAAATATAAAAATACCATGAAAGATTTTGACAGCCGGGATGATGTCTTTACATTTTTGATTCATCTTGGATATCTTGCATATGATTGCGAAAAAGGTCAATGCTACATTCCAAACCGTGAAATTTATGAGGAATGGAAAAATGCCATTGAAAATAATCCAGAATATGAACTGACTAACAAAATCATAAAAGCCTCAAAAGAACTCTTAAAACAGACAATTGCCGGTAACGGAAATGCAGTTGCCGCTGCCCTTGATGAAAGTCACATACACGTAACTTCAAACCGCAGCTACAATAACGAAGATTCTTTTCAAAGTGCCATTTATCTTGCATATATTTACGCAATAAACAATTACACAATTGTCAAGGAAATGACAACCGGCAAAGGATTTGCAGATATTGTCTACATTCCATTAAAGAAAAATGCACCGGCAATGATTATTGAACTAAAACGCAACAGTTCCACAGAATCGGCCTTAGAACAGATAAAAGAAAAGAAATACCAGGCCTCGCTTGAACACTACTCGGGAGACCTTCTGTTCGTCGGTATAAATTATGATGAACATACAAAACTCCACCAATGCAAGATTGAAAGGTTTGTTAAGTAGTGTCCTTATTTCAAACGGGATTCACTGACTAAATGTATAGCAAGATTCTCTCTAAGCAGCTGTGCTGCGCTATCTAGGCGGTGTTTTATGGAAGCATGCAGACAAGTTACACATATCAGGATTCACCGTTAAAAAGTCTTTTTATAACTTTTTTCAATGATTCCGGGATAAGACATTTTACAAATTCTTTAAGTACAAATGCCTTTCTTTTCAACTTTTCTGCAAATACCCCCCCCCGTATTTTGAACATCGAATCAGGTAAGGAATAAAAGTCCTATATATCTCTATATTATAAAATTTTTGTTCTTTTGCACCGAACCTTGACTTGTATTCACAATTTCCCCATAAAAAATTAAATACATGAATGTCATTAGTAATTGCATATTCAATCGTCTTTAACAAAATCAAATTTCCAATGTTAAACTGACCATATGAATTACTATGCGCTATGACATGAAGATTAAGTGCGCCATTGTAAACACTGGCAATTGTACCGGCAACAATTTTTGAATCAATTTCCAGATAATTAATTACACAATTTTCATGGAGCCGTTTGAAAAGAAGACCGGAATCTACGCCGCTTTCAAAACCTTTTCCTAAACACCGTTCCTGATTTAATGCAACAATATTTTCAAATACGGCTTTATTTATATGGGATTTTTCGCACACATATTTGCTTTTAATATCCTGTGATAACAAAAACTTATCAAGCTGGCGCTGATACCATTTCAAATGCTGCCTCGTTTTTTTCCCTAATGAAGCCATATATTCATCCAGCGAATCAGGAAGGTATAAACAAAAATTACTGTCAACAGGGTGTGGAACAAATAAGGCTTTTTTATATGTACAAGGATTACTTCTGGTTATCGAATCCAAAACTATTTTTTTACAATCATATTTTTGAAAAATATAATCCAAAATCTGCTGATTAAAATCATCTGTATTTTGCAATCGGGAAAGCAAAACAAATGAATTACCGGCAGTTTTATACAAATACTTATGGTTATTAAAAGAAAAAGAATCAGCTCCTGGATTGAAAGAATCAGTTTGATAAATTGTCTCCATCTTTCATTACCTCTTTAAAATTTTTTTCAGCTTATTTTTTAAGGATAAAGGTATTAATTTTTTTATCAATGAAAATAAACTAATTTTCCAAGAATGTGATTTTTTTATATACATTTTGTTTTTATAAAATTCTCTTTTATTGACGCATATTTTTACAGGATATTTTCTAATTTTCCAGTCAATAGAATCAGTAATCGTCTGACACTCATTATCACCACAATGTACTCCGGTATTATCAAAACCAATATTTTTTACTAAAGATTTTGTTGGTGCAAGACACAAGCCTTTATTAAGATAAATCGTTATATACCAGAAAATTGCCCATGTATTAATCTTGCCATCAATATTATTTTCGACCTGAATCCACATACCGGGCTCCACACCTTCAATGTTCAAGTCCCATTTCATTTTTTCCGTAAAAATTGCCTTGTAATACAAAGCATCTTTCTTAAAATACTGCCATCTGTCCGCCCATGTAGCCCATCCCCAGCAATCCATTGTCGGATAAAAAAAAGCTTTATTCTTGGCAGTTCTCTTTACCGGATCACGCCACCCGGTAATATGCCATACGGCTTTTTCGGCCTGATATTTTTCAAGTGACTCATTCATGTACTCAAGGAAAAACTTTCCGGTAACAATATCATCCTCAAGAACAATAACCTTTCCGAATTTATTTACTATTTCAGTCACGCCGTTAATTATACTGACTGCCAGCCCTTTATTAACATCAGATTCAATTACAGTGACGTTTTTACACCACGACTTTGAATGGCATACATCCCGGGTTGCGTTAATTCTCAAAAGCTGTTCTTCTGTAGCAGCAGTTTTCGGTCCGTCACAGAAAATATACAACTCTGATTCTTTTGCCAAAGTATTCTGCGAGAGTGCTTCAAGAGTCCTTTCCGTATGATCAGGCCGGTTATATGTAAAAAGAATTATCGGTGCGTATGACATAAAATTTATTCAAAAAGTGAAATGTTTGCAATTGAACCATTTATCTGAAATGATGAAGTAATTTCCATATTATAGGAATTAACAATCCAACGGGTATTTTTTAATGATGCCCCTAATGAAAGAATGTATTTTCCCGGAAGAAAAGTTTTCTTTCTTAATGGTGCATAAACAGTATTAAGACCTGTTTTATAGCCATAGTTATCAGGCATATTAATTCGAAGAACCATTTCAGTATCCCGATAGACAGAAATCCAGAAATCAACATTACTGTCTGGTTTTTCGATATCAAACATAAGTTTCAATCTGTATTCTTTTTCGTAATCCAAAGCATCGGTAACAACAGTATCATTATCATCCACTATACAAAATTCTACAGGAGAAAAATTTTCATCTGTAAACGAACCGTCATTTTTCCAGATAGTCGTTACATATCCCCCCCCATTTTCATCTGTCCCCTGATACCAGCTGACGCTCTTATCTATATTATCATCCTGCCGTATGATATGCCCTTTTTCAAGGATAATACCACGATTACAAAGTCTTTTTACCTGACTCATATTATGGCTTACAAAAAGGACCGTTCTTCCTTCCCCCGTACTCAAGTCGTTCATTTTACCAAGAGCCTTTTTCTGGAATGCTGCATCCCCTACTGCAAGAACTTCATCTGCAATAAGAATTTCGCTGTCCAAATGAGCGGCAACGGCAAAAGCAAGACGTACATACATACCGCTGGAATAACGTTTTACAGGAGTATCAATATGTTTTTCAATTTCGCTGAATGCAATAATCTCGTCTAATTTTCTGGAAACTTCATGGCGTTTCATACCAAGAATGGCACCGTTAAGATAGATATTCTCACGGCCTGTAAGTTCAGCATGGAAACCTGTACCTACTTCGAGAAGGCTGGCAATACGACCTTTGATTTTTACACTTCCTTCAGTAGGCGCAGTAATACGACTTAAAATCTTTAAAAGTGTAGACTTTCCTGCACCATTTTTCCCAAGAATACCTACTCGATCACCTTTTCTTATTTCAAAATCAAGATTTTCAAGAGCCCAAAAACCGTCTAAACCACTATCATATTTATGACTTCCAATTGTACTGTGAGGATCCTGTTTTCCATGTTTCAATGCCATCCAAGTCTGTATATCACGGAATAAAGTACCATTATTAATTACACCAAGACGATAATATTTTGAAAGATGTTCTGCTTTTATTAAAGTTTCACTCATACAGATAAAATACCATAAGTAGATAAAAATGTCGATAAACAGGCAATCTCAGTAAAGATGTGGATAAATTCTGAAAACAAAATGTATAACCGTAAAAAATGCCAATATAAGCGACAGATTGAATCCATCTGAAAACCCGACAACTATTTTTCCGGTACGAAGTTTTTCCGAAGCAATAAAATATAATGGAACAACAGGTAAGAAATATCGAGGCTGAATCCCCCACATAACAGGAGAATTGAAATTTGTCCAGGTCATACCGACTACAACAATAAAAGCCGTAACTACTACAGCTATAATAATTGAAGGAAGATAAAACTCCGGAACATCGTTCTTCTTTAGACAAAAAAGGACAATAAGCAGGAAAAAGAAAAGATATTCAAATGATTTGGCCATTCTTCCACTTGCTGCATTGTAAAAAAAGAAATCCCCTATCTGATCATAAGGAAGTTCCAAAATAGTATTCAGCTGGATAAGAACAGTATTTCCCGGGTGCTGAATAAGGTCCGCTATAGAATAAGCAACCTCGTGTGTATTCTGTCCTGTCCCCCTGGACTGCAAGAAAGCAATATTCGGATTCAAAGAACACAAATACCCCCCCAGATACAGAACAGCCAATACAAAAACTGCTGAAATCACAGGAATTTTAACTTTCTTGTTAGCAAAGAAATATGTAAGAATAAAATAAAATGCCAACGGAAAATAAACAGCCTTGATAGGTAAGATAAAAACACAAAGAAAAGTGAGGATTAAAACATCTTTTAAAGTCTTCTTTTCTGCATAGTAAAAATAAATAGAAAAATTTATCAATGCAAAAGCAACAGGAAGTAAAAGAGCATCATAAGAATATGATCCCAGCTCCAAAAGGATTACCGGCCAGCTCGATAGAATCAAAATTATGTTGTTCTTCAAAAACTTGTTTTTTTTGCAAGAAAAATAAATGAGAAAAATCCCAATTAGAAAATTAACAACAGCACCAACATAAAACAAAGCAAATTGATTCAATCTTAGAAGACGTGCAACAGTGATTGAAAGGCAGGAAAAAATAAATGCACGTTGTGGTTTCATAACCTTTGCGGCAAAAGAGTCCACAAGATGTATATCAGGAGACTTAAAAGCATTCTTTGCAAAGTGTGCAGCATAATCAAAAAAGCTGCCAAACCAGCACCAGTAACTTTCATAATACTGGTCAGGATAATACCCCGGAAGAAGCTCCAGGTCACATGCACGCTTTAAGAGATTTCCGGTAACTTGAGAATCACCATAGCCCATCAACATATTTGACATATTGTAGGCACTGTCAAAATGAATCAAGTCATTGTATTGGGAACACGGTGGCCGGGAAAATATCATAAACAGTCCGAGTACAAGTGAAAATATTAAGAACTTATTCTCCCGTTTCCATTTGGTACTTTTTACAAGAAGCAGGCAGAACACCCCCAATGCAATTACATACGCTACAGAAATTGCAAACTGTAACCATATAAGAGCACCGCCTTGCTTGTTTACAATTGAACCGTCCTTGTTAAATTTTACAAGAGCTTTATCAGACTGAATAGAATAATGTAGGGTTTTATTTTTTATGTTAAGACCGACTTTTGGAAGATGAAGAATAAGAAAAGTTTCATTGTTAAAAAAAACAGTTTCTGCTTTCGTTATAACTTTAGGCACTTCTTTTAATTCCACAAAAAAATCTTCTGGAGTAAGTTCTTCGCCGTTTATGGATTCATATACAAAAGTAATTTTTTTTGGATGTCGTGTTACAAGTTTGATTTCGCCATCTTTTGTTGAATCAACAGACATAAAAAGGGCAGAATCAGAATTATTATAATACAACCTTACGTTGTCAAATTTCTCTACAAGCCGAACAAATGTATAAACAGAAAGGATTACAAAGGTAATAGTTAAAAATATGGTCCATCGTCTCTGAAAGAACTGGCAGATATTATTTTTTACAAGCATTTTCCTTTTCCTTTAATGCAAGATTCTGAACCAGATCTTCAAAACGCTGCTGGAGGCGTGAAAGCTGTAAAGTTAAGGTAAAAACTTTATAAAGAAGCAGGAAAATTACAAAAAACAGGATAAAATTTAAAGGAGAAATGATTCCTGCAATCCTTGCACCATAATCTGCGATTTTTGGGAAAATACTCAATAATAATGTCAAAAAAGAAAAAGCAACCCAGAAAAATGTATTATCAAGCTTTACCTTTGACTTTCTTATGTTTGTTACGACAAATATGAAAGAAAAGAAAGAAACTATTACCAATATAATCCTTAAATGAAAAGACATAAACTACCCTCTTTTTCTGAACCACTGGATGAAAATAATCGAAATGCACATCTTCAGCATATACTGCATGGAACCTATCAAATTCAGATACGAGGTTCCAGCTATACGCTCATCCATCGTGACCTGAACTTCCTGAACCTTGCATTTTCTGTTCAATAGATAGGCAATAGTATCAGGTTCAGGACCGTAATTAATCCTGTTGGCATATTCATCCATAACCTTACGGTTATAAAGCCGCATCCCGCTTGTAGGATCCTTTATATATTTAAAAGTTGTAAGACAGATTAACAAAGAAATAAGGCGGGAACCAAGCATTCTCGGAGAAAGAGGCTTCTTTTCTGTTACAAAACGTGAACCTATGACAATATCGGCCCTATTTTCTTCCATACAGCGCTGCATATCTGCAATATATTCAGGCCGGTGCTGGCCGTCGCCGTCAAACTGAATGGCAGCATCATAGCCGTTACGGAAGGCATACTTCATACCGGTCTGAAAAGCCCCTGCAAGACCAAGATTTACAGGTAAATCCACAAGATTATAGCCGTTCCTACGGCATATCTCGGCAGTATTATCTCTTGAACCGTCATTTATAACGACATAATCGTACTGAGGAAAGTTAGTTTTAAGGTTGTTTACAACTCTTTCTATATTTTCAGCCTCATTATAAGCTGGAATAATTATCAATATACGCATTTCGGACTATTATAATATATTATTAATAATATTTTCAACTCTGCCTGCAGTCTGTTTCCATGTGAAATTATTCATAACTCGATCATAGCATTTTTTGCAAGCTGATTTCTGTTTTTCTTTATCATCTATTATGTCTAATATTGCTTTAGCTATTTCCCCGGCAGCTGGTTCTGGCGACAATATAGTACCATATGCCGAATCCAAAACGATTTCTACAATTCCACCGACGGGAGTTGCAATTATGTAATTATCAGTTGCGGCTGCTTCCAATCCAGAAGTTGTGAATCCTTCTGATCGTGTTGGTAAACAAAATATACTTGAAACCATCAACATAGAAACAATATGATTAAAATCTAATTTTCCTAAAAGATGTATATTACTGTTTTTTATTCTATTGCATTCATCTTCCAAAGGACCATTTCCGGCAACAAGAAGGTGAATATCTTTATGATTACAATCATTATTTAATTTTTTGACAGCCTCAATAAGCTGAATAATTCCTTTTTCGTGAACAAGCCTTCCTGTAAAAGAAATGATTTTTGCATCATTTGGAATATTATATTTTTTTGAATCAAAAGGCTGCTGAGAAGCTTGAATTTTCTGTATATCACTCACATCCACAGCATTATATAAAACACCTTTTGCATTAATTTTAAAATGCGTTAACCATTCATTGCAAGTCTTTGAGACGCCGTAAAAGTCTTTAATAAAATGCTTAATACATAATGTGATTGAATGTTCAAATATATGACCAAGAAAATCCCAAAATTTACTGTTCACAGTCAAATGGGCTGAACCGTGTTCAATGGCAATAACATTCTTGGAGTGTTTCTTTCCAATTATGGCACCATACAATGAGTGAAGATAAAAACGGGTATTTACAATTGTTAAATCAAAATTGTTTTCTTTTATTTGCTTATGAAGACTTCTAAAATCTTTCGTCCAAAATTTCAAAACAGGAAAACGCCCGTTTAACAGATTGATACATGGAAGACGATAAATTTCGATACCATCAGAAAGAATTTCATATTCGGTTAAATTGAACACGTTGGAAGTTACTATCGTAATCTTATGTCCACGGGAAGCGAGTTCTTTTGAAAGATTATATGTATAACGTTCTACACCACCGGTATTGGGGAGATAATTGGCAGAAAAAATTGAAATTTTAGACATTATTTTTTTAATAGTTTCTTTACTTTAAAACGACAAAAGTCAACAAATGATTTACCAACTTTTTCACCAAACAATTTTGTTAGTACCCATGCAAATTTTATTGCAAATCTTTCATAACCAGGAATCCAAGAACCATCGTAATGATGAATTGAATAAGTATCTTCGGTAATTTTCAAAGAAACATTAGTAACATCCTTTGGACAAAAATATTCAGACGAAAAAACAGTAATTGAGTCAATAATTTGTGTAATATTATTTTTTATTAAACCATGTTCTAATAAAACTTCTGTATTGTAATGCGGAGATGGTAAAAGATTAAGAGAACCATCTGTATTATAAAAGGACACATTATTATAGCACTCGTACATTTCTCTGAAAATATCAAGTTCAGGTTCTCCTGCTATTATTAAACCACCATTAACCATCTTATTATTTTCAAAGCCCATAAATCCTTTTAAACTTAGTAAAGAATCCAAGGGTTTTATTAATTCAACATCGGTATCTAAATAAATTCCACCATTATTATAAATTATGTCAAATCTTGCATAATCTGGAACAAATCCCCACTTTTTTTCTGTATATGCAGATTTCATATATTCATTTTTATTAATATCATAATTGGATTCATTCCATTGAATTATTTCATAATCAGGACAATATTTTTTCCAACTTTTAATACATTTTTTAGCAAGAGGTGGTAATTCTTTTCCCCCAAACCAGCAATAATGGATTTTCTTTGGTATCATTTTTTACTTCCTATAATTTTACAGGTTTTACTAAGTTATTTCTCATTAAACCATATAATTTTTTAATGAATTTTGAAAACAATGATTTGTTATGAACTATGCAGGCAGCATACAAATGCATATAAAAGTGAAACTTTAATATATCAACATCATCTTTATAAGATATTTTTTTTATCTTTTTTACAAAATACAAGTATAATTTGAAAATTGTTAGTAAAGACTTTTTATCTTTTTTCTCGTAATCGATTATTATAAAAGTTTTTGCTAAGACTTCTTTATCATCAGCATAATAATCACTTAATAAACGACTTCTTATTTCTAGTGATTCTTTAAACATGGCTTCTTCATGTGTTGCACTATCATTATTTCCAATTCTATAATAAACAAGCACTTCAGGAATATTATAACATTTTGTATATTTTGAAATTCTATACCATAAATCATAGTCTTCTGCCATCGAAATGTCTTTATCATAGAGGAGTGAGTTTTCAGTAAGAACAGATTTCCTTATCAAAACAGACGGATGATACATTGCACATGCAAATTCTTGCATAAGTCTAAAACCTTCATCTGAAGAAGGCATTTTCACAATTACAGATTTATAATCTGAATCATTTATATATTGAACCCATGTGCCGCACAAACCATACTCTGGATTATCATCTAAAAATCTTACCTGTTTTTCCAATCTTGTTTCAACTGCTAAATCATCCGCATCTATTCTAGCAATATATTCGCCAGTTGCGAGTTCAAGTCCTTTATTCAAAGAATAAGTCTGCCCATAATTTTTTTCATTAATAACAAGTCTTATTCTTGAATCATTATAACTTCTTATCACATTTACAGTATCATCTGTTGAACAATTATCAACAATTAAAAATTCAAAATCCGTAAATGTTTGTGCTAAAATACTTTCAATTGTATTTTTTACACTAGGACGATTGTATACAGTAAGCAAAACAGTAACTTTAGGTACTGACATCTCTATTCCTTTACTTGTTAAAATATGATATCTCTTCTAATGTTTTTCTATCTGATTCATCTGGAGAATGAATTTCAGGAATTAAATCCATAAGAATAGAAAATGAATCATTCAATCCTTCAAAAGCCATCCATAATCCCGGTGCAACATAAAGTCTTTTATAATTATCATCTACAGATAAAATAACCTCAGAGAATTCTCCCTTTGTTCTGCTACCTTCTCTGTCGTCATAAATAACAAATCTAATTTTCCCATAAGGAACAACAATATTCAAAGGGAGACGATTATGTCTTTTCCAGCCCTTTATTTTGCCACCTTCAATCTGGGAAAAATACACTTCGCCAAAACCTTCAAACCCTGGGCTATTTTTTTTCATTGCATGAAAAACATCACCATTAGGTACAGTAATACGTTTTTCTTCATATAGATAAACACCATCAATCATTTTATTTTACCCAATTTAATTTTTGCTCTGATGCTTCGGTCATATAATAATCAATCTGCTGCTGTGTCAATTGATACAAATCAACATCAGCTCCTTCATAAAAGGATTTGTACCATTCAACAATAAGATTAACACATTTTTCATAATTCAACGTTGAATGCCATTTCAAATATGCAAGAGCTTTATCGCAATTTAATTTTAATAAGGTTGCTTCATGAAATTGTACATTTCCTGTGATTTTAACACTGTCATTCTTGTTTAGCCCCCACTTATCGGCAATATCACAGGTTAATTCATAAACAGTTTTTAGCTGTTCTGCACGAGGTCCAAAATTGTAAGCCTCTCCATTTGTTACCTTATTTTCATAAAGTTCCTGCCCTAAAGTCAAATAACCGCTCAAAGGCTCAAGTACATGCTGCCATGGTCTTGTTGCATCAGGACAACGAAGCTCCACATTACGTTTTTCAGAAAAAGCTTTAACACAATCTACAACGATTCTGTCTTTAGCCCAGTCTCCCCCACCTATAACATTTCCTGCACGTGCAACACCTAATTTAACATTTTTTTTACTTTTCATAAAAGAATGCCAATAACTTTTTATTACAAGTTCTGCAGCACCTTTTGATCCAGAATATACATCTTTTCCACCTAAAGCATCAGTTTCGCGGTATCCCCAAATCCATTCAACATTATCATAGGCTTTATCACTTGTTATTAAAACACATGTACATTCCCAATCAATATTTTTTATGGCTTCACATACAGTAGCTGTACCAACAACATTAGATGAAATTGTATCAAATGGATTTTCATAAGATGTTGACACTATTGCCTGAGCTGCCAGATGAAAAATAAAATCGGGTTTTATTTCATTTACATAATTAACAAATGCTCCTTTATCTCGTATATCACCAAACGTATGATGTATTCGTTTTTCTAATTCAAGAACAGAAAACATTGCAGGATCTGTAAGAATATCCTTGGAATAACCATATACATCAGCACCCAGCATCAACAACCAGCAGGTCAGCCAACTTCCTTTAAAACCTGTGTTTCCTGTAATCAGAACTTTTTTATTTTTATATACATTATCAAAGGCCATATATACTCCAAATTATTACCAAAGTTTCCATGGGGCGGAATTACCTTCCCACATACTATCAAGTTTCTGCTTGTCGCGTAGAGTGTCCATACATTGCCAAAATCCTGTATGTTTAAATGCAACCATCTGTCCTTCAGAAGCAATTCGTTCCATAGGCTCCTGTTCAAACATTACTGTATCATCCTTTACATAGTCTAAAACCTTAGGATCAAGAACCATAAATCCGCCATTAATCCAGCCTACATCCAATGAACTTTTTTCTCTGAAGGAAGAAACCTTATCGCCATCAAAATCGATATTGCCATATCTTCCACTGGGATGTATTGAAGTAATTGTAGCAAGCTTCTTATGCTCTTTGTGAAATTTAAGTAATTCGTTGATATTTACGTCAGAAACACCATCACCATAAGTCATAAAGAAAGGTTCATTTCCAATATATTCACGAACACGTTTAAGCCTTCCACCAGTCATAGTATTCAAACCTGTATCAACGACAGTTACTTTCCAACTTTCCGAATGTTTATTATGAACTATTATTTCATTACCCTTAGTAAAATCAAAAGTTATATCACTTGTATGTAAAAAGTAATTTGCAAACCATTCTTTTATTACATGCTGTTTATATCCAGCACAAATAACAAATTCATTATATCCATAAAAAGAATATAACTTCATTATATGCCATATAATTGGCATGCCTCCAATTTCAATCATTGGCTTTGGCTTAAACTGGCTTTCTTCTGAAATACGGGTACCATAACCACCTGCAAGAATAACTACCTTCATACTCATACAATTATAATCCTATTTGTCTGTTTGTGAATAATCATTTTTAGTATCTTTTTTATGCATAATTTGATTAAATCTCATATTAACAACATGTTCAACCATTTCAGAAAACTCCAAAATTGACTTTTCTTTATGATTATGGAGTTGTAAGAACTTAGGCATTACAACATCTGCATTATAGTTATCATTAACAGCAAAAAAACTCTTAATGCATTCATTTTTATAATCATCATATGATAATCTAAAAACTTGTTTAAGCATATTGTATCCAGGCTTTGTATAATCTGCAGGTCCTAACACAAGGGGAAACTGACTAAAATAACCTTCACAATAGAATTCCATTGTATTAAAAGAAGCAGGAAGCACTACTTTATAATTTAAGGCAGCATCCAAGATAGAAGTTCCCATACCAACAAAACATTTACATTCTCTGATTCTATTATATAATTCGTCATATGGAATCCAACCAGATATATCTATAGCATTCTGAACATCAGGAGAAAAGGATTTTATTTTTTCTAAAATAATATTTTTATCTCCACCTGAAGTAATAATCAAAAGCCTGCTCTTAGGATTTTCAGAATGAAGTTTATTAAAAGCATCCAACAGACCGATTATATATCCTTTGAATGGAAAATCTGCCCTTGCTGCCGTTATAATCAAGGGATTATTAAAACTTTTTTCTATTATTTCATCATAATTTTCAAGTTTGTTTATGAACATCGGCAAAGGTGCAATAAATGGAAGATAATCACTTTTTGAAAAACCATAATATTCTCTAACAGAATTGTTATTTGTTTCTTCCATAGACAAAATGGAATTATTATTCAACATCCTCAAAACAATCTTTGAAAATTCTTTTTTTCCATGTTTTTCAAAATTTAAGAATTTAACGCCTTCATATTTTCTGAAAGTCGCAGGATGAATATCATAAATTATATGGTTGAATGAAAGCTTCTTAAGATACTTTATGGTTTCAAGATCAAGATATTTGCTAAAATCAAGGGAAATAACCGTTATATCAGTATATTGTTTCTGAATTCCCTTTATAAAAGTGCTTATTTTATCAAAATTATAAAGAGGCTGACAGAAAATATTCACACCAATTTCCTGCATCTTAGAAACAATCTCTGTATTTTTATCACTATCACATAATATATATGTTGTTATATCTTGTTTCCTGAACCATTGGCACATTCTCAACATTAAAGTATGCGATCCGCCAAAGACTCCTAGAGTATCATTGATTACTATTGTCATTCTTTAAAACCTCATCGAGATTTACTCTAGGAAAAACTTCTAACTCACCACCTCGAGTTGCATTAATAACTTGTATACCCTTTTTAAGCAATTTTTTATTCAAATATTCATACCCTTTCATCATACTATAAGCAGTATAAACTTTGGCTGAATCTGAGGCAATATTTTCATATCCGGTTTCTAAACCTTTAGCGTGCATTGATTTCCCCATATAATTACAGTCAACCCCTATAAGATATATCTTTTTATATCCCATATATGCAGCAATATTTATGGCTAATCCAGTTACCGTATAATAATCAAAAAAACCATAAATAGGATTTAAGGAAAATTTAAAGTGGTAATCCAAAAAAGTTTTATATGAATGAAGCATTCTATTATAGGGAATAAATAATAGTGATTTACTTTTTCTAATTTCCTTATTAATAAC
>JAZLGS010000026.1:0-31829 GCA_045616425.1 Treponema sp.
ATTTCCCTTGCACTTGCTGCAACTGCATCGTACAGGTCATGGCTGTTTGCATGGGCTATGTCCTTTCCATACTGCCTCTTCAGGCGGCCTTCAAGGGCCTTCTTGAATTTCTCTGCATCAAATTCCATATTTCCTCCAAAACAACGGGATTGGAAAACCAGCGGATAAAATGCCTTTTCCAGACAATGTTACCTGATTTATAAATTTCCCAATTTTTCATATTATTTTCATACAATTTTAGCACAATTATGAACAAAAATGCTAAAAAATATAAGAAAATTCACAAAAACCAGTTGCTTTTTTTTCAAACTTGAATGATATTAAACATATAAACTAAAATGCGTCAAGTCATAAAAAAATGATTTTGAAACGGAGACCTCATTTGGACATACAGATAGACTCATCAATTTCACGAAGATTTTCCTATATAGACAGCTGCGAAAACTATCTGACCCTTGATACTGGTAAGGCAGAAAACTCCGAAGGATTGATTTACAGGAACCAGACTCTTTTTACTGATTTTGCACTGCTGGAAAATAAAAAAAACTATCAGAGCATCCAGACAAGATTTGACCATACTTCAACAACGATACGGCCAGAATGTTTTACCGTAAATTTCAGAAGGACCGGCACAGATATAAAATGTGCACTTTTTTCAAACCTGCTTTATCTGGACTGCAGGAATTTTACAAATGAAAAAGCCATGCTTGTATTGGTCTGCTCAATTGAAATTGCAAAGAAGCTGGACAAAAAGCAGTGCATAAGTTCATCATCTGAAATTGAGGTAATCAAGCCTGATACGGCACAACTTTTACAGATTACAAAGACTTTCGGAAAAAAGGCACTTTATTCGCGCATAATAAGTTTTGACAAAGGGACGGAACTTTACATTTCACTGGAGCATTCACCTGCGATGGCGGCACGGAAAGCAAAGAAAGCCCTGGCTGACAATGCATTTGATATCCACTGCAGGGAAACGGAAGCCTTACTTTCAAAGTCTTCTTTCACGACGGATGATGAAGAATACAATCAGGCCATGGCATGGTCAAAATTTTCTGCACTGCAGTTCCTTAACGGGAACAAAAACACAAAGGGACTTTGGGCAGGGCTTCCTTGGTTCAGGGATTACTGGTGCCGTGACATTTTCGTTTCGGTACCAGGCTGCCTGCTGCTTTCAGGGAACTACAAGGAAGCAGAAGAAGTTTTCAATTCATTCATAAAACATCAGGATACAAATCCCCGCAGCATGACATACGGCCGCCTTCCAAACATTTACCGTAACAGTGCTGATATAATATACAATACGGCAGATGCCACACTTTGGTTCATCCGGGAAGTATATGAATTTGCACAGTTTACAGGAAGCATGAAATTTCTGGAAGAAACGTGGGATGCAGTCAGCCTTGCCCTTGAATGTGACAGGAACCTGCGTACGGATTCATCAGGATTCCTCCTGCACGGAGATGCTGACACATGGATGGACACCCGCATTTTCGGTGAAAAGTCATTCTCACCACGGGGAAACAGGGCTAATGACATACAGGCGCTCTGGTTCACTGCCCTTTCATGCGGAAGCAGGATTGCCGCCCTGTTGGGAAAAAAGGAAGAATCTGAAACATGGGCAAACGCGGCCCGTAAGGTAAAAAGTTCATTCCTTGCAAAATTCTATGACGGAGCCAGAATGGCTGACTGCATACTTAAGGATGATTCCCAGGATTTCCGGGTAAGGCCCAACCAGCTGATGCTCATAACGATTCCCAAGATAACAGGAGAAAGGTTCATTTCTGAAGACGCAGAACGGAAAATCACGGAAAATGCAGTTTCTGAGCTCCTTTTTCCGTATGGAATATGTTCACTTTCCCAGAATGACCCGTTCTTTCATCCATATCATGATACATGCGACATGTATCATAAGGACGCCGCATATCATAACGGCACAATATGGAGCTGGAATGCAGGATTTACAATCGGTTCCCTGACTGGAACCGGACACACAAAGCTTGCATGGCAGCTGGCAAAGAACATTTCAAACCAGATCCTGAATAAAGATGTGGCCGGCTCCATAAGCGAAAACATATCTGCATACCCTGACGAAGACGGAAGCATACATTTTTCCGGCGCCTATTCAACATGCCGTGGAAACAGCGAATTCGTACGCAGTGCCTGGGAATATTTCCTTGGACTCAAAGTTGACCTTCTTGAAAAGAAAATAAGGCTTGCACCGCATTTTCCTGCTGAATGGACCTGCGGAAATGCAACAATCGAACTGGGGCTTGAAAATCCGTTTACACTTGGAATCAGCTGGCAAAAGGAAGGAGACAGCTGGAACATTTCATTACGGACAGACAGCCTGTTATATGACATTGAAACCTGCTGCATATATTCAGATGGAATCAGGACTGCGTTACTTTCTCCGGATTCGGATGGAAAAGATATTGCTGTTACATTGACGGGAAAAATAGAAATTCCAGAAGAAACCCTGGCATTCACACTTCCGTTAAGTTCAGGGGATCATTGGAAGAAGCCAGAATGCCTCCTGCAGAAAAACTTTCTGGCAGAAATTGCACTGGCAAACAAGTTCAACGGTGAACATCCTGTTTCCCTCACAGTCATCAGATAAATCCACCTCTGGAAAACAGGGGCATGACCGGCGGATGGAAAAATGCCGGCACAAGTGCGCCGGCAGACGCGGCATCAACTTACCCCGGAATTGCAATTTTAAACATCTTACTGAAAAATCAGGCTTCTGCAGGTGCAGGTTCTTCCAGTCCGATTTCTTCCGGCGCACGGCCTGCAGATGACCTTATGTCATAAGTACGGTACTTGTGAGGTGTCATTCCCTTATACCGCTTGAAAGTCTTTATGAAATAGCTGAAATCATTGAAACCGCAGTTATACGCAATGTCAATCAGGGTTTCATCCCCGCTCCGCAGCTGGTTGCAAGCCTGGTCAATGCGGAATGCATTCAGATATTCAACCGGCGTCCTGTGGGTAATCTCACGGAAGATGCGGCAGAAATATTTAGGAGACATGCCGGCCGTATCAGCCATTGAATCAAGTGTAATGGGAGTACCGTAATTTTCCTGAATGAGGTTGAACACGGCCTTAAGCTGTTCAGTACGCATGTTGGATCTGTCAATGGAACGTTCATCCTTTATATAAAATCCGTTGCTCTTTATATAACCGAAAATGAAAAGCAGCCTTGCAACAGTAAGCAGCTCATAACCTTCCGGTTCACGTCGCATACCAAGGAAAAGGTTTTCAGTTTCGTAGACAGCTTCCCTGTTCTTTAACGGAATCACGTTATTCAATACGATTTTATGGGCAGCAATGTCATCGAGGAATGTGTCATGGGCATAATTCTTGTTGCGGATAAGGTTAAGGTCAAAGACCAGGGATTCATAACGGCAGGTAGTTGCATTATGACCATCACCATGAAGGATGCCGTCCTGTATCAGGCACAAATCACCTTTGTGCAGCGTAACTTCGTTGTCCCCGATGAAGAGCTTGAAATCACCGTCCAGCATATGAATCATCTCAAATTCCATATGCCAGTGTACAGGAAGGTTATACAAAGGAGATGCCGTATTACAGCAGTAATATTGAATCGGAAAGAAAGCCGTCCCGCGCGGCAGGTTTTCCTTTTTTTTCTGATCAATCATGAATTACTCCACATTCATACAAAAGTGAATATATTTATATTTTATTTAACTATATCACAAGATTTACAAAAATTACAATACTATAATTCTATTATATGATATCTAAATTTACTTTTGGCAGACCTTTCAATACTGAAGCTGCAGTAATGAGCGTAAAAGCATCAGACGGCGTACTTCCTTTTGGAAAGACAATTTCAGACGGATCATTTACATGGGACTATGAACCTGGGGCAAAAGACTGCGTGTTCGGACTTGGGGAAACGATGCGTGGAATCAACAAACGGGGATTCGAATTCATAAGCTGGAATACGGACCAGCCTGTACAGGATGAGAATGTACGTTCCCTTTACGGTTCACACAATTTCATCATCATTTATGGAAAAGAAACTTTCGGAGCATTCTTTGATTTTCCTGGAAAAGTAACATTTGACCTGGCATTTACAAAGAAGGACCTTATTTCCGTAAAGGCAGAAGGAAAGGACCTTGACGTATATTTCATCACACCTGAAGACAATAAGAATGTACTGCCAGACATTGTAAGCCAGTTCCGGAAACTTACAGGAAAAAGCTACATTCCTCCGAGATGGGGATTCGGTTTTTCAATGAGCCGGTGGGGATACAAATGCCGGGAAGACATTGAAAAGGTGTGGAAAAAATACCGTGAACTGGGAATTCCGCTGGATTCAATCTGCATGGACATTGATTACATGACACTCTATGAAGATTTTACAGTCGACGGAAAGAAATTCCCGGACTTTGCCGCATTCAACAGGGAACTCAAAGCAGACGGAGTAAGGCTTGTACCCATCATTGATGCCGGCGTAAAAAAATGCACGGATTATGACATTTACAATGAAATGGTCAGATACAGATATGAATGTAAGAGAAAAGACGGCTCATCATTTATTGCCGGTGTATGGCCTGGTGATTCCGTTTTCCCAGACTACCTGAATCCGGAAGCCCGCAGATGGTTCGGACTCAAGTACAAACTGATTACAGATTACGGTGTTGAAGGATTCTGGAATGACATGAATGAACCTGCCACATTCTACTCAACAGACACTCTTAAAGAAACATTTGACAAAATCGAAAGCTACAAGGGAAAAGAACTGGATGTAAATACCTTCTTTGAATTTACGGCATTGGGCAGGGATATTGCCAATAATCCTAAGGATTACGCAAGGTTCTATCACAAGGTGCCTGCACAGACAGCCGGCAACCTTGCCGACACGGAACCTGATGAAGACGGCAACGTACTTGTACGTCATGACAAGGTACACAACCTTTTCGGCTGCAACATGACCCGCGGTGCACATGAAGGATTTTCTGAAAACAACCCGGGAAAACGCATGCTCATCTATTCCCGCTCGTCATATGCAGGAAGCCACCGTTACGGCGGAATCTGGACAGGTGACAACCATTCATACTGGGGGGACATCCTCCTGAGCCTGCATCAGCTTGCCTCATTGAACATGACCGGATTCATGTATACAGGAAGCGATATCGGTGGATTTAACGCAGATACAAGCCGCGACCTGCTCCTGCGCTGGCTCAGTTTCGGAATATTCAGTCCGCTCTGCAGGAACCATTCTGCCAATGGAACGAGATTGCAGGAATTCTATGAATACGAAAATCCGGAGGATTTCAAGAGCATGCTGGATCTGCGCTATGCACTCCTCCCTTACCTTTACAGCGAATATGTAAAAGCTGCCGTAAATGACGGAATGTATTTCAGGCCGCTGGCATTCGATTATCCGGAAGACAGCCGTGCAGTAAGGACGGAAGACCAGATCATGCTGGGAGACGCACTCATGATTTGCCCTGTATATGTCCAGAACGCAGAAGGCCGGATGGTTTACCTTCCTGAAGACATGATAAAAATCACATGGAAAAACGGAAAGATAGAATCCCAGGAAAAGATGGAAAAAGGCGACCATTACATTGAAGTACCGCTTGAAGAAGCCGTTTTCTTCATAAAGGAAGGCCACACAGTTCCATTCTTTAATCCGGCAAAGGATTCTGAATCCATCAACATGGAGTCCTACATTCTTGCAGGAGATACGGGAAAAGGATTTACTTACGGACTTTACGAAGATGATGGATTTACGACAGACATCAGACTTGAAGGAAGGATAAGGATCCTTTCTGAAAACTAAATCCCAAAAAAATACCGCACCCGGAATTACGGATGCGGTACTTCACGGATTTTCAAGCAAATCCCCGATACCGGAATGCATTTCTGCCTTCCGGTATTTTTATGCCTAGAGGATGTATCTTGAAAGATCCTCATTCGTGCTGATGTCTGAAAGTTTTGAATCAACATAAGCACTGTCGATTGTAACGGTTTCGCCTTTATGTTCATCAGCACTGAAAGAAATATCTTCCAATACCTTTTCCATAATAGTATGAAGACGGCGTGCACCAATATTTTCAGCTTTTGCATTTACGCTTTCTGCAATTTCGGTCATGCGGTCAATGGCATCTTCTGCAAATTCAACATTGACATCTTCTGTTGCAAGCAATGCCTTATACTGTTTGATCAGCGCGTTTTTCGGTTCGAGAAGGATTCGTTTGAAATCAGCCTTGCTGAGGGAATCCAGTTCAACACGGAGAGGAAAACGTCCCTGGAGTTCCGGAATCAGGTCACTTGGTTTTGAAAGGCTGAATGCACCGGCAGCAATGAAAAGGATGTGTTTCGTATCAACCACTCCATATTTCGTATTTACATGGCTTCCTTCAACAATCGGCAGAATGTCACGCTGGACACCTTCCCTTGAAACTCCCTGCCCGTGGTTTTCACCATGTACGGCAACCTTGTCGATTTCGTCAATGAAAATGATTCCAGACTGCTCTACCCTTTCTTTAGCTATTTCAGCAGCCTTATCTGCATCAACCATGCTGTCAAGGATTTCCTCCGTAAGGATATTCCTTGCTTCTGCAACCGTAACAGTACGCTGCTTCTTGCGGTTTCCATTCATCATCTGCTGGATGTTCTGCATCGCGCTCTCAATATCTTCCATATTGCCGCCGGAGAATATTCCCATGGCTGCCGATTTCGGTCCGCTGGACACACTGATTTCAACTTCCCTGGTTTCCAGTTTTCCTTCACGGAGCATGGTACGGAATTTTTCACGTGTAGAATTATCTTCCACAGTTTCCTGAGGAGCTTCAGCAGGCACGTCTTCCTTAGGCTTTATGCCGAAAATATTTCCAAGGACACTGCCTTCATTTTCTTTCTTGCGGCTTCCAGGAAGGAGCAGGTCAAGCAGACGTTCTTCAACCTTTGACTTGCAGCTTTCCCTGAGCTGGTCTTCCATTTCTGCTTTTACATTATTGAATCCTACAGCCATAAGGTCACGGACCATTGATTCAACATCACGGCCGACATACCCGACTTCAGTATACTTTGTTGCTTCAACCTTCAGAAATGGTGCACCGCAAAGCTTTGCAAGACGTCGGGCAATTTCAGTCTTACCGACACCTGTCGGACCTATCATAAGGATATTCTTTGGAGCAACTTCTTCCCGCATTTCCTCTGTAAGCTTAAGGCGGCGCATACGGTTCCTCAACGCAATGGCAACCGCCCTTTTTGCATTTTTCTGACCGATTATGTATATATCAAGTTTTTCAACGATTTCCCTTGGGGTAAGTTCTTCATTTCCTGCTGCAGCAGGCAGATTCTGGACATCAGACAATTAGAGTTCCTCCACTACTATGTTTCCGTTGGTATAAATACAGATATTTCCTGCAATCTTCAGGCTTTTTTCTGCAATTTCCTTTGCAGAAAGATCAGAAGCATCAAGATATGCAAGGGCAGCAGAATACGCATAATTTCCACCTGAACCAATGGCCAGAACATCATTTTCCGGCTCGATTACATTTCCATCACCGCTGATCAGAAGGATTTTATCTTTATCCGCCACAATCAACATGGCTTCAAGTTTCTGCAGTGTACGTTCAGTACGCCACATTTTTGCAAGTTCAACGGCAGCTCTGGTTATGTCCCCGCTGAATTCCTTTACCTTGGCTTCAAATTTATCAAGAAGTGTAAATGCATCGGCAACACTTCCTGCAAAACCGGTAAGAATCTTCCCGTCGTAGATTTTCCTTACTTTCCGCGCATTTCCCTTACAGACGGTATTTCCCAATGTAACCTGGCCGTCACCAGCCATGGCAACATGACCGTTTCTTTTGACTGCAACAACAGTCGTACTTCTGATTTTTACCTTGCTTCCCATTTCATTTTCCTTTATACGTACAGTTGGACATCTCAAAAAAAAATAATTTCCAGAGCTGCCCAGTTAAATTCCAGATTCATTTTCCACTATGGGGATGAGCCTGATTATATATTTCTATAAGCTTTTCAGTAGTTATATGTGTATACCTTTGGGTAGTCGAAATGCTTGAATGTCCCAGCATTTCCTGCACTACACGCACATCTGCTCCGGCACCAAGCATAGCAGTAGCAAACGTATGCCTGAATGCATGAGGCGAAACATGATGGTTCGTCCCTTTGACACCTGAATATTCAGAAACAATCCACTGGATTCCATGGGATGTCAGTGGAGAACCTTTCTGGTTAAGGAAAACCCCATGCACCGATTTTACATCAATTTTACGTCGGATAAGGAGCATTTCCCGCTCCACCAGATATTCTTTCAAGGCAATTCTTGCATCCTGTGCAAGATATACAATACGGTCTTTATTTCCTTTTCCTGTAACAACAGCACTGGAATAATCCGCAGAAAAATCTTCCAGTTTCAATGTGACAAGTTCCCCAACACGGCAACCTGTGGAATAGAACACTTCAAAAATAGCCTTATCCCTGGCCTTCCAAAGCAGTTCCTTTCTTTCAGGAGCATTACAAAGACTGTCAACCTCATCTCCTGTCATAAAACGCGGAACCCGGCGTCCCTGTTTTAATGAATGGATTTCCATAACCGGGTTTACATCAATATATTGAAATTTCCGGAGATAAGCAAACAAAGTCCTGACGGCTGCAATAAAACGGTTTATCGAAGCTACAGCCGACTTTTCTTTTGAGAGTAAAGCTATACAGCTCCTTATGTCCTCAGCAGTAATTTCCTTTACGGAAACATCAGCACCAATGACGGATACCAGTTTTGAAAGGTCATTCCTGTATCCCGTTACAGTATTGCCGGAAAGTCCGCGGACTGTTTCAAGATACAGCAGGAATTCCTGACATAACTCCCCCAGTGCCAGAGATTCACCACTCATTCAGAAGCTATGGCAGCAGCAATTTTTTCCGGAGTAAGTTCTTCTTCATTTTCTCCGGCTGCTGAATGCAGGTAGTCACAATCAGGATTGATGCATGACTTATATGAACCGTTCTTTTTGTCAAACTTTTCAACAAGGAACCATCCGCATTTCGGGCAATACTGGTCAATAGGTTTAAAATGTGAAATGAAATTACATTCAGGATAATTGGTACATCCATAAAATTCCTTTCCACGGCCTTTTGTCTTTCTTGCGACAATCTCACCTGTGCAGCCTGGAACGGGACACCTTGCAAGCGGAATTGACTTTGTATTATGGCATTCAGGGAATCCTGAACAGGCAAGGAAGAAACCGAAACGTCCCAGTTTCTTTACCATCGGCTTACCACATTTGTCACACACCTTGTCAGTATTTTCATCAAGAAAGCCTTTTACACTTTCCGTCTGCACCATCACTTCATCAACACGCTTCCTGAACGGTGAATAGAAGCCACCTATCATGTTAGTCCATACAAGCTGGTCCTGTTCAACCTTATCAAGGTCATTTTCAACTTCAGCAGTAAAACCTTCATTTATTACGTCAGGGAATGACTCCACAAGGATTTTGCAGATCATGCGTCCAAGCTGTGTTGGAACAAGCTGCCTGTTAGTACGGGTCACATAATAACGGTCAAGAAGAGTGGAAATAATAGGTGCATATGTTGAAGGACGCCCGATTCCCTTTTCTTCAAGAGTCTTTACGATTGATGCATCTGTAAAACGGGCCGGCCCCTGCGTAAAATGCTGCTCCGGATAGAATTTTAGAGAAGTCAGCGTTTCATCCATTTTTAATGAAGGAAGGTTTCCTGTAACATCCTCCTTAGAAGAAAGGAGATGGATTACATGATAAAATCCTTTATCAACCACCTTACCGGCAGACACCCTGAACAATGCTTCACCACTTGAAATTTCAACACTGGTAGTACGTATTTTCGCATTATTCATCTGGCTTGATACAAAACGTTCCCAGATGATGGTATAAAGGCGCAGTTGATCCCTGCTAAGATATTCCTTCACACTGTCAGGTGTATATGTCACATATGTCGGACGGATACCTTCATGTGCATCCTGGGCACCCTTTCCAACAGCATACTGAATCTGTTCAGCCGGAAGGTCTGCAGGATAATTCTTTGAGATCCAGTCCCGTACTTCATCAAGGGCAGTCTGGGAAATACGCACTGAGTCAGTACGCATATAAGTAATGAGACCTACACGGTTATCACCGATATTAACACCTTCATAAAGCTGCTGGGCAATCTGCATGGTTTTTCTTGATGTAAAACCAAGTCTGTTTGCTGCTGCCTGCTGGAGTTTTGATGTAGTAAACGGAGGCTTAGGGCGCACTACCTTATCAGTAGATTTGATATTGCACACCTTACATTCAGAATTTTGTATTTCGGAAATTATTGCATTTACATCAGATTCAGATTTAAGGGAAGGTTTTTCTCCCTTGTATTGGACAAGCTGCGCCGTAAAAGTTGTCTTACCTTTTGAAAAATCAGCGTCCAGAGTCCAATATTCTTCAGGCATAAAATTCTCAACTTCACTCTCACGCTCACAGATAAGGCGCAGTGCAACAGACTGTACGCGTCCGGCAGAAAGCCCGTTCTTTACCTTATCCCACAAAAGCGGACTCAGATTGTATCCTACGAGGCGGTCAAGTATGCGCCTGGCCTTCTGGGCATTTACCTTAGATTCAACAATTTCACCAGGATTCTTTACCGCATCCTTAATTGCAACTGGTGTAATTTCATTAAAAACAATACGCTTGATGGGAGCTTCGGTCTTTTCCTGAATGGCTTTCCGCAGATGCCAGGCAATGGCTTCACCTTCACGGTCATTATCACTTGCCAGAAGGACTTCTGTTGATTTCTTGGCATCCTTCTGAAGTTCCTTCAATAATTTTGCTTTTCCACGGACTGTAATATATTCTGGTTCAAACTGATTTTCCACATCAATTGCAAGCCTGGATTTTGGAAGATCTATAAGATGTCCCATTGAAGCCTTTACCGTATAGCCCGGTCCCAGATATTTCTCAATGGTTTTTGCTTTTGCCGGTGACTCTACAATAACAAGAGTATGTTTTACCTTCTTTTTTTCAGAAACTTTTTTTTCTGCCTTTTCTGCCATACTGACCTCTGCAATATATTAAAGCCAGTTGCAATCTTTAAAAAAGACAGTTCTGGCCATCAGTGTTTACAATATCAGATCTTAAATTATGTCTACCAGGAGCTTCATTAAGGCACCTGCAATAATCTTCAAAATTTTTTATGACCGGTGCCCCGTCTTCGACAAACTTCTCCGGACACTGATCCAGTTTCTTATGATTCCGGCCGTCACTGCTTACAGAAAGCGATGACTTTACCATTTCTGAAACCTTTCTGGCCCCTTCTGAAAACGCAGCCTGATGGAACATGACATCCCTGTCATAATCCAACGCAAAACCGGCAGTAATCATGGAACCGCTTCCCGGAGGTGCCTGAATTACAACGGTACATCTGGAAAGGGCAGCAATTATCCTGTTCCGTTTTACAAAACGCCATTTTTCAACAGGAATCAATGGACCACATTCGCTTAATAAACAGCCGCCACCTGAAATAATCTTTGCTGCAATATCCTTATTCCTGTGCGGAATAACATCATCTATTCCACATGGCAGTACGGCGGCAGTCATGCAGTCTTTTGTTTTACCATCAAGGAATGCATCCACTGCACCTTTATGGGCAAAAGCATCAACTCCATAAGCAAGTCCCGAAACTACAGTTACCCCGCCGGAAGCAGCTTCAAATGAAAAATCAAACGCTGCCTTACGGCCTTCCGGTGTAATTTTTCTTGTTCCAACAACTGAGACACATTCATTTAAAAGGATTTCAATATTTCCGCGGTAAAAAATAGAAAATGGAGGATCCGGTATTTCCTTTAAAACAGCAGGATACTTTTCATCATCATAAAAAATAACTGACAATCCCATCTGCTTCATCAAGGATACCTGGCTTTTTGACAGTGAAAAAACCTTATCAGGAGTCCATATCGGAAATTTTCTATACGGTTTTGAAACCAAATTAAATATTTCTTCTATAGACAGTATAACAAGGTCATGCACACTGTCAAGTTTATTCAATAAAATAAATTTTTCGTCTGTAGTTAAAAATTCAATATTTGAAAGGAAAATTTTAAAAAGGAATTCATTTTCCTTAATTACCATAGGCACACTCCAGCACGTATTTTTTATTTCTTTCAGCCTCATCCTTACGTTCCTGGGACTTCGTAATGGAAATTATCTTATCGTACATCTCAACAGCCTTGTCAAATTCATAACATACAAAGTAAGCCCTGGCTAAGGCAAACATGGCATCCATGTGTTTCGTATCAATTGTAAGGAGTTTTTCCAGAAGAGGAATAGATTTTTCACTTTCATCAAGTTCGAACTCATAAAGGATGGCAAGACCATAAAGGGCCCTGACATACCTTGGTTCAATATCAATTGCCCTCTTATATGCATCCTCAGAAAGATGCAGGTAATTCATTTTTTTATCAAAACGGCCCGATGCTTCAAAATCCATGGCAGCATGGGACATATACCCTGCACAGAGTCCGACATAATAATAAAGATTCTGGTTGTCAGGATAGAATTCCAAAGCTTTCTGGAAAGTCTTAAGGGCTTCACCATACATCTTCTTATCAAGATACCGGGTTGCAAGGATTTTATACCATATGCCAATCTGACTCTGTGCAAGCTGGATATCGGCAACACGCTCCTCATATTTTGAAATGGCTTCTTTCAGTTCATCAATAGTATTGGGACTTGATACGCCTTCTTCAATATGCTGCATTCTTATGATTGTCTTATTAGATTTTGTACAGGATGTAAAAATCATGGATAATATGATTCCAGATGCAAGTATGATTTTCTTCATGTTTCCTCCAAATATAAAGTCATATCAAAAAATTACAATTACAAAGGTTCCCGCTTATTTTTCCTGCGATACACTTTCACTCTTGTGCCCTGGGAAGAACTCCCTATGATAATCTTGTAATTCATCATCACATACATGAGTGTAAATCTGTGTAGTTGCAAGATCCGAATGGCCAAGCAGTTCCTGTACTGCCCGGAGGTCAGCCCCACCGGAAAGAAGATGAGTTGCAAAAGAATGCCTTAATGTATGAACTTTTGCAGGAACACCAGTCATGGCTTCAAGCTCCTTAAAACGCTTCCAGACACCTTTTCTTGAAATAGGTTTACCCTGATAGTTTACAAAAACCGCAGGTACGGCCACTGTTTTTACCAGAAAGGGCCGCACTTCTTCAAGATACCTTCCAAGCCAGAAAGCCCCCTGATCACCAAAAGGAACTATCCGTTCTTTATCTCCTTTTCCATGCACAAGGATTATCCGTTCTTTCATATGCAGATTCCCTACAAGAAGCGAACAGGCTTCTGAAATACGGAGCCCGCAGGAATAGATAAGTTCAAACAAAGCCCTGTCCCTTATTCCCAGAGGCTTTTCCACATCAATTGAATTTAATATGGTATCAACTTGTTCAACGGAAAGAACTTTCGGCAGTCTCTTTGAAGCTTTCGGTCTGTCCAGAAGAAGGGCCTCGTTTTCTTTCCATACCCCGAAACGCACAAGGTACGCACCAAAAGCCCGCAAGCCGGATATATCTTTGGCAACCGTAAGGTCTGTGCATCCGCTGGTCTTACGCCATGCAAGATAGTAAAGCAGATCTTTGGCTGCAACCTGCGGTAATTCAAGATTCTGGCTGTCACAGCGTTTTATGAACTCTTCGACAGAAATCCTGTAAGTCTCAGCAGTCTGTACTGAATGACCGCTTACCATTATGAGGTCATTATAAAATCCGGAAACAAGTTCTGTAGAATTAATCTTTTCTTCTCCAATAAAGTCAAATTCATCCAAAAGCAATTCGTTTTATTATCACTGAAAATCTCAATCTATCAAGATTCAGTGATTTCCATAAAAACAAAGGCTGAAACAGAAACTTGGCATACCTGAATCAGCCTTCATTCAAAGGCACTTCAAAAATCACTTTCTGTCAGTGCCTCTACCTGTGTAAAACACGGGTTATTATTATGGTTGTAATCTGCACCAGTTACTTATTTTCTGAGATTAATGTCGCGGCTTAAACCGTTACGCCAGCAGGCAGGCTGATTTATATCATTTCCACCACGGAACCCCTCTGGTGGAGTAAGACCACCCCGCTGTTCATTTCTGGTCTGCGCATTCAAAGCCCGTCCCAAAGAACCGGTTTCAGGCTCAATATTCTTCTGTACCGGCTGAGGAGCCTGATAACTATGGTGCTCAAATGAACTGCCCGTTTGTACCGGAGCAGACGGCTGAACAGTATTAGGTTTTCTTGTTTCAAAGAACCCATCCTGAACTTCCGCCACTTCCTGATGCTGCACATAAACAGATGCTTTCGGAGTAGCCGGATGAAGTATGTCCTCAAATTCGTCAAGTCCTACCACATTCTCATCTGGAGCCGCTACAGTCTGCCTTGAAGGTTCAGGATCTGTATCTATATCATACAATTTATTGTTATTAAATCCCGTAGCAATCACAGTTACAGTGATTTTTCCTTCATCATCCTCATTCTGGACAATACCATGCTTCAACTTATAATTTGGAGAAGCTGATGCACAGACAATCTTCGTTATTTCATTAAAATCATTCAATGAGAAGTCGCTTCCGGCACGCACAAATATAAGGAAATTCCGCGCACCATCAATACTGATGTCTTCCAGCATAGGATTATTGATGGCTTTTGTTGCAGCATCAACAGCTTTGTTTTCACCGGTAGCCACACCGATTCCAAAAAGAGCCGTTCCCTGCCCCTGCATTGCAGAGCGTACATCAGCAAAGTCGATGTTAGGCGTACCATATTCGGTAATGATCATGGTCATACCTTCAATACTCTGTCTCAGCTGTTCATCAGCTTCCTTATATTGGGCAATGAAAGACATTCCGTTTCCATATACCTTTGTAATTTTCTCATTTGGAAGGACAATAATGGAATCTACAGCTGCACGGAGCTTTCTGATGCCGTTCTTTGCAAGTTCCATCTTCATGTCACCTTCCCATGAAAACGGTGTCGTTACGATGCCGACAGTCAGGGCACCCATTTCTTTTGCGATTCTTGCAACAACAGGAGCAGATCCGGTACCTGTACCACCGCCCATTCCGGCTGTGACAAAAACCATATTTGCACCTTCAAGCGCCTGCTTTATGAGTTCCTTATCTTCCTCTGCGGCTTTTTCACCGATTGCAGGATCTCCGCCAGCTCCAAGTCCCTGTGTAAGTTTCTGACCAATAGGAAGCCTCTTTGGGGCAATAGACCTTTTTAAAGCCTGAAGATCTGTATTCAAAGCGATGAATTCAACACTTTTTATTTCTGTTTCAATCATACGGTTAACAGCATTAGAACCGCCACCACCACATCCTACAACTTTGATTATAGTAGGACATGGAGCTGAAAAATCATCATCAAGAACAGAATGTTCCATCATATTTTTGCCTCCCAACCCGGAAAAAATATTTTCTTCACATCATACTTAATTTCCAGAAAATCTGGAATCCCAGCTTTTTAATATGGGAACCTCAAAAAAACAATTTTCAGAGGTAGATTTAAAAATGCGGTATTTTCTGTCCTAAAATTAAAGGATCAAAAAAACGCAGGCATCCCGATAAAATATTTTGCGAGATGTATATACATACAATCTCTTTTATTTTCGACAACGAGATGAAAAACGTAACTGAATATTACGGAATCCGATTTTATTTTCCGCAAACTTCCATCATAAACATTTTAGAAGAACCAGCTGGCAATGGTTTTTAAAATACCACCACTTTTTGACGGTCCTCCCTTTCTTCCACGGTTCTGCTCAGAAGCAGATGTCGATGATTTCTGTGACTCGACAAGTCCTATTACCGTTGCATATTCGGAATTGCGATACTGTTCTGATATTCCTCCAAGGTCCTTCGGAATACCGACACGGACAGCCGCAGTACCGAACACCTGCTGGGCAAGTTCCACAACTCCGTCCATCATCGCACATCCACCGGTAAGAATTATGTTACCTGAAAGCCTGCTGAGATCTGTCTTAGCTATGATTGAATCCTTTACCATGGAGAATATTTCTTCCATTCGTGGCTGGATAATCTGGCATAGGAAAGTCTGGTCCGCAAGTTCCGGCGGACGGCCACCAACTCCAGGAATCACAACTTCCGCAGGGTTATCAAGCGACGGCATATAACAGCAGCCGGATTCTATTTTTATACGCTCCGCATCAGCAATTGAAATGCCTGTAACAATAGAAATGTCACTGGTAACAAGGTTTCCTCCAATCATAATGGAAAAACTGCATACTGGAGACCCCTTTATAAGGACCAGGACATCAGTTGTTCCAGCCCCCATATCAATAAGTATTGAACCAAGTTCAAGCTCATCCTGATGAACCACGGCCTGTGTAGCTGCAAGCGTTTTAAGCATTACCATATCAACATTATAGCCTGCACGGCTTATACATGAGCGGACATTCTGTATGGCAGTCTTTGAGGCGGTAACAAGATGTACCTCTGCTTCAAGACGTACACCTATCATGTGTACGGGGTCTTTCGTCTCATTTATTCCGTCAATTATAAAACACTGCGGAATGACATGGAGCATTTCCCTGTCCATAGGGATAGTAACTGCATTTGCAGCCTCAAGAACCCTGCTAACATCCTGCTGAGTAATTTCACCATTAGAATCTTTACCACGTTTTGCAATTGCAACCTGCCCCTTTGAGTTCATGCTCTCAATCTGCATGCCTCCAATGGCTGTCACTACAGCTGAAACTTCAATACCGGCATTCTGTTCAGCATCTTCTATAGTTCCCTTTATAACAGACATAACAGCCTCAATATTTACTATTGTGCCGTTCCTGAGTCCTTGAGAATTTCTTTGAGCAAGACCAATGATATTGACTTCGCCATTATCCAACAGCTGTCCTATTGCAACCTTTATCGAGCAGGTACCAATATCAAGGCCAACTATAATATCATTCAAGAGTGCCACCCCCCTGGATACTCGTGCGGTAAGAAACTGAACCATACCTTAAATCAATTTCTTTTGCATCAGGTTCGATTTTATTGACAACTTCAAGTACCACCATCATATACTGGAGTGCATCTTCATTCAAAGAACGGTCCGTCAGAACACGGGCACGGGAATTTACAGGAATGATAACCAGCTCATAATTTCCAAATTCCCTTGGAATGACAATTATTTCTGATATTGCTGAAAAATAAGCCTGATGCAGAGACCTGATTTTTGAAATCTGATCAATAAGCACACGGTATTTTCCCGGAATACGCATTCCTCCAGACAGATACTCTATTGGAAGTCCTGATATAATCGGAATTGAGTTATCCTCAATACTTTTATTGTTGCCGAAGTTAAATAATACACCATTTTTATCAATTTGAACAGCAGTTGACTTTTCCTGTTCTGACACGAAAGTCATAGCTACACTTTCCCTTTCTTTTACAGAAATGGAAATTCTGTCAGGGAAATGTTTTTCGATGACAACTGATTCAATACCAGACATTTCGTTGATTCTTGAAAGTATCACATCAGTATCAAAACTATACCAGTTTCCATGATATACAGGAGAAATTGCTGCCATAAGCTCTTCATTCGTATAATTTTTCTGTCCCGAAAAAACAATATGCGGAGACTTCAAGCTTGGGATTATCACCTTGTACAGCATCACTTCCAGAAAAAGCAGTGAACACAGCACACCAACTACCAGCTTTATGATTCTCATGAATTTTTCATCTGTTTTATCAGCAGGCATCCTTTCAACCTGAAACTGATCAAAATCATTTATCATTGAGTAATCGCTCATATTTATCCTCTTTTTATATTAACGGCAACATATATGGCATGAAACCACATTTATTTTTAACTATTTTAACTGAATTCAGTACTGCTCAACTGGAACAGTCCAGAATGTCATAATTTCAAAATTATCCCGGAAATCTGGATTATGATAAAATCAAATCCATCCTATTCACCCTCTTCAACGGCAGAATCACAGTCACCTCTTGCCGCATTTATGATAAATCCACACATGCAGAGGGTAATTATGATCGACGAACCTCCGGACGAAAAGAACGGAAGCGGAATTCCCGTACTTGGAAGGCTGCCGCAGACAACGGCACAGTTCATAAAGGATTGGAAAAGTATCATTGACATACATCCGAAAATCCCCATGGCTCCAAATCTGTCCGGGCAGGTGAATGCAGCCTTGTATACCTTAAAGGCAAACACACACAACAGGCCAAAATAAAAAATGACTCCGACAAAGCCCATAGCCTCTGCCCATCCTGCAAAAATATAGTCAGTATGGACTTCAGGTATCATCTTGAATTTTTCAAGTCCGGCACCTATTCCCATGCCCCAGAATCCACCACGGTTGATTGCAGTGGCAGCAAGTTTCGGCTGGTAGTTTACCGAATCAAGAAACTCATTAGGACTTATGAAAGCCTGAAGTCTATTCAAACGGTATGATTCTGAAAGTATCAGCATTATGACCGCCGGTACTGCAAGAACAATAAAAGGTACTATCCAGAGGACTTTCAAACCTGATACGAAAAACATCAGGAGCCCGATAAAAAAGATAAACACAGAAGTTGAAAAATCCTTCTGGAGTATGATTATGCCAAAGAATAAGAGCATCATGAAAACTGCAGGAAAAACAGAACGTTCCTCAGCACTTTTCCGTTCATATTTATCTATAAAATTGGCAAGAAACAAAACCGTCGTAAGTTTCAAGCATTCAGAAGGCTGGAATGAAAAAAATGGAAGCCTTATCCATCTTCTTGCACCGTTAAGTTCTTCTCCAATTCCAGGCACAAGGGGAAAAAGACATAATACCACCGAAGCCAGTACAAACAGGGGAAGCATTTTCCGCATTTTTGACAAAGGTACAATGGCAAATGCAAGCAGACCTGCAAATCCGATGATAGAAAAAAACAGCTGCCTTTTTATAAAATGAAATCTGTCATTAAAAAAATTTTCCCCAAAAGCTGATGAACAGAAAAAAAGAGTAAAAATTCCAAGTCCCCACAGGATTATCATGGAAACAATAATTCCTGTATCACATTTATGGTAAGAACCAAGGGGACGGTCCGGATAGAACCTGAGTTTTCCCATATCACAAGCCCCCGTCACCAATGAGGCTTCCGGTAATTGCAGAAGCAATCCTGTCAAAGCCCATGCCATGTGATGCCTTCAGCATTACAAAGTCATTATCTTCAAAGTATCCCAGAAGAAATTTACAGATTTCATTAATGGACTCGTCACTATAATCTGGAAAATACCTTACATTTGAAAATCCTGTAAGTTTTGCTGTCCTTGCAGCATTTTCCATATTTTTTCCAATAAAAACAATCAGTGAAGCTTTCGAAATTGCAGCAATTCCACCTATTCTTGAATGTTCGCTGTCAGAGGCAGCTCCCAATTCAAACATATCACCAAGTATATAGATTTTCCGTCCCGGAAGGCTGAGGGAAGAACACAGCTGAAGGACTTTTTCCATGGAATCCGGATTTGCATTATAACAGTCATGCATAAGCAGGATTTTTGAAAGACGACCTTGAGAATCTGCAGGCGTAATCACCCTCAGGATTTTGCTTCTTCCGCCTGGAAGTTTTACTTTTCCAATTCCCGCACATATCTCATCTGCTGAAAGTCCCAGACGCCTTGCCAGTACGATTGCACCAAGGGCATTAAGATAATTATATATTCCTGGAATTTTTAAAACACATTCCTTCCCATCGACACAAAAACGGATTCCCATTACTCCGTCATCAGAAATGAATTTTACTCCGGTTTCAGATTCAGGTGCATTCAATCCGTATTTTATGACTGTTCCCTTTACCCCTTCACTGAGAAAAGAAGAAAAATCATCGTCTGCAGGAATTACCGCAGTTCCGCCGGAACCCACAAAAGAAAAAACCTTTCTTTTTTCCCGGGCAATATTTTCACGGCTTCCAAGCAATCCTACATGGGCATTTCCAATATTTGTTATTACAGCATGGTCAGGCCTGAACACAGCGGCTATTTCACCTATTTCATTTTCCCGGTTCATGCCCATTTCAAAAATTCCTACCTGATGCCTTTTCCTGATGTTGAATACGGAAAGAGGAAGTCCGGTTTCGGAATTAAGGTTTCCTTCATTAGTTACTACTGAATATCGTTCGCGGAAAATTGATGCAAGGATTTCCTTTGTGGTAGTCTTTCCACTGGAACCTGTAACAGAAATTTTTATAAGTTCTGGAAATTTCTTTACATATGCACATGCAGCATCCTGAAGCGCACGCATATTATTTTCTACAACAATAAATACTGAGGAAGGATATTCACTGATCAGGTTCATATATTCATTTGCCTTTGCATCATAAACAGAAGATGTAACAAAGACTACAGAAGCTCCTTTTTCAAGAGCCTGGGGAATATATTTATGCCCGTCCTGAAATTCACCAATCAATGGTATGAAAAGGCTGTTGCGGGTAACATTGCGGCTGTCAGTAACGACAGATGTAAAACAAAATGCATCATGATTTCCTGCAAGTCCTACATATTTACCATGTACAGCTCCAAGAAGTTCTTTAAAAGTCAGCAATGTTTCTATTTTATCTTCCATAATGCAATGCAACTCCCACCTATGCCCGGAATCAGGCAGTCTATTTTTTCTTCATCATTTCAACACGGACAATTTCATCAGTTTCCGCTTTATGCATTCCAAGTTCATTTTCAGCAATTTTACTGATCCTTTCAGAACTTGAAAGTTCACTTATTTCAGTAATAAGCTTTTTATTTTCATCAACAAGCTTGATTTGCTTAGTTTCAAGTTCTTTTATTTCTTTCTGAAGGGAAAGATACCTGTCAGCCTGCAATCCATAAAGGATGAACAGTAAAGGAATCAATGCAGCACAACTGAAAAGCAGAACCATGTTGATGATTTTCGAATTCTTTTTCATCTTCATCTCCAAAAATCAGAATTTGCACGTTCCTGCCACTAAACCAGACCCGCAAGCCTGTTTTTTCCGGCAGCCCTTATTTTCCGCACGACCCGGAGTTTAGCACTGCGGGATGGCGAATTAACCCTGATTTCGTCTTCCGTAGGTCCCAGAGGTTTTCTTGTAAGGATTTCTGCACAGGCAGTACCTTCACAACAGCATACAGGAACCTGAGGAGGACAGACACATTCACGTCCAAGGTTCTTAAAGAAAGTCTTTACAATCCTGTCTTCAAGAGAATGGAAAGTAATGACCCCCATTTTACCGCCAGGATTCAGACAATTGAATGCATTAAAAAAAGCTTCAGGGAGATGTCCCAGTTCATTGTTAACTGCAATTCGCAATGCCTGAAAAGTCCTCGTCGCAGGATGGATAGCCCCATGCCGGTAGTTTGCAGGAACGCAATCATATATTATATCGGCAAGTGCTTTTGAAGATGTAATCTTTCCACCATTTCTTTTTTCAACAATTGTCCTGGAAATCCTGCGGCTGAGTTTTTCTTCACCATACATATATATCAGGTCTGCAAGTTTTTCTTCACTATATGTATTTACAATATCAGCTGCACTTGGTCCAGCAGAAGAATCGAGCCTCATATCAAGTTCTTCATCATACCGGAAGGAAAACCCCCTTCCACTTCTTTCATAATGAAATACTGAAATACCAAGATCAAAAAGTATCAGATCCGGCTTTGGAAGGTTTTCAGGATATGCTTCATAAAAGTCATTGAACCAACCATTGAAAAAATGCATTCTGTCACCAAAAACAGAAAGTCTTTCTTTTGCCCGTTCATGAATAACCTTATCCGCATCAAGACCACATATTTTTAAAGAAGGAAATTTCGACAGGAAAGCATATGAATGTCCACCTTCACCTAATGTTGAGTCAATCATAAACGGATTCTGTTCAAAAGCCTCTCCTTCCGGTGAAAGCCATTCCAGACATTCCGAAAGGAGGACCGGAGTATGGATTATCTCCACAATTTCCACCTTCTTATAAACACAAATTCAAAACTTTTCCTCAAAAAGAAGAAAAGCGAAAAAAAAGAAACGCAAATACAAACACAATTTCATCCATCGTGTGGACAAAAAATGTCTTACCTGCAGTCCCTGTTTTAGAAACTTATGGCATTGAGCTCTTCAGCAGCTTCTGCAAAAGATTCGTCACTATCTTCAAGATACTTATCATATGTGTCCGAATCCCAGAGTTCAATATATTTATCGATGCCAAGCAGGATGCATTCTTTTGATAAAGAAGCATACTCCCGCAATGACTGTGGAATGGATATACGGCCGCTTTTGTCGAATTCAACCTCCTGTGCCGGAGCAATAAGGCGGCGTAAAACAAGTCTGTTTTTTGAATTAAACGGCGAAGCAGATTCCATGATTTTTGATGAAAGCTTTTCCCATTCAGCTGGAGTAAAGAGCCACAGACAATGGTCAAGAGCCTGAGTGACAATAAGGGTATTATCAGAAATCGAATTCCGGAGTTTTACCGGAAAAGATATCCTCCCTTTTTCGTCAAGAGTATTTTTATACTCACCTGTCAGCAGTCCCATTCCACAATCCGCCACTTTTATCCACTTTTTCCCACTTGTCTATAATTTTACTCAATAAACGGCTTATGTCAACGAAAAAAACAACCGATAAGAAAAAGATTCAATTTTTTGGACAGAATTAAAACTTATTTTTGTATAGGTACAAACGGAAGAACAGCCAAATCTCAAAAAACTCCATAAGATTGACAATTTGTGTACAGGACAATCAAAGCACTTCAGTTTTAAAAGAGACCGGCACTCTGCCCCCCTCATATAATGCAAAGCATTTTTCAAGGGGAACTATTTCTGTCAACATAAATAATGAAGAAAAAAATAATGAGAAAAATAAACACACTAAATGAAAGTTCTCTTCACAAAACATTAAAATTGCTTTACGCCGTTCAGAACAATGGCAGGACGGAAATTCAAGTAAATCGATGGATATGTGACATAGTCACCGAAAAAGGTGAAATTATTGAAATTCAAAACAAAAACCTGCGAAACATAAAGGAAAAAGTCCAGGAACTTTTAAAATGTGGAAAGAAAGTAAAGATTGTTCATCCGGTAATATCAGAAAAGATTATCATAACATTTTCAGAAGACGGTCAAATTCTACGTCAAAGAAAAAGTCCGGTTAAAGAAAACCTTTATACAATGTTGAAGGAGTTGACTTCATACACAGAATTTCTCTTAGATGAAAATTTCACACTGGAAATTCCTGAAATCAAAATAGAAGAATATAGAAGACAGACCGCTGAACCTGTACAGCTAATGAACAAGAGCCGTAGATTTAAAAAAAACTTTATAAAAACTGATAAAAAACTTTTATCCATTGGTGCAAGCCGGATTTTCAAGACAAAAGATGATTATCTCAAACTATTACCTGAAACTGATGAAAAAGATTTTTCATCAAAAGACATTTCTTTAAAATTCAGAGAAGACAAAACTTATCCTTCAAATGCCGGAAAATACACAAACTTACTCCTCTGGCTTCTGTTTCACATGAACCTGCTTGAGAAAAAAGGAAAAAAAGGAAAATTAATTATTTATGGAAGAAAATTAATATAAAAAGCTACATTTACACATAGCATTGCCGGTTAATGACGAAGCTCAATACAAAGCACTGGAATGAACCCCATCAAAAAAAATATATTTTTAGAATACCTTTCACTAACAAAACATAAAACAATGACATAAAAAAAGCGTTTCAGAACTATCTGAAACGCCTTCTTTTCAAAGCTTACAGCTCGAAGAAATTACCAGTTATCTGGAAGATCATCTTCGTCACGGTTCTGCATGTCATACAAGTCAGTAACAGCGCGGAGATCATCAAAATATACAAAGTATGTACCACGTGCAAGCATTGGTTCACAGTCAATCCTGAATCCTACGATACGAAGACCTGGACGGTCACCATAGTATGCACTTGACTGAACGATTCCATGTTCTCCATCTGGAGAAGGAGGAACTGCTACAGTAAGCTTCTTCCATCCGCTAAATCCAAGATCACCAAGATAAAGCTCATAACTATGTCCAAAATAATCCTGTACAAGAACGAAAATCTTGTGTGCTGCATTACGACCTGCCATCCACAAAGAAATTGTCTTTGTAACACCTTCAACTGGAAGTGGACGAACTGCTGTTACATAAATTGAGTTAACTCCACGGCGGAAGAATTCAACTTTTACACCAAGAACTTTTGTATCCTGTTCTGGGTCTTCACCTTCAAGTTGTTCTTTAGCTTCTGGACTACCATCAAAAAGGCGAGATGTAATAACACCTGCATCTGGAGAAATGTGCACATTCCATGATCCATCACGTTCGAACTTATCAATAGAAACCTGCTTAAGTGCACTTGCCGCAGAATCATTTCCAATCACATTCGGATCAGGATCTGCAAGGCTTGAGTTACCTTTGCTGTCAGCCTGTGCAAACAGAAGACCTGCTGACAAAATCAATGCTGCTGCAACAAAAATCTGTTTTTTCATTATTCACCATCCTTTGCTGCAGATGATTCGGAATCACCAAAATCAGCATTCTGAAGATCATATCCATCAAATACGTTGATAAGTGCATTTGTTGTATACTTGAAGTGATCAAAGTAAATCATGAATTCATCTACGAATTCATCAGGATCTGAAGTTACACGGAAACCGATAAAAGTAAGGTTCTTTGGACCAGAACGGAGTCTTGAATGCTGGCGGATGTAATGTGGAACATTAACGATGAAATTCTTCCATCCGTCGAATGCAAGATTTCCTACAGGGATAATGTGAACGCGGCCATCAGCATCGCGGACAAGTACATCAAGGAAATAGTTGTAATGTGCACCCCATACCCAGAAATCAAGCTGAGTTACAGTACCATTAAATTCATATTCATATGGTTTATCATCTTTTGTAGGATAAACTTCAAACCAGTTATCACCCTTGCGGTTGAACTTAACTTTTACACCAAGAACCTTTGGAGTAACATCATCACTGCGCTTAATAACACGAAGTGTATTTGGAATTGCCTCAAATGTTGACAGGAGTGGGTAACCATCAGCAACAAAGCGGCTTGCCTGTACGTTCCATGTCCATTCAACTGCTTCTGGATCATCAAAGTTATCGATCATCACAGTCTCTACACCTCTGTCACTTGGCTGGCTGAATGCAGGAACACCAATGAACAGAAGGAGAGCAAGATTTGCAAGGACAAAAAGACCTTTTTTCATTCAAAACTCCTTTATTCCTTAAACTCTTTGCAAGTTTAAGGCTGCTTTTTTTCTTATCGGAAATTTTCCTATTTAGAATAAGATTAGTTTAATTATATTTCAATAAATCGGGCTTTGTCAAACTCTTTTAATAAGATTTACATAAAAAAACTGAATATCATCTTAATTCCCCTATAACTGAAATGATTACTTGAAAAAAACATGGAATACTAATAGAATAATATTGAAAAAAGCGTAGGCTTTTTAAATCATGGCAGTTAACTGCCCCAAGAGGAATCATTATGGCTAACGTAAGTTACAAAGAACTTGGCCTCGTAAACACAAAGGAAATGTTTGCAAAGGCTATCAAAGGTGGATATGCAATTCCAGCTTACAACTTCAACAACATGGAACAGATGCAGGCTATCATCCGCGCTGCAGTTGAAACAAAGTCACCTGTAATTCTTCAGGTTTCTAAGGGTGCTCGCGCTTACGCAAACGGTACTCTCCTCCGCTACATGGCACAGGGTGCTGTTGAATACGCAAAGGAACTCGGTTGCGAAAAGCCACAGATCGTCCTTCACCTTGACCACGGTCCAAACTTTGAAGTAGCAAAGGACTGCATCGACAACGGATTCTCTTCTGTCATGATCGACGGTTCAGCTCTTCCATACGATGAAAACGTAGCCCTTACAAAGAAGGTTGTTGACTATGCACACGCTCACGACGTAACAGTAGAAGCAGAACTTGGTGTTCTCGGCGGTGTTGAAGATGACGTTGCTGCAGAAGAATCAAAGTACACAAAACCAGAAGAAGTTGTTGACTTCGTTACAAAGACTGGATGTGACTCACTTGCCATTTCTATCGGTACATCACACGGACGCTGCAAGTTCACACCAGAACAGTGCACACGCTCAGCAGACGGTGTTCTTACACCTCCACCACTCGCTTTCGATGTTCTCAAGGCAATCGAAGAAAAGATTCCTGGATTCCCAATCGTTCTCCACGGATCTTCTTCAGTTCCAATGAACTACGTTCGCCAGATTGAAGAATTCGGCGGAAAAATCCCTGACTCAGTTGGTATCCCAGAAGACCAGCTCCGCAAGGCTGCAAAGTCTGCAGTTTGCAAAATCAACATCGACTCTGATGGACGCCTTGCTATGACAGCAGCAATCCGCAAGCACCTTGTTGAAAACCCAGGCGACTTCGACCCACGCCAGTACCTTACACCAGCTCGCGACGAACTCGTTAAGATGTACTCACGCAAGAACATTGAAGTTCTCGGTTCAGCAGGTCACCTTGATGACTAATCTGCCGGACTGACGCCAAATTGATATTTGAATTCAACATCACCATCAACCAGGCATCAGTCAGCTATATCTGTATTATTTCTAATAATATAGAAGAATTTTACCGGTCAGGAATTGACAGTCTCAAAACCGGACCTCTATAAAAGAAAGACTTCCCCCGTTCATGGAGGAAGTCTTTTTATTTGGCCATACCCATATTCAGTGCTAACGATTAATGAAAATTATATCTCCAGATTATCAGTAAAACTGACTGCACAGCGGTAGAAAATACGACATATTCCGACTTTGCAACCTGTTGTACCGGAGTGATTTTGGAATATTTTCCATGGCAGTACAGTTTTTTTACCGATACTTTTTACGGACACAGCCTGTTATTTTCACATCTGAAAAAAAATCAGAATTAAGAATGGAATTTAAAAAGTTTTTACTGAGTTTTTCCATGGAAACCAAAAAGCTTAAAGCATCACATATTCAAAAAAACTAAAAACTGCAACTTTTCAACTGAATTCAAAAACTTATAACAGATTCTTTTCCTTCCATAAAGTTGACAGATGAAAACACTGTGATAGAATATTTTCAACAGACATAAATTCAACATCCATTACAGGAATTTTATGAAAACCAAAAGACATTTTCCTCTTGCATTAGAAAACATCATTGGAGCACTTGTTCCACTGATAGCATCCATCCTGATACTCAGCATTCCTTTCATTACATTAACATTCAACCTGATCAACAAATCAGTAATTGACAATGCATCTTCAGCAATGAAAGACCTGAATGCATCATTTTCACAGGACATCATACCTATAAAAATCAAGCTCCAGGATTTTACACTCATAACGACATATGAAAAAAACAGGGAAGCATTGGATAAATCCTTACGGGGAATTGCAACGGAACTTTCCCACTGCACTTCATTTTATTATGCAACACAGAAAGACTGTTTTTCAGGACTGGAAGACGGTTATTATCTGGACACTTCAGACTGGGAACCGGAAGCAGGCTGGATTCCGCAGGAAAGAGACTGGTACAAAGATGCAGTCAGAGCAGGAGGTGAAATTGCCATCAGCGAACCGTACATGGATTCCATGACAAACAAACTGTGCGTGACATTTTCAAAAATGGCTGAGGATTCCTCCGGACAGGTTACCGGTGTCATTGCAGGAGACATCGTACTTTCAGACCTGTGTAATATAGTAGACCGTGTAAAAGTTTCGGAGCATAATGTAATCCACATAATTGACAGGAACGGACTGTTCTTCACAAACAAAGATCCTTCAAAAATCATGAATGCAAATTATTTCAAGGAATATGGATTTGAGGAAAAAGGCATTTCCCCAAAAGAATTTATGCAAGGAGAAAGCAACCAGATTATAAACGGCGGCACATACTATGCAATGTGCAAACTTTCAGGACTGCCATGGTATGCAATCGTTGAAGGTCCTGTTTCGGATTTTTCAGCATATTATCAGAACAGAACCATACTGATACTCATCGTAATCATCATATTCGCAGTGCTGTCGATTTCTTTCACATTCTTCTATTCGATAACCACCAGCAGGAACTTTAAACAGCTTGCCGAATCATGCGGAAGACTTGCCGGCGGAGACTTTACAGAAGAATTCAAAGAATATGTAACGCAGGAAGCGAATGACCTTTCAATTGGATTCAGGACATTCAGCGACGGCATTAACAACCTGATTCAGAAGGTTTCAGAGGCAAGCAGCAGTGTTTCCTCTTCATACAGTTCACTTGCATCAGCAACAGAAGACATAAACAGGAGCGTTTCATCTACGGAAGAATCCATCGGTACCATGGAATCTTCTATACAGAAGCAGATTGATGCAATGAACTCCGTTTACAGGACTGTAAATGAAGTAATAGATGAAGTAACAACTCTGGCAACGGAAATAAAAGACCAGAATAACATGATAATTTCTTCATCCACAGATATTGAAAACATGATGGAACGTTTTATGTTAATTACAAAAGACATGGAAAATGTTTCAACCCAGGTTTCCATGCTTGTAAAGCTTTCACAGGAAAACAAAGTTGCAATCGAAGAATCCGTAAAGCTCATACAGACAGTACAGGCAGAAAGTGGTTCCCTGCTGGAAATGAACAAAGTTATTTCCAGCGTTGCAAGCCAGACAAACCTTCTTGCCATGAATGCAGCCATTGAGGCAGCTCATGCCGGAGAAAAAGGAGCTGGATTTGCCGTAGTTGCAGATGAAATCCGGAAACTTGCCGAAACAACAGCAAACCAGTCAAAGAATTCAAGCCAGTCACTCAGGACAATCCAGGCAGAAATAAATGACATAACAGTTTCAAGCAGCGGCGTAGAAAAGTCATTTGAACAGATCATAACCGAAATTGGGAAAATTTCCGTAACCGTAAACGCCCTGGCAACTTCAGTTTCAGAACAGGGAAGGAAAGCAAACAGCGTACTCCTTTCCCTTTCCGACATGAAGGCGAATTCTGAAAAAGCAAAGGAAAATTCTGACGTAATCATAGAGAGTACGCAGCAGACTCTTGAATCATGCACAGAAATGCAACAGAAAAGTCACGAAGTTGAAAACAGCATCAAAACATGCGCTGAAAACATCAGCATCTTGAAAACTTCAGGAACGAATATCATGGAAAGTTCAAAGGAAACGAAATCTTCAGTAGAAATCCTTTCAGAATCCATATCAAAATTCAAAGTAAAATGAAGATACTGCTAAAATAACCGGCCATATCCGTAAAAAGTGTTGCTAAAAATCTGCATTTTACTAAAAAAAAACGGGTCTCAGCGACGGTAAAAAGGACGGGCTCATGTACTGGAAAAAGGGAGTCAGGGTACACCCACAGGGAATGCACGCAACACAGCTTCTCGGAGACTCGCTAAAATCGCTTTCGCGATTTTCCGGCGTTGCCGTCGCTCCCTACCTGTGTCCCATTTTTCACAGTACATTTTTCCACTTTTTTTTTCCGCATCATCAGGTCTGATTACAATACTCTGCGTTGCAGTTCATCATTAACCAGCAACACTATAGCCGGACACAGCAAGACAATTCAGTCTGGTTCCCGTAAGCATTTTTTTCTGCACAACAGCCCACACAAAAAAAAGGCCATCCACCAGCCGGAAACAGTAAAAGTTCCAGCGGCAGACAGCCATTTTCATTACCTGCCTTTTAAACAGATTCAAGTTCCAATACAGCTATTTCTTTATATTGCGGCCATAAAGTGCAGAAATAAATGCCAGCCAGTCAGCCTTTTCTGCCGAAAACATTTCTGCATCCATACGCCATGACCAGTTAGAACCGACTGTCGAAGGTGCGTTCATACGGCCCTCGTTCCCAACTGCATAAATATCCTGCATTGGAATTACAGCCATATCCGCACACGAAGCAATGGCACATGAAATAAGGGATTTGCACAACTCACCGGATTCCGCAAGCTTCCTTGCCTCTGATTCAGTATTACACTTTCCAGTTACATAATCGGCAGCAATCTTTACCTGTGCATCAGGAGCATTGTCAAGCCAGCCCTGCATGGTGTCATTATCATGGGTTCCAGTATATACCACACAGTTAGGAATATACATATGAGGAAGGAACGCATTTACCATTCCGTCTTTTCCTGCTTCATTGGCATCAAATGCAAACTGGAGGACCTTCATGCCAGGAAGTTCAAAATCATCACGGAGCTTCCTTACGCCATCTGTAATGACCCCAAGGTCTTCTGCAATGATAGGAATATCACCAAGCTGTTTCTTGATTGCCGCAAAAAGGTCATGATCCGGTCCCGGAATCCATTCACCGTTAATTGCAGTCGGTTCACCATATGTTACTGACCAGTAGGCCTCAAAGCCCCTGAAATGGTCTATACGGACGTAATCAACAAGATTCAGGATACGGCGGATGCGTTCAACCCACCATGAATAATCCGTCTTTTTCAGTGCATCCCAGTCGTAAAGGGGATTTCCCCAAAGCTGGCCCGTTGCACTGAAATAATCAGGCGGAACACCGGCAACCTTTTCAGGAGTACCGTTTTCATCAAGCTGGAAGAATTTCTGGTTTGACCATACATCGGCAGAATCAGCAGCAACGAAAATAGGGATATCACCGATAATTGAAATTCCTTTTCCATTTGCATATGTTTTCAACTCCTTCCACTGGTCAAAGAAGAAAAACTGAATGGCTTTTATCTTTTCAATGTCAAGAGTATGTTCTGAATTCCATTTTGAAACAGCAGAAGGATTACATGACGCAAGTTCTTCCGGCCAGTAAGAAAACCAGATTCCGCTTTTATTTTCATCAGCAGCCTTCTTATCATAAAACGATTTTATGCTCATGAAATTTGCATAATCATCAAGCCATGCGGAATTATCATTTTTGAAAGCTTCATATGCCACACGGTCATCTTTTGAACAATTTGAAAGGAAATATTCAGCGGCCTTATTGAGGACAGGGACTTTCCACCATACGACAGCTCCGAAATCAACCCGTCCGTCATTTTTTATATATTCAGGCGGAATTATATCACCAGCCTCTGCCCTTCCCTTCTTCACAAGCAGATCAAGGTCAATCATAAGCGGATTGCCGGCAAAAGTAGAAAAGGAAGCATAAGGAGAATCCCCGTAACCCGTCGGGCCAAGAGGAAGTATCTGCCACAGGGACTGGCCGGCTTCTGAAAGCCAGTCAACAAACTTATATGCAGGTTCACCGAGAGTACCGATGCCCGGAGTACCTGTGAATGATGTAGGATGCATTAAAATGCCGCTTTTACGTGTATTGCTCATAAGGAAATATTAGCACAGCATAAAAAATATGTAAAGATTTTCGCACAAAATTATTACTTTTCTTTAAAAAATTGCAATTTTTATAATAAAACTCATATTTCATATAATTTTATTCACACAATCAGAACATATCAGGCATCAACAAGACAGATTGAGGCTGCTGACGGTTCAGGAACTGTCAGACCGGCACCACCATATCCGGAAGGTGAAGTTTTCAAGGATTACGACAATCTCTGATTGGCTATGTCCGTAAAAAGTGTTGCTAAAAATCTGCATTTTACTAAAAAAAAGTGGGTCCCAGCGACGGTAAAAAAGCCAAGGTATCCCCCAGAGGTTCCCCCTTTGCTTTTTTCCCTGCGTCCCACTTTTTTCTACAATTATGCAGTTAATTTCACCATTGATTCTACATAGCCTTCATCAGCATAGAGTAGAAGTGCTTCTATCAGAACATCAATACCTCGAAATTCGTTGTCACTCAGC
>JAZLGS010000027.1:0-63201 GCA_045616425.1 Treponema sp.
GCCGGCTGATGCCGTCGCTCCCTACCTTTGCTTTTTTCCCTGCGTCCCACTTTTTTTCACAATTATGCAGTTAATTTCACCATTAACTCTACATAGCATTCATCAGCATAGAGTAGAAGTGTTTCTATCAGAACATCAATACCTCGGAATTCGTTATCACTCAGCAACACTATAGCCGGACATAGCCAAAAACTTCTAATAATTATGGACATTCTGGAAAACACTCGCAAGGCGTAATGATAGTTTTACTACCGGCTTGCGCGTGTAGTGACGCCAGCTGGTGGTTTTTGCAGTTGCGGACTGTCTGGTAATATTTTTATAGTTTCATTTAGATGCTGACCATGAGTGGATAATCCCGTTAAGTATTTCTCTGCATCAACCTTGTGAATCATGAAAAAAAAAGTTGCGAAAGTAAAAAATGTGGTTTAAATTTATACACATGGGAGTAAATATCTATTCATTAGGAGCAGCTCAGGAAGTTACAGGCTCCAAACACATTCTCGAAATTAACGGTCATTCTTATATGATCGATTGTGGTGCATTTCAGGGAAAACGGCAGGAATCTGACGAAAAAAACCGTAATTTTGAATTTCCGGTTGATAAACTGGATGCAATCATCCTTACCCACGGACATTTTGACCATTGTGGACTTCTGCCTGTTGCCGTAAAGAAAGGCTTCAATGGAAATATTTATGCAACTCCTGCAACCCGGGATCTTGCCAGCCTTGTAATGATGGACAGTGCCCGCATTCAGGCCCGTGACTGTGAGTACCTTGCAAAGCAGGCCAAGAAAAAGGGCGAACGCTTTACATGGACTCCTTTATATGATGAAACAGATTGTATCAAGGCTGCCAACCAGATTGTAACGGTTTCGTATAACAGGAAAATCTACATTGGTCCGGATGTGGAACTGGAATTTTACGATGCCGGCCATATCCTCGGTTCATCTTTTGTTTATATTACAATTCACGGCCAGCCGGAAGGGGATATCCGCATTTTGTTTACCGGTGATCTGGGGCGGAAAAATAAAGCCATCGTAAGGGATCCTTCAACGGCATTTGCAGCACCGGATTACATTGTGGCAGAAAGTACATACGGAAACCGGAAGCACGATGAAAAGAATTTTGCCATGTCCGAACTGACCCGCATTGTACATGACGCATGCACAAAAAAAGGAAAAATCATCATTCCGTCATTTGCAATAGAACGGACACAGGAACTTATTTATTATCTGCACCTGCTTGTGGATCAGAGGAAAATTCCGCTGGTTCCGATTTATGTTGACTCTCCGATGGCTGTCAGTGCAACTTCCATTTTCCAGGTTCATCCTGAATGCTACGATGCATCCGTAAATGAGGCCTTTACAAAGCATCATAAAAATCCTTTCGGATTCGGTTCCCTTTCTTTTGTAACCAGTGTAGAAGAATCAAAGGCACTGAATAAAAAAGAAGGTCCGATGATCATTCTCAGTGCCGACGGAATGTGTGAAGCCGGCCGTATCCTGCACCATCTTGCAAATAATATCCAGGATGAACGGAACACGGTTCTTGTTGTAGGATACATGGCAGAGAACACGCTGGGACGCCGCATCCTTGAAGGGGCAAAAGAAGTAAGGATTATGGGCGACATGTACAAGGTGAATGCAAAGGTTGAATCAATAAATGCATTCAGTGCCCATGCTGATTATGAAGAAACCGTTGACTGGCTTGATTCCATTGATACAAGCCGGCTCAAGAAAATCTTCCTTGTACACGGAGAAAAAGATGCCCAGACATTTATGGTGAATTACATGAATGAGCATGGCTATAAATCCGTTCAGGTTTCAAAATACGGCGAAACTTACGAATTATAGATAAGACCATCATAGAAGGGAATTGTCCAATAAGTTCGTTCATGCCAGACTTGATTCGGGATTTGTTTTATGGCAACAGATCAGATGCTGAAATGAATTCAGCACGACAAAATGAATCATGTTTTGATGAAAGAGATTCTTGTTTATGAATTTCCAGAAACTCGAAATTAGGACTATGAACTATATTTTTTGAACATTCCCCAAATAAAGCCGGACAGCAGTGCAGAAGTGTGAAGTACACCAGCATTATTGCCCGGCTTTTTTGTCATCAACCAGCTGTATTAAATTCATCATGACACTGCAGGAAGCAGCGTCTTTTCATGAGGCATCAGAATTCCAGCCTGATTTCAGGAAGTTCCTTTTTCCATATTTCTGCCATGTACCTGTAGCCTTCCCGGTTTGGATGGATTCCATCATGGCACATTATTTCCCTGTAATTTCTGTGAGCCAGCATTGCGCTCCTCATGTCTACAAGCTGGACATCATTCTTTCTGGCATATTCAGCCGCATGAAGTGAATACAGTTCCTGATTCCTGTAAAGCCGGTATATGTCATCACCGACAAATTTCCTTACTGCCTCTACATTCTGGCCGATGCAGATATTTTCATACCACCAGTCGCCAACCAGCGGCGGCAATGTCATGATTACAGGTGTCATTCCGTTTTCCCGTGCTGTCTTTACCATTTCGTCAAGGATGCGGTCAAATTCTTCTATAGGACAGCGCTGCAAATGTTCTCCGTCAGGATTTTCTGAAACCAGCGTCCAGTCATAGTCCGCATCATTGCCGCCTGATTCGATTATGCAAATGTCGGCCTTAGTTCCTGACTTGATGCAGCGGTTCATTGTTTTCTGTGTTTTCTGGATTGTGGCTCCGAATACGCTCTTGTTTATTATTTCAATTCCCAGTTCATTGCATGCCAGTTGCAGTGAATTTTCTTCTATTATCTCAAATCTTTTGCTGTCAGCTTCTCCACCGATGATTCCTTTCAATATTGAATCTCCAAGTACGAGAATGCTTTTTAAATTATTTTCCATCATACTTATTTAGACCCTCCGGATATGTTTTTGTTGCAGTTTTATAAAGCTATGTCCGTAAAAGTGTTGTCTCTGCCGCCTTCGAAGCACAGCTTCTCGGAGACTCGCTCAAAACTCACCTTGTGAGTTTTGCCGGTTGATGCCGTTGCTCCCTTATGCCCCACTTTTTTAACAATTACAGCTAATTTTGCCATTAATTCTACATAGCCTTTTTCCACATCATAAGATGATTTGAGTCCATGTCAGCCTTTAATCAGCAACTCTATGGACGGACATGAGCATAAAAAAAGGAATCCCACCAGATGGCAGAATTCCTGGTTCTTAGTTTCAGATTATACCTTTTGTTGAAGGAACTGCACCGTTCCTTCTCGGGTCAATTTCAATTGCACTGCGGATGGCACGGGCCGAAGCCTTAAAAAGCCCTTCCATTTTGTGATGGTCGCTGCGGCCTCTTATGGTGTCAAGGTGCAGGTTGCATTTTGCATTTGCCGTAAATCCCTGCCAGAAATCTTCAAAACAGTCGGTCTGGAAGCTTATTGCCTTTCCATCTGCACCGGCAGAAACCAGCGGAATGCCTGTAAGTCCTGCATTGCATACAAGGAATCCACGGCCGCCAAAATCCACTGAAGCCTGAAGCAGGCTTTCATCCATCGGATAAATAAAGAATCCTGAACGGTAAATGCCGGCACAATCACCCAGTGCTTTTGCAAAACACATTCCAAGGACGATTCCCGTATCTTCAATCAGATGATGCTGATCTACATGAAGGTCGCCTTCAAGCGAACCGCTCAGGTCAAATATGCCGTGCTTGCAGAAAGAACGGAGCATGTGGTCAAAGAATCCGATTGGATTCTTTACGTCACATTTTCCAGTTCCATCAAGATTCAGCGTCAGGCAGATTTTAGTTTCGCCCGTAATCCTTTCAATTGTTGCCGTTCTTTCCATTGCTGTTTTCCTTGCTAAAACTACTGGATTACCTTGCGGAGTTCATATTCCAGAATGTCTGTAGCTCCAAGGGACTGGAGTTTAGGAAGCAGGGTAGGTACTTCGCTTTTCTTTACGGCAATCTTTACTGCATAACCGCTGTCGCCAAAAAGAGGGCTTACGGTAGGACTCTTCATTGAAGGAATGCCTTTGATGAGTGCATCGAAATTGTCTTTTGAAACATTCATTTCAAGCATTACCCTTGAGCGTGCATTCATTACTGCTTCAAAAAGCATCTTAAGTTCAAGGATTTTCTGCTTCTTTTCAGGATTTTTAAGTGCTTCCTTTGATGCATACATGCGTGTTGAAGATTCCATCAGTGTATCAACAATCTTAAGGTTGTTTGCTTTAAGTGATGAACCTGTAGATGTATTGTCAATAAGAATCTGTGCAAGTGCGTTGTCGCTGTCCTGTACGAATCCTTCGCTTGTACCCCATGTGCGGAAAATTGTTCCTTCAACTTTCTTGTCAGAAATCCATTTGCGGCTCAAGTTCTGGTATTCTGTGGCAATTGTAACAGGTTTTTTGAGAAGTTCATCATAATCCACCGGATTAGGAATTGCTGCTACAATGCGTACCGGATCAAAACCAAGATCCATTATTTCTTCAACTCCGTCCTGAACACCATTTTCATAAACCCAGTCTTTGCCGGAAAAACCTACGTCGGCTTTATTTCCTGCGAGAAGACTTGAAACAATCTGAGGTTTTACCACCTGGAATGCCAGGTCCTTCTGATTTGTCGTTGGAAAATAAGTGCGATCTGGAAGATGGATAGAAATACCTACATCACTCAAAAGTTCGTAAACTGATTCATAAATTCTGCCTTTTGCCAGAAGAATGTTCAACTTATCCATTTAATCGCTCCAAAATAAATTCGTATTACTTCCTACTATATATAAGAATTGCGTATGTTTCAAGGACACGGGAGAATGGTTTTGCATTGAAAAAAACGCATAAATTATGTATTGTTGACGGAGCAAATTTTGTTGCAAAGGTGGTTTAATATGGATAGTACAAATGAAGAGATTTTAAATTTATTGCGGGACAATGCAAGACTTTCTGCCAGCGATATTGCCGCCATGACAAAGAAAACACCGGAAGAAGTTGAAGCCATCATGAGGCAGTTTGAAAAAGACGGTGTCATTTTAAAATACGCCGCCATTGTAAATCCGGCGAAAGTAGTAGAAGAAAGAGGAAAGGTCTGTGCCGAAATACAGATTCAGGTTACTCCTGAGCGTGAACATGGATTTGATGCACTGGCTGACAGAATATACAGATTTCCACAGGTAAGGTCGCTTTACCTTATGAGCGGCGGTTATGATTTTAAGGTTGTAGTTGAAGGCGATTCGCTGCAGGATGTTGCATTCTTTGTTTCAAGCAAGCTGGCAACACTGGACGGTGTCCGTTCTACAAAAACCAGTTTCATCCTTAAAACATACAAAGAGAATGACATTGTTTATGTCGAAGAAGACCGTGACAACCGCGAAGGTGCAATGGCATAAGGTCTGGCAAAATCCCGAAGAATCAAGGAATTTTTTATGAATACACGAGAAGATAGATTCAGTAAATCAATGATGAATACTCCGCCAAGCGGAATCCGTAAATTTTTTGAAATGCTCATCGGACATGATGATGTAATTTCACTTTCTGTCGGCGAACCGGATTTTCCTACGCCTTGGTGCATAAGGGAAGAGGCTTTCTACCACATTGAAAAAGGACATACCAGCTACACCAGTAACTGGGGGCTTATTGAACTCCGTGAAGAGATTGCAAAATACATGACCCGCTACGGAATGTCATACAATCCAAAGGATGAAGTCCTTATTACAGTTGGTGCCAGCGAAGGCGTTGATGCAGTACTCCGTGCAATCCTGAATCCGGAGGATGAAATCCTTGTGTGCCAGCCTTGTTACGTAAACTACACTCCGCTTGCAGAATTATGTTTTGCCAAGGTTGTCAATATTGATACAAGTGTAAATGGATTCTATCCGACAGCAGAACAAATTGAAGCTGCCATCACACCAAAAACAAAGGCACTGATGATTTGTTCTCCGAACAATCCTACGGGAACAATGATTCCGCCGGAAGAATTGGAAAAAATTGCCGAAGTTGTAAAGAAGCATAAAATCTGGGTAATTTCTGATGAAATTTACTGTGAACTGGCATATGACGGTGCTAAACACGTTTCCATCGGAAGTTTCCCAGGCATGAAGGATTACACAATCATACTGAACGGATTTTCAAAATCCTTTGCCATGACAGGATGGCGCATCGGTTACATTGCGGCCCCATCAGACCTGCTTGGACAGATTGTAAAGCTTCACGGATATAACACCATTTGTGCACCGATTTTCAGTCAGTATGCAGCAACAGAAGGGCTGAAGAATGGATGGAAGGAAGTAGAAAGAATGCGCATCAGTTATCAGCAGCGCCGCAATTACATGTATAAAGCATTTACGGAAATGGGGCTTCCTGTTCCAGAACCGAAGGGCGCATTCTACATGTTCCCGGACATTACTTCCACAGGTCTTACCAGCGAAGAATTTGCAACACAGCTTTTCCAGAAGTACAATGTGGCTGTAGTCCCAGGCAGCGTTTTCGGGGCCGGTGGAGAAGGCCACATCCGCTGTTGTTATGCAACTGCAATTGATAAAATCAAGATTGCGCTGGAAAAAATAGCCCAGATGGTTGAAGAACTGAAAAAATAAAAAGGCTATATCCGTAAAACGGGTTGCTGACTAATAGCAGAATCAAGCGCCAAAGGTTGGCCTGTTGGTATACGATAAACCGAATACCGGGGTTCGAAGTTTTGACATTTCCAGATGATTTAACGTCATCCCAAAACTGAGCCCGGTATCCTGAACTTGTTTCGTCATTCTGAACGCGTTCAATTATCCCGAATTCGTTTCGTCATCCCGAACTTGTTTCGGGATTTTTTTTGCAACAACCAATGAGATGCTGAATCAAGTCCAGCTTGACGCAATGGAAGCCGTCTTTCACAGGTAACGTGCGCAACACAGCTTCTCGAAGACTTCATTGCCGTCATAGCTCGCTATCAGCTTTTACTTAAACCAGATGATGTCGCCGGTGTTTTCGTTTTCCTGCTTTTTCTTTACAGAAGAAATGTAAATATTTTCCTGCGCCTGGATTTCCTGGTTTTCCCTGTCACTTTTGATTCTTTTCAGCCATATTTTTGATGAAGCCGGATCGTAAATTATTTTGCGTGGTTCAATGCCACCTGTATCAGAAGATATTACCGGAATGTTTTCCCTTTCAAGATATGAAAAGGCAAAATTTATATTGTCATTACCAACCTGTGGCATTTTTGAATTGGATATATTGAAGACATTGCTTCCGCCAAAAACTTTTGCAGTAAGATTTGCCCTTACTGCTCCTTTTTTTAGCATGTCATTAATGAGCAGCTCAACGGCAAACTCCCCGAACCTCCCTACAAGTCCTGAGTCGTTCCTGCCGTTAGAACCGTCTTTTGCAAGAATGAAATGATTAAGTCCGCCGATTTTGTGCTGGGCATCATAAAGTGCAATTGCAACACATGAACCCAGCACTGTAGAAATATATTCCGGGCCGAATGAACTGTAATATTCGCCCGGATATATTGTCATTACTTCTCGTTTAAAATGAATGTCAAGAAACTTGTTCATGATCAGAACATTGTGATTTCTCCGGATGGAGAACCCTTTTCAATTCCAAAATGTCCCAGCTCGCCGGCAGCCTGTTTATGTGCTGTAATTGTAAAGTGCTCAATAAGCTGCTTGAAGCGGTCATTCTGAATGTCCCAGTTTGTAACACCGAGTTTAGGCATGAGCTGGGCCTTCCTGTTTTCAAGTTCCCTGTATTCACTTTCAAGTATTGATGAAAGCTGGGAGAAAGCAGAATTGATGTTATCCAGCATTGAAAGTTCGTTCTTTACATTTTCACACTGCTGTTCAAATCCTGCCGGGAAAACCGAGAATCCTGAAAGTATGGAAGAAAGATTATCCTGTGTAGCCCTGAATTCTGTAAAGAATGCATTCTTTGAAGATTTCAGCTGGTTCATCTGCAGGTTGTCACTGTTGATTGCCTTTGTGAATGAGTCAAGGAGTTCCTTAATCTGCTTGATGAAGCTTGAAAGAAGGTCCTGAATTTTGTCAAGGGCAATGTTTGCAGCAGAAATAAGGTTGTCCATATCCGTTACTGAGTCCTTAACTGCTGAAATTGCAGGATTCTTTGCTACTTCAATCTGCTGCAGGATGCGTACGTGGTGGAGTCTGTCTACTACAGGCTTGATTGTTTCAAATACGCTGTACATTGTATGTGCTTTGTCTGTAATGTTGTTGCAGTTCTTTTCCAGATCTTTCTGGTTGGACTGATATACGGCAAACATGCTGAGCAGTTCAGTAAAGCTGCGGTTGATTGAATCCATGTTGTCCAGAATGTTGTCCGGGCTTCCTGCATTTCTGTCAAGGAAGTGGTAGATGTAGTCGTTGCGTTTCGGTTCAACCTGATCAAGTATGCGTGAAACATTCTGCCAGTTGTTCTGGAATATGGAAATGCTCTTGGTAAGATTCTGCCTGATGTCATCAAGAACTGATTTGGAAAGCTTCATGAGGGCAATGTTGAATGTAATTTCATCAAGTGTCTTTTCATCTTCTGCTGCATTGTCAGAAATATTGGAACATTCCTTCATGCAGAGGATTACGTGATCCAGTGCCTGACGGATGATGTCCTGCATCTGGAGGCCTTCCATTGCTTTCTGAATCGGTGTATATACAGATTCAATGATTGAGCGGATCTGTGTAAGCGGTGCAGAAGCCTTTATGATGAGTTCCTGGATATTGCCTGTAGATGTAGAACCCTTTTCTGAGAGGGATTCCTGTGAAGTCATGATGTTGTCAAAAATCGTCTGCAATGACTTGATGTACTGGAGCAGCAGCTCTTCTTCTTCAAGAAGCTTGTTCGAGAAGATGTTCATATCTGTGGAAAGTTGCTTGAGGTTGTCTGTAATACTTGAGAATGCACGGCCTTTTTCACCGGATTTAATGGAAATCACCATTGCATTCAATGCAATGAGTTCCATTTCTTCACTGTAATCCTTAATCTGCTTTACCTGTTCATTTACATTCGAAAGCTCTTCAATCTTTACATTGAGCTTTTCAAAAAGCGGCTGATATTTTCCTTTGCAGTCAGAAAGAATGGAACTTTCTTTTCTTGTTGAATCTGCATTCTGTTCTGCAAGAACATCAAACATTTTCAAGAGCCTGTCCATGGCAGAACTGTCTTCCTTGTTCATTAATGCCGGAAACCTGTCGGCAAGGCTCAGGAATGTGTTTTCAATTTTGTCGCTGTATTCCTTTATCTGACTTTGAATCTGTGTAATATTCATTTTAACCTTCCACTGTATAAAGTCTGCCGGGCAGATGCCAGTCATGCCCATGTATATATATTCTATATCAAATTCGTAAAATTTGGTAGAAAACTTAACAATATTCTGTTTTTAGTTTTCCGTCTGCCTTATCCCAACCGCTGGAATTCTTCATCAAGGGTGGCAATGTCATCGGTTCCTTCGTATGGATCTGTGTTTTCATCCAGAATGGAGTTATATCCATATGTATGGAACAGAACACGCTCTGCGGCTGCATCAAGCTGCCTGACAAAAGGACTGTCTGGCGTTGACACTGCAATAGGCGTCCTTGTGGCAACAGCCGTTTCTATGCCGCTGTCCCTTGGTGTAAATCCGATGAAATCCAGGTCAATGTTCAGTTTCTTTGCAGAAAGGGAACGGAGCCGGCGTGCCATGTCCAGATCCTGTGTCGAACGGCCCATGTTCAGTATTACCTGCGGTTTGTATTTTGCAAGTTCCCTTCTTGCCTGCATTCCCGATTCCGGATACTGGTTGCACAGCATGTCTACCAGTCCAACAAAGGAACTTTCTGCGCCAGCGGAACTGTTCTTTATGTATTCATCGATAAATGCCCGTTCCTGGCTTTTTGGCTTGAATTGTTTTGTCAGAAAACGGTACGCAGCCGCCTTAAGGAATGAGTACGCATTAAGTACAGATGTAAGCTCCGGTGATGAAACCAGCAGTGAATTGTATGTCAGGAGATAGAAGTCAAGGGTGTTGTATGTCGTTCCGCCACCCAGGTCAAGGATTGCGTAATCTGCATCAAGAGCCATTATTTCCTTTACCAGTTTGACTTTGACAAAGTAACTCATGTTCGGGGTACCTGGAAAAAGACAGTCGCCGGCAACAAAGCGGAGGTTTTCAATTCCTGTTTCCTGCAGGAGCGGCTCCAGCGTATCGGTCTGCCTGTAAATGAAGTTACCAAGTCCTGCATGGTTGTTTTTCAGGCCTAAGAGTGTATGCAGGTTTGCACCACCAAGGTCAAAATCAATGAGTACGACTTTTTTATTCTTTCTTGCCAGAAGAATTGCCAGGTTTGTTGAAATTGCGCTTTTTCCTACGCCGCCTTTACCGCTGGCCACCGGCAGTATATTTACCATAATTTACAATTATATGTAGATAATTGATATTTTTCAATAAGTCCGTGTCTGTATCTGGTATTGCGGTAAAAAACAAGGGTATGTCCGTAAAAAGTGTTGTCCCTTCCGCCTTAGAAGCACAGCTTCTCGGAGACTCGCTCAAAACTCACCTCGTGAGTTTTGCCGGCAGAAGCCGTCGCTCCCTACCGCCTTCGAAGCATAGCTTCTTGGAGACTCGCTCAAAACTCCCCTCGTGAGTTTTGCCGGCAGAAGCCGTCGCTCCCTACCTGCGGCCCACTTTTTTTTCACTACCTTGCAGTTAATTTTGCCATTAATTCTGCATAGCCTTTATTAGGTTTTCTACCAGGAAGTCGGTACTTCGGGATTCTTCTTTAATCAGCAACACTATAGCCGGACATAGCCCAAAAACAAGAAAGTTGTGTGGGATTAATTGCAGGAAGATTTTTAAAATTGCAAATTCCGGAGGACATTTCAAAATTCATATTGAATTTCTGTTACGGATTTATTATATTCATATTGGTTACCGAATGGTCGGTAACCAACTGTCAGATGACCTGTTATTATGGCTGAATCAAATACACGCAACCGTATCATTGAATGTGCATTTTCTCTTTATTGCAAGCCACGCGTCAAGGAAATTTCCTTAAGCGAGATTGCTGCTGCCGTAGGTATTTCAAAACCTGCGATTTTCAAGCATTTTAAAAATAAGGAAGAACTTTTCTCTGTAATGCGTAATAAATTCGTAACGGAACTTGCAGAAATATTCAGCAGTTTTGCGGCACTTCAAGGTGCAGCTGCACTGGATGCTGCCGTAGAAAACATTGTGAATTTTTTCTATGAACATAAAAGTTATGTAGGTTATTACACCTGTAAGTGCATTTTTGATGATGAACTGATGGAAATGATAAACGGCAGCCTTGCAGGTTATGGAATTTCAGTTCCGGGAAAAACTGAAGTTTATGATGATCCGCGCATAGTAAAAAACATATACTGTTCATTTTCAATATTCAGTTTTATGATTGCTTCCTTTGATGTAAGGCTCAGGGTGCCGGACTTTAACCTTAAATCCTTTGAAAAATCCCTTGCCCGCTTCATCGCTTACGGTCTGGGACGCAGTCCGGTTCCCGTTTCTATGGAACGCAGAAAGCAGTTAAAGGCAATGTGCTTTATTGAAGATGATTTCTGTAAAAGCGAAAACCGTTTTTTTGATGCATTCATAAAGGCTTTTCAGGATGGAGGATTTGAGAATTTATCTGTTGAAAAGATTGCAGCTAAGGCAGGTATTGCAAAAAGCAGCATATATTCTTTTTTTGACAGCAAATCAGACCTGATAAAATCAATGATGGAAAAAGAAATCAGTCTTGCAGCCACTACGCTGCTTGAAAAATGCATTCAAGTGGACAGTCCTGACGAGATGATTTTTGTATATATGTTTTCAGTTATGGACTATTTCAGGAAAAGGCCTTATGTACTTCTGCTTCATGGATGGCTCAGCCAGCAGAATGAAGACGTGGTGCATGACTTTGCACATATGAATTTCTTTGAAATGCCGGAGAAAATCATTCCTGAAAATTTCAACGTAGGCTTGAAAAAAGAAAAAAAGCTGTTCATTTCATGGATTTCGGGAATTGTGATTACTTCAATGATGGAGGCAAAGAAGAAAGGCCTGTCAGATGAATTTGTAGAAAAATGCGTCATGAAATTTTTTGATTTCATGGAATGCGGAATCCTGAATGGATGAAAGGCATCTCTGGAAAACCGGGATGCCCTGAAAAATGAAACACCGGTTGTCTGTCAGATATAACCGAAGAGATAAAGGAAGGCTCTGGAAACTGCCGTTTTTAGAGATGGCCTGAAGTTTTAATAATTGGGAGATGTGATGAAATTGTTTTCAGAATCATTTAAGAAAGGAACAGCATTTACAGCAGCTTTCATTCTGGCTGCCGTATTTGCAGGAGCTCAGGAAGTAAGGGAACTTACCGTAGAGCAGGCTGTAGAATATTCCATAGAAAACAGCCGTACTTTAAAAGCTGCTGATATTGACCTTGCACTTTCAAAATGGAAGAAGGATACTGCATGGAATACTTTCCTGCCGACCGTCCAGGTTTCAGGAACATTGAACCGGGCAAATAAATATTCCAACACAATGGCTGGAACTGCACCTTTGTATGAAGCCCTTGGAAGTACCATGAGTGCCGTCGGAGCCTTCCACCAGCAGCAGGGACTCATTACAGCAGGCCAGAAACTTGCCGGTGCCGCCAAGTCCATGAATGCTGGAGAAACTGAATCAAAGCACTGGACCGCCGTGGGAAACATCGGGATTACATTCAATTTCAATGCCGCCATGATACAGTCAATGCGGGCAACCATTGCTGAATATGAGACAGGCCTCCTGACATGGGATGAAGCCAGCAAGCAGAATGAAAACAACGTCCGCAAGATGTTTTACGGAATCCTTCTTGCACAGGAAAGCGTAAACCTGCAGAAACAGTCTCTTGAAAATGCCCGGCAGCGCATGAATCAGGCTCAGGTAAACTACCGTAACGGTTATACCCCTGAACTTTCTCTGCTCCAGACTCAGGTTTCATATGAAAACCTCCGTCCGAGTGTAGAAAAGGCTGAACAGAGTCTGGACCAGCAGCTGGATATGTTTGCATTCATTCTTGGAATGCCGGTGGGAACGAAATTAAAGCTGGATGGAAAGATATCACCAGACTTTATTGATGTGGATCTGGAGCAGCTCCTTAAGATGGCAGAAGATTCCAACATGACCATCCAGTCATTGAAAAAGAATATTGCAATCCTGAAGCTCAGGAAATCTGCACTGGACCTTTCTTCTTATACTCCGTCACTTTCAGTCAGCTGGGGATACCAGCCTACAAGCATTGGTTCTGAAGGTGCATTTGATATGAACTGGAGCAATGAAGATAACTGGCTGGACCGCGGCAATTTAAGCGCGACACTGGTGTTCAATATTACCAACATGCTTCCATGGTCCGGAAACCGCGTGCAGGCAAGGGAACTGAAAGACACGATTGCAAAGATGGAAATCAATCTTGATTCCCTGCGCCAGAATACGGAACTGGAAATCCGTACTGCGGTTGATACTTTAGGTCAGGCCCGCAAATCCATTGAAGCAAGCGAAAGGAATATACGTCTTGCACAGCGTTCCTATGACATGATGGTTGTGGCATACAGGAACGGAACAAAGGAACTTCTTGACCTCCGTGATGCGGAAAACCAGCTGAATCAGGCAAAGCTCGCCCTTGCAAATGAAGGATATAACTATATTTCAGCAATACTTGACCTGGAATATAAATTGAATACAAAACTTACAAAGGAGAAGAAATAGAATGAAAAAATCATTGGTTCTTTCAGTTGTTGCAGCTGCTGCATTTGCAGCCTGCCTTACAGGTTGCGGTGGAAAGAAAGCTGTTGCAGAAAAAGGTTCCGGAGATGCTGAACCGGTATTTGCAGTCAATACATACAAGATTGTTCCTACCTCCCTTGATGATTATCTTGAATTCGGTGGAGATGTTGATACCGTATCTGCCGTTTCCGTAATGCCTGATACAGCAGGAAAAATTTCCCGCGTCAATGTAAAAGTCGGTGACCGTGTAACAAAAGACCAGATCATTGCAGCAGTAGATGCAAGCCGCCCTGGTATGGTTTTTGCAGACAGTCCTGTACGTGCACCTGTTTCCGGAACCATTACATATTTTCCTGGCGTAATCGGTACATCAGTTTCACAGGCAACGGTAATTGCAAAAATCAGCAGTACAAACGAACTTGAAATCCAGACTGCTGTTCCTGAACGCTTCATTTCGAGAATCAGCATGAACCAGAAAGCTGTGCTTACATTCAGTGCATATCCGGGAGAAACATTTGCAGCCCACATCAAGGAAGTGAGTCCAGTCCTTGATTCAAATACCCGTACTATGACTGTAAAGCTTGCAATCGATAAAAGGGATGCAAGGATTAAGATCGGCATGTATGCAAAAATCCATCTTGTTACTGAACATAAGCAGAATGTTACCGTAGTTCCATACGGAACTGTCGTTACCCAGAATGGTGAAACATTTGTATTTAAGGTAATGCACAATGGTGCTGAAAATACGGTTTCCCTTGTTCCTGTCCAGCTTGGCATCCGTGTTGATAATTTCCAGGAAATCCTTGAAGGAATCAGGGAAGGTGATGAAATCGTAGTTAAGGGACAGTCACTCCTTAATAATGGTGCAAAAGTAAATGTAGTTTCCGTTGCAGGAAACTAGACGTAATATCATTTTTTTCCGGGCGTTGTCCCGGGATGAGATGATCCGCTCAAGTGAAGGGCATCTCTGAAAAAAACTTTCTATAAATGAGGTTGAAAATATGACTCTTTCCGAAAGGTCTGTCAAAAAGCCTACAACAGTAGTAATGATCTTCATACTGCTCATTGCTTTTGGTATATATGCCATGTTGAGCCTTCCGATTGACAGATTTCCTGAAATGGATTTGCCATACATTCTCGTATCTACTACATATTCCAACGCCGGTCCTGAAGAAGTAGAAACCAGCGTTACCCGTACCCTTGAAAGTTCCCTTTCCGGTGTTTCCGGTTTAAAGAAACTTACATCATATTCATCAAGCGGTTCCAGCATCATCATTCTTGAAATGAATTATGGAACTAACCTTGACGCTGCAACCGGTGACATCCGCGATAAGATTGACCTTGTCCGCAACTATCTGCCGGCTGATGCAAAGGCTCCTGTAATGTTCAGGATGGATCCGTCCATGATTCCTATCATGATGCTTTCCATTGATGGTAACCGTACTCCTGAAGAGTTGCGTAAATATGCAGAGGATGTCGTCCAGAAGCGTCTTGAACAGATTGACGGTGTTGCATCTGCATACATCATCGGTGGACGTGAAAAATGTATCCGCGTTGACATTCCACGGGACAGGCTTGAAGCTTATTCCCTGACTGTTTCCGGAATTGCACAGCTCATCGGTGCTCAGAACATCCAGAGTGCAGGTGGTACGATTAAAAGCGGCGACATCAACTATACGATCCAGAGTGCCGGTAAATACAAGGATCTTGAAGACATCCGCAATACTGTAATTTCATGGAAGGTCGGCGCTCCTGATGCTTCAGGAATCCCTATAGTCCGGACTGTCAAACTCCGTGATATTGCTGACGTTTACGAAGGATATAAGGAAGAAACCAGTCTTGCATTTATGAACGGGCAGTCTTGTGTAATGATGCTCATCCAGAAGCAGAGTGGAAAAAACTCAGTTGCCGCTGCAAATGCAGTAAGAAAGGCTGTTCCAAAAATCGTTTCAAACCTTCCGTCTGATGTAAAGATTGGTGAAGTTTTCAATACTACGGATGATATTGAAGCTACTATCCGTGCAGTTGTTGAATCGGTAATTGAAGGTGCATTGCTTGCTATTGTAGTTCTGTTCGTATTCCTCCGCTCATTCAAGAGTACGTTCATCATCGGTCTTACGATTCCTATTTCACTTATGGTAACAATCGTACTGATGTACCTGCGTGGAATGACACTGAACATGATTTCCCTTGCAGGTCTCCTGATTGGTGTAGGTATGCTTGTTGATAATGCCATCGTTATCCTTGAAAATATTTATACTTACCGCCAGAGGGATGCTAAGCCTGAAGTTGCGGCAATCCTGGGTTCTCAGGAAATGATCTCCGCCATTACTTCCAGTACCCTGACGACAGTATGTATCTTCCTTCCGCTGATCCTGCTGAAGTCAAAAATGGGTATGATCGGACAGCTTTTTGATGACCTGTCGTTCACCATCATCTTCTCGCTCTTGTGTTCACTTATCGTAGCCATTGTCCTTGTACCGGTTCTTGCTTCCAAGTATCTGGTAATTGACAATGTAGGCCATAAGCGTGATTCATCAAGGACCGGCGTGCTTAACAGGGCATTCTCAAATTTCTTTGATTCAATGGATACGGGATATTCAAAGCTGGTAAGAAATGTGCTTCATCACAAGAAGCTCACCATTCTTGTAATCCTTGCGCTGTTTGTTGTCAGCATGGTCGGACTTGTAAAGAACGGTTATGTATTCATGCCTGAAACAGCATCTACAAACGTGTCCGTAAAATTCACAATGCCGAAAGGTACCAGAATTGAAGTTACTGAAGCCGTAATGCATGAGTTTGAATCAATCGTACGGCAGGAACTCAAAGGAATTAAGAATGTCACATTGAGTGTCGGCGGTTCCGGAATGATGAGTTCTGCTTCTGATACTAACGTTGGTACAATGCGTATCCGCCTTTATGAAGAAAAAGTCCGCGAACCTGGTTGGGATGATGAATCAACTGCAAAGGATAAGCTCCGTCCGTATTTTACGAAGTTCCCTGGTGCCGACATTTCATTTGATGCAGGACAGGGCGGAATGGGAAACAGCGGTCTTGTTGTTGAAGTCCGCACTGATGACCTTACGCTCCTTGGTACGACGGCAAAGAAACTTGTTGACGTCATAAAGATACATGCTGCTGATTATGTAAATGAAGTAAGTACTGACTGGGAAGACGGACTTCCTGAAGTCAAGATTACGTTTGACCGTGAACGCATGTACAACATGGGATTGAATATTGCAACTGTTGGAAACGAAATCAAGGCAAACATTTCCGGAACGACAGCAAGCCGTTTTGAAGATCATGGTGATGAAATTGACATCGTGGTTCAGCTTTCTGATGAAGACAAGGCTAAGCTGAATGACCTGGACAATATCTTTGCCACGAACTCCAATGGACAGCGTATTCCTCTTTCAAGTTTTGCAAGTTATGAACCATCAGAAGCTCCTGTAACAATCCGCAGGGCAAACCAGGCCCGTATTGCAAAAGTTACAATCAAGCAGAAGCCAAAGGTTTCCCTTGATGAAGTACAGGGCAAGATTAACGAAATCATCAAGAATAACATTCCTGCTGATGAAAACCTTACAATCGCCTTTAGTGGTGACAACGAAGACTTTAAGGAAAACGCAAAGAACTTCATGATCGTCATCATAATGGCTGCAGCCCTTGTATTTGCAGTCATGGCCAGCCAGTTTGAATCATTCAAAGATCCGTTCATCGTTCTGTTTACGATTCCGCTTTCGTTTATTGGTGTTTCTGCAATCCATATCATGACAAGGACGCAGCTGAATATGATTTCCATTCTGGGATGTCTCATGCTGGTCGGAATGATTGTTAATAACGGTATCGTTCTTGTTGACTATACGAACCTGTTGCGGAAGAGGGGTTATAATCTTGAAGAGGCCTGTGTTGAATCTGCAAGAAGCCGTCTGCGTCCAATCCTTATGAGTACGCTGACTACAATCATTTCCCTGGTTCCAATGGCATTCTTCCCTAGCGAAGGTACTGAAATCATCCAGCCTATAAGCCTTACGGTTCTTGGCGGATTGAGCTTTGGTTCATGTATGACGCTGGTAATGATGCCTGTACTGTATTTTATTTTCAACAGTGCAAAGGAACGTAAGGCTGCACGCCGCCAGCGCAGGCTGGAAAGAAAGCAGAAGCGTCTTGAAGCAAAAGCCATGAGAGGAGACATGTAATATGGATATTATTGTTACTAAGGCTGTTAAGAAAAATCCTGCTGAATCCGGGGCAGTTTCTGTAGCTGTTTCTTCTGCTGCATCTGTATCAACGGTTGTTGCAGAACCTGTTTTTCCTGATCCGGTTCCAGTGGCTTCTGAACCTGTAGTTAAGGAACAGGAAATGAAGGCAGGAAAAAAAGAAAAGAAGAATAAGTCTGAAAAAACTGAAAAGACCGAAAAGACCGAAAAGACTGGGAAAAAGGACAAGCTTTTCAGAATTGAAATAATTTTTTCGCAGGCTGTTGAAGAAGATATCTTTGAAAAATTCAAGGAACATAATGTCGGTTCCCACTTCAGCAAAATTTCCAATGTGACAGGTGCCGGTTACAGTAACCCTAAACTGGGGGATGCAATCTGGCCGCAGGTTAATGAAATCATAATCGTGTTCTGTAAAAAGGAAGAAGCTGAAGAAATAAAGCTCATCATTCATGAACTGCGGGAAAATTATCCAGCAGAAGGAATAGCCTGCTTTATTTCCAAGGCAAAGGAAATATAAGGGGCAATTCCCAAGGCTAAAAAATTGATAAGGGCATTTCTGAAAGGCTATGTCCTTAAAAAGTGTTGCTGAAAATCTGCATTTTACAAAAAAAAGTGGGTCCCAGCGACGGTAAAAAAGCCGGCTCCTTCAGGAGCCTTGTATCCTCCAGAGGCAACGTGCACAACTTCTCGGAGACTCGCTAAAATAGCGTTCGCAATTTTCCGGCTTTGCTGTGTCAGAGGGCTGTCTGCTAAGTATGATTCATGGTGTAATTCCGGTGTTCCGGTGGCATCATGACCAGACTTTTTGGACAGCCTTTTTTTCTGCCTGTTTTTTTTACGCGGATTCATGGAAACTTCCTTTTTTACCGATATTCAATGAATGATACAAGTATTCGATTCAACAGATAAATATCCGTTACAGAAAATAGGGAAAATGGCAGGTGTCTGCTGGAACAGTCCCATTGATGATCCTGAAAAAAACATAAAGCGTGCCAAGGAATGTGTCGTCAGCGGCCATGGCCGCGTCCTTGAATATGTGGACATTGAAATCTGCATTTCGGAATATTCAGCCCGGGCCATCCGTGAATATTACACCCACATCGGTGGAGGTCCTACAAGGCTTCAGGAAAGCACCCGTTATGTAAACTGCGAAAAGTTCGGTTATTTTACACCGCCAACCGTAAAGGGCAACGCAGACGCACTTTATGCAGAATGCATGGATTTTATAAAAGAAAAATATGCAGCCCTCCTTGAAGCCGGTGTATCAAAGGAAGATGCAGCCAATATACTTCCTCTTGGCATGTATACAAAAATCGTGGACAAACGCAACCTCCGCAATATGGTCAGCCTTATGAACCAGCGCCTCTGTTCCCGTGCATATGTGGAAATACGTGCACTGGCAAATGAGATAAAATCTTCCCTTGCTGCCTATTCACCTGAATGGGAGTGGATATGCAATAACCTTTTTGTTCCAAAATGTGATGTTTCCGGCTTCTGTATTGAAAAAAAGACATGTGGCCGCCGTCCGTTGAAATAATCCAGAATGCCGGAGCTGCATGGTGCAATTCCGGTTTTTCATGCTGAAAGAACAAAGCATAATTTTAATGAAAATTAACAAACTGCACTGATTGCGAAATATTCATACAAACGCTATACTTCTACTACTATATTAAATATTACATGAAGGTACTTGTATGGTGGCACAGATTATCGCTGTGGCAATCTTCCTGGTAATGTTCTCCCTGATCATTACAGAAAGGTTTCCTAAGCAGTACACTACACTGGTTTGTGGTGCACTGACTCTGGTGTTGGTTTTTGGATTGGGAATGACCATTGATTCCCATGTTTTTGGAAAAGGGTACAACGGTCTTGTTTCAGTTCTTGAAACGCTGAATGTACGCAATATTTTTACTTTGGGCTTCTGGTATACAGCTGCTGGTGAAAATGAGTCAAAGGGAATTGACTGGGCAACAATCATCTTCCTGACAGGTATGATGATCATGGTTGAAGGCATGGCCCGCGTAGGTTTCTTCCGCTGGCTCTGTCTCCGTCTTGCAAAGGCTGTAAAATATCAGGTCATTCCTATTTTCATAGTATTCATGTTGATGAGTGCATTCCTTTCGATGTTCATCGACTCTATCACTGTAATCCTGTTCCTTTCTGCTGTTACAGTTGAACTTTCCGGCCTGCTGAAATTCAATCCGGTTCCTATGATCCTTGCAGAAATCTTCTGTGCCAACCTTGGCGGTTCTTCTACAATGTGCGGTGATCCGCCGAACATCATCATCGGTTCAAAGCTTGGATATTCTTTCGTAGACTTCCTTACAAATACTGGTGCAATTGCCGGAATCGGTCTTGTAATCATGATTTTCTACTTCTACTTTGCATGCCGCAAGCAGCTTGCATCTAAGGGTGAAGTTGATGTTTCAAAATTCCCTGTTCCGGAAGATGCAATTACTGATAAGAAGGGGTTTGTAGTTTCAAGCGTAATTTTCGGTCTTGCAGTTGTCCTTCTGATTACCCACGGACAGACACACCTGAGTGTTGCAACAATCGGTTTCGGTATTGCAATCATCACTGTAATTGCAAACTTTAAGTTTGTTCCAATCCTCATGAAGAAGGTAGACTTTCCGACGGTATTGTTCTTTATCGGTCTTTTTGTTGTTGTCGGCGGACTTGAACAGACCCACATCCTTGAACTGATTGCTTCTTTCATTGAAAAGGTTTCTGCCGGAAACGCATATGTAATGATTGCAATCATCATCTGGGTTTCTGCATTTGCTTCTGCATTCATTGATAACATTCCTTTTGCTGCAACAATGGTTCCTGTCATCACAGCCCTTGCCGGTACTACAGGCGTTGAACTCAGTACAATGGCCTGGGCCCTTTCCATGGGTACAGACATTGGTGGTTCGGGAACTCCAATCGGTGCATCTGCAAATGTTGTGGGTATGTCTGTTGCACAGAAAGCCGGACATCCTGTGGGATGGGGTGAATATTGTAAGATTTCCGCTCCTGCCACTGTAATTGTCCTGATTATAAGTACAGTATTTATTTTTGTACGCTATCTGTAATTTCTGTGTTATAATATAGGTATCTCTGAAAGATGCTTTTTAGGGATGCCTGCGGTTTAGCCTTGAAATTGTAAGGCTTGAAACATCGCTTTTCAAAGTTGACTCTGAGAATTGCAATTTTCAGGCGTAACTTTATAAAGGAGGGCTGACCAGGCGGCCGGCCTTCTACAAAAAACAGACCTCATTTTTGGAGGAATTAAATGGATAAACAGATTATTATTTCTATCGGCCGTGAATATGGAAGTGGCGGACACGAAGTTGGACGTAAGCTTGCAGAAAAACTGGGTGTAGAATTTTTTGACAGAAACCTGCTGGACGAAGTTGCAAATATTAAACAGGTTGACACAAATGATCTGGCAAAATATGACGAAGCTCCAAGAAAGCTTTTTTTCAGCCGCACTGTAAGGGGCTATTCAAATTCTCCTGAACAGAATGTTGCTGAAATGCAGTTTGCACTTTTAAAGTCAAAGGCTGCAGATGATGACTCATTTGTAATTGTCGGAAGATGTTCTGATGAAATCTTTGCAGGAATGGCAAAATGTGTTTCTATCTTCATCTGGGGTGAACGTGACGAAAAAGTCAAGCGCATAATTGACCATCTCCATATTACTGAAAAGGAAGCAGTAAAGAAAATGGAACGTCACGACAAAAAGCGCCGTGCATACCATGATTATTACTGTAAGAAAAAGTGGGGGCAGACGACAAGTTATGACCTCTGTGTGAATTCTTCTGTATTGGGAATAGATGGAACAGTTGACTTCCTTTATGACTACATCCAGAAGATTAAGGCAGCACAGAATTAGAGCACCTTAAAAGACTGTATGAATCCAGGACGGAAATCCGTTCTGGATTTTTTTTTGCTGTGTCCGGTAATGTTGCTGATTAATGACGAAACCTCGCGGTATCTATGTACTGGCAGAAAACTATACTCTATGCTGACAAAGGCGTCAGGGAGCAACGGCCTCAGCCGGCAAAACTCACGAGGTGAGTTTTGAGTGAGCCTCCGAGAAGCTGGGCTTCGAAGGCGGAAGAGGCAATACTTTTTACGGACATAGCCTATAAAAAACAGAATTCAGGCTATTTAGCATAGTACCAGCAGCTGATGCTTGGGGCGCTGCCATTTTCCGGCATGTTCACGTCAATTTCCAGTGTTCCGTCCTTAGTAAGAAGCGGAATATTCATCATGAATTTCTTGAATTCTTCGCTGGTCTCGTCCAGATTATGGCCGCTGTATTTTATTGGGATAATAGTTGCATTGTGAAGAACGATTTCCTTGGCGGAACTCCATTCGTAAGGACCATAAATTGAACCGCGGTTCATGGCTTCCATACCCCAGTCTTCAAGTGAAGTAATTTTGTATATACCGGTCGGAAACAAATTAAGGTACAAGGTGTAGCTGTCCTGCACAATCGTGTGGTTCATTGTGTAAAGCTTTTCTTCCTGCGCTGTAAGTTTTGGAAAAAGATCTGCCTGTTTGTCCTTTTCTGAAATCCTCATGGTAAATACGGTACTCTTGTTTCCCTGTGTGTCCAGGACAAAGAAATAATCCCCGGTCCATTCATAATAAGGTTCTTCGTAATCAGGACACTGAAAAGTAAAAAGATGGTTCAGTGTCTTTAGTGAATAGACTGAAGCATAAGTGGCTTTGCAATTGTAGTCCTCATCATAAACCCGGGTTATTTTTGCAGCCATTTTTTTATCAGAATGCAGTATTATTTTTGAATCAAATCTGTCTGTTTCCTGATCTTCCGGTAAAGCATATTTTTTTGTTTTGTCCAGAATGACGCCTTTTCTGGATGCTTTAATAAAATAATCTGGTGCTTCATTGTTGAGGACAAGGTCTTCTCCGGATGCTTCAAACATAGGGAAATAAGGTTCCTCTATGTCAAATGTTTCTGCCTTAAGGTCATCATCTGAATCCAGTGAAAGCAATACCGTAAGGCCGTCACCATAAAGCATGGAATAAACAGCTTCGCCTTTGCTGTTAAAGTATACCGGACTGTAGTGATAGAAACCATCCTGCTGGTCTTGTTTTGAGCGGAAATCATATTCGTAAAGTTTTTCTTTTTTTGTATCAAAAATAAGCATCTTGGTAATCCGTCTGGAATATGTATCCCTGTCTGCAATTACATAAATGAACCGGTCATCAGGACTGACATATATTCTTGATGGATACATGAAATTTGCATTTTTGAAGCTGAATGCCTCAGGGATTTCTTTATTGATATCTTTGAAGGAAATCTGATAATCAAGAAAATTTCCTCTGTCAGTAACGATAAAAATATGGTCACCATCATGGGAATAAGCAATGACTGCATCGTTCAGGTTTTGATTTACATTCAGGCTTGACTTCCACTCACCTGCATTTACATCGCTGATGCATATTTCACTTCCAGATGTATAGGCAAGGTATTTTCCGTCAGGCGAAACTGCCACATTCTTTCCTGTGTCAGGAGTGGCAAACTGGTCTTCCCTGAAAATGACATTTGCATTGATGCGGTCAACATATTTAAAGCCATCTGTATTTTCGTTATCAGAATATGTACACAGATAGTCAATTTCTTCATCAGTATAATAATCGGTATAGATATAAATCCATCCTTCGGTTCCATTGGCAGTATTGATGATTTTGTAGTAAACATCATTGATTGGAATAGGAAAGGAAGATACTACGACATTTTTTATGATGGCAATTTCACCGCTGGTAATTGTTCCGCAGATTTTGTCCTCATTTTTTTTCGGAATGCTGTAAATGTTGAAAGTCTTTCCATCAACCGGCGTAATAAGGCTTCCGGCACCTGTGTTGTTAAACGGAAGTGTCCTTGTAAATGTTCCTCCGGTTTTAATTGTTACAGCCTGAACCTTGTGCTTTTCGCGGACCGGATCCCAGTATGATTTATAATCTGCTTCATGTCCGGTTCCAGTCATGTCGACTCCACTGGCAATCATTGTCTGAATCTGTTCTACGCTGAACGAATCTGAAAATTTTTTGGCCAGTGAATATTCTTTACCAAAATTCATTGCATTGTTCATTTCGTAAGCATATTTATAATAATTGAAGAGTTTTTCCGTACCAAAACCTGTGTCGATAGTTCTTCTGGCCCTGGCAATCAGTTTGTCGTCCGGATTATCTGTGTCAGGACATTCAAAGCCATCATCAGAAATCCTGTAGCAGTAGAATCCGTCAAAATCTAATGCATCAGATTTTAGTGTAATGTGGGTTGGAGAATCTGCTTCCCATGTGCCGTTTGCAATTTTTTCCACATCATCGTCGTTCTGGAAAAGATATGCATCAAAATTTCCGTCCGGATATAAGAAAAAATCATGAGTCGGGCCAGCGAATCTGGATGTAGGAATCCAGTCATTGTAAAGGATTATGGGTCTGGCAGAAATATATGCGGCCAGCTCTTCTTTTGTTTCTGGAACTTCAAAATCCGGCACAGAAGGAGAAAGGTATCCACCGAATACCCAGCCGAAAGAAGGTTCTGACTTCTGGCTTTCATAATTTGGGAGGACTACTTTTACCCAGTAGGAATTCATGTCTGCAACAGTAATTTTTTTTCCAACCGCTACGATTTTTGCAGGAAAACGGTGTGGAAGTTTTGCTACGGTTTCAGAATCCGTGGAAGGTTCTTTCCGTACCTTGAGTCCTGAAGTTGCAGTTACATACATCGTGTCATAAAGTCTTCCCTGCGTGTAAAAATACAGAAGGTCAGGATCCAGTACTTCCATTTTGATTGGTTCAATAAGATTTTTTTTGTCAGGAGCAATTTTCTGTTCCTGAAAATTATTGTCAGCATCTTCTGTTGAAGTACCTGCCGCTATTTCGACGGAATTCTGGTCCGCTTTGTCTTTATCTTTGCATGAGAAAGACATGACTGTAAGAATTGAGCATAATGCTGCTGTAAAAATAAAAGAACTTTTTTTCATGTGAACTCCCGTTTGAAAACTGGCTTTTTCCAATGCTTTTGGCTGTGTCCATAGAAAGTGTTGCTTAAATATCGAATATGCATAGAAGATTTTGAATGTACTCCCAGAAACCGCATGGCAATTCGCCAAGCTGAAAGTAAATGGTATCGTACTGCGCATTTTTGCTTTGCAAAAACGCTTGCCAACTTTCAGGATGGCTCGGTTGCCCTTGGACTTTTCTTCCGTACATTCAAATCGTCATTTGTGGCTCGATATTTGAGCAAATATTTGCCCAGCAACACTATTTACATACATAGCCATGCTTTTTATGGGCATGGACTTTCCATTGATCCGGAATTCAGTATATATGGAATGTTTAAAATTTTGAAGGGGAACTGATGGAAAGGCAGCATGTTCTGCAATCAATCCTGCATGGCCGGCTTAGTTGCGGACAGTGCGGCTATGTATTTGACATATTCAATTTAAATGATAGTATTCAGTATTATGGAACAGTACAAGAAAGAATTTATTGATTTTATGGTTGAATCAAATGCACTGAAATTCGGAAGCTTTACATTGAAAAGCGGCCGTCAGTCTCCTTTTTTCATGAATGCCGGAGCATATGTTACCGGCAGCCAGCTTGCACGCCTTGGCCGTTATTACGCACAGGCGGTACATGCAAATTTTGGTGATGATTTTGACGTTCTTTTTGGACCTGCATACAAAGGAATTCCCCTTGCAGTAGTGACTGCAATTGCTTATAGCGAACTTTATGGAAAGGAAGTGCGCTATTGTTCTAACAGAAAGGAAGAAAAGGATCACGGTGCAGATAAAGGTGCCATTCTTGGCAGCAAAATCAATGATGGTGACCGTGTGGTAATCATTGAAGATGTGACCACTTCTGGAAAATCTATCGAAGAAACTTATCCGATTGTAAAGGCACAGGGATCGACACCGGATTCTGTAAAAATCATTGGTGAAATTGTTTCCCTTAACCGTATGGAGCGTTCCCTTGATTCTGAAAAATCTGCCCTTGACGTGATTACAGAAAAATATGGATTCCCGGCAAAAGCAATCGTATCTATGAGCGATGTAATTGAGGCACTTTACAAGGAAGATGGAAGCGGCCTGATTACTCCTGATGTAAAGAAGGCTATGGATGCATATTACGCTGAATGGGGTGCAAGGTAATAATATTCGGATGTCCAAAAAGTATAGTTCATAGCGTCATTCAGATTCCGAAACGAGTTCGTGATGACGCTTGTTTGTTCCGGGGTGACAGTTTCGGAATTACTACACAATATCTGGTGTAGATGCTGAAATAAGTTCAGCATGACAGAACTTATTGGACAGCCACTGGTATCTTGAATAATTTTTATTGCGAATGGAGGTTTGCATGAAAAAAATAGTAGTTGCTTTTGTTGCAGCAGCACTTTTAGTTTCAACTGCAAGTGCGCAGGTATTGAAAAAGCAGGGAGTTCAGAACACATTGTGGACTGGTGCCGGACTTCCTTCTGGAGAGCCGGGGGATGATGACAGGGCTAAGTTCCGCTGGACAGGCGTAATTGATACAATCCAGGCCCGCCTTGATTACAAGGTTTTTACTATTGATGGTATGCTGGCATGGGGTGCCCTTACAAACTGGAACGGAGTTGATGGTAATCCTGATTTTGTAATCAAAAACACAGATATGAGTTCTCAGACATTCCTTAATCTGAACAATATTCCAAAGAATTCATATTACCTTAATTTCCTTGCTCATCCTAATGAATATTTTGATGCAGGAATCGGTACAAGCCTGAAATGGAAAGTAGGTCCAAGTCCTTCTGTTGGTGGCGATCCTTGGGATACTCCAGCTCATGTACGTCAGGGAGACCTGGCAACAGCTGCTCCAAAGGAAAATACTGGATTCAAGAATGGAAAACCGGTTGCAAAGACGGTTGCGGGATTCCTCAGATATGCAAACTTCTATGCAATGAAGGCAATCGCAGTCCGCTATCATTATAAGGACATTGTAGAAGTAGGTGTTGCAATTCCTGATGGATTTACAACAGACCATCCTTACAATCCTGCTGTGAACTTTGGATTCCAGCTTCATCCGATTGACCTTCTTACAGTTGCTTTTGCATATGAAAAGGCTTTTGTTGACGGTGGAAATCTTTATACAGGACTTACACTGGCATTCACAGAAGATTTCAATGTAAGCGGATATTTCGCATTTGACGGAATCGGTTATAAGGATGAAGATCCTGCCCGTATCTGGGGATCGGGAGCTACAATATTCATCCGTTTCCCGTCAATCAATCTGAGCATTGCACCTGAAGCCGGATTTACAGCATATGCAAATAATGACTACACATGGGCATTCTTCACAGGAATCCGCCTGCAGTACGATTTTGCAAAGAAATTCCATCTTGGTGCATGGACATCCCTTGCATGGGGTGCAGAAAACAAGAAATGGCATGATTCAGATTACGCTTTCTACAATACTACAAAAGATTGGAACGGCGGATTCATCATCAATGTGCGCCCGGACTTTACATTTGACATCAATGCAAAGCACTCAATTTCTGCAACAACAGAATTTGAACACATAGACTATCCTGACAGGTCTGCAGAAGACAAGTTCCTTATCGGACTTTACTGGAGATACAAGACGTTCTAGATCGGAAGGAACGTCCAGCGTTCTGGATTAAACTGATTGTCAAAAAGAAAGCCGCAACGGAGTTACGTTTTTCGACGGAATTCCGCAGCGGCTTTTTTTATTGCTGAGCCCCGCTTTTTTAGCAACACTTTTCACGGACACAGCTTTTTTTTACAATCGCAGCTTACAGTCTTACTTTGTTTGCAAGCTGGATTATTTCAAACCTGTCTTTTACTTCAAGTTTAGAATAAATCGTACTTACCTGATTCCTGACAGTCTGTATTGCCAGGTCAAGTTTTTCAGCAATCTGGACATTATCGTGACCTGTGGCAATCAGCGTAAAAATTTCCCTTTCCCTTTTTGTAAGGGTTTTCAACCATGGAAATGCCTGCTCATTCTGGTGGTCGGGCTGCTCGTCAATGTAAGTATTCTGGAGCAGTTTCTGTGCAATTGCCGGAGAAATCTGCATTACGCCTGAAGAAAGTGCCCTTATTGAAATGATGAGTTCTGTTGGCGAAATGTCCTTCAATAAATAACCGGAAGCTCCGGCAATCAGGGCTGCCCTTACAAAATCATCATCATCATATGTGGAAAGCATGATGATTTTTATGTCGCTGTGGGCCTGCTTTATGTTTTTTACCGCCTGGACACCGTCCATTACCGGCATACGGACATCCATAAGGATTATGTCGGGTTTGTCTTTTTCTACAAATTCACAGGCTTCTTTGCCATTGCCGGCTATTCCCAGGACTGTCATATCTTCTGCATAATTGTTCAGAAATGTCTTAAGGCTTTCTGCAAAAAGGCTCTGGTCATCAACAAGCAGTACTTTCATAACAAGCTACTCCAAAAGGTATGGCATCCTGAAAAAATATTTTTCCGGGATGCAACGGGGTTCCGTCTAAAAATTACAATTTCTAGAGGCTCACTTTAAAAATATCAGCAAATTAAAGAAAAATCAAATCTGAAAACCGCTGAAAATTCAGTTTTGGGTACCATCATTTTCATTTTCTTTTGCAGTTTCAATATCATGTTCTGTCAGCGGGATTGAAATAGTCAGCTTGAATCCGCCTTCTGCAGGTGTTGATGTTTCCAGTTTTCCTGAAACTTTTGAAAGCCTTTCTTCCATACCAGCAAGACCGATTCCTTTTACGATTGTATCCGAACCGATGCCATCGTCTTTTACTATCATTGTCAGGATGTTGTTTTCTTCCCAGAAACTTATGAAAATATTTTTTGCCTGTCCGTGGCGGATTGAATTTGTCAGTGCTTCCTGCATTGTCCTTACGATGATTGAATCAATCTGGCGTCCGTAATCCTTTTTGATGTTGCCGTTTGCAATTTCCACATTGATTCCTGTTACGGTGATGAAGATGTTCCTTATGTCGTAAATGGCATCAAAACTGCTTTCAACCGGATTTTCCATATCACGGATTGCGTGCAACGTCTTCCGGGTTTCCTTCAGTCCGTTTGAGGCAAGGTTCCGCACCGTAAGGAAAAGCTCGTCGATTTTTTCACGGTCAAGTTTTCTCTGGCTTGCAGCAGCGTCAATTAGTGCACAGATATTTACAAAGACATAACCGCATGTATCGTGCATGTCCCGGGTAATACGGAGCCGTTCATTTTTTGCGGCTTCTTCTCCCTTTGTCTTTGCCAGATGCTGAAGCTCAGAATTGATTACACTCATCTGGTTCATGACCATGTTTATGTGGCGTTCAGTCTTTAGGGAAATTTCAAGCCTTTCGCAGATTGAACGGTAAAGCAGTGAAAAACACATTGTAACCAGCAGATGGAAAACGAAAGTGTTTGTAAAAATTTTCCTCAGGAATATCAAAAAGAATATGGATTCAGTTTCATAGAATTCCAGTGAAACGTATTGAATCACGGTAAAAATGATTATGCATGATACAGGAAATATTTTGTTCAGTTTTTTGGGAAACGAAAGCGAAAGGGCCGCTATCCACAAAGCAAAAACAGGCAGCTTCAGCGTAAAGAAATTTGAATTGGTATACAGCATCATTATCGCTGAAGTAAGTCCTGTTACAAATGAAATCAGTCGTGTGGAAAATCTCCTGCCAAGGAAAATTACATAAAGTGAAATTGTAAAAATGACATAAAAAGTAAAAAAATCGATGTAATAAATCTTTTTCGTAAAATAGTCTGTTTCCGCAATCATTATGCCACTCTGCGGATTTATCACATAGAGTGTAATGAAATTTGAAAGGACAAGCAAAAGTGTCAATGCAAATACAATGCAGGGAACTGCCTGCATGTAAATCTTCCGGCAGTTTTTTACAGAAATGGCAAGTTTTTTTAACATTTTTATATTATAGAATGGAACAATCAGACTGTCGATAAAAATTGAAATTTTCAAAGTCTCCCGGTAAAATACAGTTGATGAATGCGAGGTTCCTATGAATACTGATTTTAATGTTTCCGGATATCACAAGATACTTTGTCCTGATTTTCCGGAATTCATCAAAAAATATCTTGAACTGCCGCTTTTGTGCCGCCTTAAGGGAATCGGACTGCTTTGCGGCACTGACTGGACGCCGCTTTTTTCAAACAATTTTTTTTATTCCCGCTTTGACCATTCTGTGGGATGCGCTCTGATTACATGGAATTTTACCCATGACAAGGCGCAGACTGTGGCGGCACTGCTCCACGATGTTTCGACTCCTGCATTCAGTCATGTAGGGGATTTCCGGAAAGGAGATGCACTTACCCAGACGGCAACGGAAAATGATAATGCCGCACTTATACGGAATGACGGGGTATTGGCGGAAGTGCTGTCATCAGACGGCCTTTGTGCAGCCGCTGTGGACGACTATCACCGTTTTCCAATCTGCGATAACGAGATTCCTGGCCTTAGTGCAGACCGGCTTGAATATATGTTTCCGTCAGGTGCGGCACTCAGCGGAAACTGGAGCATGAAGGAAATTGAAACCGTTTATTCTGACATACGCATCTGCCGGAATGAGGAGGGACTTCCTGAACTGGGATTCAGTTCCGTTGATGCAGCTTATTTGTATTTTACGAAATTCATGGAAACTGCCTTATTCCTCCAGACCAATACAGACAAAATTGCCATGCAGCTTCTTGCAGAAACTGTAAACAAGGCATTGGACTGCGGACAGCTGGAAGAAACCGGACTTTTTACATTAAGTGAAGCAGAGATTTTTTCAAGATGGGATTATTTTTTAAAAGACAAATCAGGCGGAACTGTAAATGCAGCGGAAAAAGCTTTTCTTGTACATTACAAGACATTCCGGAATATGACGGAAGTCTGTGGAAGTGCTGCGCCGTTGGATGGATATTTCTGTGTCTCGCTCAAGGTAAAGAAAAGATATATCAATCCTCTTGTAGGAAAGGAAAGATTGTGCAGTTTTAATCAGGAAGCAGGAAGCAGGCTCCGGGCTTTTATGGAATTTGAAGACACGCCTTATGCCTGCGTCAGGTTTTCCGGATTGGAATGAACCTGACGGTAATTCCGTCATGGCAGCCTGCATTTACAGAAAGTCAGGTTTGCGCAAAAAAAAGAGGCTCCGGATTTTTCCAGAACCTCTTTCCTTTTAGCTATGTCTTGCTGTCACCACGGTAATGCAGATTTTTTACCACCGCTTTTTACGGACATCGCCTTATTTATTTCAGTGCGCCTGTGTCCAGCTTGTCAAATCCTGCAATAAGTTCTTTTGCAATTGCCTTGATTTTCTCCAAAGAGCCTGGTGCAGTTCCTTCGATGTTCAGCGGCATTACAGGATCGTGGAGGGAAAGACGGAGGAGGAGCCATCCCTGAATGTCTCCGTCATGGAATGAAAGTCGGATTCCTTCAAATGAGTCCGGCATGTCATATCCAGCTTTTTCTGCCCGTGCCTTGAATTCCGCAAGTACGTTCTTTCCATATGCCTTGAAATCTTCATCAAGAATCTTAAAGCGTATTTCAGCTTCTTCGCCCGGAGCCGGAAGTTTTTCAATCAGGCTGTCCAGCTTCTTTCCTTCTTTTGCTGCCTTAGCCAGTGCTATGATCATTTTTACTGCAAGGAATGCGCCGTCATCAAGGAAATAATTGTCTTTCAGTGCACCATGACCTGAAGTTTCCATTGCAAGCGGAGCAACCGTTCCCTGTGCATTAAGTTCCTTCTGCTTGTTGATTACATTTTTGTAACCGCGCATGTAACGCAGGTGCTTGAGCCCAAGTTCCTTTTCAAGGAAATATGTAAGGCGGTCAGAAGTAACGGAATCTGTAATGATCGTGCTTCCCGGATATTCCGGCGCAAGGATTGCAGAAATCATTGCGATGATTGCATCACGGTTTACTTCTTCTCCGTTTGCAAGGACTGCTGACATACGGTCAACGTCCGTGTCAAAAATAAGTCCCAGGTCGGCCTTGTTTTTGAGCACCGTACTCTGGATTGCTTCCATAGCCTGTTTGTTTTCAGGATTCGGAATATGGTTAGGAAAATGACCATCCGGTTCAAGGAACTGGCTTCCTGTAGTGTCAGCGCCCAATGGCTGGAGGATTTTGTCAACAAAGAATCCGCTGGCTCCGTTTCCTGAATCTACTGCAATCCTCAATCCCTTGAGCGGTGTGTCAGAATTGTTTCCGGTTCCGGCGATAATGGCCTTTCTTAAATATTCTGCATATATTGAAAGAAGGTCGAATTCCTTTATGCCGGACACATCTGCCTGGGCAGCTTCCTTTGCTGATGCAGTTTCAAGGATTGCCGTAATGTCATCGTGCTCGAGACCGCCGTCAGCATTAAAAAATTTAAGTCCGTTGCGGTTGAAAGGCAGGTGGCTTGCTGTAATCATTATTGAACCGTCAAATTTTGTCTGGTCAAAAATGATTGACATGAACATTGAAGGCGTTGTTGCCAGTCCGCAGTCAACGACTGTAACACCGGCGGCCTTAAGACCCATAGCTGTTTCTTTTGCCAGGTCCGGTCCAGAAAGGCGGGAATCCCGTCCGATTCCGACAGTAAGCTTATCTGCCGGTTTGTTTGTATTCTTAGAAAGCCATTCTGCAAATGCCTGTCCAATCCTGTTGCATGCCTGACCTGTAAGGTTTACATGTTCATCAGCAATGCCTTCAAGGGCAACACCACGGATATCGCTTCCGTTCTGTAATTTCATTATCGGGTCACTCATATTATCCTCCTATAAGAACTCGAATATTGATGGAGTGGGGATTCCCAATGGTTCATGGTGTCATTCCTGTCCTGAAACTGATTCAGGATGACTGTTCCGGAATCTGTACACAATATTTAGTGCAGATGCTGAAATAAATCCAGTATGACAGAACTTTTTAGACAGCCCCATGCCTTTAATTTTTATATGATCATCTGAGAGGTTACCATATATATGCGATTTTTTGAATACTTCATGGCATCTCCGGAAACGATGATTACAGCTGTTTCTGTTTCTTCAGCTCCTGCAGGTGATGCCTGATATGGGAAATCTGTTCCTTGTAATGTTCACTACGCATGGAAGGGAATTTCCTGATGAACCGCTCAAGGTTTTTCTGACGTTCAGTAAACTGCACAATCCTTTCCTGCATGGATTTAGAGAAAGCCGAATGGTCTGCTTCCATTTTTTCATGCAGTGACTGGAGCATTTCCGTAAAACTTGATTTTTTGAACCATTCTTCATCACCATAGCGGTCTTTTAATGTTTCGCTGAATTCATGGAGGCGTGTCATAGTCATATTGAAGTCTACCAGTTTCCTTACTGTAACCAGCAGGTCCGCTGCAAATGCTAAAAACAGGACTGTTGCAATATTTATTGTCAGGGCCGAATTCAGCTGGAAAATGATTTCTTCAACTGTCGGCTGCACGAAATGTACTGCCAGCATTCCCATAAGGCCAAAGAGGAGGGAATTGCGCATGCATACCCGGCCGTTTATGTTCATCTTGTAAGTTGAATAATCCCACCATTTCGTATGGAAAAGCTTTTCCATAATCCAGCTTCCTGCGTATTCAACTATGGAGCAAAGTATCATTACATAAATGAAAAGGGGAATCCATGTGTCTTTCAGGTTCTGGGGAAGCAGCAGCACCACCAGTCCTCCGGCTCCGTAGATGGGACACAAAGGCCCGTGAAGGAATCCCCGGTTTACGAATTTGTGCTCAAAGAAAATGCCTACATAAAGGACTTCGCTTATCCATCCGATGAGGCTGTAAAGTATGAAAATCAGGAAAATCTGTGCGCCTGTAAGGCTTGAAATTGAATTCAATAAAAAGTGCATTGCACAATTTTATTGCAAAAATCAAGGTAATGCAAATTTACTGTGGATTTTCAGAACTGCCGCAGGATTCCCCGGACGGTGTCCCTTGCAAAATCCGTGATTTCCGCAATTCCTTTGTCATCACTTGGCAGGGCAAAAAGGCTGCCTGCATCGCATTCAGGATTCTGCCTTATGGTTTCTTTTCTATTAACGATGTAGTTTTCCAGCATGGCGGTAAGGCCGTTAAAGAAATACCGGGCCTGCTTTTTCAGATTGTCATCCGGAAAAGCATCTTTTGCAGCCGCAATCTTGAAGAACAGGAAAATCTGGGTTTCGATTTTTGCATTCTGTTTCTGGTAAATCTCAAGGCATTCTTTTGAAAAATATTTTTCGGTATTTATGAAATTGTAAATCTGTAAAAGCAGGTCATCTTCATGGCGCCTTATGTAATCAGAAGTACACTGTATGAAAATCTTTACTGCATTTTCAGGCTTGAGCCTTGAGAAGACTTCATCTGAAAACAGGTTCAGTTTTGTAAGGTAATCTGAACAGTATGTGTAAGTTGCGGAAAGAATCTTATCCTTGCTGGGAAAATGATTGTAGAGAGATGCTTTTTTTATTTCCAGACTGTCAGAGATGTCTGTCAGGGATGTTCCGCCCATGCTTTTTTTTGAAGCTGAATAGAGCGCAGCTTCTATAATTTTTTCCCGGGATATTGATTTTCTTGCCATAAAACTAACGGTTATTAGTTTATAGACTGGGATGTTTTTTGTCAAAGGGGGGAATTTTGTGCACAGCAAAGGATTTGATTTTTAACTTGAACGGTTGTATAATTAAGTCTTGATTTTTACAAAACTTCATTTTTTGTCATTTTGACATTCCAGGTGTTCATTTTATGCATGAAGTTTTTGGAGTTTACTTATGGAAAAGACAATTCCCAGACTCGTTAAAGAAGTAGTTTTAAATCATCCCGACATTCCAGCCCAGTATTTTAAAAATAAGAAAGGCGAATTTGAATCACTGTCATTTAAGGAAATGTTTTCCATTGCCATGAATTTTGCCGGCGGCCTCCTTTCCATGGGAACAGTCCGCGGAGAAAAAATCGGGCTCATTTCTGACAACCGCAAGGAATGGGAACAGGCAGACATAGGTCTTCTTTCCATTGGTGCCATTGACGTTCCCCGTGGTTGTGATGCATCCGTAAATGACCTGAAATACATCCTTTCCGTTACTGAATGCCGTATTGTAATTGCGGAAAATCCTTCGCAGGTAAAAAAAATCCTTGGCATTAAATCTGAACTTCCGGAATTAAAGACAATCATCTGTTTTGATGAGCCGTCAGAAGAAAATAAAACAGATGCAGCTGCCTGCGGTGTGGAAATATTCCGTTTTATGGATGTCATCCAGAAGGGGTGTGAATATAATGCCGCTGAACCCGGCCGTGTTGATGAAGAAATCCAGAAAGGCGGGTGGGACGACCTTGCCGGAATCATTTTTACTTCCGGAACGACGGGAACACCGAAAGGCGTAATGCTCAGCCACGGTAATTTCATTACCCAGCTGGATGAACTTCAGGAACGCATTTACTTACGGCCGGGAGAAAGGGCTTTGTGCGTGCTCCCGATCTGGCATGTGTTCCAGCGTGAATGCGAATATGTCATTATGAGTCAGGCTGCCGCATTGTGTTATTCAAAACCGATTGCCAGCGTTATGCTTCCTGATTTCCAGACTCTGAATCCACACCTTATGCCGGCCGTTCCCCGGGTATTTGAAGCAATCTCCGAAGGTGTTGACCGTACCATGCGCCGTACAGGTGGCATAACCCTTGTGCTTTACAAATTCTTTGTGAATGTGGCAGTACTTCACAGCAAAATCCACAGGAAACTTTTCCGCCAGAACGTAAGGTTCAGACACGATTTCCTTCCACTATGGTGGATTCTGCTTTTCATTCCGTGGATCCTGCTGTTTCCGTTAAAGGCATTGGGAGGCGTCCTTGTTTTCAAGAAAATCCGTGCAAAACTTGGAACCAATTTCCGTGCAGGTATTGCAGGCGGCGGTGCTTATCCGTCAGTAATTGATAATTATTTCTGGGCATTAGGCGTCAATATAGTAGAAGGTTATGGCCTTACCGAGACGGCACCTGTTGTTGCAGTCCGCGTTATTGATAAGCCTGTGTTCGGCTGTATCGGTACTCCGATCCGTGGTGTAAACGTCCGTGTTGTGGATATGGAAGGAAATGATGTAGGCCGCTGTAAAAAAGGCGTGCTCCAGGTAAAAGGTGGAACTGTAATGAAAGGTTACTACAAGCGGCCTGACCTTACTGCAAAGACAATCAGCAGTGACGGATGGCTTGATACCGGTGACCTTGCAATGATCGGCATTAACGGCGAAATAAAAATCCTTGGACGTATAAAAGATACCATCGTGCTCCGTGGCGGCGAAAATATTGAACCGCTTCCGATTGAAACGAAACTCAAGGAATCCCAGTATATTTCCATGGCTGTAGTAGTCGGTCAGGATCAGCGTAATCTTGGTGCACTTATCCTTCCTGACAGGGAAGAACTTGAAGCATATGCAAAGGAAAATGGAATTGCATATTCATCTTATGAAGCTCTTTTGGAAAATCCCGAAATATACAGGCTGGTTGAAAGCATAATAAAAGAAAGCATCAGCCAGAAGAACGGTTTCAGGATGTTTGAGAAAATCCCGCGGTTTGCGTTCATTTCAAAGCCTTTTGAAGTAGGAAAGGAACTTTCTGCAAAGCAGGACCTTATGCGCTTTAAGATTTCTGAAATTTACGAAAAAGAAATAAAATCTATTTTCCGGGACTGATTTTTCCGCAGTATCAGGAGTGCCATGAAGGAATTGAAATTAATCCTTATCCTGTCCGCATCTGTCTTTCTGTCTGCATGTCAGCAGGTTTTTGAAGTTGATACAGATTTGCTGTCATCAACGGCAAAGTTTGATCCGGTTATAGAATCTGTGGAAAAGAATATGGTAAAAGTTCCCGGAAAGGATTACCGCATCCTGAGGACGGAAGTCACGCAGCATTTATACGAATCTGTTTCAGGTTTTAACCCGTCATTTTTTTCCGGATCGTCACTTCCTGTGGAAAAAGTCAGCTGGTATGATGCCGTTTATTTCTGCAACGTACTCAGCATGCGGGCCGGACTGACGCCTGCCTATGCTGCTAATGGAAAGACCGATGTTACTTTGTGGAACTATGTACCGGGGAACGGAGGAAGTATTGCCGGTGTGATTTCCTGGGATAAAAATGCATCAGGATACAGGCTGCCGTCCCTTGAAGAATGGGGGTATGCGGCTGTGGGTGGCGAAAAAACGGCATATTCAGGAAGCAGTTCCATTGACGAAGTGGGGTGGTATGCCGGGAACAGTTCCGGGTGCACCCACGCTGCCGGTACTAAAAAGCCCAATGCATACGGCATTTATGATATGACGGGAAATGTATGGGAATGGTGCTGGGAAATTTACCCTTCAGACCAGAGGAGCCGCTATCTCCGGGGCGGATCATGGGGGCATGATGCAGCAACAGACCGGATTGAAGTGCTGGGATATAGTGAGACAATAAACCGGCTGGATGTCATCGGATTCAGAATCTGCCGTACTGTAGACTGAGTATTCCGCAATCTTTTATTTTTGATGGCCTTGTTGAAAACCTGTGGTTTCTATCTTATAATAACGGCATGATATCGAAGAAAACAAAAATGGTAGGCTTTATAGCCGCATGCTGGCTTTTACTTGCACTTATCCTCCTTATTATATTTCTTGTAAAAAAAGATACATACATAACAACCTTGAAACAGACGGATTTTCTTGAAAAGGTTTTTGGAAAAACTCCCGAATTCATCCAGAATTATGAACCTAAAGAAAAGGTTGTTGAATCAAACGGGCTTCTCGATGTAAGGCCGACTCCTGGTCCAGGTGAAATTGATGATGCCGATGACACCAATCCTGATTATGTGGATTCCAGGGATGATGGCGCTGCATATTACACAGCACCGGATTATGCAGACATTCCTGAATCTGATGTGGACGAAAATCCTCTGGAAGGACAGCCTGATTCTGTGGAAGACAGGCCGTTCATTGCGGAAAATCCTGAGGATGCCTATGAGCCTGCTTTACCTGTAGAAGTTCCTGTTGAAACTCCGCCGGCTGCCGTCGTAATGACGACTGCAAAGCTCTGTTTTGTCTCAATAACCGGTGACGGAAGTGTTTCCCGTAAAATGATTACCCGTTCAGTGCCAAAGACTGATGCTCCGCTGACAAATGCAATGAAGGAACTTCTTGAAGGGCCTTTGAATTCTGAAAAGGGCTGCATGACGCTCATTCCGGAGGGAACCAGACTTCTAGGTGCATCTGTAAAGAACGGAATCGCCGCCCTTAATTTCAGTGAGGAATTTGAATATAACAGTGTGGGAACGGACGGCTACAGGGCACAGCTCATGCAGATTGTGTTTACTGCAACGGAATTTTCAACTGTTGAAAGCGTCCAGATTCTTATTGAAGGAAGGCGTAAAGATTATATCGGAAGCGGCGAAGATGTCTGGATGTGGATCGGTTCTCCATATTCACGGTCCAGCTTCAATTAACCGGGGTGTCATAAAAGCATTCTTCATATTGTCATCCCGGACTTGCTCCGGAATCTTGTGACTGCATGTAGTTTAGATGTGGAAACGGGTTCGGCACGAAATCTGAGGCGAATATGCCCCTTTTTCCGTCGCCGGAACCCGCTTTTTTATTAGTAAAATGCAGATTTTTTAGCCACTTTGTTTGCAGCCATTGCCTTTTCTATTTGTACGATTTTACAATTGCGTCATAGTATCCGCGGTTTGAATTGTATTCATCAAGATAAACGGAAAGTATGAATGCGCTGTAAATTGAACCGGCATGTTTTGAAATCATCCTGACTTCATGTACGGGACGGCTTCCTTTGGCCTGCTTGGTTCCGCTGATTTTCAGGACACCTTTCACAACCCTTATGTCATAGGAATCCCAGTCAGTAAGGTTTGCCGTGCTGCTTGCAATGAACATCCTTATAAGCTGGGCATCAGCCATGAGACTGTCCTGCTCATCGTATTCAAATCCTGCAAAATTGGCCAGTGCCTTGTTGCCGTAAGTCCAGAGGAAGCTGTTTCCCTGATTTTCCCAGTTTTCGTCAGCCTGTACGGAATGCTGCAATGCCTTCATTCCTTCAAATTCAATCTTAATTGCAAGTGTCGATTTTTTTGCAGGAGCAGGTACATCAGTCTTTGCCGGGTTTTTGATCCCCTGATACGGAACGAAATTAGAGAAAGCTGTATCTTCCATGCCTGTGATATGTCCCGCCGTTACTGCACGGAAAACCACATCGCCTTTGTAGTCAGTGATTTTCTTTACATTGAAAATCGGAACTACAGCATCAAAGAGTACGGTTACTTTTCCGCCGAACTGTGTAAAATCATCCTGTGGAACTGCATATCCTTCATCTGTAAATTTCTGCTTTGATTTTGAATAATTAAAAGCTTTGATTTCTCCGGCTTTCTGACGACGGGCAGTAAGTTCATAAAAAATATCATGCATGTAATTGATTACGTCAGTATCGTCCGGAGTCGGTTGCGTAATAAAGCGTTCACCTGTCATGTCAACATGGTCCTTTGACGGATCGATGGAAATGAGCAGTTCAACGGCTTTTGCCGGGCTTTCTGCATTTGCCGGGGCATAATAGCGCATTCCGTAAGTTCCTTCATCATAATAAAGAAAGCCTATGTAAGATTCCCTGCTGAATGTGGAATCTTTGTAATAAACATATTCACCAGAAGAATCCGGAATGTACTGTTCAACGCCTACCAGTGCTTCAGCGCTGAACGCTGCCACCATAAAAGCTGCAGCTGCAAAAATAGATTTCAGTTTCATAAATAATCCTCCCGATAGAAACCGTTTTTGTGCATCATGGGTGAATCTCTGGAATGATTTGAGATCCACTTATAGGCATCTTTAAAAATACTTTTAGGGATACCTGCCGTTTAAACGCCGTATTTTCAAAGTTGTTTCTATAATTTTCAATTTTTAGAGACATCCTTATAAAAAAGGCGTGCCACAGTATGGAAAACTCTACTGTGGCAGCGCCGTACTACTAAGGAAAAAGTTACCGCTTTTCCTTTATGCGTTCAGTTTTGCCAGTTCTTCCCTTACGATTGAAGCGGCTTTTTCAGCTGCTTCTTCAATGCTTACAAGCTGTGCATCTTTTTCAGAGCGGAGCTTGAGTTCAACATTAGGAAGGTTCTTTTCACCGACAACAATGCGGAGAGGAATACCGATAAGGTCCATGTCATTGAACTTTACGCCAGGACGTTCATTGCGGTCATCAAGAAGGACTTCAATTCCTGCCTTTGTAAGCTGTCCGTAAAGCTTGTCGGCTTCTTCCTTCATGCGGCCGTCGTATTTAATAGGAACGATGGCAACCTGATACGGGGCAACCGTCATTGGCCATACAATGCCACCATCATCATGATGTCCTTCAATGATAGAAGCCAGGGTTCTGTCCACACCGATTCCATAGCAGCCCATTATCGGGGTAACAGGTTTTCCTCCCTGGTCAAGGTATGTGACATTCATGCTCTTTGTATATTTTTCACCAAGCTTGAAGATGTGTCCAAGCTCGTTGCCTTTCTTCATGTAGAACTTTCCGCCACATTCCGGACAACAGTCGCCCTCTTTGCAAGTGCGTACGTCAGCTGTCATAAATGGAGTAAAGTCACGGCCTGGTTCAACGTGTCTGATATGGAATCCGTCTTTGCCGCTTCCTGCTATACAGTCATGCATATCAATAGTAGATTCATCACAAAGTACAGGAATCTTGAGACCTATCGGGCCTACAAATCCGTGTGGTGCGCCGGAATATTTAAGTACGTCTTCATCATTTGCAAGTTCTGCACCGGAAGCCTTGAGGACTGCTGCAAGTTTTGTTTCGTTTACATCAAGGTCGCCGCGGATTACAACGCAGAAGAATGATTCAGGAATATATGTCACTCCGCCTTCTGTAACTGTTTTTGCATCCTTATATTCCTCTGTGGAAGAAAGGTTGATTCCGCAGTTGTAAACTTTGTAGATGAGTGCCTTGAGGAATGTTGTTGATTTTTCGCCGAAGAATTTTTCCATGTCTTCTATAGAGAAAACATTTGGTGTTGCAACTTCTTCAACTGCAAGGTCTGTCTTGACCTGTGGCTTTCCTTCTGAATTGAGTGGAACTTCCCGCTTACATGCAGCCTTTTCAACATTTGCAGCATAATTGCAGTCAGGACAGAGGAGCAGTGTGTCATCACCGACTTCTGATTCAACCATGAATTCTTCTGAACCTGAGCCTCCCATTGAACCTGTGTCAGCCTTTACTGAAATTGTTGAAAGTCCCATGCGCTTGAAAATCCTGCGGTAAGCTGCAGCCACATTATCATACGATGCATCAAGGTCAGCCTGGTCTTTGTCAAAAGAATAGGCATCCATCATGATGAATTCGCGGCCACGCATTACACCGTAGCGGGGACGGATTTCGTCACGGTACTTTGTATTGATCTGGTACAAAGTGAATGGCAGCTGTTTGTATGAAGAAAGGCCTTCCCGTACAAGGGCTGTGAATGCTTCTTCTGCTGTAGGAGAAACAACCATGTCCTGACCCTGACGGTTCCGTGCAGTAAGCATTTCGCCTGACATTTTATCCCAGCGTCCTGATTCCTTCCAAAGGTCTCCTGGAACGATTACTGTCGGTTTGATTTCAAGAAGGCCTGCGTTATCCAGTTCTTCACGGATGATTTTCTGAACTTTCATTAATGAACGGTATCCGAGCGGCATATATGCATAAAGACCGTTTCCAAGTTTGCGGATCATGCCTGAGCGCATCATCAGCTGATGGCTTGCAATTACTGCATCATTAGGGCATTCGCGCAGTGTAGAAATAATAGTTTTGGATGTTTTCATAAGAAGGATATTACAATAAATAAGCGTAATTGTGAACAACTTTAAGGAATTCAATGGCAGGACTGTATGCGGGGCTCCCGGCTTGCGCCGGCCGGGCTTTCCAGGGTTCCGCGTCTTACGCGCTCCATACCGCAGGCGGTACGCTCCGTGCCCTTCCAATCCCTGATCCTCTATGCAGGTAAAGGCTGTGCTCCGAAGGCGGTAGTGAGCGGTTGCAGCTTGTTGCACCGGAGGGACATCGTGCTTTACACGCAGGCACATTTTCCGCGGTAATGCAGAGTTTTTTTTTGCAAAAGTGAAAATCGTTATATCAGTTTTTATGCGCATCCGATTGCGCACAAAGTTGAAAAAAATCATAAAATTCGAGTTTTTGCGCAACAAAAAAGTGAATATCTTTATATATATTTGGATAAATATGGTGTATACTGTTAAAAAGTGATAAAAAAGTTATATAATTTTTACAAATTTTTCATATTAACCACGATGAAATAAAATTTAAAAAATATGAAAAATGTTAAAAAAAAGTTTGACAAAACTCGAAGAGATTATATAATAGGAAGTATGAACAACCGGTTGCGCAAAGCAGATAGAATAACGATGGACGACATTGCAAGGGAACTTAATGTTTCAAAAACTACCATTTCCCGGGCAATTTCAGGTAAAGGGCGCATCGGTAAGGAAACTAGGGATAAGGTTCTGGAATTCATCGAGTCAATGGGGTACCAGCCTAATACAATGGCACGGGCTCTTGCGGTGTCCAGGACTTATAATATCGGAGTAGTAATTCCGGATGATGCAGAGAATGGAGATGCACCGTTCTTTAAGGATTGTCTTGTAGGCATAACCGAAGCTTCACAGGAGAGGAATTACGATACGGTCCTTGTGGTTGTTTCCAATGGAAACACAGACGGCCTCCAGCGTCTTGTAACAAACCATAAGGTTGACGGTATCGTACTGACCCGCTTTGATGCTGACGGTCATATCATTTCCTATCTTAAAGAGCAGGAAATGCCTTTCATCCTTATTGGCAATGATGCTGATGATGACATTCTGCAGATAGACAGCAACCAGTTTGAAGGCTGCTGTGAGCTTGTTTCAAGTATCCTTGCCGCTGGCTGCAGGGAAATAGCACTTCTGGGTGGCCAGGAGGGGTTGCCGGTTGAGCGCATCCGCTACAGGGGGTTTGAACAGGCCTTTATAAATCAGGGAAAGGCCGTTGATCAGACTCTCGTCTTCTGGAATGCAGAAAGTGGACTGGATGCCGTGCTTGACCGGATTTTTGAAAGGAATGCAGGATGCATTGCCTGCTCAGATGACATGATCTGCATTAAGGTCATGGAAAAATTAAAGGAACGTGGTGTCATGGTTCCGCAGGACATACAGGTGATTTCATTCTTTGACAGCGACCAGCTTGCTGCCAATGAAGTGCCTGTTACAGCCCTGCATGTTGATACCCGCTTCCTTAGTACGCAGGCGGGTAACCTGCTGATTGATTTTATTAATGGAAAAAAGCCGGCAAACCGCAATTTTGCTGAATGTTCGGTTTTGTATAGAAATTCATCCTTGTAATCTTGGGGTATGAATAAAGTTTTTTTTATTTTTCATAAGGAGGATATTATGAAAAAGTCATTGGTTCCGGTATTGTTCGCAGTTATTCCGGCATTAGTTCTCGCCAGCTGTGGCGGAAAAAAAGAAGCAGCTTCTTCATCTGCTGCTGCATCAGAAAAGCCTGTAACCCTCAAGGTTTGGGAATCTGACAATGGTCCGGATGAATTCATCCGTGAGGCTGGAAAAGCTTATACAGCACTCCATCCTAATGTAACAATTAAATATGAACATGTAGAACTTGGTGACGCAACAGGTCAGATTGCACTTGACGGTCCTGCTGGAAAAGGTCCGGACTTGTTTGCTGCTCCACATGATAAGCTTGGCGAACTCGTAAACAGCGGCCACGTTTCTGCAACTGTAAGCGCAGGAAAAATCAAGAACGAAGTTCTCGGTGCTTGTTCTCAGGCCCTTACATACAATGGCACAATGTACGGTTATCCTGTTTCTGCTGAAACATATGCATTGTTCTATAACAAGGACCTCATTAAAGAAAATGAAGTTCCAAAGACATGGGAAGACCTTGCATCATTCGCAAAGAAATTCAATTCTGCCAACAAAGACAAGAACGGATTCATCATGGACGTTGGAAACGCATATTACACAATCGTTTTCACAACATCTGACGGAAACCGCCTCTTTGGCCCAGAAGGAACTGATACAACAAAGACAAACATCAACTCTGATGCTTCTGTAAAAGGTATGAAGTTCTTCCAGTCACTCCGTTCAGCACTTGATGTTCCAGCCAGCGACCTTTCTACATCTTATGCAGACGCTGCATTCTCTTCTGGAAAGGCTGCAATGCACATTACAGGTCTCTGGAACGTAAAGCCATTCCAGGATGCAGGTGTTAACTTTGGTGTTGCTCCACTTCCTGCTCTTCCAGGTGATTCAAAGCCATGTGCTTCATTCTCTGGTACACGTGCAATGTTCGTATCTGCATATTCAGAAAACCAGGAAGCTGCTGCTGACTTCGCACAGTTCCTCCTTACACCGGAAATGCAGAAACTCCGCTTTGACCTGACAGGTGCAATGCCATCAGTAAGCGTAACAGTTGACAGCCCATATATGCCTGGTTTCATCCAGCAGCTTGACTATGCATTCCCAATGCCATCTATCCCACAGATGGGTGCTTACTGGGAAGCTATGAACAACGCTTCTAAGAACATCTGGGACGGTGCTGACGTTAAGAAAGAACTTGATGCAGCAAACGCTTCTATCCTTGGTCTTTAATTAAAAACACAGCTGCGGACTCCCTCCTGCGGCTGTTCTGAAACTGGTTGCGGCGGCCTGCTGCAATCAGTTTTTCTACTGAATCCGGAAATCCAGATGCAGTTTCCGTTAGTTTTCAAGATATGCATCCTAAAGTTTTGTTCGTTACAATTGAATTGATCAGGAGGAATCATGGCGAAGGAATTAGCTACAGATGGAAGCGCCCTTAAAAAAATAAAAACCGCTTCAAAATGCTTTATGGGTCTTGGCCATATACTTTACTTAAAGGAATATGTAAAGGGTATTCTTTTTGCAGCCGTAGAAGTTCTTTTTATCGCACTTCTTCCTTTTTTCTGCGGCAAGATTTATGACCTTGTTACATTGGGCTTTCCTCATCCGGAACTGCCTGTAAGACAGAGGGATAACTCTGTATTCATGCTCATTGACGGTATCCTTGTGCTGTCAATCATTGCCATTTTTGCACTCTGCTATGTTATTTCCGTAAGCAGTGCTGAAAAATCATATAAAAAATATTGTACATTCCAGAGGTTTCCTACTACAAAAACCTCTTTAACAGAAGTTGCAGGAAGTTCATTCCCATTGCTTGGACTTTCACCAATGCTTCTTCTCCTTATAGTTTTCGTTGTCGTTCCACTTGTATTCTCTGTTGCAGTTGCATTTACGAACTATTCTGCACCGGACCACATTTCTCCGGGAAATACCGTAGACTGGGTGGGATTTGCAAACTTCAAGCAGCTTATCGGCAGCGGTTCAACATGGTCTGTAGGTTTCGGCCGCATTGCATTGTGGACTGTCATCTGGGCTTTCATGGCAACATTCACATGTTACTTTGGCGGGCTCCTTATTGCCGTAATGCTCAATGAATGCAAAATCAAGTTCGACGGAATCTTCAGGACAATCTTCATCCTGCCATATGCTGTTCCAGCTGTAATCACGATGATTACATGGAAGAACCTGCTCAACGGTTCATTTGGTACTGTAAACAGGACCCTGATGATGCTGGGCGTCATCCAGAATCCTATCCCGTGGCTCAGTTCACCATTGCTTGCACAGATTATGTGTATCGTAATCAACCTCTGGGCAGGTTTCGGTTACTTCATGATGCTTTCCATGGGTTCAATGACAGCTGTAAGTGCAGACCTTTTTGAAGCAGCCCGTATTGACGGTGCATCAAGCGGACAGGTTCTCCGTCACATTACACTGCCAATGGTTATGTACCAGACAATGCCACAGATCATCATGTCATTTACACATAACCTTAACAACTTCGGTATCATCTTCTTCCTTACAGGTGGTGCACCGAACGTAAGCGACAGTTCATCTACACTGGCCGGAGCAACGGATATCCTCGTTACCTGGATTTACAAACTTACAATTACGCTGCTTAAATACAATTATGCATCCGTTATTGCAGTACTTATCTTTATCGTCATGGCACCGTTTGCTATTTTCAGCTTCCGCCAGACAAAATCCTTCAAGGAGGGTGAAGTATAATGAAAAAGAATTATCGTGCAGCTTCTCATATCGGAAAAATCCTGATGGTGATGTTCTTCATCCTCATCTCTCTGACTGTCATCTATCCGCTGGTTTATGTAGTTTCTGGTGCGTTGAGCCCGGGAAACAGTATTGCAGATATTGATGTAAAGCCTTTTGCAAGGGGAATCACTTTCGTGCATTTTGAAAAGCTGTTCATGCGGACAGACTTCAAGCGCTGGTTCCTTAATACGCTCCAGATTGCCGTATGGACATCATTGATTACTATGTTCATTACATGTCTGGCTGCTTATGTATTCTCACGCTTCAGATTCGTAATGAAGAAGTCCCTTATGATGGCACTTCTGGTGCTTCAGGTTTTCCCTTCATTCGTCGGAATGATTGCAATCTATGTAATCCTCCACCGTATCGGCGGACTTGATACACTCTGGGGACTGGTTCTTGTTTATGTTGCCGGAAATATTCCTTACAACGTATGGATGGTCAAGAGTTATGTTGATACGATTCCAAAGAGCCTTGATGAAGCAGCCCGTATTGACGGTGCAAGCCATTTCAGGACATTTGCAACAATCATCATGCCGGTTGCCCGTCCGATCATCACATTCCTTGGAATTACTACATTCACAGGACCCTGGATGGACTTCATCTTCCCTAAGATGGTTCTCCGTTCTGTAGAAAAGCAGACTCTGGCACTCGGACTTTTCAGTTTCGTTACTGATAAGAAGAATGAGTTCACCACATTTGCTGCCGGTGCGCTTGTAATTTCCATTCCATTCGTCATCTTTTTCGTCTTCTCACAGAAGGCAATGATGATGAGTATGGGTGCAGCTGCCGTAAAGGAATAATGCATTTACATCCCGCATTTTCAGAGGAGACTTTGGAAATGCGGTTTTTTTCATCAGGAGGAAATAGGTAATGAAAAAAATAATTAATGCTGTTGCACTTCTCGGAAGTGTATTTTTTTTAGGTGTCAGCGCAACCGGTTGTTCCAAAAAGGCTGACCTTACTTCAAAGACCCCGGAAAATCCGGGCATTTTCGTAAAGAAAGTTGAGAACCTCCGCAAGGATTTTATCCGTGGCGTAGATGTTTCAACCGTCATCGTTCAGGAAGAAAGTGGTGTAGTTTATAAAGATGCAGCCGGAAATCCTCAGGACATTTTCAAGACGTTAAAGGACAACGGTGTAAATTACATCCGCGTGCGCATATGGAACAATCCTTATGATGCAGCCGGTAACGGATATGGCGGCGGTAATAACGACCTTGATAAAGCCATGAAAATCGGAAAACGTGCAGCGAAATACGGTATGCCGCTTCTCGTTGACTTCCATTATTCTGATTTCTGGGCAGACCCGGCAAAACAGAGGGCGCCCCTTGCATGGGAATCAATGGGAATGCCGGAAAAGACCGAAGCCCTTTATGAATACACGAAAACAAGCCTGAAAAAGCTAAAGTCATCCGGTGCAATCATCGGAATGGTGCAGGTCGGCAACGAAACTACAGGCGCAATGTGCGGCGAAAAGAACTGGATGAACATCTGCAAACTCATGAATGCCGGTGCAAAAGCCGTAAGGGAAGTTTCAAAGGATATCCTTGTGGCAGTACATTTTGCAAATCCTGAAAAAGCCGGGGAATATGTGCGCTATGCAGAAATCCTTGAGCATAATAAGGTTGATTATGACGTATTTGCCTCTTCATGGTATCCGTACTGGCATGGTACAAAGGAAAACCTTATTAATGTCCTTGGAAAAGTTGCGGAAATGACAGGAAAGAAAGTCCTCCTTGCAGAATTCTCCTGGGCTTATACATACGATGATGGTGACGGTTCCGGAAACTCAATCGGTGAAGGGTCTGCCATCGAAAAACCTTATCCTGTTTCTGTGCAGGGACAGGCTGACTGTATAAGGGAAGCTGTTGATGCAATGGCAGCTTTGGGCGATAAGGCCCTCGGTGTATTCTGGTGGGAACCTGCATGGATTCCTGTTCCGGGAAACAGCAGGGAAGAGAGACAGGTGCTTTGGGAAAAATACGGTTCCGGATGGGCTTCAAGTTACGCTGCAGTCTATGATCCTGATGATGCAGGAAAATATTATGGCGGTTCTGCATGGGATAACCAGGCTCTTTTTGATTTTGAAGGAAAACCTCTTCCTTCCCTTGCTGCTTTCGGTCTTGTAGCTTCCGGGGCTTCGACAGAAGTAAAGCCTGATACTGCCGAAGAACAGTTCATAAAGGTTCGTCTTGGGAATCCCGTAATCCTTCCTGCCGAAGTAAAAGTCCTGAATAATGACGGTTCAGCATCTGTTGTTTCCGTAACATGGAATGCAGCATCAGAAGAAGGAATCCCGGTAGAAAAGCTTTCTTCCAGCGGTGTAAACGAATACAGGGTTTATGGAACTGCCGGCGGAATACAGGTGCTTGCAAGGGTGAATGTGGTTGAACAGAATTATGTTGAAAACAGTTCCTTTGAAGAAAAGGATCTTTCAATGTGGGACATCCAGAATCTTACCGGTATGAAGGAACTTTTTGTGGCTGATAAGAAATCTGATGCTAAAAGCGGAACGAAGGCCCTTCATTTCTGGTCGGATGAAAGCATTCATTTCGTAGTTTCACAGAAGGTTTCTGGACTTGCACCTGGAAAATACAAGCTTTCCGTCGTACTTCACGGCGGTGATGCAGGAGACAATCAGGATATGAAGATTTTTGCTGAAACGGGCAGCCGCCGCCTTACTGCTGAAACGAATGTTGACGGATGGCGCAATTTCCGTACTCCTGTAATCCACGGAATAACTGTTACTGACGGTTCTGTAACTGTCGGTGCTGACATTTCTTGCAGTGCAGGTGGATGGGGAAGCATAGACGACTTCATATTGTCTCCTGAAAACTGACAGTCTGCAGGATTTTAAGGCTGAGAAAATGCAGTTATCCCGAAAAAATATTTTTTAGGGGTGGCTGTAATTCTCAGAGGTTCAGAAGACGGTTTTGCTGATGTCAAATCTTTCAAAAAAGATGGATTTTATCGGTAAAACTGTGCCAAAACTTGAGTATTTGTTAAGGAAATCGGTTGCTAGACGCTGAAAAACAAAAAATCAGCGTCAGTTGACCGATTTTTTTTATTTTTTTGTTGACAGATGAAAAAAAACGAGTGATAATAAAAAACATGAAAGGGAAACCGATTGCCTGAACAATCGGCCTTATATAATTTTTTTTATGTTCATGTATCCTGGAGGAAATATGAAGAAAAGTAGTGTTGTTCTTTCAACAGTAGCTGCTGCAGCAATGATTCTGTCAGTAACAAGCTGTGGTGGAGAAAAAAAGGCTTCTACAAAAGAAGAAGCAAAGAAATTAGTTGTATGGTCATTCACTGATGAATTGCAGAACATGATTGACAATTATTACAAGAAAGATCGTCCGGATGTTGAGGTTGAATACTCTCTTACTCCAACTGATCAGTTCCCTAACAAACTCGACCCAGTTCTCGCATCTGGATCAGGTGCTCCAGACGTTTTCGCTTTGGAAGATGCATTCGTACGTAAGTATGTTGAACAGGGAGACAAACTCCTTCTCGATTTGACAGATGTTTATAATGAAATCAAGAACAAGATGATTCCTTATCCAGCAGAAGTTGGTTCTTACAATGGTAAGGTATATGGTCTTTCTTGGCAGGCAGCTCCTGGTGCTATGTTCTATCGCCGCAGCCTTGCAAAGAAGTACCTCGGAACAGATGATCCAGCAGCTGTACAGGCAACTGTAAAAGACTGGGCAACATTTGTTGCAACAGCTGAAAAGCTTAAGAAGGATTCAAATGGTAAGTGTGTTGTAGTTTCTACAACTGGTGACCTTTTCAAGCCATATCAGGGTGCACGTCTTAAGCCATGGGTAGTTGATGGAAAACTTTACATCGACCCAGCAATGGAAGACTACATGGAAATGGCAAAACTCCTTAAGGACAAGGGTCTTGAAGGACGTCAGGGACAGTGGGCAGAAGGTTGGTTCGCTGGTATGAAGGGTGACCTTAAGAATGAAGACGGAAGCGAAGTTGAAGTATTCTCTTACTTCCTCCCAACATGGGGTCTCCACTATGTTCTTAAGACAAATGCTCCTAACACATCTGGTGACTGGGCAATGGTTGCTGGTCCTGCTCCATACCGCTGGGGTGGTACATGGGTAGCTGCATACAAGAACACAAAGGTTCCAAACCTTGCTAAAGACTTCATCAAGTACGTAGCAACAGACGATGGATTCCTTGAAAGATGGGCAAAAGATACAGGTGACTTGGTTTCTAACAACAATGTTGTTAACAAGATTAAGGATACATATTCTGAACCATACCTTGGTGGACAGAACCACTATGCAGAATTTGCTGCAATGGCAAACAATGTTGATGGTAAGCTTTCACAGGGTACAGACCAGGCAATCGAAGGTCTTTTCGCAGAAGCTGTAACATCATATGTTAACGGTGAAAGATCAAAAGCTGATGCAATTGCAAGCTTCAAAGAGCACGTTGCTTCAGAACTTGGATTGTAATCTGTAGTTCGCTTTAGATAAAAAAGTGCAGCGTGACTGAAAAATTAATATTGGATGTCATACTGCACTTTTTTTATACTTATTTGATTTTTCGGACTGTGATTCCTCTTGTTTTTTGCGTCGGATCACATCGAAAGGTTCCTGTAGGAGAAAAAAATGCCTGAAACAACTATGCCTAAGAAAATAAAAGGATCCGAAGCTAAACTCAGTAAATATGGTGTATTTTTTGTTCTGCCATTTATTGTAGTTTATTTGTTCTTCCAGTTTTGGCCGACTTTATATACAATTTTGCTTGCCTTTTCAGATTTGAAAGGTTTTGAAACAAAACTTAACTTTATTGGTATTGCAAACTTTCAGAAGCTTATAGTAGATAAGAACTTCTGGGGTGCTGTTGCTAATACATTCATCATGTGGGGATTCAACTTTGCTCCACAGCTTGGTATTGCACTTCTTTTTGCCATCTGGTTTACAGATCCAAGAATGCAGTTGAAGGGAAAAAACACTTTCCGTGCTGTTTTCTATCTTCCAAACTTGCTTACTGCAGCTTCTATTGCGATTCTTTACAAGAGTCTCTTTGCTTATCCAATGGGACCGGTAAATCAGTTCTTCTTTAAATTGGGAATTTATGCAACCCGTACAAATGATGCTGGTGACATTATTAAGGAAGGTATCCAGTTCTTCCGTAGTCCTGCATGGTCACGTGGTATTGTAGCATTCATCCAGTGGTGGATGTGGTGTGGACAGACATTGATTATGTTGATGGCTGGTATCACAAGTATTTCACCAAGTTTGTATGAATCTGCAGTTGTTGATGGTGCAAACCAGAGACAGCAGACTATATATATTACACTTCCATTGCTCCGTCCAATGATGCTGTTCCTGTTGGTAACATCTTTGATTGGTGGTATGCAGTTGTTCGAAATTCCATTCCTTATCACTGATATGCGTGGTGGACCAGACTTTAAAATCCGTACAATGGTTCTTTATATGTATAATACTGCATTCCAGGGTAGAAACAACTACTCATATGCAGCCGCAATTGCAATCGGCGTATTCATCATCACAATGATTTGTTCTGTAGTTGTTAACAGCTTCATGAAAGACCGTTCAGACGCAAAGATTTTGAAAGACGCAGAAAGAAGAAAGAAGGAAGCTGCAAAGGCTGCCGCTGCTTCAACAAAATAGGAGGATGGATTTATGGATTATAAAGCATCAATGACAGCAAAACAGACTGTCATTCACATACTTATGGTTTTCTTTGCATTGGTTGCTATCATTCCTATTTACTTGATGCTTATCAATGCTACAAGAAACAATGCACAGATTAACGCTGGTATTTCATTTATCCCTGGTGGTTATGCAATAGCCAACTGGAAAATCCTTACAGGTCGTGGATTCAAAATCTGGCAGGGTTTCATAAACTCAACAATCATTTCTGTTGGTTCAACAGCAATGGGTATCTACTTCTCTGCATTGACAGCTTATTCATTGCATGTATATCGTTTTAAGGGAAAGAATGCTTTGTGGGCAGCTATCCTGTTCATCATGATGCTTCCTGCATCCCTTTCTTTCATCGGATTCTATCAGTTCATGGCTAGAATTCACCTGACAAACAGCTTCATTCCGTTGATTATCCCTGCTGCTGCAAGTGCAACAACTGTTCTGTTCTTGCGCCAGTACATGGCATCGGTTCTTTCTTTGGAACTTGTTGATGCCGGACGTATTGACGGTGCCGGTGAATACCGTATTTTCAACCAGATTATCCTGCCAATCCTGCAGCCTGCTATGGCTACACAGGCAATCTTTGGATTTGTTGGATCATGGAACAACTTCGTTACTCCTATGGTTCTCCTCCAGGATGACAAAAAGAAGACACTTCCAGTTTTGGTTCAGTTGCTTCGTGGTGATATTTACCGTACAGAATATGGTGCAATTTATATTGGTATTGCAGTTTCTTTGATTCCAATCATCATATTCTACTTGTTCATGTCACGCTACATTATTTCTGGTTTGACAATGGGTTCTGTAAAGGAATAATAAATGGCCAAAGTGTACAATCCTATTCTTCCGGGGTTTCATGCAGATCCTTCGATTCTTGCTGTAAACGGAGAGTATTATATTGCCAATTCAACATTTGAATGGTATCCAGGTGTAGAAATACACCGGTCAAAGGATTTAGTACATTGGACTTCAGTACCTTCTCCTCTTAGTGAGGAGAGGCTGCTGAATATGGCAGGTAACTATGAGTCTTGTGGTATCTGGGCTCCATGCCTGTCATATTCAGACGGCAAATTCTGGTTGATTTACACAAATGTGCGCAGCTGGAATAAAGGCCCTTGGAAGGATACCCCGAATTTCCTGACTACAGCAGAAAATATTGAAGGTCCTTGGTCTGATCCTGTTTTTCTGAATGCGTCTGGATTTGATCCTTCTATGTTCCATGATGATGATGGCCGTCACTGGCTCATCAATATGGAATGGGATTATAGAAAATCGTATAAAAATCAAGTGAACAATGCTCCACAGTTTAGTGGGCTTCTCGTTCAAGAATATAGTACAACAAAAAAACATCTTATTGGAAAACCAAAGAAAATTTTCCCTGGTTCTGAAATAGGATGTGTTGAAGGTCCACATTTATATAAGCGGAACGGATATTATTATATTGCGGCTGCTGAAGGTGGAACTGGATACGAACATGCGGTAACATGTGCACGTTCAAAAAATCTTTTTGGACCATATGAACTGCATCCTGCGAATCCTTTAATTTCTTCATATATGCATCCGGAACTGCAGATTCAAAAAGCAGGGCATGGAAGCTGGTGTGATAGTCCTGATGGTAAAACCTATCTTGTTTATCTTTGTGGCAGGCCGTTGCCGGGAACCTTAAATTGTCCTCTTGGCCGTGAAACTTCTTTTGCAGAAATTGTATGGAAAGATGACTGGCCATGGGTTGTTCAGCCGGATGGAACGTTTGATAATATTCCGCCTGATTATGTAGAAATTCCAGAAAATGTAAAGCCATATTCTGGTGAGGTTGACAGGAATCTTGTTGGTAAGAAAGCCGATGAGTATTGTCGTGTAACAAAATACGATTTTAATACAAAGGATTTTCTTGCAGACTTTAAGACACTTCGTTTTCCGATTTTTGGAAAAAAACAGAAGCGTTTTTCAATTGAAGCGAATAAAGGATTTTTGCGGATAACTGGTGGTCAGTCTTTTGTTTCGACCTTTGAACAAGGGATTATTGCAAGACGACAGACCGATTTTGTTTTTGAAGCAGAAACTAAAGTATATTTTGAACCGACATATTTCCAGCATCTTGCTGGACTTACATACCGTTACGATGAGTTTACTCAGTACAATCTGTGTGTAACTTATGATGAACAGTTAGGTAAGGTCTTGCAGTATCAGGAATTTATGCTGGGCAACTATAAGGAAGGTCAGAAAATTCCGTTAAAGGCTGATTCTCCTGTATGGTTAAAAGTAACAGTAAATTATGACAAGGCTTATTTTTCTTATTCAGAGGATGGTGAGCTTTGGCGGAAATTGCGTCCTGAATTGGATGTGAATAAGCTTAGTGATGAATACGGTGGTCTAGGTTTTACAGGTGCATTTGTAGGAATGTTCTGTGTAGATATGGCTGAATATTCGCATTATGCGGATTTTGAATATTTTATTTATAGAAAAGAAAAGTAGAAAATGATTACGATTTATGATTTAGCAAAAGCCACAGGATATTCAGCGCCTACCATTTCAAAGGCTTTGAATGGAAACGGCAAGCTGAATCAGAAGACACGTGAAATTATTTTAAAGGCAGCAAAAGAAGCTGGGTATAAGCCGAATATGGCTGCCAAATCTCTTTCTACAAAACATTCAAAATTAATCGGTGTAATTCTTGAAGATGTTGCCATGTTAAGAGGATTTGAACATCCTCTTTTTGGCGGCCTTCTTAACCGCTTCCGGCATGAGATTGAGCTTGCCGGCTACGACCTTCTTTTTCTTTCCAAAAACTTTAATAATGGAATGTCCTATATTGATCACTGTAAGTATCGTGATATTGAAGGAATTATTGTTGTAAATCCTATTGATAATGATGCTGAAGTACAACGTTTGGGTGAATGCGGCATTCCTTGTGTTTCCACTAATGAATTCATACCTGGTATTTGTACTATTGTTTCGGATAATGAGCCTGCTGGCCAATATGCGGCTGAATATCTGTATAAAAAAGGACACCGGGCAATAGGTTTTCTTGGTGCACCATTCCGTGCAAATTCTCCAGCTGCAATGGAAAGATATGCCGGTTTTACGGAGGCTCTGAAAGCTTCCGGTATGGAATTTGATGAACGCTATCTTGAAAAGTGCGATGCCTGGTTTGACAGATCTGGCTATGACGGCATGAAGCGTCTTTACCAGCGGTGTCCGGATATTACATCTGTTTTTATTGTGTGTGATTCCCTTGCTTTTGGTGCAATGAAATATCTTGCCGAAATTGGAAAAAGGATTCCTGAGGATATTTCCATAATTGGTTTTGATGATGATACCAATGTTTCTACAACTGCACCGTTCCTCTCTACATTCAGACAGGACCGGGATAAGATTGCGTCATTGTCGGCGGAAATGTTGATGCAGCGGATGGCTGGACTTCCTGTACCTGATATTGTCCGGGTTCCTGTAGAATTTGTCGAGAGGAAATCAGTAAAGCAATTACAGTCGTGATTGAAAAAATAATTACGAAGGCAGTTTTTACGGATTTCCGGGAAGTCATGCTGTGTGCATAGCTTCCCGGAAATGCGGGGACTGCTTTTTTTTGTGTAATGCGGATCCTTAGCAATGCCTTTTACGGCTATAACCTTATCTGTTCTAGTACTTTTCCGATTGAACCGTGGATTACAAGATCTGCATGTGCATCGTTTGCAGTTTCAGACTTGTTAATCAATACAATGTTCTTTCCGTGGAAATAACGGATTAAGCCTGCTGCGGGATAAACAACGAGAGATGTTCCCCCTATTATCAAAAGGTCAGCAGCAGAAATTGCGTCTATAGCTCCCTGTACTGTGTTATCGTCCAGCCCTTCTTCATACAGGACTACATCTGGTTTTATAAGACCGTTACAGTCTGTACAATGGGGGAGCGTATCAGGCGATTCAGCACTTTCTGATATGAAATCAACGGAATATGGTTTGTGGCAGTTCATGCAGTAGTTCCGTAGTGTTGAGCCGTGCAATTCATATACGGCTTTACTTCCGGCAGCTTGATGCAGGCCGTCAATGTTCTGGGTAACAACTGCCTTTAGTTTTCCTTTGGCTTCAAGTTCTGCTAATTTCAAGTGGGCTGCATTTGGTTTTATTCCTGAAATGATGAGCTTTTCCCTGTAGAATCGGTAAAATTCCTTTGTGTTTGAATCAAAAAAACTGCGGCTTACAATGACTTCTGGAGGATATCTCCATTTCTGTGCATATAATCCATCCTGACTCCTGAAATCTGGAATTCCACTTTCTGTAGAAACTCCGGCACCACCAAAAAAAACGATATTTTCTGATTCGTCAATAAGTTTTTGTAGTGCATTTATTTTTTCAATATCGTTACATTCATCCATTTTATTCCTCCTATAAAACGTCCATAAACAAAATATCAATTTTGCGAATGACTTTTTAGCGTTCGCGCAAGCGGACAGTTTAATTAAAAGTTCCAGTGCGCAGCACAGCTGCTTCGAGACTCGCTAAAATTACTTTCGCAATTTTCCGGCTGAAGCCGTCGCTCCCTAGGCCTTCGAAGCACAGCTTCTCGGAGACTCACTCAAAACTCACCTCGTGAGTTTTGCCGGCTCTGCCGTCGCTCCCTATCTGCAACGCAGATTTGCAGAGATAAAAGTGCCGCGATATTTCAGCGGTGGTTTTATCTTAACCGCCTGTATAAAGGCGATGGGAATGTTCCAAAAGTATGATTTATAGTATCATTCCGATCCTGAATCTGGCTCAGGATGACAGTCCCGGATATGCATTACAGATGCTGAAACAAGTTCAGCATGACAATGTGCAATGTGCATGACAGAACTTAATGGACATCCCTTTGCAAAAATAAAATAACTGCACCATTTAAGCGGCGGTTTTATCTTGCAGTTCTGTAAAAATCAAGTAAAAAAAAGCCTTGAATCCTGAAAATGGAAATCAAGGCCGGAAAGTAGAAACTTAGTTTACAGATTTTTTCTTCATTGTGATGAGGAATCCTGCAAGTAATGCAAGTCCTGTAATCCATGAAATAAGGCAGCTTGGAACGGTTCCCAGCTGGCTTGTGAATCCTGAAACTATATATGCAGCAAATGAGATTACTGCTACTGAAAATGCATATGGAAGCTGTGAAGAAACATGATTTACATGATTGCACTGTGCACCGGCGCTGGCCATAATCGTTGTATCTGATATTGGTGAAATGTGGTCACCGCAGACAGCTCCTGCCATACATGCTGAAATTGAAATTATGCGGAGTGGATTTCCTACCGGGAAAATTGCAATACAGATTGGAATCAGGATTCCGAATGTTCCCCATGATGTTCCTGTTGCAAATGCAAGGAAACATGCAATTATGAAAATGATTGCAGGAAGGAAACTGCTCAATCCGGCGGCACTGCCTTCTACAAGGCCTGCAACATATTTTGCAGCTTCAAGGCTGTCAGTCATTGCTTTAAGCGTCCATGCAAGTGTAAGGATGAGGATTGCCGGAACCATTGCCTTGAATCCATCCGGAATGCATGACATGCATCTGTTGAAGCTCAGGACTTTTCTGCTTGTATAGAAAATCAATGTCATTATGAGAGCTGCAAAGGAACCGAGTACAAGTCCTACTGATGCATCACTGGCTGCGAATGCTTCAATGAAATTCAAGAATGAAGGATTTGAAACCATTTCTCCTTCTGTTTCGCCAGGAACCATTGGAGAGAAAAAGCCGCCGGAATAAATCATTCCAAGGACGCACATTATTATGAGCGCTGCAATTGGGAAAATCAGGTCAATGACTTTTCCTTTTGTTTCTTTTTCGTGGGATTCTTTTTTTGAAGCAGTTTCTGTCATTGTATTGATTGCTGATTCATATGCAGACATTGTACCGAATTCAAACTTCATGAAAATCATGGCAATGACCATAATCAGTGTAAAGAATGCGTAAAAGTTAAAAGGAATGGCTCTGCAGAATAATGCAATTCCGTTTTCGCCTTCTGCAACGAAACCTGAAACGGCGGCTGCCCATGAACTTATAGGTGCAATGATGCAGACAGGTGCTGCTGTTGCGTCAATGAGGTATGCAAGTTTTTCCCTTGATACCTTGTATTTTTCAGTAACAGGATGCATTACTGAACCTACTGTAAGACAGTTAAAATAATCGTCAATGAAAATAAGGATTCCCAGACAGACAGTGGCAAACTGTGCACCTGTCTTTGACTTGATGTGTTTTTTTGCCCATTCGCCGAAAGCTGCAGAGCCGCCTGCCTTATTCATTAATGCAACCATAGCGCCAAGGACTACCAGAAAAATAATGATTCCTACATTCCAGCTGTCTGAAAGCCTGTCGATAAGGCCGTCATTGAAAACATGTGTGAGGAATCCTGTAAATCCGGTTCCTGCACTTATGGCAAAAAATATGCCGCCGATTATTACTCCCAGAAAAAGGGATGAATAAACTTCCTTTGTTATTAATGCAAGTGCAATTGCTACTATTGCTGGTACAAGCGACCAGAAATTTCCAATCATTTAAAATCTCCTGTAAATAAATCTTTGTTTGCAGTACAAATCCAATAGAACGTCACATTTGAAATTCCGTGTCAGTGGAACTGCGTGTGTTTTTCTGTTGTGGGGGACCTCTGGAAATTGAAATTCCAGGGGACGTCACATTTTCAAAGTTGTCTCTAAAAATTGCAATTCTTAGAGGCTCCCTATATTCTTAAAACTGATCATCTTTTTTTAAAGCTTCAATTGGATCTTTATATCCGGCTTCTTCAAGAAGTTTTAAAATTTCAATTGCATAATCTAAAGCATCAATATTCTCTTTTCCTGCGAAAGCCTTCATTTCTTCCAAGGCTTCTACTGCTTCTGTGTTTGTCATTCTGCCTCCAGCTGTTCGTACGGTCTGATAAAATCCGTCCGGTTCTTATTTTAACATAATTAATATTAAATAAAACAAAATTGGAAAAAAATATTGCATTTTATTCGAAAAACAGTATTTTATAGGAATGGATTTTTTAAAATTTAGAGATGTCAGGTTTGCTTATCAGCCTGTAGAAGATGATGTAGATGAAGATGGAAAGCAGATAATTCCTCCTGTTATTTTTGATAATTTTTCAGCTGACCTGCCTGGCGGATTTGTCAGTCTTGTCGGACCTAATGGAAGTGGAAAATCAACTTTCATGCTTCTGGCTGCTGGCCGCATACTTCCTGAAAATGGTTCGGTTTCGCTTTTGGGGCATGATACTGCTTCCGTTTCTGAAGAAGAGCGGGATGCACTTGCTTCATACATCTATCAGAATATGGAACTGGAAACAGAAGAAAAGGTTTCAGTGCTTCTTGATTTTGTTTACAAAAATGGAAAACTCAAGGGAAATGCTTCTGCCATCCGTGAAGGAAGCAGTGATTTTATGGAAGAAATAAAATCGGTTTTTGAACTTGAAGCTTCCATGGACAAAAAACTTACTGCTTTGAGTAAGGGAGAAATGCAGCGCGTGCTTCTGGCTTTTTCTTTGCTTTATGGTTCTTCATCTGTATTTATGGACGAACCTCTTTTCGCCTTAGAGGAACCTCAGAAAGATAAGGCTCTTGCTTATCTCCGTGATTTCTGCAAAAAGACGGGAGTAACAGTTTATATTTCAATGCATGAACTTGACCTTACAAAGAAATATGCAGAGACTGTACTTCTTTTTTATCCGAATCATGATATTGATCTGGGGACGGTTGATGAAGTTCTTACGAATGAGGATCTGGAAAAAGCATATGGTGTTCCTGCTGCAATGCTGAAACATTCGGAAATCATTACGAGGGAAAACATAAAGGCAAAGGATGAACTTGTCCGGAAGGTAAATGATATTGCAGCTTCTGTAGAATGAAATAACCGGAGTCATCCCGGAAATTGCGGAAGCAATTTTAGCGAGCCTCCGGAAAGCAGTACTGCGCACGTTACCTGCGGGGAATACATGGGGATGTCCAATAAGTATAGTTCATAGTGTCATTCCGATCCTGAAACAAGTTCAGGATGACAGACTGAAATGATCATGACAGAACTTTCGGGACACCTCCTGTTCCCATTTATCAGTACAGGTGCCTGCTCTTTTCCGTTGCCGGGCCCCGTTTAATTTACTTTGTTTATGGTTTTTCCGTTAAGGAATGAGCGTAGGTTTTCTACTGCAATATCCAGAAGGCGTATTCTTGTTTCCTTTGCTGCCCATGCAATGTGAGGTGTAATCACACAGTTTGGTGCGTTAAGTAAAGGATTGTCTTTTGCCATTGGTTCTACAGAAACTACATCTGCTGCAAATCCACTTAAGGTTCCATCTTCCAGGGCTGCACGGACTGCATTTTCGTCAATTAATGCACCACGGGCTGTATTTACCAGAAGTGCACCCTTCTTAATTTTCTTAAGTGATTCTGAATTGATGAGCCTGTTGTTGTCTTTTGTAAGCGGACAATGCAATGAAACGATATCGCTTTGTGAAAGAAGTCCGTCCAATGTAACGGCTGTAACTTTCTCATCTTTCTGGACTGTGGAATTGTATTCATCAATGCGGGCTGCTGTCCTTGTGTTGACCAGAACCTTCATTCCAAAACTGGAAGCGATTTTTGCAACACGCTGCCCGATTGAACCGAATCCGATAAGTCCGATAGTCTTGTTGTACAGTTCTGTCAAAGGTGATTTCCAGTAGCAGAAATCCGGGGAGGTGCACCAGTCTCCATTCATTACGGAAGCTGAATGAAGGCTTACTGCATTTGTAAATTCCATAATCAATGCAAAGACTGTCTGTGCAACTGCCATTGTGCTGTATGCAGGAATGTTAGTAACTGTGATTCCAAATTCCCTGGCAGCTTCGATGTCAACGACATTATAGCCTGTTGCAAAAACACCGATGTATTTCAGATTTTTACATTGGCTTAGGATTTCGCGGGTAATGTTTACTTTATTAAGGAAAACATAATCTGCATCCTTAATCCGTTCAAGAGTCAGTTCAGAAGGAGTCCGTGGGTAGTAAGTTACTTCCCCGAATTCCTTTAATGCATCATACGAAAGGTCACCGGGATTCAATGCGTTCCCGTCAAGAATTACGATTTTCATATGATGCAGTATATAAAAAAATCTTGAAAGATAAAAGGGAAGTTTAAATCCGGAAAATGAAAGTTAAAAAATTAGGCTATGTCCGTAAAAAGTGTTGTCTCTTTCGCCTTCGAAGCACAGAGTAGAAGTGCTTCTATCAGAACATTAATATCTTGAAATTCGTTGTCACTCAGCAACACTATAGCCGGACATAGCCATTGTAAAAAGAGGAATGGCGTCTTTGCCTTAACGGGTGAAAGTCTAAAAAAAAAATTCTGTCTTATTGTAAAAAGAGGAACAAAAAAAATTTTAAATAACGTCTTGGATTTTTTTTGCAGTTGGTGTATTAGCAATTCCTCCTGTACCTGTTTCCTTTAAAGAAACATCCATTTTCGTACCTACAGATTTCATTGCATCAATTACTTCATCTGCCGGAATTTTTGGCTTGATTCCTGCCAGAACCATATCGGCACAAGAACATGCATTTACAGCACCAATGACATTACGCTTAACGCATGGAATTTCTACGAGGCCTGCAACAGGATCGCATACAAGCCCAAGAAGATTCTTTAAAGAAAATCCTGCGGCAGTGCAAATCCCGGTTGCATTCCCACCATAAAGGTAGACTAATGCACCAGCTGCCATTGCACTGGCTGAACCTATTTCTGCCTGACATCCACCTTCTGCGCCGCTGATACTTGCACGGTTTGCAATTACCTGTCCGATTCCTGCTGCAACAAAAAGTGCATTTATTATTTCTTCTTCGGAATATTTTTTTCTTCTGTATAATGGAATAAGAACTGCAGGAAGTACTCCGCATGAACCGGCCGTGGGGCTTGCAACAATCCTCTTCATGCAGGCATTGTTCTCTGCCATTTTTAATGCTTCTGTAATTACTAATGACAGATAGCTGCCACATAAGGTTTCATTTTGTGATGAATATTCTTCAAATTTTTTTCCATCGCCACCAGTCAGACCGCTTTTTGAAATAAGGGTTCCGTCATAGTTTTCTGAAGCAGTCAGCATTGCAATCCACATGGACTTCATTTTTGAAACTACTTCCTGTTCTGATGCTCCTGTAGAACGCATTTCGTATCCGATTATGATTTCTGGGAAAGTCTTTGATTGTTTTTCGCATTCATTTATTATTGATTCTAAGCTTGTGAACATTTTTAATTCCTTAATTTGGATTGATGTAAGTTACTTTTATTATACCGGGAAAATTTTCTATTGAAGAAATGATTTGTGAAGGAATCAGCTGGTCACTTTCTACAACCATTACGGCATAACCTCCGGGTTCATCCCTGAAAAGCTGCATCTGGGCAATATTGATTTTGTTATAGAACAAAAGTGAAGTTACTGCGGCAACGTGTCCAACCTCATCTGAATTATGCACAATGAGTGTAGGCATTTCTGCATTGCAGTTTACTGTTATACCGTCAATTTTGTTTATCATAATCCTGCCGCCTCCGATTGAAGAAGCCTGTATGGAAATTTTCTTTCCCATTTTTCCCTGTAGGTGCAGAACAACTGTGTTGGGATGCGCATCTGGAATTTCTGTATTTGAAAAAATTATGTTTACAGATTTTTCTTCTGCCATTTTTTTACTTTCAGGAATTCTTATGTCATCTGTCTGCATACCTAAAAGTCCTGCAACAACAGCACAGTCTGTGCCATGTCCTTTGTGGGTTGCGGCAAAACTTCCGCTAAACTGGATGTCTGCAAATACGATTTCGTCTTCAAGAAGTATTCTGGATACCAGTCCGATCCTGACAGCTCCAGCTGTATGTGAACTTGACGGACCGACCATTACAGGCCCGAGAATGTCAAAAATAGTACTCATTTTTTCTCCAGAAATTGCACGTTGTTAACATAGTATATATAGATGAAATATTTTGGAAATACAATAAGCGAGGCTAAAAACAGGAACTTTTTTTAAGTTCCAGTTTTTACATGAGAGGGCGAAAAAAAAAGGCTATGTCCGGCTATAGTGTTGCTGAGTGATAACGAATTTCGAGATATTGATGTTCTGATAGAAGCACTTCTAGTCTATGCTGATGAAGGCTATGTAGAATTAATGGTGAAATTAATTGCATAATTGTGAAAAAAAAGTGGGACGCAGGGAAAAAAGCAAAGGTAGGGAACGACGGCAGAGCCGGAAAATTGCGAAAGCAATTTTAGTGACTCTCGAAGCAGCTGTGCTGTGCACGTTGCCTCTGGGGGATACCTTGGCTTTTTTACCGTCGCTGGGACCCGCTTTTTTTAGTAAAATGCAG
>JAZLGS010000028.1:0-18921 GCA_045616425.1 Treponema sp.
TGAACATGTTCATTATCCAAGAATATAAGAGTTGGTAAATTGCCGAATTATCTTTCCTGCTTTTTTTTCTTGACAGGAGACACAACATATAAGGGAGCGACGGCCTCAGCCGGCAAAACTCACGAGGTGAGTTTTGAGCGAGTCTCCGAGAAGCTGCGCTTCGAAGGCGTAAGAGACAACAGTTTTTGTGGACATAGCCTTTCATTTAAAAATCATTTTTCTTTTCTCCAAAAAATCTGAAATATGTGTTATACTGAATGGAATAGTGGGAGTTTTACCGGTAATCCCGTTTTATAAGGACCTTACGTGCACTTAAGTTTCATATTCTGTATGTCATTCATTGTTGCAGTAATCGGCCTGTGCATTTTCCTTGTAGGAAAGAAGCGCACCGAACTTGCAAACATCCTTGACATTTTAAATTATTCTTCGATTGTAGCTGTGCTTTTGTATAGCGGTTTCTGCTTTTCAGTAAATGCAGAAGTTGCCCATCTTATCTATGGATTTTTTATGGTGGACCGCTTCCTTATCTGGCTGTGCCTGCTGAATTATGTGTTCCAGTTTACGGAAGGCGATGTTGGTTCCAAATTCGCCAGAAACAGCAGGACTGTTTACCTTCTGGTGCTGGGGCTTGACTTGATATTCTTCATGATGAACATAAAAGGTGGTTATGCATTTTCCATTGTCCAGAACGTTTCCCATACCAGCATCAATCATTTTGCTGTGGAATATAAACCTCTTGTTGCGCTTCATTATGGACTTAATGTTTATGTATTCCTGAATATAGTAATCCTTCTTATAAGGAAATGTTCAAAGGTCATAAGGTTTGAGCGGCAGAAATACCTGCTTGTACTGGTGCTGCTTTCTGCTGTCATTGTAGTGAACCTGTTTTTCACACTGGTAAAAATTGATTTCTTTTTTGACATAACAATCTTCTTTTATCCGCTTACTTCAGTCGTTACATGTTATTTTGCATATAATTTTGTGCCAAAGAAATATGAACGGCGGATTCTTTCCATTCTTGCAAAGGATGTAAGCAACGGAATCGTCTGTTTTGCTTCCGACGGAAAATGCATTTACATGAATACACTTGCCCGGAAAATTTACGGCAATGACCTGAATGCCATTATGGAACGTGACGTGTTCAAGCATTCCGACATGGATTCCGCCATGAAGGAAACTACACTGAAAGTTGAAGGCCAGGACCGGATTTTTATCGTAGAATATAAGAAGATTTATGATGAAAAAAAACGGCTGCTTGGAAGTTATCTGAAATTTGACGACAAGACTGCAGAAATTGAAAATTATGAAAAGGAGCGCTTCCGGGCTACCCACGATGAACTGACAAAACTTTTGAACCGGAAGGCTTTCTTTGCAATGGCAGAAGAAGTGCTGAAGGCTTCTCCTGATGAAGGGTGGTATGTATTAAGTACGAATATCCGGAAATTCAAACTGGTAAATGACCTGTTCGGGGTAAAAGCCGGTGATGAACTCCTGCTTTACATTGCAGGAATTCTGAAAAACATGGAGAACGTAAACTGTGTCTGCGGCAGGATTTCTGCTGACGGCTTTGCAGTCCTTGTTCCTAAAAAGATTTTCAATCTTGATTTTGTCACAAAGTGTAAAGAAAAAATAGGAAGCTTCATAAAAAACCGTAATTTCAAGGTTAATCTTGTAATCGGAGTATATGAGGTTTCCAATTTCCATGAGAATGCGCAGGCAATGTATGACAAAGCCGTGCTTGCAATGAAGAGCGTAGGTGACAATTTTGACAATACTGTGGCATTTTACAATTCATCTTTAATGGAAAAACTGATCAGGGAAAAATCCATAATCAGTGAGTTTGAAAATGCATTGTGCGAAAATCAGTTTGAAATTTATTACCAGCCGCAGATTGGCAGTGAGAGTGGAAAAGTTGAAGGCGTTGAAGCATTGATACGCTGGAATCATCCTGTAAAAGGATTGCTGCTTCCTGCAGATTTCCTTCCGGCACTTACAAAGGGCGGCTTTATTTACAAGCTTGATGAATATATATGGAATGTCTGTGCAAAGAAAGTTTCCCAATGGCAGGAAAAAGGAATAAAACTTTTCCTTGCCGTAAATATTTCTGCAAAAGATTTTTATTACAGTGACATCTGTGAAGATTTTGTATTGATTTGTAAAAAATACGGAATCAGTTCAGACCTGCTCCATATAGAAATAAAAGAAGATGCCTTTATGCGGGATTTCAATCTTTCAATGTCACTTTTGGAGCGGCTGCAGGCTTCCGGTTTTTCTGTTGCCATTGACAACTTTGGTTCCGGATATTCATCATTGAACATGCTGAAAGACATTAAGGCTGATGCACTGAAAATAAACATGAGTGCACTTGTAAAGTCTGCGGAAAACGAAAGGGAACTTACGATTCTTGATTCTGTAGTCAAAATGGCAAGACAGCTGGGCATTAAGATTGTCTGTGAAGGTATTGAAAATGAAGCGCAGGTGAAAGTCCTGAACAAAATCGGTTGTGACATCCTCCAGGGATTTTATTTTTCAAAACCGCTTCCAGAATATGAATTTGAAAAGAAGTATATTGGAGCATAAGCATGATATTTGCAGATATTTTATTTACAGTCTTTTCTCTGGCAATAATTGCTTCACTCATCCTGATAATCCGGAAAACACTGTCTGTTGATAATGAAATAAAGAATGAAGTAGCAATGCCGATGGCCGGAGGACTGGTTTCAGTTGTTGTCTACATTATATTCCTGTTCCAGAAAAATCATTGTGCTGCGCTGTTCTTTGACGGACTTTATTTTATCTGCACTGATTTCCTTACATTCTTCCTTTTGAATTTCGTAATGGCATACAGCCGTTTGAATGAAAAATACAAGAAGCTCCTGAAACTGTTTTTAGTACTCATAATTTTTGATTCAATATCGCTCATTATAAACGCATTTACCATGCACAGTTTCAACCTTGAACTGATTCATGGTAAACGTGGTTTTGAATTCTGGATTGCGACATTCTACTGGCCTCACTTCATTCATCTTGGATTGTGTTATGTCATATGCGGTACAGCTTTTATAATCCTTCTTGTCCGGACTATTAAGGCACCTTTCGGGTACAAAATAAAATATATTGTCATAATGTTTGCATATGTAATCGTCCTTGTAGCAAACCTGCTGAGTTATTCACTGAAGCTTCCAATTGATATTTCCATATTGTTTTACACTTTGTTTGCAGAATTCCTTTTTTATTTTTCCACATACCATTTTCCACATTACCTTGTGGCAAACATCCTGCGCATTGTAAATGAAACTGTTGCAGATGGAATAATTTATTACAATTACAAGGGAAAGTGCCTTTATTACAATAAGAATGCTTCCTTCATTTTTCAGAAGGATGGAAAATTTTCCAAGGAAGAAGCAGAAAAATACTATGCTTCATTGGAAGATGAAGTTTCGGGTTTGAAGATTTCCAGTTACACGAAAGGTTGCATACTTCCTGTTGATGGAAAGACCTGTCATTTTTCTGTGGAATATCAGAAAATGTTTTACGATAATTCCTTTGTTGGTGCATATCTAAAATTTATCGATGACACGGAAGAAACCAGACAGCTGGATAATGAACGGTATAATGCGACACATGATGAACTTACCGGACTTTACAACCGGGTGGGATTTTTCGAAGCCGTTGATGCATATGTACGCAAGAATCCTGATTCAGAAAACATCATGATTTCTTCTGATATAAAAGATTTTAAACTTGTCAACGAACTTTTTGGAGAAAAAACTGGTGACGCTGTATTGAAAATGCAGGCGAACCTGATAATACGCATCTGTCATGAAGATTCAATTTTCGGAAGGATTGATGGTGACAAGTTTGCATTATTCTGCCGCAAAAAATATTTTTCTGAATCCATTTTTCTGGAAAGCATAAACCGCATACGGAAACTGACTGAAAACGGTAACCTTCATATGCATATTTATGTCGGTCTTTACGAAATGCATGATGCAAGTGAACCTGCACAAATCATGTATGATAAAGCTGCACTTGCAATTGAACAGATCCGCAGTGACTATCAGCGTGTTTTTGCACGTTACGATTCTGAACTTATGGACAGGCTTCTTATTGAAAAAAACATTGTCAATGAATTTTCATCTGCATTAAATGACAATCAGTTTAAAATGTATCTGCAGCCTCAGGCGGACTCAGACGGAAAGGCTCTTGGTGCAGAAGCACTTGTGCGTTGGCATCATCCTGTGCAGGGTGTGCTCCAGCCTGGACACTTCATCGGTGTGCTTGAAAAAACAGGGCTCATAAATAAACTGGATGCGTATATCTGGGAAGAGGCTGCAAAAAAGCTTGGTGAATGGAAAAAGCTTGGATTTGAAGATGCCCACATTTCTGTAAATGTTTCGCCCCGTGACCTGTATTATATTGATATTTACGAGACTTTTACTTCTCTGGTAGAGAAATATGAAATTGATCCTAAGAATTTCAATATAGAAATTACGGAAACGGCGCTTCTTTCTGATTTTGAAAAAACCATGGAACTGTTCGGACGGCTTCAGGAGTATGGCTTTAAGATTGAAATTGATGATTTTGGAAGCGGCTATTCTTCATTGATGATGCTGAAGGATATAAAGGCCGATGTATTGAAAATTGACATGATGTTCCTTCGGGAAACCGAAAATAAGGAGCGCAGTCACGCAATCCTCGGTTCCGTTATTTCAATGGCAAAGAATCTGAACATGAGGGTCATTACGGAAGGCGTAGAAACTGAAAGCCAGTTCAAAATGCTTTCTGATTTTGGTTGTGACTTTTTTCAGGGATATTATTTTTCAAAACCGATACCTGTCATGGACTTTGAAGAGAAATACCTTAAAGCCTGATTTTCATCATGCCGATTGTATAAGGGTATGAAAAGAATTTTTTTTCTTGCAATCCTCTTTACAGTTTCAGTTTATGCATGGGCAGAAAATGAAAAAATAGAGTATAGGGGCAGTTCAAATTATTCTCTTGTTGAGCGTTCAGATTTACGTCAGTATGAAGATGGAAAGTATGTGGGGCTGACCCGCCGTGAAGTCCGGTCTTTCATTGTCTCATCTGGCAGCAGCTATGTATCTGCTACTGTTCCTGCTTCTGGTGGAGAAAAATTATACGATGGTAATTTTTACATCAGTCAGGATACTGTTCACAACGAAAAAAAACTTAATGATGGAATCCACAACAGTATTCCATCTGTTTTTAAAATAGAAAAAGACGGCCAGCTCCGGATGATTCAGGATAATGGTTATCCGTCATTCCGCAGTTTTCCTTCATTTCCTTCAAAGCCGGTAAATATTGGTGACAAATGGCAGGCAAAGGCAATCCGTTGCGTTGATCCGTTGAATAAAGGCGTTCCTACGAAAATGCCGATTTATGTTGAGTATACATACCTGAGGGATGAAGTCAGAGATGGTGAACCTGTTTATGTTTTGAGTGCAAAATGGGCTACAAGATACGGCATGGCTTTTTCCATGGATTATTCCGGTGATAAGGAACTCTTAAAGGCAACCGGATCCAACAATGCAACTATTTATGTCAGTAAAAAAACTGGTGCGGCCTTGATTGTCCGTGACATGGTTGATGAAACTTTTGAATATTCTGATGGCCGGAAAATCACATTTAAAGGAACTGTTTCGCTCTTTACGGAATATCCTCCTGCTGTAGACCGTTCACGTCTGATTCCTGCATTGCAGCGTGCAGCCTTTGTTTCTGACGAAGAAGCTGCATTGCTGGCTTCTGCAAAAAATGAAAATGGCGGAGATGCAGGAACGGAGGAAAATGGTGCATCCGGCGGAGATGGTGCATCCGGCACAGACGGTGGAAATAATACCGCTGACGGATTCAGTTCATCTGACGGACTTGCTTCTGCTGCTGGTGCAGCCGGCGGAGATGGTGCATCCGGCACAGACGGTGGAAATAATACCGCTGACGGATTCAGTTCTTCTGATGGATTTGCTTCTGCTGCTGGTGCAGCCGGCGGAGATGGTGTATCTGGCACGGACGGAGGAAACAATTCTGCTGACGGATTCAGTTCATCTGACGGACTTGCTTCTGCTGCAGGTGCATCCGGCGGAGATGGTGCATCCGGCACAGACGGTGGAAATAATACCGCTGACGGATTCAGTTCTTCTGATGGACTTGCTTCTGCTGCAGGTGCATCCGGCGGAGATGGTGTATCTGGCACGGGTGGAGGAAACAATTCTGCTGACGGATTCAGTTCTTCTGATGGATTTGCTTCTGCTGCTGGTGCAGTCGGCGGAGATGGCGCATCCGGACTTTCGTATGGGGCTCAGGAACCTGCAAAGGTTGTTGTGGACAATACGGATTCAGGAATCCGGCTTACAGTGCAGAACCTTCATTTTAAACCGGACAGTGCACACCTGCTTTCTACAGAAGAATCTCTTTTGGGACGCATAGCTTCCGTGCTGAAAGAAGTTCCAGACGGCCAGTTTCTTATTGAAGGACATACGGCCAGCATTGGAAATCCTTCAGGTGAAATGCAGCTTTCTATTGAACGTGCCCATGTAATTGCGGAAGAACTTGCAAAACGTGGCATTCCTGCAGGCTCGTTCATTTGCCGCGGATACGGCGGAACAAAACCGCTTGCAGAAAATACCACGAAAAATGGAATGGCAAAAAACCGCCGGGTAGAAATTACTATCCTTGAATAGGCATTTCAGTCAGGATTCTTGCGTCCCAGTCATTTATCTGGACGGAGTCTCCTGCATTGAATGATTCTCCTGTGAGGATGTCTTTTACCTGGCCATAAGGATTTACAAAAGATGTTACTTCACTTGAATAATTGAAGACATAATGTATTTTATCCCCGGCTTTTCCTGTGCCGCTTCTTGCAATTACCGGGAAAGAAAATTCCGGCGGTGTTATTCCTGCTTTTAATGCTGCATCCTTCAGGTAATGTTTCAATACATCTTTTGAAGTAAATGCGGCAAAATAATATGCAGTTCCCTTTCCGAATGTATTTCTTGTTACTGCTCCAAATTCTTTCCAGTATTTATGTTCATAATTTTCAAGTATTTCTGCTCCATGGTTTTCCAGCAGTTCTGCATAATGCTCCACAGCTGCTCCGCGTATTTTTGCAGAACCGGCCTGTGTAATCAGCGAATATGAAATTCCGAAGCAGTCAGTAAGGAGATATGGGTGGGCTTCTGGATGTACGGAAGCTTTTGTGTCTGCGTAGAATGATCTGAATGATGAAAAAAGGATTCCGCCCTGTTCCGTAAAGTTCCTGAGTTTCAGTGCGTTTTCACTGCTGATGCAGTAAAGTGCAGGTGTGACAATCATTTTATATTTTGAAACATCTACAGCATTGATGTCTACAATATCGCATTCGATGTTCATTTCATAAAGTGAATCATACATCCAGCGGAATACATCATTGTAATCAAATCTGCGGTCCATTTGAAAATATTCCAGTGCCGTTAAGGAATCATTGTCCGTTACGATTGCAACTTTGTTCTGTTTCTTTAAATCTGCCAGACGGTTTCCGTGTTGTGCAAAAAGTTCCCCGATTTCCTTTGCATATTTGAAAATGATGCCAGGTTTAAGTTCGTGGCCAAGGACACCTTTCCAGTATGTTTCAAAACTGTTGTGGATTGAGAACCAGTTCCAGTACATGTGTCCGTTTGCGCCGGATGCCAGATGGCTCAAAGCATGGAGCCGCAGCTGTTTCGGATACGGAGTCCATTCTTTAAATCCCTGTGCTTCTGTTTCGATGATGAAATAATTTTGGTTTTTCAATGTACGGATCATGTCACCACCAAATGCAATTTCTGCACCGGTAAGTTCATCCTGACTTGGATGATAAATATCGCAACCGGCAATGGTTACTGCTTCTGATGCCTGCTGATGGTTTATGCCGGGCTGCACTCCATATGAAATTCCGCGCCATGCAAAATCAAAATTGTGTGTAATGAATTGGTCCGGTCTCTTGTATTCCTTTACGATTTCCGACTGCCAGATAAGGAAGTCTGCCGCACATTTCCGCAGAAAGTGTTCATATTCACATTTCAGGTTGTGGTTTATGGAATTGCTCAGATCAGGGAAATCTTCCCATGAATTGATTGAATTGCTCCAGTAAGCCAGCGTAAAATCCTGATTGAATTCTTCTGTCGTTGCATATCGTGACTTAAGGTATTCAAGGAATTTCTGCTGTGCGTATTTTCCGAAATTATCGTAATGCTTTGTTTCGTTGTCCAGCTGGAATCCTGTGACGCATTTTCTTTGTGCCGTATGTTCAATAAGTTTCCTGATGATCCGCTCCGCATGACGGAGGTAATCCGGATTGAGTATGTCCATGCACTGTCGCGGGCCGTATTTTACAGTGCCATTCCGGTTTGTAACCATGATGTCAGGATACTTTTTTACAAGCCATGACGGGACTGCATAAGTAGGGGTTCCGATGATGACATTCATGCCGAGGTGTTCTGCCACATCAAGCACATCGTCCACATATTTGAAATTGAATACACCATCTTCCGGTTCTTCCGTACTCCAGGTTGATTCTGCAATGCGGATTGTATTCATTCCAGCATCTTTCATTAAAGAAAGGTCTTTTTCAATTCTGTCAAAAGGCAGGTACTCAGCATAATATGCTGCGCCATATAGTAATTCACTCATGGAATCATTATAACATGGAATCTGGATTTTCACCTTTTAATTCTAGTTGTGTTTTTATACTGCCGCTGATTAAGGGCCTGAATGCCTGGATCATTTCAGAATAATCACGTGTCATACCAATGTTATAACCGTTATCCCGAACTTGTTTCGGGATCTCTTTTCGGTAACCACACAGATGCTGAAATAAATTCAGCATGACAGAAATTATTGGACAGCCCCATGAATTGTAATAGATTTCCTGTTAAAAAAAATCAAAATCCGTGTGACAATAAAAACACTTTTTACTGATTCAGCCTTTCTATTTCTTCAATCAGTTTGAATGGAGTCAGTGAATAATCCGGAGTGATGCGGCTTCCTGCAATTGCGTGGGTCAGCGATGCATTGACAGCGGCTTCCAGCGGAGACTGTCCCTGCGCAAGGAATGAAGCTGCAATTCCGCTGAGTACGTCACCGCTTCCTGCTTTTGCCAGAGCCGACGTACCAAATGTATTTATGTATGAATCAACGTTAGTACGTGCTGAAAATTTCTGAGAAATGATTACATTTGCACCTTTCAGTATAAGGACTGTTTCCGGAAATGATTTGCAGAAGTCCTTTGAAAGTTCAAGCCGCCTCTGCTGGATTTCTTTTACGGAATACTTTCCAAGTCCGCAGTTTTCAAGCAGTGCAGAAAACTCTTTCGGGTGTGGCGTAAGGATTGTTCCGTGGGGACGATTCTTGAGCAGCGTTTTTATTTCCGGATGGTAAAATATGTCGGCGTCCAGTACACATGCAATTTCAGGATTTTCAATTAAGTAATCAATGTATTTTTGTGCATCAGGATTGTTACGTCCCATTCCCATTCCTAATGCGGCTGCAGTCGTGTTTTCCGGCAATGCGGAAGAGTGCATGAGTTCGTAAGGAATGTGGATATCAGTCCTGCTGCTCACAACTGTTGCAAGTCCGCTGCCCGTCCTTAGTGCGGCTTCTGCTGCAATTATGGCGGCGCCTTCCTTTTCACCGGCAATGACAGCCGTGTGCCCGAATGAACCTTTGTTCACATTCTGTTTTTTATTTCTGTAAGGAAGTTCCAAGTCATCTTCTTCCAGAAGAAAAGCTTCAGGAATTATTTCTGCTGAATGCTCAAAGTTACAGCGGCTTACACCGAGATTCGAACAGGTGATTTTTCCGCAGTAATCTTTTGCAGCATCATTGTACAGGGCATATTTTAAAGCTCCCATGGTTACGGTTTCATCAGCCTTGAACGCCAGTCCGGAAATATTTCCGTTCATGTCAATTCCTGTTGGAATGTCACAGGCAATTTTGTATGCATCGCTTACCTGATTTACCTGCTCAATTACAGCTGCCACATGATAAGGAAGTTCTCCGTGGAATCCGCTGCCGAAAATGCAATCTGCAATTACCCGGAGGTCAAAACTTTTGCTTTCAATATAATCATCAAGCTGGTACACGTCATTTGTCTGTACGCCGTTTTTTAAGGCACGGTTTTTCTGAATCATGCACATGGGACTTTTTGCCGGATCAATTTCGCAAACTGTTACAGCAATCCTGTGGTCAATAAGACGGCGGGCAAGTGCATATCCGTCTGCACCGTTATTGCCGCTTCCAGCAAGAATCAGGACTGCAGGCCGGGAGATGTAATGTCCGTCTTCCGAAAAGACGTGGGGTAGTATTTTTGCTTCCATTGCAGCTGCTGCATTTTCCATCATTAAATCTTCTGAAAGGTCAAAATTGTTTCTGGCCTGTGCATCGAGTTTTCTTGTATCCATGAAGATTTTCTGCATATTTTCCATCCTTAAGGTTAATTTCAAAGTTAAAAAAACGCGGGCATCCCGGAAAAATATTTTTAAGAAATGACCTTAGTTTTTTGAGCGTAAAAACGAAAGGAGTCTTGGCCCCAGTTTTTCTGCTTTTATTTCTCCGATTCCATAAATTGAAAGCAGCTCCTGTCTGGACTGTGGTTTCTTTTCTGCAATTTCCATCAGGGTTTTGTCCCCAAAAATTACATAAGGAGGAACATTTTCTTCGTCAGCAATATTTTTCCTCCAGAGACGCAGGTCTGCTGCCAGTGCCATTACTGCCGGATCATCTGAACCTGCATTCTTTTTGTGGAGTATGGCAGTTTTTGCAGGTGCCTTCAAAGTTGCCTTTTTTTCTTCAAATGAAATCCTGACAGGAAGAAGGATTTTATCCCGGGCTTCCAGCAGTTCTTTTCCAAATGAAGTGACATTGATGATGTTGTATTCTCCGGTGCGCCTTATTATGCCGGCATCTTCCATGGCATCTGTAAGTTCAAACCATGCCTCTTTGGAAAGTTCCTTTCCAATGGCCCAGGTGCTTATCATGTTGTGACGGTTTTCCATTATACGCTTTGTCCGTGCTCCACAGAGAATGTCGATAAGGTAAGAAGCGCCATAACGTTCTTTTGTCCGGTAAACACAGGAAAGGAATTTCTGAACAGGAATCGTAACATCCTGCTCTTCACTGCCACCGGCATTACTGCATATGTCACAACAGGAATCTTTTTCATCTTCCTGCTGCTGCCAGTCTTCACCGAAATAGGAAAGCAGTATTTTGCGCCGGCATTTTCTGGCTGATGAATAATCCAGCATGCCTTTGAGCAGTCTTTCTGAATTTTCTGCATCAGAAGAGCTGTCAAAGAAATAACGGATTTTCCGCACATCAGAAAAACTGTAAAGCAGAAGGGCAGTTGATGCATTTCCGTCACGGCCGGCCCGTCCTATTTCCTGATAATACTGCTCAAGGGATTTAGGCAGGTCATAATGAATTACATACCGTACATTGGGTTTATTGATTCCCATACCAAATGCAACTGTGGCTACCATGACGTCGATTTCATCACGGATGAAAAGTTTCTGGTTTTCCGCCCGTTCTTCATCGGAAAGCCCGGCATGATATTTTGTGACAGATATTCCCGCATCCTTTAATTCTGCATAAAGTTCTTCGACCTGCTTACGGGAAAAACAGTATATGATCCCGCTTTCACTGCCGTGGTCCCGGATGAAAGTGAGTGTCTGGACAAGAGGATTTTTTTTAGGCTGGACATTAAGGAATATGTTCTTCCGGTTGAAACTTGCAATAAGGACAGCCGGAGATTTCATTTCAAGGATTGAAGCAATGTCATCCCGCACCTGCTGTGTGGCGGTTGCCGTAAGTGCAAGGCATACCGCTTTTGGAAACTGCTTCCTGAACGATGATATTTCAAGGTAATCAGGCCTGAAGTCATGTCCCCATGAACTGATGCAATGTGCTTCATCAACAGTAATGCAGGAAATGTCTATGCGGTTCTGCTGGAAGAGGTTCCGGATCCTGCCTGTGGCAAGGCCTTCCGGTGAGACATAAATTATTTTTACATTACCAAGAATGATGCGGTCAGTTGCTTCCCGGTATTGAACAGTATCAAGGCTGCTGTTGAGGAATACGGCATTTACACCGGCCGCATTCAGTGCCGAGACCTGATCCTGCATTAATGCAATAAGCGGTGAAACTACAATAGTAATCCCCTTCATTATAAGTGCAGGAATCTGGTAGCAGAGGCTTTTTCCACCACCTGTAGGCATTATTGCGACAGTGTCCTTTCCTGAAAGCACATTTTCAATTATATCTTTTTGTAATGACCTGAATTCTGAATAACCGAAAACTTCCTTGAGGACAAGTTCCGGAGCTTTCCCTTCATATTCCCCGGGAATATCCGAAAAAAGTGATCCTGTGTATTCTTCCATTAAAACCCCTCCTGCCATTAACAGCCGGATCTCTAAAAGGTATTTTAGAGATGCCCTATATTATATACAGATTTAAGATTTTTGTCCTTCATGTCTTTGAGTTTGCAGAATGCCGGACTTTGCGTGTAGTGGCGATATCTGGCGGTTTTGGACTTCGCAAAATGCCGGCAGAATTTCTATTTATATAGCATATGATTTTCATAAAGAAATAACCTGATTCTTTAATTGTGTATTCCGTAGGAATTTGCGTCCATCTTCCTGTTGACATTGAATTTTCATGGGGAAGAATGTATAATGGAGATTATGGATTTATTGAAAAAACTTGAAAGTTGCGCAGCCCGTTTTAAGGAAGTAGATGCGCTGGTCCTTTCTCCAGATTTAGTTAAGGACCCGAAAAAGTATAAGGATACAATGCGTGAACATGGCTATCTTACAGGCCTCATGCAGCTTTATGATGAATATAAGAAAGTCCTTTCCGGCATAGAAGATGCAAAAATCTTAATTACAAGTGAAGATGATGTTGACATGAAGGAAATGGCAAGGGAAGAACTCAAGGAACTTGAAGAGCGTCAGCCACAGCTTGAAGAAGAAATCAAAATCAAGCTCATTCCGCCGGATCCCCTTGATGAAAAGAACATCATTCTTGAAATCCGCAGTGCCGCAGGTGGTGACGAAGCCAGCCTTTTTGTCCGTGACCTTTGGGAAATGTACTGCCATCTTGCAGATAACCGTGGATGGAAGACCGAAACAATGGAAGCTCAGGAAACAGAAGTCGGCGGTTTCAATAAAATCGTTACATCAATCAACGGAAAGTTTGTTTATGGAACGCTCCGTTGGGAAAGTGGCGTTCACCGTGTACAGCGCGTTCCGCAGACAGAAAGTCAGGGACGTCTCCAGACTTCGACCGTAACTGTTGCAGTCCTTCCGGAAGCAGAAGAAACAGAAATCAACATCAACATGAATGATGTCCGCGTTGACGTAATGCGTGCCGGTGGGCCGGGCGGACAGTGTGTTAATACGACTGACTCCGCAGTGCGCCTTACCCATATTCCGACAGGTATCGTAGTAATCCAGCAGGATGAAAAGAGCCAGATTAAGAATAAGGAAAAAGCTTTCCGTGTGCTCCGTGCCCGTCTTTTTGACCTTGAAGAAAGCAAAAAGCAGGCTGAACGCGCAGCAGCCAGATCCAGTATGGTCGGTTCCGGTGCCCGCAGCGAAAAAATCCGTACATACAATTATCCGCAGGACCGCGTTACTGACCACCGCATCAACTACAGCCAGCATAACCTTCCGGCATTCATGATGGGAGATATGAATGACATGCTTGATGCCCTTAATGTTTACGCAAAAGAAGAGCAGCTTAAGGCAGATATTACTGAATTAGGTGCAAACTAAAGAAATTATGCATGGGATTGTTCAAAGAGTATTTCAGGAGCGCAAGTCAGTACTTATTGGACAATCCTTAAGGGCATCTCTATAAAATAAATAGACCTCAGAGATGTCTGCGGGTTTTAATCCTTGAAATTACAAGGCTTAAAACCCGCGTTTTTACCCCTGAAAATTGCAATTTTTAGAGGTTTTCTTAAGTAAAATAGAAAGGCGGGAAATTTTGTGAAAATCAGAAAAGTTTTGCTTGTTGACAGTGATTATGCCAGCTGCGAATTGTTGAAATCCATTCTGGAACAGCATTTCAACCTTTCTATCGCTGAGTCTGGAAAAGAAGCCATGGAATATCTTTCCCAGAACAGCAACCTGATAAATGCAGTCATTATTTCTGATTCGCTTTCCGGAGATGACTCAAATATCGGCTGCTATGAGCTTCTTGAAGCAATTCATGCCGTAAGCCAGCTCCGTAATATACCGGTTTTGGTTACAGGAAATTCTCCAGACGGGGAATTTGAGGCAATGTCAAAGGGAGCCAACGATTTTATTCATGCTCCTTTCGATCCTGAAATAGTAAAATTCCGCGTAAAGAATGTAATCAACCTGCACGAGACGGCACTTCTTGCCCATACTGTAAGCCGTGATGAAGTAACCGGCCTTTATACAAAACAATATTTCCTTCTCCGTGCCGCCGAAATCCTTGAATCGAATACAGAAAAAAAACTGTATGATTTTGTCTGCATCGATATTGAACATTTCAAACTTGTAAATGATTCATTTGGAATTGAAGCCAGCAACCGGATCCTCCGGCATGTTGCAGATGTACTTAAAGAGTCCGTAAGTTCAAAAGGCGGCCTTGTAGGTCATTTTTCCGAAGATATTTTCTTTGTACTTATGGAGCGGCCGGAAGAATACACCAATGAAAGCGTAGGCGGCTGGTTTGATAAGGTAAATGATTTTCCGGAAAATAAAGAAAAGAATGTAAACCTTAAATTGTGCTGCGGTATTTACCACATCCACAGCATGAAAGTTCCTTTAAGCGTAATGTGTGACCGTGCTCAGATGGCAACGGAAAAAATCAAAGGCCGCTATGGTGTTTCCTTCTGCATTTATGATGATTCAATCCGTAAGCAGCTTCTTAGCGACCAGCAGATTATTGATTCCATGGAATCAGCCTTGTCCAACAAGGAATTTGAAGTTTACTACCAGCCGAAATATGAACTTGTAAATGAAACCATTGCCGGTGCAGAAGCATTGGTGCGCTGGAACAATCCTAACCTTGGATTCATTCCTCCTGGAAATTTCATTCCTATTTTTGAAAAAAACGGATTCATTACGCAGCTTGATATGTTCGTATGGGAAACAGTCTGCATTGACCTTCACGAATGGATGGCAGCAGGTCATCAGCCCGTTGCAATTTCCATCAATGTTTCCCGTGCTGACATTTACAATCCGAATCTTGTAAACCATCTTGTTTCGTTGATTGAGAAATACCAGATTCCTGCAAAATACCTCCACCTTGAAATTACTGAAAGTGCATACAGCGATGCACCGGAACAGATTATAAAAGTAGTCAATGAACTGCGTAAATACGATTTCCCGATTGAAATGGATGATTTTGGAAGCGGCTATTCTTCACTGAATATGCTTTCTGAAATGCCTATCGACATCCTGAAACTGGATATGGGATTTGTAAAAAATGAAATGACAAGGACGACTGGAAAAGGAATCCTCAGTTTTATAATCGGCCTTGCAAAATGGCTTGACCTTGCAGTTGTTGCAGAAGGTGTAGAAACAAAAGCACAGATTTCCGCATTGAAGAATATGGAATGCAATTATGTCCAGGGATATTATTTTGCAAAACCTCTGTGTAAAAAAGATTTCTTTGAACGCCTTACCCATGAGAAAATTTCGGAAATGGTCTGTTCAAATTCTGCCCAGCTTGCCGGTGCAACAATAGAAAAAACAGTCATTGCCCGCAGGAAAAAGACTGAAGAATATGTTGCCGGAACCATGCTCATTGTAGATGATGTAGAAGCAAGCCGTGCAATCCTTACCCAGATTTTTAAAAACCAGTTTGACATAAAGTCTGTAGAAAACGGTCTTGAAGCCTGGAATTATCTAAAAGCCCACGCCGGGGAAGTCTCCGTCATCATGCTGGATCTTGTGATGCCGGTTATGGATGGCTATGAACTTCTTTCCCGTGTCCGCACAGACAAAAACATGCAGCTCATTCCGATAATTGTAACATCCCAGAATGATGGAGACAGCGAGCAGCGTGTACTGAAAATGGATGCGGATGATTTTATTTCCAAACCATATAATCCTGAAATACTCCGCTACCGCGTAAGGAATGTAATTGCACATTCAAAGATAAAACGGCTTGAACAGGAGTATGCATTCACACAGCGTATGCTTGAAGTTGAGCGTCAGGCACATACGGATTTCCTTACAGGTTTGAATAACCGTACCGTACTAGAAAAGAACATTTCAGATTTCTTTGTAAAGAGCGAAGTTCTGGATTCAGTATTCATTACGCTGGACATTGATGATTTTAAACTGATTAACGATACCATCGGTCATCAGACTGGTGATGAAACAATAAGGCGCGTTGCAAAAATCCTCTCAGAGTTCTTTACAAAAACCGATGTAATCTGCCGTATGGGTGGCGATGAATTTTCCATTTTCATTCCTCATGGAATGACAGAAAACGAATTGCACGAAATGCTTACGGATCTTGGAAAACGCCTGAACATAAAGGTTGAAGACCGTTTCGTCACCTGCTCAATGGGTGTTGCAGTTTCGCCGCAGTTCGGAATTGATTACCAGACACTTTACCAGAATGCAGATATGGCATTGCTTTCTGCAAAACGGTATGGAAAAAATCAGTATCACATCTTTAACGGCCAGAGTGTACTTCCGTCTTATGTTTTTTACCGCAACATGGACTGGCTTCTTGATGAGTTTAATGATGCAGTTTATGTTTGCTACGCCGATACTTACGATCTCTTCTATATAAATAAAGCAGCCTGCCGGATTGCCGGAAAAGATAAGAAAGACTGCATTGGTGAAAAATGTTACAGAGTCCTCTGGAACCGTAATTCCCCGTGTGATTTCTGTGAAAAGAACTGCATTATGGGAAAAGATTTTGTTGAAAAGGAAATTGCGCCGCATAGTTCTTACAGCAGTTACAAAATGCGGTCAAAGCTTGTAAACTGGAACGGTTCCGAAGCAAGGCTGCAGTATCTTATTGATACGACTATGACTACAAGTATGATGAAGGAACTCCGTTCAATCTCCAGCGAATTTACACATCTTGTAGATGTAATTCCAGGCGGCGTTTTAAAATGTTCCCTTGATACGGAAGATTACAGCTTTGATTTTGTTAATAATAATTTTGTTTCTTCCCTGGGCTATATTGCTGAAGAATTTAAAAATAAATTTGGCAACAGTTTTAAGAAAATGCTCTGGAAAGAAGACCGGGATTCTGTGATTCAAGACATAAAAGTGCAGCTCGAATCATCGTCCGTAATCCACATTAATTTCAGGGTTGAAAATAAAGATGGCGGATTACGCAGTTTTTCTGCTTCTGCCCACAGCGTTTTTTCTCCAGATGGCCGGAACTGGCTTTACATTACAGCATTACGTACCGACTGGAAATAGTTTTCATGGATTTGTTTTCTGCAAGGAAATTATGCGTAAGGATTTTATCGGAAGAAAAATTCTTTGAAGATGAATCCCAAATTGAATTTTTTGATTTTACAAAAATCCTTGAATCCTTCAGCACTTCTGAATTTGCTGGAAAAAAATTCGTGCCGTCACCAACACCGCAACTTGATGTTGATGTATTCCTTGAAGAATTGCTGGAATGTAACCGCACTTTTATCCTGACCCACCGGGATTTTATAATTCCCCGGAAGCTTCTTGAAAAATTATTTTACTGGAGCTGCCTGCGGCGTACAGGTTTCCCGGTTGCTTACATTACAGGAAAAAAAGAATTTTTCGGAAGACAGTTTTTTGTTACTCCTTCTGTCCTTATACCAAAACCTGATACAGAATTACTTGTTGAACTTGCCTTGAATTTCCTTAAGCAGAAAAAAAACGCCACATTGTGTGACATGTGTACCGGAAGCGGTTGCGTTGCATTGAGCATTTTTAGCGAGATGAAGGAATCAGGATGCAGCCCCGTTGATTTTTTTACAGATTTTGTAATGGGTGACATAAGTGCCGCCGCCCTGGAAGTTGCCGGAAAAAACATCTGCCGTCTGGTCCCCGAAAATGAAAGGCATTTAATAAGGATGGTGCAGGGGAATCTCTTTGAAAATGTTCAAGAAAAATTCGACATCATCGTGACAAATCCGCCATATATTCCTCATGTAATGGCGGCGGCACTGCTTGATGACGGACGCAGTGAACCTCTCCTTGCATTGGATGGTGACATAAATGAAAATGGAAATTCCAGCGGAACTGATGACGGACTTGATATAATCAGGCGGCTTGTAAAACAGGCAGCTTTACACATTCTTCCAGGTGGTACGCTTATTATGGAAACCGGTGAATACAATGCAGAGGATGCGTCACGGCTTTTTGAAGCTGCCGGATTCTGTAATGTGCATATAGAAAAAGATCTTGCCGGTCAGCTCCGGGATGTGTGCGGAATCTGGCCGGAATGATTTTGACAGGTGCATCAGTCAAATTTCGACTTTGCCTTTACAAAGAATAATTTGATTCCTTCATCCGGGAACTTTTCCTTTACGGCAGAAATTACCGCATTTACAATATTTATATCCTTTTTCTTTATGTATGTGAAAAGGACGAAATTTATTTCCGGCCATGTGGATGTTCCCAGTTTGTAATTTTCTTTTCCCTTTCCGTGTACCAGTGGAAGCAGGGTATACATTATGTCAGGGATGTGTTCTTCAAGCAGTTCAATAATGTCATCCTGAACAGACTGGTTTGCAATTATTTCAGCTCTATACATTTTCATCTCCTATAAAAAGTCAATGAGGAAATATCAATTTCCGGTTTGACTTTTTAGTGTTCGCGCGAGCGAACAGTTTAAAAAGTTACCGTGCGCAGCACAGCCTTTATTCGTGCCGACGGAGTTAATACCCCGACACTTGCGTCG
>JAZLGS010000029.1:0-2600 GCA_045616425.1 Treponema sp.
GAAAAAACAACAAAGTGCGGCATTCCAATGATTCTTGCCAACGGCGGAAAGGAAAATGCCCTCACCCACCTTGCAGACGGAACACAGAAGGCAACGGTTTTCACCGCCGACGACAAGGCCCTGTTCCACGCAATCATGGGCGCATAAACAATTCATAAAAAAAAGCGGAAACACATGCACAATGTATTTCCGCTTTTTTTATTGTCTTTCCATGCAACTAGAATGATTTGACTTTCCAGCTGCCACTTTTTTCCTTGATCACGCACATTGGTTTTGCAACGCCCGCATCCGCACCGTTAACGCGAATCTGGTACATGAAGAATTTTTCATTTGCACTTCCTCGGCTTTCGTCAGCACGAACAAAGTAATATTCGCGGTCTGCCTTGCTAAGGTTGCGCCACCAGCTTTCTCCCTTTGCAAGCAATGTTCCATCTGCCTTTACGGCGTCTTCTTCTGAAGAACAAAGCTGCTTCCAGACTGCCTGATCTTTTTTTACTGATCCGTAATACAGGAACCACTTTGCAACATCTTCCGCATTCAAATTTGCAGGAACCTTTGTTGCATTTTCAGGAATTCCCTTTGTCCATGATGAGGCCTGCTTTCCCATGGCAGCATCAAGCAGCTTTTCACCCACCAGAACTGGCTTGTTGTTTTCAATCTTGATTGTTGCCCTGCCCTTGACGCGAACGGCAACAACTTCCATCTCAACTACATCGCCCCACCAGCTGTATGCATCCGTAATGCGGCCAAGCACTTCGTATGAACCCTTATAATTTCCAAGGGCATTGTTCAGCTTGTAAAGGTAATCCTGAATTCCATCATTGTACTTGATTACAAAAATGTTCCAGTTGCTTTTTTCTCCGCACCAGTAATATTTCTTGCCGTACTTGTCGGTAACAAAATCTGAAAAATCAATGGCAGGAAATGGCATGATTTTTTTGTAGTAACCCCTGAAGTCATCCACAACAACGCTGGCACTCACCACATCCTTCCATTCTCCAGAAGCCTTATACGACGACACCATTTTATCCCATTCAGCGTCACCAGCTTTTGCAATGTCCTTTGCTACATCGGCAAAAACAGCATTCATGGCAATAAAAGCACCCATTACCAAGGCAATAATTTTTTTCATAGAAATCTCCTTATTAATTATGTATTTCCAATATTCTATTTTTTATTTTATCAAGGTCAATATATGTTGATTTTATTTTGCTTGCATTACATGTAAACAAGTCAGTCATAGATTTTTTTAAGGTAACCATCAAAAACCCATCCACATGTTCCAGCTTCCAGTTGTTTTCCATCCTTATCAAAAGCATCTTTGTAAGCTGCAACCTTGATCCAGTGTCCGTTGATTCCGTCTATTTCTATTTCTTCATCCTTTCCTTCAATCTGATACAGAATGCTTCCGTTGTTGACTACGCATTCGACTTCAGAATCCAGATCCGAAGATTTTCTCATCCTTATGTTTTCCTTTACAGAATAGACAGCACGCTTTTCTCCACCGATTTTGGAAAACCTATGCCAGTTGTAGTAATTGAGGCCCCTTCCATATTTGTCACCCCATGAATCAGGCCTGCCATAAAAGACACTGTCATTTTCACATCTAGCTGACATTGATACAATGCTATCCGGAATAAAAACATTCTTTTCCGGCATATCCAGGTCTATACTCTTTACACCATCAGGAACAATCAGGAATTCCTTTGCTTCCGTGGATTCATCTATGGCGCAAACACTCATACTGTTTTTGTTTATGATAAATCCATCTTCATACATGAAATTCCTGCTTCTTGGCGAAATTTCAAAACTAAGAACATCGTTATAATAAGTTTCGAAAACCTTTTCCAGAGTATCAGGCAGAATAACTTTTTTTAGTTTAACATGTTTGTATTTCTTCTTGTCCTTCATGTCATAGTACAAAGTTGTAATATGCCAATTAATTTTTTTTACATTTTCTGAAACAGTCAGCACTCCATCTTCCGGCGCCTCAAGAAGATATTCAATTTCTCCGTTTTTCTTTTCATAGATATATCCATTTTCATATCCCAGCTTATTTGAGATTACCACGCCATTTACGACAAAACTGTCAGGGATTGGATTGAAGCCTGGATCTGGAAGAACTGCATACCCTCTTGCCTTGTAGTCATCTACAAAATCAGGATCTTTTGCCCCTTCTGAATTTTCTTCATCCTGGCTTCTGATTTTTCTGTACTCAGGAAAGAATTCAGCGTTCTTCCCTCCTTCAATTTTAAATCCTTCACAACTGTCGTCAAAATAATTGAATTCAACTTTTCTGACACTTTCAGGGAGAATCAATGTGCTCACTGTACAAGGGTCAATGCTGTGCCTTCCAATGATTCTTGTTCCTTTCTTTACATAGTAATATTTATCTGAAGAACATTTATCGTGTATCGAACATTCTGGAACCAATCCAACAAGTTTTTTCTGGGTCTTGTCATATATTCCATAGTAATGCCAGCTTTCTGATGAAGGATCTTCCGGATCAACCCGCTGTTTATCAATTTCATAAACAGGATTTTCAGGATCGATTTCTATTGAATCAATATAATCTGCGTCTTCACTAGTCCAGATAAAAA
>JAZLGS010000030.1:0-6090 GCA_045616425.1 Treponema sp.
AGCGACGGTAAAAAAGCCAAGGTATCCCCCAGAGGTTCCCCCTTTGCTTTTTTCCCTGCGTCCCACTTTTTTCTACAATTATGCAGTTAATTTTACCATTGATTCTACATAGCCTTTATTAGCATAGTGTACAGTTTCCTAAGAACGTCGATATTTCGGGATTCGTCATCAATCAGCAACACTATAACCGGACATAGCCAAATAAAAAAAGCGGGGCCCGGCGCCGGAAAGAAGAGCGGGCTTCTTCCTTACGCCAGTATCCGTCATTCGAAATATCCTTCGATGATTTTTTCAAATCCGGGATTGGTGGTTTTTCGTCCTTCCTTGTTCTGCCAGTTGACTGCAAATTTCCGGCAGTTGATTTTCTGCAATTCATTATGCCACTCGTCCATATTGTCGTCAAAATCACTGATTATAAAAATTGCGTCTTTTGCGCCGGGGGTGTAAGTTTCCCTTATGTATCTGATTCCTCCACTGATTTTTGTTCCGCCACCATATCTGTTTGGAATTTGATCCTTTATGTTCCAGTCATCCAAAAGACGGGTTGTCCATGTTATGACTCTGGTTTCCTTAAACTCCGCCGATACTTTTTTAAATGTGGCAATAAAATTGTAGACTGCCTTTGCATCAACGGAACCGGACACATCAATGAGCATGTACAGTTTTGCCGTGGTATGCACAATTCCGCGGAAGGTTTTTGGGACGATTACGCCGCTGTTGATTTTCCTGCGGTTTTCGTTGTACATGATATCCCGCTTTGTGTTTCCTTTTGTTTTTATCTGCAATAATTTTTTTATCGAAGTAAGCAGGTTATCCTGACTGTCATAAGTTTTAAAATTAATGGTTACAGCCAGTGCATCATTTTCCGTCCTGCCGGAAATTCCTGTAGGAATGCTGAATGTGGATTCATTATGGTCGCCGGCTTCTTTTTCAACTTCATCCAGTTCGTCCTGCAAAAGTTTCTTGTCCCAGGCTTCCTTCTTGAAATCATCATATTCTTTCTGGCTCATGTGTCCGTCAAATTCAGATGCCTTTTGTTCTGCAAGATGTTTTATAAAACGGAATCTGGTAAAGAATTCTTCAGGATCCAGAAGAATCAGGTTCAGGTATTCATTCCAGGTGCGTCCGCATTCAAAACCATAATCTTCCGGCCAGAATCCTTTTGATTTTTTATTTAAAAGCTGGCTGACTTTTTCCTGCATGAAATTCCATTCAGATTCATCAAACAGTCTTGAGTTTACTTCAAAGTCCATTACGATGTTGAACACAAGATTTGAAAATGTCTTGTAGAATGATTTTTCATCAGGGAACAAATTTTCGATTTTTTTATATGCAGCAGAAATTTTTGCCTTGAGCAGCTTGTCTGTACGCATGTCCATATTCTTTGCATGTGCAAAAATAATGTGTCCACATTCATGCAGGTAAAGATATGGCGTAAGTTCTTTATCCGAATTATTTACGAATATTTTGAAAATGTCTCCGCATAATTCATTGGTACGGCAATAGGTGTAAGCAATCGAAGGCTTGTATATTGCCGTTGAATAAGTGGTGTTGCAGACAAGGGAGTTCATTATTTTCTGTACTTCGTCATATTTGCCCGGAAACATTTCAAGCCACCTGGTTTTTGAATTTGTTTTTCATCTGCTTTAGAAATTCGCCGGATGCAGTTTTAACGATTCCGCCATCATAGTGGATTACAAAAATATTGTCTGAGTCATGAATGATTTTTCCGAACTTTGCTTCAAGGAAACATTCATCTTTTGAAAGATAGTAAAGCGATGGCATTTCTGTCGGACGGCCTTTGCGGAGGACTGCCCTTGCATAACTGTTGAGGCCTGATGTGCCCTTTTTCTGGATGAATACAACCTGTTCAAAAAGACTGTTGGTACATCCGAATGTCTTTGCAAAATCTGGCTTTATGTTCATGATGTCGCAATACAATCCGTAGAAATCCATTGTTGTTTTTGTAAATTCGTATGTCAGGTTTGATGAATCTGGATACTGTGAAATCACCTGCTGCAGTTCAATCAGGGATTCCATTTTTGATGTAAAATCTGCAATCTGTTTTTTGTCGTTGAGTGAAGAAATTATGTTTTTGATTGTAAATGTCTTGTGCATGTCGTCCATAATCTGAATCAACTGTTCAACATTCCTGTCGTTGTAAAAACCTGTATTTTCCCGGTTCATGAGATAGGCCTGCACATCCTTTGAAATGTCGTGAGTCAGAGGAATGTATTCAGGAATTTCTTCGCCGGTTTTTGAAATGATTTTGTCAAACATTTTGTGTATGGCTTTCCTGTAATTGTGTTCCTGTCTTTCATCTTTAAAACTACAGGTTCCGGCGCCTACAAGTCCGTCAATGATTTTATCCAGAAGGTCAGGATTTTTTATTCCGAGGCTGATGTATGCAATAAGGACTTTCTGCAGGTAAGAAACCGTGCGGCCTGAAATGCAGTTGTAAATATATTTTTCACTGCGGGAATATAATCCGTCTATGTTCATGTTGGAAATATCCAGATAGCCGACAGCAGCTTCTTTGTCAGAATATTTAAAGAAAATTTCCTTCCACAATTCTTTGTAATTATGATTGAAGTACTGTACGAAGTTTTCAGGAAGTGCTGCAGATGCTTTATATTTTTTCAATTTCCGCGGCTCGGTATCATCAATGAATTCATTCAGCAGATCCATGGCCTTATAATTTTCATTCAGGTTTATAAGGATGAAGCGGTTCAGAGTGGGCGTCATTATGTTCATGTATGATGGAAGGTTCTGGAAATAATTTGCAGCTGAAACAATGATGCATGATTCAGGAAGGAATTTTTCATTCCCGATAGTGCGGTCGAAAATCAGACTCAGGAGTGCGCCTTGTACTGCTTCTGAACAGGTGCTTAATTCATCTATAAAAAGCAGGGTGGTGATGCCTTCTTTTTCTTTCTGCATGATGCGGTTGAACCATTCAGGATTCATGTGGGTAAGATGATCGCCTCCATTATTGACTTGATATCCGGAAATTTCTTCGGGACTAAAGCGGGAACCGATTAAAGTTTCGAGGTGCCAGTTTCTTTCCTGCGAGTAATTTTTAAGGATGGTTGTTTTTCCAAGTCCGGGATTAGAAAAGAATAAAACCGGAATCTTAGTTTTTTCTGTCAGTGCAACTGCGTCAATAATAATCTGTTCAATTTTCATACAGTTAATATATGACAGAAAAATGTGTTGTCAATTTTTTTCAATAAAATGTTGACAATTTTCCGAAAGACGCTATTTTAAAATACACAAGATAGGAGGATTTATGCCACGAAGAAGAATAAGAGATTTTATGGAGAGCAGCCGCAGGGTTTTTCTGACTCCTGTAAAAACACTTTCTGAAGATGAATGCAATGCAATTATCTTCTATATATATGAACTGGCTAAGCAGCTTCCTAATTATGTCGTTCTTGATACTGCTGAAATATTTTCTTTTATTGACAGGCTTGCAAAAAATACAGGCAACATTTCCCGTCTTGAAAAAAATCTTTCTGATGCAGTTTCTTTCCTTGAAGAAAAAGAAATTCTGCATATATATGTTCCGGAAAATACCGAAGGTATTTCAGAACGCAGGCGGTTCATGCGGGAAGAAGATTTTAAATACGAAGAAGACAGAAAAATCTTCAGAAGTTATGATTTAGAAGAAACAGATGAAACTGCAAGAAACTATATCCGCATAATGAGCATTCTGGAAGAAGAAACATTATGTCAGATTATTTATTATACTTTTTTTTCTAAGTCAAAAATAAATCTTGAAGAATTCAATCTTGAAGTTCCTGCGAGGTTCAGAAAACTTGCAAGTAATTATTCCCGTGTTGATTTTTTAAGAAAGGAAACCGGACTGACGGAAAATGAAGCCGGATATATTTTAATGCGTTACCGTAAAGCTTCAATTGAAAATCTTGAGCAGGTCTTTGACGGACTGACAAAAAATTCCAATGAGCTTTATACGAAACTTCTTGGAATTACAAAAGATGAATTCCTTAAAATCGTCCGTGCCGACAGCAAAATCCAGCAGTACGGTTTCATCAATTCTGACCGGGAACTTAATCCAAGCCTCATTGACTGTATTGAAAATCAGGATTTCAGTTTGTTTTTCTCTGACTGTATCAGGCCAATTTCTCTGGATGAAAGTTATGATTTGGAAAGTTTTACTGTGCCGGAAGAAAACAGCCGCATTTACAGGCAGCTCCTTGCATCAAAGAATGCAGTTTCAATCCTGCTTTATGGAAAGCCCGGCAGTGGAAAAACTGAATATGCAAAATCCTTGATAAAGAAAGCCGGTAAAAAGGCGATGGTTTTTAAAAATGAAAGTGAAATTTCGGAGCGTTCAAAAATCCTGCTTAAGCTCAACTGCTTCCTTTCTCTTGACCGGAAAGATACGGTCCTTATTGTTGATGAGGCAGAATCAGTTTTGGAAACCATAAAGATGACGCCTTTCGGTCCTGTCCAGTCATCTTCCATAAAAGGAATCGTAAATAAAATGATGGAGAATTCCAGAAACAAAGTAATCTGGATTGTAAATCATAAGTCAACTATGGACCGTTCAACATTGCGCCGCTTTACTGCTTCATACAGATTTGAATCAATGCCGGTGGAAATGCTTGAAGCAATTGCAAAGAAAAAACTTGCTGCTCTGAACATCAGCGAAAATACTGAAAGTGAAATCCTGAAACTGTTTTCATGTTACAACATTACAGGTTCATCAGTTGATAATGTTGTAAAGACAATCAACAGCATGAAGAACAGTAATGAAAAAGTCCTGTTGAAGAATGTGAGTATAATCCTGAAAGATAACGACATTCTTTTAAACGGAAATCCAAAAATGAGGGAAAACGTAAATCCTGCATATGAACTCTCAGTTTTAAATACCAGCATTCCGGCTGAAAAAATTGTACGGATGTTGAAGAATGCAATGGAATATCAGAAAAAAAATCCGGGAAGCGGTGCAGTGCGTATGTTGTTCTACGGACTCAGCGGAACAGGAAAAACTGAATTTGCCAGATACATAAGCCAGTGCCTGGGAAAGAAAATCCTTTTAAAGCGTGCTTCGGATATCCTTGACAAATATGTTGGTGGGACGGAAGAAAATATTGCAGATGCATTCAGGGAAGCTGCAGCAAATGACAGGGTGCTCCTTTTTGATGAAGCTGACAGTTTCTTTTCTGACCGCAATAAATCAGAAAGGAATTTTGAGCGGACTATGGTGAATGAATTCCTTACCCAGCTGGAAGAATTTCCAGGCATCGTAATCTGTACCACCAATCTCCGGGAGATAATGGATCCTGCATTATTGCGCCGTTTCCACATTTCGGTTGACTTTAAGGCAATGACGGAAGATGGTGTAAAGGTGCTGCTGGAAAAATATTTTCCTGCATACAGATTTACCCAGACACAAGTCCGCGATATTTCTTCCTATAATTCCGTTACGCCGGGAGATTTTGGAAGGCTGGCCGGTTCAATCCGCTTTATGGATGAAGATGAAATTTCGCCGGATGTGATAATGGACGAACTGTGCGAAATTCAGAAAGAAAAATACAAGAACGATAATTCAATAAGCCGTTCCATCGGTTTTATGGAATAAAAGAATGCCAGGGGACGAAGTTTCCCCATCTTTCTTTGCAAGTCCAGTGATAAAATTCCGAACCCCGATGCAAGCATCGAGGTATTGTCGTTCGAAGTGGAAATTGCACTCCGGGTGTTGTACCATTTTTACGATGCAAGCGTCGTGGTATTACACCCGTCGGCACGAATAAACTTGTCACCCTGAATTTATTTCCCAGACTGCATTCACATTTCCGACCTGTTGCTTATGCCCGGGATATTGTGGCATGAGAAATTCCTGATTTAAAATTATAACTGCCTTCATCCTGTAAAAAAAATCAGGCTCTGTAGAATTAATGGCAAAATTAACTGCATGGTAGTGATAGACAATATGTTGTGTCCCCTGATTTTTGCAAAAACGTGGATTCGGCTTAAAATTAGGTAAGACAAAACTTAATAAAAGCATTACCAAAATGCAAAAAGGAGACACAACATGGAAAGTATAATTTATGTAGGAATGGA
>JAZLGS010000031.1:0-88534 GCA_045616425.1 Treponema sp.
ACCAACAAGTTTAGCACCCTGAGCAAAAACACGACCACAACCAATAGCATTGTGACCAACTTCAGAGTTACCCATATCATCATCAGAAGGAAGACCAACAGCAGTTCCGTGAGCCTTAAGCTGAGTGTGTGGACAGTTAGCTGTGAACCAATCCAAGTACTTCATTTTAGAAGCCTTTACAGCGTCACCTTCTTCATATTTACCATAACCAACACCGTCCATAATAACCAGAACAACTGGTCCGCGGCGTCCTTTCCAATTTGGATTTTTTTCCAAAGCGTGCATTGTGTCTGCCATTTGCAAAACTCCTTTATATATACGCATTCAATATGTACAATATCTACTATAAATATACAGAATTTCTTCAGGTTTTACAATTAATTCATATTGTCTTATACTCAAAAGTATGAATAAATCAGAAAATATAAAACCAGACTTCATCGTAAAAACAAATCCAAAATTGAAAGTCAATATCTTCGAGTCTACAGTATTTTTTACATCCACTTTTTTGTTTTTAATCTGCTCAATTTTTTCCATAAGGGCAAAAGCAATATTACCTTCAATTGAGTTCATCCTGTTTGACCTTATTTTTGGATTCGCACTCTTCAGCATGTATTCTTTTCGAATTGAAGTTTATGGAACCAAATTCAAGTACAGAAAATATTTTAAAACTTACGAACTTGATGTAAAGGACTGCACTTCTTTTATTAAATTAAAAACCGGTTATTATGTATTTTATTTTCCAACCCGCACAGTCAAAGTACTACCTGAAACACAAAACTTCAGACTCTTCCTTGATAAAATCAAAAACAGAAACAATCCTTTCAGACAGGAAGAAGGCTGCCGCTGGTTAAAAGACTACATCAAGAAAAACTCTGCCCTTTCCTGCATCCGTCTTGTTCCAGATATTAACGCACCAGTAAAACTCAGCAGTTCAAAAACCGGTGGCTATCCATATTGGGATTTAACAAAGAACTTCCCAGTTGATTCAAATGGAACTAAAATGCAGCTTTTATGTCAGATTAATTTTTCAGAATTCAAATCAAAAAATGAACTGCTCCCTGAAAAAGGCCTTCTTCAGTTTTTCATTCCGTCAGCCAGCGTTGAAGACTCCGAAACATTTGGAGCAGATTTAGCAGCTCCAGAAAAACAGAAAAACTGGAGAATCGTTTATCACGAAGAAATTGATGAATCAGTCACACAGGAACAGATTGAATTCCTTGGAATAACCGAAGGCGCAGATAACGGTTTCACTCCGGTTTTAAAGACCTGTATCCTCAAACCTGAAAAAGATGTCTCATACATGCAGTCTACAGAATCAGGTTTTTCTGAACTCCTTACAAAAGCCGTCAAAGAATATACCGGCGAAGACTGCAACTGCAATCTTTTCGATTTACTCGGAGACTCCGCGGAAAATATTTATGCCAAAGAAATTTATGACCTTACGGCAGAAGCGGGAAGTTCAATGTTAAGTCATCCTTCATTCTGTCAATACGATCCCCGGGAAGATATGCCAGAAAAAGAAGCCGCATATTACGACACTGCCCTGCTTCACCTTGATGAACCAAGAGATGGCGAGGAACGTGTCATGATGTGGGGTGATTGCGGTCAGGCGACTTTCTTTATCAATTCAAAGGCATTAAAGGAACTGGACTTTTCAAAGGTTTATTACAACTGGGATTGTTTCTAATGACGAACCTGGCTGTACGCAAGTCATTTTATGATGTGGATAAGGACGATGCAGGATTAATTGTAAAATGGACTGCATGACAGTGGAAAATACGGCAACCGGGAATCTCTAAAAATTACAACTTCCAGAGATTTCCTACTATATTTCCGGAAAGAAATTGTAATTTCCATCATCGGAAAGGATGAACACCATCAGATCTGTATCAGTTTCATTCTTGTAAAGATTGTAGAAGCGTTCACTGCTGTTGTATCGGGCTCCACGGCCACGGTTTCCGAATCCTGTATCAAGTCCGTCAAGTACGGCACCAAAGCCATAACATATGCAGTTTTCATCCATTATGATTGCACCATCAATTGAAGAAAGTTTTTCTACATTTTTTTCATCAAGCTTTACAGGTTCAATGACCATGCACAGATCTTCATATTTTTTTATAAAAGATTCAGCATCATGCTTTATGACAAGGATTGTCCCCTTCTCCTGCTTTACGAGTGTCTTCATGATATTGTACATGGTACCGATATCTTCCGAATCTTTTTTTTCCGGAAAGACCTTTGCAGCATAATTTGTAAATTCACGCTTTGAAATAAGATAGCTTACAAAAATAAGGGTATTATTCCTGATGGAAATAAGTTCATTGTCATTTTCATAAACAGTCCACGTCCTGTCATCATCAAAGGCAACGCTGTAAGATTCCGCATCCTTCTTTATCCTGCCGATTCCATAAATGGCATTCGTATCGGAAATGATTCCTATCCCATTTTTTATGCTGGTCAGTTCAAGCAGCTTTCGCAGGAGACGGATATTCTTCAAGTCAAAATTACCGTACTCCTTGTAATCCTTGAAACGGAATTGAAAATCCACATCATCAAGGGAACCGGTAAAATAAATATATCCTTCCGCAGAACTCTTTTCATATGTAGCAGATGCCAGCTCGCCGAGAATATTTTTCAACGTCAGGTTTATATTGTCATACAATGAAAAGCTTCCATGCTGGCAACAGTTCCGTGATATTTCGGTAACCAGGGCATCAATGGCATTTCGTGTAATGATGGAATTGGTAGAACCATTATAGAAATATGTATTATCAGCTTTAAATGCATCAGTAAAATATGCGAAAAGCTGTTCAATCAGCATATCAAAAAAGGAATGGTATTTTTCATAATTCCTTTTTTCTTCGCTATTAATACAAATTATAAAGAAAATCAGTTTACCTTCCGCAATGAATCCTTCAGAAATACTGAAAATGCCTGCTTCCTTATTAAGTTCAGAAGCAAGCTGATCCCTTTTCAGCATATTGTAAAAACTCATTTCGAATTCATCTGACAGCAAGCGATCTTCAGGTTCATACTGCTTGAGTTCAATCTTTGAGAAAATATTGTCGGAAAACTGCTCAAATAATTCATGGCAGATTCTGTCCGCCTGCATGATGAAAATTTCTGGAGAAATCATAAACTCCATTATATGCCATATGAAATTATTTGTAAAACCAGAGGCCTTCGTATATAATCATTTTCATGAATGAATTCCTTATTGCAACAGAAGCCGATATGAAAGCCCGCGGTCTTACAGAAGTTGATTTTGTTTTTGTAAGCGGAGACGGATATGTAGATCATCCCAGTTTTGCAGCTGCACTTCTCGGCCGTCTTCTTGAAGCCAACGGTTACACTGTTGCAATACTTCCACAGCCGGATTGGAAAAATGCAGAAAGCTTCAGGATTTTCGGAAAGCCACGGCTTGCATTCCTTGTTTCCGCTGGCGCAATGGATTCCATGGTCAGCAATTACACCGCAAATAATAAACCCCGCTCAGAGGATGCCTATGCCCACGGCGGAGAAACAGGCCACCGTCCGGACAGGGCCCTCATTGCATATGTGGGTGCCATCCGTCAGGCCTACAAAGGCGTCAACGTAATAATCGGCGGAATCGAAGGAAGCTTGAGGCGCACTTCTCATTATGATTATTGGAGCAATACGGTAAAGCGCTCAATCCTGCTGGACAGTAAGGCAGACCTTTTAATGTACGGCATGGGAGAAAAATCCACACTGGAAATTGCAGCCCAGCTGGCAGAAGGGAAAAGCGCCCGTGAAATCAGGGATGTCAGGGGAACATGCTGGTATACAGGAAAGCAGGCAGATATCGACCAGCTTTTTGCTTTACCGGAAAACGGGATCATCAATGGGAAACGCCCCATAATGCTGCCGGCATACGAAGAATTAAAAGGTGACAATCCGGAAAGCAAGGCACTCTTTGCAAAAAGCTACCTGATTCAGGAGCAGAATACGGATGCACTAAATGCCGCAACTTTGGTTGAAAAAGCTGATGCCCGCTATGTGGTACAGAATCCGCCTGCCCTGCCGCTTTCTATGGAAGAAATGGATAAAGTTTACGAACTTCCTTTTACAAGAAAATGGCATCCGATGTATGACGGACTTGCCCCAAATGGAAAATCCGGCATTCCTGCCTTATCCGAAGTTAAATTCAGCCTTACAAGCTGCCGCGGATGTTTCGGTGCATGCAGTTTCTGTGCAATCACATTCCATCAGGGACGGCGCATACAGTCCCGGAGCCACCAGAGCCTTATTGATGAAGCAGAGAAAATGACCCGGGATCCGGATTTTAAAGGCTACATCCATGACATCGGAGGCCCTACGGCAAATTTCCGTAATGATGCCTGTGAAAAACAGAAGAAAGCCGGTGCATGTAAAAACCGGGACTGTCTTGGTGTTGATCCATGTCCCAACGTAAAATTTGACCACAAAGATTATGTTGAACTCTTAGGAAAGCTCAGGGCAATTCCAAATGTAAAGAAAGTGTTCATCCGCTCGGGAATCCGCTTTGATTACCTGATGCGTGACAAGGACAAGACTTTTTTCCGTGACTTGTGCAAATACCATATCAGCGGACAATTGAAGGTTGCCCCTGAGCATGTAAATGACAATGTCCTGAGGCTCATGCGGAAATCCACCCATAAAGTGTATGAACAGTTTTCTGAGGAATATGAAAAAATCAATAAAGAACTAGGCATGAAACAATATCTCGTTCCTTATTATATTGCCGGCCATCCGGGTGCTGACCTGAGTGCAGCAGTTGATGTGGCATTGTACCTTAAAAAGACGGGATTTGTGCCGGACCAGGTTCAGGATTTCTATCCTACCCCGGGAAGCCTTGCCACCTGCATGTATTGGACAGGACTGAATCCATGGAAAACAGAAGCAGACGGAACTTTTGAAAAAGTCTATGTAGCCCGCGGTGCCCATGAGAGGAAACTCCAGCGCGCATTACTGCAATTTAATAGAAGGGAAAACATTCCCCTTGTAAAGGAGGCCTTAAAGCAATGCCACAGGGAAGCCGCATTTAAACAGCTTTACAGATAAGCGCAATGCAAAAAAATCTGCATTACCGTGGAAAATGCGCCTGCGTGTAAAGCATGCTGCCCCTCCGGTGCAACAAGTTCTCTCCCTTACGCCTTCGAAGCTCAGCTTCTCGGAGACTCGCTCAATACTCACCTTGTGAGTTTTGCCGGCATTGCCGTCGCTCCCTACTTATTTTCCACTACTATGCAGACAGGTTTACCTTTAATTCTACACAGCCTTTATCAGCATAGAGCAGAAGTTTCTATCAGAGCATCGACACCACGAAATTCGTCGTTACCCAGCAACACTATAAACGGACATTGCCAAAATTATATGAGTTTTATCTGAAAATAATTATAAAATTCATACTATTGTACTATCACGTTGTTACAATTTTGCCGTAAATATATCAATATTTTGCAGAGGTAATTTATGTTCAGAAAGCCATCTTTAAAACTTTTCCTCTTGTGGTATAAAACTCATTATGTCATGCCTAAGGAATTCCTTCCACAGCTGGCATTGGAAAATCTTGCCAACTCAATAAAGATCAGTTACCTTGCATTTGATGTTTCGATAATCGGGCTTCTCATCGTTCATTTAAAGTACAGACATAGCGTCGCTGAAAACCGTTTCATGTTCCTGTATTTTACATATTACCTGCTTTTCAGTGTAACGGGACTCATCTGGGGAAAAATCCTTCAAAAAAAGCCGTCTAAAAATCCCCATATAAATTCCCTCCCCATAATCTTTTGTGCAGCAAGCTGTACCATTGCATTTGAATTGAATTTCTTTATTTTAGGCAAACACCTGACTTCCATCATGTTGCTTTCAATCATTGCCATCATGCTGGTAGTATTGTTCAATGTTGAACCGATTTACTTTCTTATTTCAGTTCCCATTGTCGTGTTTTCAGTATTACCGACCATTTCAACAAAGCTGGGGCCTGTGGCAGCAATTGAACTTTGTGCACTTGGCGTTTCCGTAATATGGCTTTCGTTTTACACAAGACGGCTTTCAAAACGTGAACTTATTGAAAACAAGCTTTTGAAGAACAATTACGATGAACTCCTTACGGAAGTCGGTCTTCAGGAAATTGAAATAGAAGAAAAAGAAGCAGCCCTGGCAGCCCAACAGACACAGATCATAGACATCCAGACAAACACAATCATCGGTCTTTCAAACCTTGTAGAAAACCGTGACAGTGATACCGGAGAACATATCCGCCGTACTGCTGCATATGTGGACATTCTTGCAAGAAAACTCATGGAAAAGGGACTGTTTCCAGAAACCATAAATCCCCATTACATTGAGCTTATCGTAAAAGCGGCCCCTATGCATGATATTGGCAAAATCGTCGTTCCTGACAGTATCCTCAAAAAGCCCGGACGCCTGACACCGGAAGAATTTGAGCAGATCAAGCGGCACACAAAGGAAGGCGGCCGTATAGTTTACGAAATCCTTGGAAAAATCGAGGAACCGGAATACGTTACAATCGCCCAGGAAATTGCCCAGGGACATCACGAAAAATGGGATGGCAGCGGCTATCCATATGGAAAAAAAGGCGAAGAAATTCCGCTGAGTGCCCGCATTATGGCAGTTGCAGATGTATTTGACGCACTGGTTTCACCACGCTGTTATAAGGAACCTATTTCAGTTGACAAAGCTTTTGACATACTGCTGGACGGCCGCGGGACCCATTTTGATTCACGGCTGATAGATGCATTCCTTGGATTAAGGGAAATAATCGAAACAATCCTCATGATGTATTCTGATTAAGGAAGTAATTCCAGACCCTGAATCCGGTGCAGAATCAGGTTTTCATGAACTTTTCAGCGGACTGCAAGCCCGTCAATCTTTTCCCACATTCATCATTATAGAATTTATTTTTCAAAACCATTATAATTCACGCGGACATTCCTAAAAATACTTTTCCGGTATGTCTGCGGATTTTTATCCTTGAAACAGCAAGGTTAAAACACTGCATTTTCAAAGTTACATTATCAGAGGAAAAAAATGGGCGGTATATTCGGTGTTGCTTCAAAAAGCGACTGTTCTTTGGATTTGTTTTTCGGCATTGATTATCATTCACATCTTGGTACAAGACGCGGAGGAATTGCAGTACTAAACTCAGAAGGAAAATTCCAGCGTTCAATCCATAATATCCAGAATTCTCCTTTCCGTACAAAGTTTGAAAAAGACATCGATGAGATGCATGGAAATTATGGAATCGGATGCATCAGTGACTATGAACCACAGCCTCTTCTTGTTCATTCCCATCTCGGTGATTTTTCAATCACAACTGTAGGAATCGTTACAAACAAAGACGAACTTATAGAAGAAATCCTGAATGACGGATATACCCACTTTCTTGAAATGAGCGGCGGTGAAATCAACCAGACTGAACTTGTAGTTGCCCTCATCAACCAGAAAAAAACAATTCTTGAAGGAATCCAGTATGTGCAGCAGAAAATCAAAGGATCACTGACAATGCTCATACTTACAAAAGACGGAATCTTTGGTGCCCGCGATAAAATGGGAAGGACTCCACTTCATATCGGACACAAAGATGGTGCGTTCTGTCTTTCTTTTGAAAATTTTGCCTATATGAATCTGGGGTACAAAGATTACAAGGAACTTGGGCCTGCAGAAATTGTTTTTGTCACTCCGGACAAGGTAGAAGTGCTCCAGCTGCCTCAGAAGGAAATGAAAATCTGTACGTTCCTTTGGATTTACTATGGCTATCCGACTGCATGTTACGAAGGCGTAAATGTTGAAGCGATGCGCTATAATTGTGGAAAATACCTTGCAAAACGTGATAAGGATGCCGACATTCATCCTGACTGTGCTGCCGGAGTTCCTGACTCAGGAACAGCCCACGCTGTCGGCTATGCCAACGAAGCTGGCATTCCTTTTACCAGACCTTTCATAAAATACACACCGACATGGCCCCGCTCTTTCATGCCGACAAGTCAGGATCAGAGGAACCTGATTGCCCACATGAAGCTGATTCCAGTTCAGCAGCTCATCAAAGACAAGAGCATCCTGCTTATTGATGACTCAATCGTACGCGGAACACAGCTTCGGGAAACAACGGATTTCCTTTATGAAAGCGGTGCAAAAGAAGTTCATGTCCGTCCTGCGTGTCCACCGATTATGTTCGGCTGTAAATATCTGAACTTCAGCCGTTCTAAATCTGAAATGGACCTGATTGCACGCCGTGTTGTCCGCCAGTTCGAAGGCGAAAATGTAAGTCAGGAAACACTTGCAAAATACTGCGATCCGGACACTCCTGAATATGAAAAGATGCAGGAAGAAATCAGAAAGCAGCTTCATTTTACGACATTGCGTTTCCACAGGCTTGATGACATGCTGGACAGTACAGGCCTTGACCATTGTAAGCTCTGCACTTACTGCTGGAACGGAAAAGAATGACGAACCTCAACGTATCGATGTTCTGATAGACAATATGTTGTGTCTCCTGATTTTTGCAAAACCGTGGATTCAGCTTAAAATTATGTAAGACAAACTTAATCAAAAGCATTACCAAAATGCAAAAAGGAGACACAACATGGAAAGTATAATTTATGTAGGAATGGATGTCCATAAAGACAGTTATTCGCTGTGCAGCTATGATCCGAGGACAGACAGATATCTTTATGAGCACAAGATGAAATCAACGACGGCGAATGTTCTGAAATATCTTGAAAATGTAAAGAAGCAGCTTGGGGATGTCATGTTCGTCTGCGGCTATGAAGCAGGTCCGACAGGATTCGGCCTCTTCTGAGAAAGGACATAGCCTTATAAAAAACTGGGTTCCAGCAATGGAAAAACAGCTCCTATATTGGCAAAAGGAGCTGTTCATCCTCCAGAGATACGTGCACAGCACAGCTTCCCGGAAAGTCATGACGCTGCCAGCACTCCATATCTGAGCCCCACTTTTTACTACCATTCAGAAATGACAAAGCTTTAAAAATGGCATTTGCCCTGCTTATTCTATCCTGCATAGCCATTTACAAATGAACCATCTGTACCATCATTACAGAAAATTTTTTCTTTCATAATTTTCCATATATAATGCCAGGAACAGTCACTTTCCGGCTGTCACTTTTTCTTTTTTTACCATATCATGATGTTTATGATAAAAAACAGAACTGCTTCATTCATCATTCTTGCAGCTGTCTATGTATTGGCAACTGCCGGCGGCTTTATATTCTACAGACGGCTTTCCTGCGATTACAGGATTGCCCTGCTTTATGCCGATATTTTTGCAACCGTCATAACATTCATTTTCAGTGTCATTTTCAAGAATGCCTCTGTTTATGATCCTTACTGGAGTGTCCAGCCACTTGTGATAATTTCATTCTTTGCATTATCCTGCGGATTGAACACAATGGGCATCCTTCTGACGCTGGCCATATCCTATTGGGGAATCAGACTGACATCAAACTGGGCCTATACATTTTCCAACCTTACCGCCCAGGACTGGCGCTACACCATGCTAAAGGAAAAGACAGGCATCTTCTATCCGTTTATAAATTTCACAGGAATCCATCTTGTACCCACACTCATTGTCTATGGCTGCACATTACCGGCTGTAATTGCCATTCATGACAAGGTTAAATTCAAGCCACTGTGCCTTGCTTTCATTGCACTTTCCTTTTGTGCCGCAACACTACAGCTTTTTGCCGATATCCAGATGCACAGGTTTCAGAAAAACAGGACCACTGTCTTCATTGAAAGTGGCGTCTGGAAACATGGCCGTCACCCTAATTACCTTGGTGAAATACTCATGTGGTGGGGTATCGGTCTCGCATGCCTTACTGCAATGCCTGGAAATTACATGCTCCTTACAGGTGCCGCTGCAAATACGCTGCTTTTCCTGTGCGTAAGCATTCCGCTGGCAGACGGCCGCCAGTCAAAGAAAGCCGGTTATCCAGAATACAGAAAGCGCACAAGGACTTTCATCTGAAAAAAGAAACAAATTTTAATTTATTCATTTATATGAATTCAAATTATTCCGATAAATATTTTATGAAAACTTATAAATTTTTCCTAACAGTATTATTTGCAACTTTGATTGCAGGTTCAGTATTTGCTGACTATTACAAAACAAACGCAACTGTATCTTTCTATGCAGAAGACTTCCACGGAAAAAAGACTTCCAGCGGTGAAACTTTCAATATGTACGATTACACATGTGCAAACAAAACACTGCCATTCGGAACAATATTAAAGCTTACAAACCCTGACAATGGAAAGACAATCAATGTACGTGTAAATGACCGTGGTCCTTTTGTTCCAGAAAGAGAACTGGATCTCTCAAAGGCAGCCGCATCCGCCCTCGGATTCATTAAAGACGGAACTGCAAAAGTAAATATTGAAATCGTCCAGATTGCTGCTGACACAAAAATAAGCCAACAGACTGCTGAAAAAGCAATTACAATTATGAAGGAACGTTTCCCAGACTGGAACCCGGATGTACAGGCAAACACAGTTCCTGCACCGGAAAAAGCTCCTGCAGCTACAGCAGCTAAAAAAGTTTACGAAGCTGGAAAAGTATGGGACATTCAACTTGGATCGTTTAAGAACATGGAATATGCCAATGACCTTGCACAGAAGCTCCTTAAGGATGGATTTTCGAATGTTGTCTATCAGAAGACAGATGACATTACAAGGGTCATAATCCGCAAGACACCATCAGAAGAAATGCCTGCCCTCGAAGCAAAACTCCGGGAAAAAGGTTATACAGATTTCTTTGCGCGGGAAAGAAAGTAAGGCAATATCTATAAACGAAATTGCTGAAAAACTTCTTTTTATCAAGACAAATGCCGGACACTAAAGCTTTATAGTGTTAAGCCCTTATGATATAAAGATTCAGAGAGATGCAAATCCTGAACGTATTTCAGTGTGACGCTCTCATTTTGTCATGTTGAATTCATTTCAGTCCGTCATGCTTGTTCAATCAGATGCTGAACCCGTTTCAGCATCTGATTGATTGCCGCGAACAGATTCCTAAACAGTTCAGGATGACGGCCTCAACTTCCGGATGACACTAGCCCTTCAGAAAAAGGCATAGACTAAAATGCGGCATTTGATTTGTTATTTTGGACATGCTTATTAAGCAGGCACATAAACTGGAAATGACGAACCTCGATGCAAGCGTCCAGGATGTTTGCATCCAAATATTAAACCCGTCGGCATGAATAAGAAAAGTCCGAAATACTGAAACAGAAAACTAATACCCGGCAACCGATGGATATCCCCTTATACTCCATGGACTGCCGGGTTTTTATTTTTCCGATGCAAGCATTTCACTTATGTTTTCTTCATGCTTTATTACATAGCGCTTCATGCGTGAATCCATCCGAGAAAACTTTGCTGCTGACTCATTAAAATCTTTCCATCTGGAAGTAAAAAGCGGTTCAAGACCTGGTATATTTGCATAATCCGTTGGAAGCATAAATTCATAATCAATATCATTTTCTTCAAAATAATCATGTATTGAAGCAACTGACTCATCAAGTATAAAACCTATTGCAGATGAACAAACAAACTTATGCTTTTTATCGAATACCAATTCATTATTAAGCTGGATCTTACGCTTTTTCCGAATATGAAGTTTATGCTTAGACTTTTTATCGGAAGAAGCCTTCCTCCAGACCGTATCCCAGGCAATGGCAAAGTTTTTATCTGCTGCATATGTCATACAGCCGGTTTCAATACATTTTTCAACAATATCCTTTGCCTTTTCGTATTCATCTTTAGTCGTCTTATAAGCAAAAAGGGACTGCACCGAAAGCTCCGGATCACAAGTCTTCATGTATTCATTTGATTTTACATTTTCACATTCTTCAAGCTTGAAATTAGGTTTTGCATAAAGAGTAAGCCCATAAAAATTATCAGTAAGGTCAAACCCTATGGCAAGATGACTGCCGGTAACATCGTTGAATTCCATAGTTTCAAGGCAATTCTGAAGGAAGCCGCTGAGTGATGCCTTTTTATATTTTGGATTATATAAACGCAGGAAAATATAATAATCACCATCCGAATCCGAAAATTCGTCTTTTTTGGTCAACACATCCAAAGATTCGCCATCTGATTCAGAAGGAAAATCAATACGTTCTTCAGGATAAACAATATAATCAATCCCGTCCAGAGATTCCTTACTGTTGATTTTCAAAGCATGATCTGTTGATTTACATCCTGTGACAAGAACAAAAATCAGGATTAAAAAAGTACAAATTGAATAATGTTTAACTGTTTTCATAATGCGATGCGTTAACTAATATAATAATTTTAAATATGAAATTCAATAAATTATGGAAAAAAGAAGAGATACACCAGTCTGAAGAACGGCTACCAACGTTGCGAAGTGCCCTGCCTCCGCCGAATTTCAATTGTGAATGGATTAAAATGCCGACACTCCGATGCAAAGCAACCAGAGTACCGGCATTATACAGAAATTATAAAGCTACAGGAACACCACATCCAGGATGCTCTTTTTCCCATGCTTCAGCAACGCGGAGAAGTTTCAATTCACTGAACATCGGTCCCGCAAACTGAATTCCAACCGGCATTGAATCACTGTCACCACGGGCAGCAGCCTTTGCAAATTCTCCATCAAATCCCTTTGTAATTCCAGCTTCAACGCCTGCACCAGCAGTATGACCTGCAGGAACAGAAACAGAAGGAATGCGTGCCAGATTAACAAAAGTCGTAAACAGGTCACTCAGATACATTTCAAGAGGGTCATCAACCTTCTGTCCAAGCCTGAAAGCAGGTGTCGGACATGTAGGACAAAGAATCATGTCATAATTCTGGAACAGTTCTGCCATTTCTTTCTGGATGCGGGCACGCACAGTCATACCTTTTTTGTATGTATCCCCAGAGAACTGCTCAGAAAGGACATAGTTTCCGATTACAATCCTGCGCTTTACTTCCGGTCCAAAACCTTCACTTCTGGTATGTACATAAAGTTCATCATAACCATCGCCTGTATCAACCCTGCGTCCATAACGGATTCCGTCAAAACGGCTAAGGTTGGAAGCAGCTTCACTAAGGGCGATTACATAATAGCTGGCAATCGAAGCATCAAGTATTGGAAGATCCACAACATCAATTTTTGCACCCTTTGCTTCGAACCATTTTCTAGTCTGTTCAAAAACAGTTCCTACATCAGGAAGAAGACCTTTACTTTCAAGAAACTGGCGCGGAATAGCAATTTTCAATCCCGAAAGTTCTGCATCAGAATAAGGCTTTAAATCAGCCAGTTCTTCTTTTCCAGGCAGATCTGCACTTGTATCATCGTAAAAATCCTGTCCGGCCATTACATTAAGGGCAGTTGCAATATCCGCAGGAGTATGTCCAAGAAGTCCCACCTGATCAAGGGAACTGCCATATGCAACTACACCCCAGCGACTCAGTACTCCATAAGTAGGTTTCAGTCCATAGATTCCGCAGTAACTTGCAGGAAGACGTACAGAACCACCAGTTTCAGTACCAAGTCCAAAAAGAGCCTGATTTGCGGCAACCGCAGCTGCAGATCCACCAGAAGAGCCGCCTGAAACGTACTGGCGGTTTATAGGATTACGGGTTGCACCATAACATGAATATTCTGTAGAAGAACCCATTGCAAATTCATCCTGATTACAACGGCCAAGCGGAATCGCACCGGCATCTTCAAGACGCTGGATTACGGTTGCATTATATGGAGCAACGTAACCTTCAAGGATTTTACTTCCACAAGTAAGGTGTTTTCCTTTTACAGAAATATTATCTTTTACAGCAAAAGGAAGACCAAAGAGGGGCTTAGATGAAAAGAGTTCGTCAAGCTTTCCAGCAGCTTTTGCCTCACCAATTGCTTTATCAGCAGCTTCTGCTTTTGAAACTGCATCATCGTACATTTCAAGAAATGCATTAAGGGGAAGTTCTGACTTCTTATCCTGTTCAAAAGTATCAATGGATTTCTTAACCAGATCAACACTGGTAAGGCTTCCGTCTTTCAATGCAGAAATTACACTTGCAATAGTATAATTCATCATTATGCTCCTTCACCCAAAACTTTTGGAACCTGGAAATATCCGTCCATAAAGTCTTTTGAAACTTTTTTTACATCAGGAATATCAAGTCCGGCAACTACTTCATCTTCACGAAGCTTGTCACTTTCTGTTGAAGGATAAGCATCATAAGGATTTTCGCTGTCATCATATTTAGAAAGTGTTTCAAAATATGAAACAATATCATCAACCTGTTTTTTCAATGTAGCAAGATCAGTACTTTCCGGAGAAAGCCTGGACAGATACAGCAGTTTGTTCAATGTATCTTCATCAATATTTTTCTGAGTACTCATAAAGTCCATTTTATCAAATTTTAATGTTTTACTCAACAATACTTCGGAACAAGGAATTCTCCATAAATGTCAAAAAAAATCCGGAGTCATAAACCCCGGATTCAAAAAATCAATGGCTATGTCCGTAAAAAGAGTTGTCTCTTCCGCCTTCGAAGCTTAGCTTCTCGGAGACTCGCTGAAATTGCTTCCGCAATTTTCCGGCTTTGCCGTCGCTCCCTTCCGCCTTCGAAGCACAGCTTCTCGGAGACTCGCTGAAATTGCTTTCGCAATTTTCCGGCTTTGCCGTCGCTCCCTTCCGCCTTCGAAGCTTAGCTTCTCGGAGACTCGCTGAAATTGCTTTCGCAATTTTCCGGCTTTGCCGTCGCTCCCTACCACTACCATGCAGTTAATTTTACCATTAATTCTACATAGCCTTTATCAGCATAGAGTACAGTTTCCCGCCATTCGTCGAGATTCCTTATTATCCAGCTGCACTATAACCGTACATAGCCAAATCAATTAAAAGATAACAAATCGAAAATATCTCGAAAAAGCATCTTTAAAGATACCTTATACCCTGAATTCATCAATTTCTTTACCGATTTCGTCAATTGAAGAAGCCATCTGTTGGGAAATATCCTGCAATGCATTTCCTGTTTCCCGTATTTTCAGTGCACCAGTATCCATTTCGGCAACACTTTCATCAATCTGGCTGGAAGCTTCTTTCAGACGGGATATTTCATCAAGGATTGACTTATTACCTTCTGTCATTTCAGCAGCTGCATTCCTTACTTCGCCTGTACTGTCACTCATGATATGGAGGGATTCGAGAATCTGTTTTGAACCTTCCTGTTGTTCTTCCATGGCAGACTTTATCTGGCGCACAAGGTCATCCGTATCAGCGATGTTGTTTGCAACAGACTGGAAGGCCTGGCTTGATTCAGCAGATGATTTTACAACTTCTCCAATTGATTCCTTAATTTTATTCAACTGGTCACCAATTGTCCTTGACTGGGCAGAAGATGTTTCAGAAAGTTTACGGATTTCATCAGCAACAACACTGAATCCTTTTCCAGCTTCACCAGCATGAGCAGCCTCAATTGCGGCGTTCATGGCAAGAAGATTCGTCTGTTCAGCGATAGCAGCAATTGCCGAGTTTGCATCCTGAAGCATTGCTGACTGGCTTTCAATCTGCTCAATACGTTCATTTACAGTCTGCTGTTTTGCTGAACCGTTGGCAGCATTCTGCCTGAGCTCATCAAAAGAAAGTGCCATCTTTTCTACAGACTGGTTTACAGAAGAAATGTTTCCAATCATCTGTTCAACGGCAGCAGAAGCTTCCGTAACACCACTGGCCTGATTTTCAATCATCCTGTCAAGGGATTCAATATTTGAAGAAATCTGAGTAACGGCGGTTGCTGTTCCTTGAACACTATCATTCTGGTTGCGTATATTTGACTTTACCGTACTAATGTTGGCAAGAATCTGCGAAATGGAAGTTCCTGTATCCTGAATGCTTGCCTGCAGGTCAGAGTCGACAGAAGAAAGATTTGCCTTTGAATCCTTAACCCTGGAAATGATTGTCTGAAGTTTTTCAATAAATCCGTTGAAACCAAGTACTACAGAACCAATTTCATTATTAACCTTAAGCTCTATTCTCTGTGTAAGGTCGGCATGACCAGAAGCAATGTCATCTATAGTGTTTACTACAAGACGCAATGGTTTTATACTATGGGCTATCATTATAGCCATGATTGTTACGATTATCACACCAAGGAGGACATTAGCAGCAATAAGGAAAATTCTGAGCCCGTCAGCGGTCTTATTCAGGAGTTTCTGAGGAATACAAATAGCCATAGACCATTTACTTCCAGAAACCGGTGAGTATACAGCCAGGGCCTTATCTTTTGTACCCTCAAAGACATTGGCTTCGCCAGATTCGCCACTGGTCATTTTCGCAGCAACGGCTTTGATTCCTGCATCAGTATCGACATCTTTTACAAAATTGGCATTAAAAATCAGTTTGTCATCCTGATGGGCAATTACGTTTCCCTGGCTGTCCAGCATGAATGCAAAACTTCCTTCACCTACAGAAAGTCCTTTTACCATATTTATGAGATAATCAACCGGACAGACACCTACAAACATTCCAAGAAGACGTCCGCTTCTGTCCTTTGCTGCCTTGACTATCATAACAGAAGATTTTCCAGTTGCCTTTGCAAACGTAGGATCATTTACTACTACATCCATGCCTTTATTAACAATCATGTCGTAATATTTTCTGTCACCATGATAGCCTGTCTTGCCGGAATCGTAATATGAATTGCCGTCTTTTCCAATGAAAAGGACATAGTCAAAAACATCAGGACGTCTTGAGGTAGTAGTTGTAAGCCATGCCCCAATCTCGTCAGGTTCGGCTCCATTATAAATGATGTCAGCCATTACATACATGTCGAGACTGCCAATGCGGGTAGTAACATAATTTGAAGCTGCCGTTTCATATGCAGCAGAAATAACCTCAAGGTCAGTCCTCGAAGATTCAATGGTACGCTTCTTTACAATCTCAACTGAAAGTAATGTTGAAACAGTAAAAGTACCAATAATAATTGAAAGCATCGTTATCACCAGGAATGATACAAGGCTTTTCTTGCTGTTCAAATTCACCATTATATTAAATCCTCCTGAACAAACTTGCAAAACATCAAGTTATTTTTTTAAAGAAAATCCTTAAACTCCACATGGTATATCGGAATATTGTCTATTGAATATTACCATTTTGTGTTTTAGAATTCTTTATATGAAAAACAAAAGATTATTTTTATTTATCGTACCACTGATATTATTTTCTTGCAAATTCCAGCCAACACCAAATGAAACCGGCAGCAAAAATAACGGCAGGGTGTATTACAGTCTGTTTGTACGTTCTTTTGCTGACAGTAACGATGATGGAACCGGTGACTTCAACGGAATCACTGCAAAACTTGATTACCTGAATGACGGAAATCCGTCAAAAGGCAATGACCTGGGAATAAACGGTATATGGCTCCTGCCGGTTTTTCCTTCCCACCAATATCATGGATATGAAGCTGATGATTATTATTCCCTGAATCCAGAATATGGCACCATGGAAGATTTTGAAAACCTCATAAAAGAAGCCTCAAAACGTGGAATTGACATCATAATGGACATTCCGTTCAACCACTCTTCTATCTACAATGAATGGTTCACCGCTTCAATGAATCCGGCCGACCCTCACAGAAACTGGTACCGTTGGGTTGATCCAGACAATCTGGATTCAGTGAACATAAATGCCAGTATATGGAAACATAAAGTATGGAACAAAGCAGATTCAATAAAATCCCACTTTCCAGACTTGAAAATCAATCCTGACGCAGATTTAAACTCCTATTATGCAGGTCTCTTTTACGAAGGAATGCCGGATTTCAATCTTGACTGTCCTGAACTCCGGGAGGAATTCAAAAATGTACTGAAATTCTGGCTGGACAAAGGAATTTCCGGATTCAGGTTTGATGCAGCAGGACACGTTTACAACAGTGTCAAGCTTCCCCTTTCAGACAAAGACGGGCAGAAAAAATCAGTTGAATTCTGGGAGGAAATGTGCGGTTATGTAAAATCCGTAAAGCCAGATGCATTCATGGTTGGTGAAGTCTGGGAAAATACAGGCACAAGGGCAGAATACATGAAGGGGCTTCCGGCTACATTTCATTTTGACATGGGTACAAAGATTATTAATGCCATAAAAAACAAAGATGGATTCAACAACAGCATTGCAAAAAGCCTTTCAAATGATTACAGGTCATACGCAGAAAAAAATCCAGCATATATTGATTGTCCTTTCCTCTCAAATCATGATCAGGCACGTACTCCCCTGCTCATGAAAAATGATCCGGATTCAATCAAGCTTGCCGCTTCCATGTACATTTTTGCAGAAGGTGTACCATTTGTTTATTATGGCGAAGAAATTGCCATGAACGGTGCAAAACCCGATGAACAGATACGTACTCCATTTTTGTGGGATGAAAAGGGAAATGACAAATACCAGACATCCTGGCTGGAATCTGATTATAATGAAAAGACAGCTCCCCTTTCGTTACAACAGAAGGAAAAAGATTCCATATTCAATTATTATAAGAAAATCATCAGTTTGAAGGAAAGCATACCGTCACTTGCCACAGGTCACCTTCTGCCGGCAGATTTCGAAAAAACGGAAATAACCGCCTGGTACATGAAATGTGAAACAGAAAAATGTCTGGTAATATTCAACCTTGCAGATAAACAGATTGAACTGGACATAATACCTGAAGATGCCGGAATGAAAATTCTTTTTTCCTCAAAAAAAGAATCTGCAGTAAAATCAGGAAAGCTTACAGTTGCACCAAAGTCCACTGTCATTCTAAAATAACTGCACGGCAGAAAAGAATCACACAGATTTTTCTTGACGAAATGACATCAAAATTCTTATATTTATTTACAGGAGTAATTAAACATGAAAATCAAACCATTAGCAGACAGAGTTCTCGTAAAAGCTGAAAAGGCAGAAACAAAAACAGCATCAGGAATCATTATTCCGGATGCAGCACAGGAAAAGACACAAACTGCAATTGTTGAAGCTGTCGGACCAGGAACAGAAAAGGATCCTATTACTGTAAAAGCAGGCGACTGCATTATGTATGACAAATATGCAGGAACACAGATTAAAATGGATGGAGAAGAATACCTCATCCTTAAAAATTCTGACATCATTGCAATCATCGAAAAATAAATCAGCTTATTTCCATAAAAAAAGGAACTGAAGTTCATTCACATTGAAATTCAGTTCCTTTTTTATTAAGAAATAGTAATTTTCTGAACCACTACTAATAGCGGATTTTATTCAACATCATCCTTCCATGGTAGTTTCCAGGATTAAGGAACAGACAGTATTCCAAAGCCTTGACAGCTGCATCCTTTTCCTTTTTAGCCATATACACGCATGCAAGGCGGTACATTATTTCAGATTTTTCAAAGCTGTCAGTTGCCCGTCCGCCTGCCCTTCCATAAAGTTCAGCAGCTTTGTCTTTCATTCCTATACTGGAATAAATCATTGCAAGATTGGCAGCTGACGATATTGCGGCTAGCGGAGAAATTTCCGTTCCATTTCCCTGGTAAAGGGAATCAGATTCGTAAACAGAATATTCATAAAGACGGCGTGCCAGCTGTCCATTCGTTGCATATGCAGCAAACCAAGCCTGATATTCTATTTCCCACAACTGCATTGAATGCATTTTCCGGGCACATTCAGTTTCAAACGGTTCTTTTTCACTAAAATTGTACCGCGATGCCACATACCGCTCAAAAAGTTTTTTAGCTTCTTCAATTTTTCCTAATGACAAAAGGCCATACACAGCATATCTGGTAATTTCAGGCGGATACAAATCAGTAGAAACGGTATTACGTTCAAGCACGCGCCATATTTTTGCAAGGCGGAGCCGTTCGTCAGTCTCCTTTGAAATCTTGTCTTCCAGATTCAGTTTTGCTACATAAAGGACATCGCTGTCCTGTCTTTTCAGACTTTCTTCCATTTTAAACAATACGTCAGCAATTGGAATTTTTGGTATTTCATCAAAAAGTTTCATATCCAGAGAACGGACGCCTGCTTCCCGTACAGAATTAGTAAGAGGATCATTCAACTGCCTCATTGCCGTATTGTATGCATAATTTCCGTAAGCAATGAGCCCTGGAACAAAGTCGGGCCATTTATTTACAAGAAAACTCAGAGTATTATAAGCAGCAGGCAGGTCATCTTTTGCCATTGAAAAAAGAGCACTGTTTAAGTACACCGCCGGCAGAAGACTGTCAGATTCCGGATCCTGAGCATCCTCAAGCATGAGTGAAGCAATCAGGTCATTGCGTATATGTTCAGCTGCATCATCTTCTCCAAGACACACATAAGAGTCCGACAGCAGGGAAATCATCTTTACTTCAGAGACAGTATCCTTATCCTTTATCTGTACCGCATGTTGTAATGCTTCATAAATATCTGCTTCTTCAAAATCGTACTCGTCAGATTTCTGACGTTTTTCGCGGATCCATTCCAAATCACTGGCAGCCTTTCCATATTTTGCAGAATCAAACATCACACAGGCCCAGAAATATGCATCAGAAGGACTTTTCAACATGTCTGGATGAAGCGAAGCAGCATTAAGATATTCTCCATCCTTTAAATATGCTACAGCAGCATTCCTAAGCCATGCATTGTCATAAGAACCATTGTATGCATCAACAAAGATATTTATAAATTCCTGACTGCAATAGTAATCAAAATTCTTGCTATCTTTTTCAGAATACACCGAACGTAGAAAAACTTCGGCATAAATAGAACCATATTTAGTACCCGCAAGTTTTTTTCCAACCCTTAAAGCCACCGGAATTTTTTCAATTCCAGCAAGAAGATGACAGTAAAGGGCTGCAAGTTCCATTGAATCTGGATTATTCTTATAAGACTTTGCAAGGATTTTTTCACAATGCTTTGTTTCTCCCATCAGTGCATACCTTTTATACACACTTATGGCAGTTGACGGATCAGCATATTTTTTTGCCATTTTTTCAAGAAGTTTCATTGCATCTGCTGTCTGACCAAGATAAATGCACTGATCAACTTCATCAAAATTAGCAGATACCTGTATGCTTTTAGATTTTAAGCGGAAAGAACATGAAAAAAACATCAAAGCCAGGAAGACGGCTGAAATCATCTTAACAACAGAAAGTCTATTCATAAATTAAATCCTTTCCATAACTATATCGGAATATTATTGAACACACTTGAAAATAAAAAAATACCCCGATGCAAGTGCGTCGGGGATAAAGTCATTTTTGTTCAGGGAGGGATTTTGCTACGGTATCTAAAAGCCCGTTGATGAATTTATAAGAATCATCAGCGCCGTATTCTTTGGCAATACCTACAGCTTCATCAATTACAATGGAAGAATGCGTATCTCTCTGATGAAACAGGCAGAAAATACTGATACGCAATATAGCTAGCGAAACTTTATTCAACCTGTTAAAATCCCACTTTGGAGAAAGATGAGACTTTATCGCTGCATCGATTTCATCAATATTTTCAATCGTACCCGCTATCAAAAGACGTGAAAATGCAAGATTTGGTTCATCTTCAGGAGTAATTTCTTCAACCCATTCAAATTTTAAAAGATCATCAACTGAAATCTTTCCTACATCCCAAGAATAGACAGCCTGAAATGCAATTATTCTACTTTTTCTACGTGTCACAATATCACCTTACCAAGAAAGAAGTTTTTCAAGATCTTTTCCAGTTTTCTTACGTTCAACATTTGCAGGTGTATTAAGCTTGGATGTAATATCCTGAACAGCCATAATCATTGCCTGACTCTGCTTCTGCTGAGTTACATTCTGTTTTATATATTCATAAACCGTAACATTGCTGCCTGGCTGAATTACATCAGAAATATCAAGCATTTTTGCGGAATATTTTTCAAGAATCACATAAAACTGATAATCCCTGTCTGTTTCCTTTACTTCAGAAACGACATTCATTTTTTCATCAAAAATCTTAAGAAGGCGGTCATAGCCGATACCCAGCTGCAGGGCATGCTGTTCAGTCTTGCTTATAAGCAAGTCTCCAGCCTGATAACCAGCGACATCCGGATTCCTAGCCTGTACACGCATCTTGTCAGCAGTAAGCTTTCCTGCCTTATAATCAGCCATAAGAGAAGCAATCTTTTTAGATGCGGCCTCAGCATCATTTCCTTTTGGTACTGAAACAAGGAACATTCTGAGCATGTCGTTCCATACGAAAGATGCCTTATTAAGCTGATAAAAATCACGGATTTCTTTATCAGTTGCTACTACAGACTGCAGTTCATTCTGTTTCTGTTTCAATACATATTGCTGTGCAATAAGCTGGTTTTTCAGATATGCCTTGTATTCAGCAGTTCCCATTCCAACCTGGCTCTTCAGGAAATCATCAAGGCTCATGTTTGTCTGCTGACGGATGAAATCAGCAAGTTCTTTTTCTGTAAACGGACGTCCTATCTGCTGTGACATATTCTGAAGAAAGTACTGCTCAACATCACTGTCACGGAGGGAAAGGCCTTCTTTCTGAGCAGCCTGCACCACAAGTTTCTGATCAATGATGGATTCCAGAATCTGGGACCTTTCTTCCGGAGTCAAAGTACGGTTTGCCTGACGCTGATATACATCAACGCGGTCTTTTACATCTTTAACAGTTACAGTTTCAAAACCATTCAATTTTACTACTGCAAGAGGCTGCAATGAAGACTGGGCAAAAGCACCGAGCATGGCAGAAAAAAGAAATACTGCACCACAAACAAATCGTTTCATAAAACTAATTCCTATTACTTTACAAAAATTACCAGCAAATCCAGCCTGATTGTTCACCAGATTTACATTTATTTAACATTTTTTTTAATATAAAAGTTACGGGAATCCCCAAAAAATGCAATTTCCAGAGATTACTTCACAAGGGCATTTTTGAAAATACCATTTCAAGATGCCGGCGGTTTTTTCAGCCTTGAAATTACAAAGTCAAAAACACCGCATTTTCAAAATTACCTCTAAAAATCAAAATCTTCAGAGGCTCCTATAAATTACTTATCAAGTGGAAGCCCACCGCTGATTGTTGCACGGATACGGCGTACACCTGCAGAAGATGACTGTTCCTTTTCAATCTTGAAGTCACCGATCTGGGCTGTATGCTGAACATGAGGTCCACCACAGACTTCCTTTGAGAACCAGTCATTCTTTACATCGCGTCCGATTGTGTAAACCTTTACGTCTTCACCGTATTTGTTTGTAAAGAGGGCGCGTGCGCCTTCTTCCTTTGCCTTATCAAGAGGCATGATTTCCATTGTTACAGGAAGGTCGGCCTTGATCTGCTCGTTTACAATATCCTGAACCTGCTGAATCTCTTCCTTTGTCATCGGACGTTCGAAAGTAAAGTCGAACCTCATGCGCTCGTTGTTGATGTTTGAACCCTTCTGTGCAACCTGCTCACCGAGAACATTGACGAGAGCCTGCTGAAGAAGGTGTGTTGCAGTGTGATACTTTGTTGTAACATCAGACTGTTCAGCAAGACCGCCCTTTGCGGATCCTGCATCAAGGGACTTTGAAGCTTCCTTGTGTTTGCGTTCTGCTTCCTTGAAGCCTTCTGTATCAACAGTAAAGCCGTTTTCAGCTGCAAGTTCCATGGTAAGTTCAAGAGGGAATCCGAATGTATCAAAAAGCTTGAATGCTGTCTTTCCGCTGACTTCCTTCTTTGGGTTCTTCATCAGGTTAGGAATCATCTTCTGGAATTCCTTTTCACCGTTCTTGAGGGCATCGCGGAACTTTGCTTCTTCCTGTGTGAGTTCGCTCTTTACTTTCTGTGCGTTCTGTTCAAGTTCAGGGTAAGCGCACTTGAAGTTTGCGATTACAGCTTCTGCAATTTCTGCAAGGAATGCCTTGTCAATGCCAAGCTTCATTCCTTCGCGGACTGCACGGCGGATAAGACGGCGGAGAACATAGCCTGCACCAAGGTTTGAAGGAGCTACACCCTTCTGGTCACCAAGAATGAATACGGAAGAACGTGAGTGGTCTGCAATGATGCGAACAGAACGGTCCTTTGCTTCATCAGTTCCGTACTTGTAGTTTGCAAGTTTTTCGATGACTGCAATGATAGGCTGGAAAACTTCTGTGAGATAAACGCTTGTCTTTCCCTGAAGGATACAGTTTGTGCGTTCAAGTCCCATACCTGTATCTACGTTCTGTTTTGGAAGAGGAACAAGAGTCTTTTCGTCCTTGCGTTCAAACTGCATGAAAACGTTGTTCCAGATTTCCATCCAGTTGGCGCTGTCTGTACCCTTGTTTGAACCTGCTGGTGGAAGACCTTCTCCAACCCAGTAGAAAATTTCTGTATCCGGACCACAAGGACCTGTCGGACCTGCCGCCCACCAGTTGTCGCTAGCAGGAAGATATGCAATCTTGTCTTCAGGCATTCCCACTTCTTTCCAGTAAGAAGCTGCTTCTTCATCACGAGGAGCATTTTCATCGCCTGCAAAAACAGTTACGGAAATCTTTTTTGGATCAAGTGCAAGCCAATCCTTGCTTGTAAGAAATTCATATGAGAATGCGATGGATTCTTTCTTGAAATAATCACCGAGGGACCAGTTGCCAAGCATTTCAAAACATGTGAGATGGCTTGGATCGCCTACTTCATCGATGTCACCGGTGCGAACGCACTTCTGATAGTCTGTAAGGCGTGTTCCTGCAGGGTGCTTTTCACCAAGAAGATAAGGAACAAGCGGGTGCATTCCGGCTGTTGTAAACAAAACTGACGGGTCATTTTCAGGAATAAGAGACTGTCCTGAAATCTCAACATGATTCTTACTTTTGAAGAATTCGATATATTTAGAACGTAATTCGTTTGCAGTCATAGCTATTTATAGTATTAATGTAAAGGGGTATTGTCAATATCATCATCAACTCATCAGTCAGAAGCAGCTGAAAGATGCAGGGGACGGTCCGAGGCTTCATAACACTCAGAAGCCATTATTACTGCTGGATAGAGAATGACCTTATCCGGATCATCAACATAAACAGTCTTCTTTTTTCTATCAGTGTCAATTTCCTGTTCTATTTTTGCATAGCGGAGTATATAAGCGTCATCAAGATAGCGGGCCTGCTGTGCCGTATTGAACTGGAGGACATATTCATTACCGATTTTAGAAGCAAAATAAACACCGCTTTCATTAAGCGTTTCACTGTTTACAGTGTAGCGGCCATTTTTGAATGTAAAACCGGTACCATCAGGCATATACCACTGGCTGCATCCTTCAAGCCGAGCTACGAGATCTTTCACACCGGTATCTTCTTCCTGTGAAAGGAATGCTTTACGGACATTGAGCTTACGGTACTGACCATCCCATAAAGCATCCGCACCGATCCTCATGCGGACATCGTCATAAACACGGACACGCATTTCATCAAGGTCGGTAAGCGTAATGTCAAAACGGCGGCGGAGATTTTCTATAGAATTGTTCACAGCCGAAAGATAGATACCATTACGGTAAAGATTACTTTCAAGCCATGTATAAACTTCCTGGGTATCATTTACAAGAAAGTTGACTTCAGAATTTTCATAGTCAAAGAAAATGTAGCGGACTTCATTTGTAGAGTTCGATGTCTTGTACCAAAGTCCGTTCAGATAGTTGGCGAATGTCTTTACGGTTCCATCCTGGATTCTTGCCAGCTCTTTTGCCGCAAGATTCTTTCCGGTAACATAAATCTGGCGGATCTGCACATATTTCTTAGCCGCCGGATCCCAGTCGTATTCAGTCTGAACCTGACTCAGGTTACCCGCACCTTCCCTTGTATCAGAACTGTAAACCCACACAGGGAAACTACGTCCGATTGACTGGGAAAGTTCATAAGTATCAGTCCGTGTATGCTGCTGGATGAATATTGTTCCGTCAGAACGGAAATCACCAATCCTGTCCATTGCAAAATTCCCGCCTGAAGTACGGCAAAGAAAAATCTGCATTACGGAATCACCGTTTTCCGTAAACCCCTGATATATGATTGAAGTTTTGTGTTCACCTGTAACATCCATCACATTATATGAAAACGAACGGAACTGGGTAACCTTTGTTTCTATTTCTGCAACACGGTCATAAACTGATGTACGGGAATTATAAATACCGATGACCAGATAAAGATTCGGCCGGGTTCCCTTCTTGACTACAATGATTTCATCATCTGCATGGTCATCGTCAAGATTGACGCCCATGGAACTCAGCAGTATTTCATCCGGACGGAGGGCAATGAATGAAACCGGCGTATTTTCTTCAATAGATGTAACCGACTCTGAGTCATCTGAATCTTTATGAGAGTCTTCCACTGTACCAGTATTTATCTGAACTGCCGTACCAGAATCTTCACTGGTTTTCTTACTGAAGTAGAAGAATGCAAGGACTGCCGTAACAATGACAAAAAATGCCAGGATGAATTTTTTCATAATTGAGATAGAATAACAAAAAAAAACGGTGGTTTCAACATAAAATCATAACCGGTGTAAATACGCTGCCATCAGAGCATATATTGCATTTCATGCAATATACAATTTATATTAATTCACTTTACGCAATCACATTTTTACATTAAAGTAAAAGCATCAATCTTATTAATTAAGGAATTTCATTATGGGTGACAATTATTTCAATTCAATTCCATGGCGTGAAGCCCGCATTCAGCTGGGACACTGCCGTTCAATGGCTAAAGAAGAATTTGCTGACGGCGTAAACGCACTTAAGGGAAAGAAAATCGTTATCGTTGGTTGTGGTGCACAGGGACTCAATCAGGGTATGTGTCTTAAAAATTCAGGACTTGATGTATCTTACGCACTCCGCGAATCTGCAATTACAGAAAAGCGTCAGTCTTGGAAGAATGCAACTGAAAACGGATTTAAAGTAGGAACATATGATGAAATGATTCCTACAGCTGACCTTGTTGGAAACCTTACTCCAGACAAGCAGCACACACCGGTAATCACTGAAGTCATGTCAAAAATGAAGAAGGGTGCAGCACTCTGGTACTCACATGGATTCAACATGATTGAAGAAGGAATGCAGATCCGTCCGGACATCACAGTAGTAATGTGTGCTCCAAAAGGACCAGGTACAGAAGTATGGCACGAATTCCAGCGCGGTTTCGGTGTACCAGACCTTATCGCAGTTCATCCTGAAAATGACCCTGAAGGAAAAGGCTGGGCATATGCAAAAGCCCTCGCAGTAGGCATGGGCGGTTCAAAGGCCGGTGTACTGGAATCTTCTTTCGTTGCAGAAGTTAAGTCTGACCTTATGGGCGAACAGACAATCCTCTGTGGCATGCTCCAGGCTGGAACAATTGTATGTTTCAACAAGATGGTAGAAAAGGGACTTTCCCCAGAATATGCAGTAAAATTCCTCCAGCACGGATGGAATGTAGTTTCTGAAGCACTCAAATGGGGCGGTATCACAAACATGATGGACCGTCTTTCAAATCCTGCAAAAATCCGCGCAAATGAGCTTTCAAAGCAGATTAAAGCCCTCCTCAAGCCACTTTACTGCAAGCACATGGACGACATCATCAGTGGAAAATTCTCTTCTACAATGATGCAGGACTGGGCAAACAAGGATCATGACCTCCTTACATGGCGCGAAAACACAGGAAAACTTCCTTTTGAAACAACCACAGAAGGTACTGACGAAATCACAGAACAGGATTATTTCGACAAGGGTATCCTTCTTGTTGCAATGGTAAAGGCAGGTTGTGAACTTGCATTTGAGACAATGGTTGATGCAGGAATCAAGGAAGAAAGCGCATACTACGAATCACTCCATGAAGTTCCGCTTATTGCAAACCTCATTGACCGCAAAAAGCTTTATGAAATGAACCGCGTTATTTCTGATACAGCAGAATACGGTTGTTACCTCTTTGCAAATGTTGCAGTCCCAATGCTTGAAAAGGACTTCATGCCAAAGATTGATACAGACGTAATCGGATGCGGACTTTCTGCAAAAGACAACAGCGTAAGCAACGGTGAACTCGTAGCCGTAAATGCTGAAATCCGCAACCACCCTATTGAAGTTGTAGGACGCAAGCTCCGTGCATACATGACTGCAATGAAACCAATCATCCAGTAGTCAAAAACGGTAAAAAAGTAATTTGCCAGCCTGATTCCAAGCCGGAGTCAGGCTTTTTTATTGGCTATGCCGGTAAAAGTGATGCTGAAAAAAAATGCATTACCGTGGAAAATGTGCCAGCGTCTTAAGCACGCTATTCCTCCGGTGCAACAAGTTTTCTTTTCCGCCTTCGAAGCATAGCTTCTCGGAGACTCGCTAAAATTACTTTCGCATTTTTACGGCGTTACCGTCGACACTTCGGGATTCATCGTTACCCAACAGCGCTATAGCCGGACACAGTCTTTTTATTTTCATAAATCATGCCGTAATAGTTACATGAATCTCGAATTCATGGTATAATTAAAAGGATTTTTATAGTCAGGGACACTTATGAAATCAACATTTAAGCCTCTCTGAAAATTGTAATTTTCCAGGGAATCCCATAAAATAGCCCTGATAATTAAAAAAGCGTTTTGATGCAAACTGGAATTATGGAACAGAATAAAAAAGATATTTATTACCCGAAAAACCTTCTCTCAGCAGGTGCAATCCTGAATATAATCCGCGAAATGCTCTCGGACATAAATCCAATCCATATTGACCTGAGTGAACGAACCTGTTACATGACATTCAGCATAATAAAAAAATTCGGTCTTGAAAAACAGTTTGACCATGACACCATACTGCTGCTGACACTGTTCTTTTCCATTGGTGCCTACAAATATGATGAATTAGAAAAAATTGATGACTATATACAGAAAAACACCACAAATACGACAACATACGCATATCTGTTTCTACGCTACATGACACCGCTAAAAAATAAGGCTGAAACCATTTTCCTGCAGAAAAATGACTACGAAACGGCAAAACGTCTTACCGGCGACCTTGCAGAATATGCTTCCCTCATCTTTACATGTGCAAGGTTGTGCATAACACTGAAAAAGAATGCATATGTATATGATGCAAATGAAATAATGAAGACATGGACGGCAACATACAACAGGAAATATCTGGAGATGTTCTTTAATGCCGACAAAAACGGGGAAATTACAGGCAATCTGAAAAACAGGACATTTTTCGAAGAAGTAACAAAGGAATGCAATTCCAATTCATTTGATTACAATGACACATTCATGCTGCTCAAAATGATGATTTATGCAATCGACTTCCGCAGTACTTCTACAGTCACCCACATAATCAGCACTTCCGGATTTGCAGGTGAAATCGGACAGCGGATGGGAATGACTGAAATGGAAATCGATGAACTTTTTGCCGGTGCCATCCTTCATGATATTGGTAAAATGGCAGTAGATCCAGAGATACTGGAATTTGCCGGAAAACTCAGCGATGAACAGATGGCCATAATGAAGAGTCATGTTGATGAAGGTGAACATATCTACCGCGGACTTGTTTCAGAAAAAATTGCAGACATTGCAGCCCGCCACCATGAAAAACTTGACGGTTCAGGCTACCCAAACCACCTTAAGGCAGAAGAACTTACGCCACAGCAAAGACTTATGGCAGTAGCCGACATTTCCAGCGCTTTGACTGATGCACGTACATACAAACCTTCATTTCCAAAAGAAAAGACCATTGCGATACTTCAGGATATGGCCGCAAAAAACCAGCTTGATGCCCAGATTGTAAAGACCCTCGTAGACGATTATGACGAAGCATATGCAAATGTAAAACTCAGGAACGGTATGCTTACAGGTCCTATTGGTAACATCATGATGGGATCCGTAATTCTGGATGGATATACAGACCTTGCGGCCCTTCTGGACAATGCAAAAATGCTTCCAGATTGACATTCTGAATGACGATGTTAAACCGGACCTCGGCACAAAAAGAAACTTACCGGACACCTTCCTTAAATCCGGTTACCACAAAGCGCTTACAGCAGGAATGAATGGTGTAAATTCCCAGCCCTTTGACGATGCCGTAATCCGGTGGAATACAACTTCAAAAGTTCCTTTTTCCCCATTTATGTCCACAATAGCACAGGAAGGAGGAAGTCCCCGCCTTGGAGAAGTGCAACTCCCCGGATTTACCAGATACATTGATTTTGAAACTACACGGGCCGCCACGTGGGTATGTCCATAAAATACGAGTGAAGACTGTTTTTCAAGAGCTGTATAAGCAAGATTATCAAGCCCGTAATACACACCGTTTTCATGTCCATGAGTCAGGTAAATGTTCATTCCGGCAGCAGTAAACATCAAATTACGTGGAATCACCAGTTCATTGAATTCAGAGCCATCCGACGAAAATACAGGATTTTTCCGTACCGGGAAAGTCACCGGCCAGAATTCACAGTCTCCGTTCCCCTTTACCATGGCAATGACAGGAGGAAGTTTATTTAAGATCCGCTTGTTTCTGGATGCTGCCGCCATAAGAGAAACCAGTTCCCCTGCTCCATCGCCACAGAAAACCATGGCATCCAGCTCCATGAAATGATCCAACATATTCCTTACCACATCGCTATTACCGTGGGAATCAGAATAAACCAAAAGCCTGGCATTCTTTTTACGGGACAATTCAATCACATCGCTTTCCGAGCCAATCAGCAAAGATTCAGTCTGTAAAAGGCTATTCATGATCCGTTACATCTTCTATTACAAAATGATTAATCTGCTGGACGCCAGTTTCAGGATCAATGTAAGGCGAAACTTCAAAATAGCGACCTAAAAGCTGCTTTACATGAAGATAGAGGTTTTTATCTTTTGGAAGCGGTTTTTCAGACAACAGCATCAGTTCAATGGAAGAATCAAGGATTTCCTTTATATGATGGTTCCTTGAAACTTCAACTTCCTCATTTCCATCCCCATCTCCGGAACCAGTAGCAGCAGACGCCAGGTCAACAACAAAATCCGATGTGGCTTCCATTCCCATTATGTCATCCTGCGGAAAATATGAATAAACGGGAAAGGGCATATTGTTGTCCCATTCTTCCTGAAGTCTTGCAAGGGCATAATTCGTATTTTCAGGAGCGCCGACTGTTATAAGGCCGGCAAGGTCGATTCCTTCCAGTTTCTGGGCAAGCCTCATTATCCGCGCATCAGCCCCCTGTTTAAAATCATCCGGGAATACCAGCGGATAAATGAGTCCTCCTTCCGGAGTTCCGTCGTCAATGCCGTATTTCGATTCCAGCTCCGCCAGCAGGGATTCAACAAATTCCTTTTCATTATAACCATAACCAAAAACAATACAAATCTTTTCCTTTACAGGATGCCAGGAAGGTACGACTTTCTTTACAGAAGCAACATCAGAAGCCTGAACAGGGCTGTCTTTTTTTTCATGATTGACCACAACATCAGTCCGGTTGCAGGACTGGAAAGAAAAAATGAGTATAAAGGCAATCACACAAAAATAAAATGATATTCTTAAATTCATAAAAATGATAATAGTATTTTTTTACTATATTGAAAAGTATGAATCTATAATATATTATGGAATATAAAATGCGATTTTTAAAAAAGCCTTTCTTTTTTAATCAAAGCACAAGCTAATTTTCTGAGGTTTCCCAAATGCCCATCCTAAAAACCATACTGGAACTAATCGGCAGCCTGGCATTTCTTCTTTATGGAATGAAATTAATGAGCGACGGTGTACAGAAAAGTGCAGGAGAAAAACTGCAGCGTGCACTCGCCGTAATGACGGGAAACCGTTTCCTTGCATTGTTTACCGGATTATTCATTACAATGATTATCCAGTCATCCGGTGCTACTACGGTAATGGTAGTTACATTCGTAAATGCAGGGCTTCTGACATTACAGCAGTCCGTAGGTGTAATTTTCGGTGCCAATATCGGTACCACTATTACAGCGTGGATTGTTTCCATTTTCGGATTCAATTTCAAGATTTCGGATTTTGCAATCCCGATTTTCGGAATAGGATTCTTCTTTACGCTGTTAAAGAAGGCGCATTACAAGAATATCGGCGAGGCCTTAATGGGATTCGGATTGCTGTTCCTTGGACTGAGCATGCTTTCTGATGCAATTTCCCTTGAGCCTGAGCAGCTTTCACAGCTGGGCTGGTTTACAGACATCCAGTCAAAAGGTGCACTTTCCATCCTTCTTGGGTTCCTTATAGGTATTGCGATAACTGCTTTCCTGCATTCTTCCAGTGCTTTTTCAGCAATTGTAATCACCATGGCATTCAAAGGCCTGATTTCATGGGAATTTTCAGCAGCCCTGACATTAGGAAGCCAGATCGGTTCTACAATTGATGCAGTACTTGCAGCTTTCGGAACATCAACAGATGCAAAACGTTCTGCACTTATCCACGTACTTTTCAATGCTGTGGGTACAGTCCTTGCACTGATTTTCTTTCATCCGTTCCTATCACTTGTTGAATTCCTTACACCATCCGGTGCCAACATTGCAATCCAGATTTCAATTTTCCATACAGTATTCAAAACACTTTCTACAATCCTGTTCCTGCCTTTTACAAACCAGATCGTTACAATCACAAATTATATCATCAAAGACAATCCAAAAGAGAAGACAAGGATTTACAAACTGGATTTCCAGACAAACAATATCGGTAAAGAAAATGTTGCAGCCCACATCATCCGCGCAGAAAAGGAAATTGCAAACATGACGGATCTTGTAACCGAAATGTTCGACAGAATCCAGCACGGCCTTATGAACAGGGATGCAAATTTTATTGACACCCATTTCAGTTCATTGGAAAAAGCAGAAGATTATGCTGACCAGATGCAGGAGCAGCTTTCAAGATACATCGTCCATATTGAGCGGCTGTCGGTAACAGAAAAACAGATGGACAACCTTTCAATAATGCTCCAGATTATTTCTGACTTAGAAAGCATGACGGACGAATGTTTCAATATCGGTATGCTTTTGAAACGCAGTATCGAAAAAGATATGAAATTTGAAGTAGAAGACACAGACCGCCTTATTCCTTATGTAGAACTGGTACGGCAGTTCCTCCAGTTCATTCACATCAACATAAACAAGCATCTTGATCCGGAAAAACTTGAAATGGCAAGGGAACTGGAAGACCAGATTGACCTTTTCCGCAAGAATCTGAAAAAAGTTGCAAGAAAGCGTCTTGAAAACGGTGCCGATGTAAAATCAGAACTTCTTTACATTGATATTGTACGCCAGATTGAAAAAATCGGTGACAGGGCGTTCAGCATTTCCGGCGCATTAGGTCAGACCCAGTAAAGCGTAAGGCACCAGGGCATACCCACTCCAATGCGAATGGCGGATCCCGGTGCGAACGTGCAGAATGCTTTTTTACATCCAGGCTCAGAGCCGTCGACCCGGATAAATCACACCCCTGTCAGAAGGATTACCCCACCAGTCAGGGATGTTTCCGTTTTATGGATTTTTTTAAGAACATTATGCCTGTGCCGTATGTTTTGCATAAAAAATAATTCCGGCAATCCCCATAAAAGTCAGAAATGTAAACCACCATTTTATTTTCCAGCTGAACGTATCAAGAAAACTGTCCAACACTGCTATCCTGAAACAACCAGACAAAAGCGGCAACACCACAAACAGGAAAATACCTGGAAACCGTTTCTCCCCTGTAAATTTTAATTCAATGCCAAAGATTTCACCGGCAAGGAAAATTACTTCCCAAACAAAGAATACACCGGCTAAAAAGTTCAACTCTAACAGCTGACTGGCTATACGGGCATTTTCATTCTTATCCAGAAAATTACGGACCGTATTTTTTTGTTTTTCATCAACTGGGACTACCCTGCCAAAGATATTTCTTTTATATTTCATCTGCGTAGCGTTTCAGAGCATATGCCCTTCCTTTCGCATTATAAATTACAGCCACATCAAAAAATTGTTCAAAATCCAAACAGATGTAACTGATACTAATGACATTTTTATCTTCCCTGAATTTGTAAGTGGTCAATTCACAGCAAGGAGCTATATCACAAATATCTTTCATATCTGCAAGAGAAATCAAATTCATACTGTCAGACAAAAAGTCAATAGTTTTCTTTACAATTGCTGAATATTCTTTTTTACTATCATACCATTCTGAAAAAATAAAAAAATCTGTCGGATATTCCGTATCAAAAGTCGTCACCGCCTTTGTCTTATTATCTGACATGACAATCATCATGGCGAACTTATTTTCATAAGTTAATTCGAATATTTCAAATGTCTGTCCATAAACCTGATAAGAATAAATGGATTTTTGTGAAAAGATATCAACACTTTCTTCTTGAGCAAATGCAAAAGCTGCTGTAAAAACACACGTAAAAATTATAAATATTTTCTTCATATTATTTTTCATAAAAGATATTGTCCGTATAAGTTTTGTAAAACTGTACAATTAATTTTACTTCTGCTTCAGCCTAGCCTGCATTAACAGGCAACAGACAGAAACAGTTTTCCTAAGAAAAAAACCGTATCGGATTTTACACCAATACGGCTTTGTAAAATGACAACCTGACAAACTTGCTGCACCGCAACTCTGTTTTAAGACGTTGCAAGCAACTTATCCATCAGTTTCATAACTTGCGGTTTTGATTGAACACCGGCCGCTCTGACCGGTGACCTTACCCATTATCCCAAAGTTACTTCAACAATAACTTCTTTCTTTCCTTCTGCCATTGAAGCTGGAATTACGCAGCCTTCAACCGCCTTTCCATCTACAACCAGTGATTTAACACCTTTGCATACGTGGCCCGGATTTTTAATTGTAATCTTATATTCAGTTCCACGGAACTGACGGCTGGCTGTAAATCCATCCCAATTAGAAGGAATGGAAGGATCAACTTTAAGACCGTCAAAGTCTGGCTGAATACCAAGAATGTACTGGCTGATTGCAACCATGTTCCAAGCTGCAGTACCTGTAAGCCAAGAGTTCTTTCCCTGACCGAAGTTCTTTCCACCGTTACCGATATCTGAACCAGCTTCTTTACCACCAATCATCTGGCCATAAACATAAGGCTCTGTCTTGTGGATGTCAGAAGTTTCTTCTGTATAAGCAGGAGCAATTTCTGAGTAGTACTTGAATGCCTGATCACCCTTTCCTGCATATGCTGCAGCACAGATAATCCATGCATTATTATGTGTAAAGATACCACCATTTTCCTTATATCCCTGTGGGTATGTAGAAATTTCACCATACTGTACGTGGTATTTTGTAAATGCCGGATAGTTGAGGACAAGACCGAACTTGCAATTGAGGTTTTCATCAATTGCTTTGAGAGTCTTTTCTGTAGCATCCTTGTCGATATCAGACATGATTGCAAAGCCCTGTGGTTCAATGAAAATCTTAGATTCTTCACAGTCTTTAGAACCCATCTTTTCACCGTTTGCATCATAAGCGCGGAGGAACCAGTTTCCGTCCCATGCAGAATCCATCATTGCTTTCTTCATCTTGTCGATTTCTGCCTGAGCCTTTGCAGCTTCATCAGCCTTACCTACATGATTCAAGATTGAAACGTAGTTTGGACCTGCAAAAGTGAACAATGCAGCAACAAATACAGATTCAGCAATCTTAGAATAACCGCCTTCTGCCTTGAATTTAGGGTTTGTATATGTCTGGAAGCTTTCACCTGGTGTGTCAGAGAAACAAGAAAGGTTGATACAGTCGTTCCAGTCAGCACGCATTGCAAGTGGAAGTCCGTGTGGTCCCAGGTTGTTTACGATGCGGTAAAAAGAAACCTTGAGGTGGTCCAGCATTGGCTGAGCCTTTGACATATCATTGTCATAAGGAACCATTTCATTAAGAATTGACCAGTCGCCAGATTCTTTGATGTATGCTGAAACTGAAAGGATGAGCCAGAGTGGATCGTCAGAGAAGTCACCACCAATGTCAGCATTTCCTTTCTTTGTAAGTGGAGAATACTGGTGATAACATCCACCGTCTGGGAACTGTGTAGAAGCAATGTCGATGATTCTTTCTTTTGCCCTGTCTGGAATCTGATGAACGAAACCAAGAACATCCTGGTTAGAATCGCGGAATCCCATACCACGGCCAATTCCTGATTCAAAGTAAGAAGCAGAACGAGAAAGGTTGAATGTTACCATACACTGGTACTGGTTCCAAATGTTTACCATGCGGTTAACTTTGTCTTCCGGAGTATCAACTGTAAGAATACCAAGGAGGTGATCCCAATAAGCGCGGAGTTCCTTCAGACCAGCAGCAAATTTTTCTGGTGTATTGAATTTTTCAATCATTTCCAAAGCTTTTACTTTGTTGATTGTTTTACCGTCAGCTTCGAACTTCTGATCCTGTGGCATTTCAACATAACCAAGAACGAATACGAGAGTCTTTGTTTCGCCGGCTTTAAGTGTAATTTCTTTGTAGTGAGAAGCGATTGGAGCCCAACCGTCTGCAAATGAATTGTAAGCTTTTCCTTCTTTTACAGCCTGTGGATCACCGAATCCATTGTAAAGACCGATAAATGAATCGCGGTCTGTATCGTAGCCGTCAATCTTATCGTTTACAGAATAGAAAGCGTAGTGATTGCGGCGGTCGCGGTATTCAGTTTTGTGGTAGATTACAGAATCTTTAATTTCAACGCGTCCTGTAGAAAAGTTGCGCTGGAAGTTGTTGCTGTCGTCCTGAGCATCCCAAAGACACCATTCTGCAAATGACCAGAATTTGAATGTCTTGTCAGTTTTTCCTTCGTTTGTAAGGACAACCTGCTGAACTTCACCATCGTAATCCTGTGGAACAAAGAATGTAACCTGTGCTTTCAAATCATTCTTCTTACCTGTGATTACTGTATAGCCCATACCGTGGCGGCATTCGTAAGCGTCAAGTTCAGTTTTTACTGGAGCCCAGCCTGGATTCCATATGGTTCCGTTATCATTGATATAGAAATAACGTCCGCCCATATCGATAGGTACGTTGTTGTAGCGGTAACGTGTAATACGACGGAGACGTGCATCTTTATAGAAGCTGTATCCACCAGCTGTATTAGAAATTAAAGAGAAAAATCCCTGTGTTCCAAGGTAGTTGATCCATGGATAAGGAGTTCTTGGAGAAGTAATTGCATACTCACGCCTTTCATCATCAAAGAAACCGAATTTCATAACGGACTCCTGTAAATTACATTTTTTTGTTTGTTGAATTAGTCAACGAAATTATATTAACATGAGACATTCTGGCTGTCAATAAAAATTTAGAAAGTTAGTTTATTTTTTCAACAATCATTTTTCAATTCCTTTCCTTACCATATAATCATTTTGTTAGTTGAAAAAAGCACTAATCCCATATATAATGTTTCCATGCGTGTTTTAAATTCCCTTTCAGATTTAAATGTTTCAAGAATATTGCGCCTGATCTGGCAAGAAAAAAGAATTAGCCGTATTGAAATTGCCGGAGTATTGAAGATTGACAAATCAACGGTTACTAAAATCATTTCGGAACTTACAAGACTTGGACTTGTCCGTGAAACCGAATCTGGTGAATCTGGTCCACAAGGCGGAAGGAAACCTGTTTTCCTTGAAATAACGGGAACATATGCCTGCGTAGGTGGAATTGAAATAAATACAGAAAGAATGTACTGCTGTCTTGTTGATTTATGCGGACAGGTACTTTATGAACAGCTTATAACCATTGATCCTGATTCATATGAGTTGAAAGGATGCCTTGGATTCTTCAAGGATGGCTATGACATACTTATAGCCGAAGCCAAAAAGTCAGACATTCCTCTTGCAGGAATCGGCATCGGCCTGTCAGGAATGATTGATGCAAAAACAGGCTGCATAGTACAGTCAATTCCCCTTATGGTTTTTGAACCGCTTAACATAATACAAAAAGCAAAGGAATTTTCATCCGTTCCGATTTTCATAGATAATGATGCACGCTGCTGCTGTTACACGGAACAGATGATTTCTGAAAAATCAATAAACGCAAAAAACATGATGTATGTCATGACGGAATTCCGCCCTATCCAACCGGTAAAGGATGCCCCGAAAAATATTTCCGTAGGACTGGGACTTGTATTTAATGGAAGAATCTATCATGGTGCAAATTCAGCAGCCGGTGAATTCCGCAGCATCCTCTGGAAAAACGGAAGCCCGACGCAGTTCAGTACTGGCACAGAACACCTTGATTCTCTGGAAAACAGGGAAATCATCGAACCTATGTTCCGGGAACTTGCACAGAACATTGCATTTCTGGTAAACACACTGACGCTTGATGCAGTTTATGTTGGTGGAATCGAACACAAATATGCTGATGAACTCATAAAATACATCAGGGAGGCAACAGTGTACTTGTGGCCGTATGAATGGAAAAAAACGACACTGATTACCAGAGCCGCCATTTCAAACCGGGCAGTTTCATACGGAGCAGCATGTATGGTTCTTGACAAGCTCTTCGGCATTCCGGAATTGAATGGAACGAAGCAGGAATCAACAGCACTTAATGACGACCTGCCTTCTGCATATGCATTCCTGACCTCTTTACGGGGCTAACAACATCCGGAGAAAAAAGAACCGGCTCCTGCATTGGAAAAAGGGAGCCGTATATCACACACAAGTAACTTGCACAGCATAACTGCTTCTAGAATCACGTCTGAAGCCGTCGTTCCCAGTATCAGTTCACGGCACCTTCTAAGCACAGCTTCTCATAGACACGCATTACTACCGTTCATTATCTGCGTCCCATTTTCTTATGCCATGCTGTTAGTTTTCTGATTATCTTTCACAGCCTTTTTCCACATCATCAGAACTGATTCCAATGCATTATGCAGTCAAATTAAAAAGCCGGATTTCCGGGAACTTCCTTCTTGAAGCCACCTGGAGAATCCGGCTTTTCTATATAGTGTTTTAACTTCTGTATGAATTACAGAGTCGGGAAACGGTCAAAATATGATTTTGTTTCTTTAGCAACGACACCTGACAATGCAAGAAGTGCTACACAGTTAGGAATTGCCATCAATCCGTTTGTAATGTCAGCAATTGTAAATACTGCATTGACAGTAAAATATGGTCCGATTGCAACAAATACTACATAAAGCAGGCGGTAAATCAAAACATACTTCATGTTTCCGTTTGAAAGATATTCAAGACACTTTTCTGAATAGTAGTCCCATCCAAGGATTGTCGTAAATGCAAAGAATGCAAGACAAAGCATGAGGAGGAACTGAACGGAATGTCCGTCACCGCCAAGAACCTTTGTAAAGGCAGCAGCTGTAAGGACAGCACCTTTTGCACCACCATTCCAGTCAATAGCACCGCCCATGATGTCACCATAGAATGCAATTACAATTGCAAGTCCTGTCATTGTACAAACAATAAGAGTGTCAATTACAGTACCTGTCATGTTTACGAGGGCCTGTTCAACAGGTTCATTTGTCTGTACCGGAGCTGCTGCGATTGGTGCAGAACCAAGACCTGCTTCGTTTGAGAAGATACCGCGGGCAATACCTTTCTGCATTGCATCAGTAATCTGCTTGAGGACATATCCCATTGCACCTGCTGAAATGGCACGGAAACCAAATGCTGATTTGAAAATCAGGACAAATGCAGCAGGGATTTTTGTAGCATTCATAATCAGGATGGAAAGTCCAAGGAATACATAAATTACAGCCATTGCAGGAACGACTTTTTCTGCAACTTTAGAAATCCTCTTGAGACCACCGATTACAACCAGTGCCGTACAAAGAGTGACGATTGCACCGGCAATGACAGTAGCCCATGTATAGCTGTTTTCACCGATTGTAAAAGCAATGTTTGCACCGGTAGGATCAAAAGCATTGTTGACAGCCGATGTAATACCGTTAATCTGTGTCATCGTACCAATACCAAGGAGACCTGCGGCAACACCGAATACAGCGAACAATACTGCGAGCCATTTCCATTTTGCTCCCATACCTTTTTCAATTGTATAGAATGGTCCGCCAAGAACATGCCCGTCTGACTTTACGTCACGGTATTTAATGGCAAGCATACATTCTGCGTATTTTGTAGCTGTACCGAGGATTGCAGCAAACCACATCCAGAAAAGGGCTCCAGGTCCACCGGCTACAATAGCAGTAGAAACACCGACGATATTACCAGTACCGATTGTTGCACTTAAAGCTGTACAAAGTGCAGCGAAACCTGTAAGTTCACCTTCGCCTTCATTCTTTTTGAAAATGCTTTTGAAAGCACGGCCGAGTTTTGTAAACTGGAGTCCGCGACTTGCAATAGTCATGACGATACCAGTTACAAGGATGAGCGCAATAGTAGGGATTCCCCATACTATGTCATCAATAGATTCAAGGATTTTTTCAAACATGGTGTTTGTCCTTTAAAAAAAGATAGAGCCAGTCACATAAAATGCACCAGCTCTCTGAAAAGTAATGAAACGAACATTTTTCAAGCTCCGTCCGCTTTGCCTGAGATATCGGCACTAATTGCCTTAACCCTTCGGCGCCTTACATCATCGTAAGGACTCTCCAGAGAATCTTCGGAACAACAACGCTGCCCGAGACTGATAGAAAAAATATCATAATATAGAATGAAATTCAACTTGCGGCAGACATTTTTTTCAGTTGCCAACGACTTTTTTTTTCATTAAACTCATACATATGGATAACAATTTGATTACATTGAACCAGGCTGCCCCTGATGTTCAGAAAAAGTTCATGACTGGCGTTTACATACGCATGGCTGCTGCACTCCTTATTACTGCAGCTGTATCATTTTTTACCGCAACATCTTATGATTTCATGCGGCTTCTGTTCCAGAAAAACCTTTTCTTTGCATTCATCATTGCAGAACTGGCACTGGTAATCATCCTTTCTGCTGCAATAAGGAAACTCTCTCCGGCAGTTGCAATGCTGTGTTTTTTCCTTTACGCAGTAATCAACGGAATTACACTTTCTTCCATATTTATGATATATCAGCTGGGATCTATTTTCCGTGTATTTGTCATTTCAGCCCTTATGTTCGGAGGAATGAGCATTTATGGTGCAACAACAAAAAGTGACCTCCGTTCAGCAGGCCGCTACCTTTACATGGCACTTATGGGACTGATCATTGCTTCTATCGTAAACCTGATTTTCCGCTCATCCGGACTGGACTGGCTCATCAGCATAATCGGTGTAGGTGTTTTTGTTGGAATCACGGCATATGACACACAGAAGCTCATGACAATCGGAATCCACAATGACGGTTCTGAAACTTTCCAGAAAATGGCCATAATCGGTGCGCTGGAACTCTACCTTGACTTCATCAACATCTTCCTTAAAATGCTCAGGCTTTTTGGAAAGAGAAAGTAAAGAATTCACCTGATACCAGTAAGGGCATCATGATTTTAAGCCGGCAGAAATGCCGGTTTTTTTTATGTCTATATATAGCAAATCCGCACCACAAAAAAGTATTTTTCAGAGATACCCTATATTAGATTTAATAAGTACTGTATAATAGAAAGTATTAATCTTATGTGACAAATACAGGAGATGCAATGTCAAAAAAAATTATTATCGTCGGTGGAGGAATTGCAGGCCTTTCAGCTGGGATTTATGCGCAGAAAGCAGGCTTCGATTCTGAAATTTATGAAAAGCATATCGTTGCCGGCGGACAATGCACCGGATGGAAACGTGGGAATTTCTACATTGATAACTGCATCAGCTGGATGACTGGTGCAAAAAAGGGATATAAAGTTTATGATGTATGGAAGGAAACAGGATTCATAGGGGAAAACACTTTCATCCGGCAGCACGATGCCTATTATACATCTGAACTTAACGGACAGAAAGTAACTTTCTGGGCTGACCTTGATAAAGCAGAAAAGGAATTATGTACCATTTCTCCTGAAGATACAAAAAAAATAAGGGAATTCATCAATGATGTAAGGATGGCACAATCGCTGCAAGTACCATGCGACAAGCCTACAGACCTTATGAATATATTTGAACTTACCGCACTGGGACTTTCCATGTGGAAAATGGCACCAGTCATGCTGAAATATTCAAAAATCAGTATTGAAAAATGGGCCTCAGGATTCAAAAATCCCCTCCTCCGGAAAGCACTCATGGACTATCTGCCTAAAGATTACCTTGCATACATATTCATTACAGCTTATGCAACAATTGCTTCTGGCGGTGGCGGAGTTCCGGAAGGCGGCTCTACCCCTGCAGTTAACAGAATGGTAGAAAAATACCTGAGTCTTGGCGGAAAACTCCACACAGGGACACCGGTAAAGGAAATTAAGATAGCAGGAAACAGAACTACCGGAATCATCCTTGAAAATGGTGATGAAATTTCCGGTGATTATGTAATTGCAAGCTGCGATACACACCATACTTTTGAAAAACTCCTTGATTCAAAATATATGCCGCCTAAACTGGTCAAAGCCTACGCTGACCGGGAAGCAAACAAACTGGGAAGCACTTTCCAGGCTGCTTTTGCATACGATGGGAAATCCACCATCGGAAGACGTTTTTATTATGATTGTTCCGGATTCAATCTTGCAGGACGGAAAATCACCCGTATGAATGTAAAGAATTATTCTGCTTTTGAACCGGCAGATGCACCAGAAGGCAAAGACCTTATCCAGGTCAAACTTCTGCAGACTGAAAGCGAATATCTTTACTGGCAGGATCTGCGCTTGAACGACAAAGCCCGTTACGATGCAGAGAAAAAACAGGCCGCTGCCGATATGGAACGTATGATTGTAGAACAGTTTCCAGAAGCAGAAGGAAAACTCAGGCTGCTGGATGTGTGGAGTCCGTATACATATACGCGTTTCTGCAATGCATACCGTGGCGTTTACATGACATTCATAATGACGGAAAAAACAAAAATCCCGCTGAACATTCCAGGTGTCATCAAAGGAATAAAAAATGTATTCCTTGCAGGACAGTGGCTAATGTTGCCGGGAGGCCTTCCAGTTGCACTCACTTCGGGAAAATTCGCAATCCAGCGGATTCTCAAGGCGGAAGGAAGGAGCATGAAAATATAATGGTCATCTCCAAAAAACAGTTTTCAGAGATGGCTACGGTTTTTACTCCTTGAAATTACAAGGCCTGAAACATCGCGTTTTCAAAGTCACCGCTATAAATTGCAATTTTTAGAGATTCACATAATGAAAATACATCAAGGAGGCTCTGGAATTCCGACTTTTGGAGCCATCCTGAAAAGCAGTATTTAAAATACAGGAATAAGCGAAAATGATTGAAGTATTAAATGTTTCAAGGAATTTCGGAACTTTCAAAGCAGTAGACGATGTAAGTTTCTCGATTCCAACAGGACAGATTGTAGGTCTTTTAGGCCCTAATGGTGCCGGTAAAACAACCACAATGCGCATGATTACAGGATTCCTTGCACCGTCTTCCGGCACAATAAAGATTGACGGCATGGACATTTCCCGGGAACCGGTGGAAGCCAAAAAGAAAATCGGATACATGAGTGAAAGTGCACCGCTTTATACCGATATGATTGTAGAAGATTACCTGCGCTATTCCGCAGAAATCCACAATGTAAATGCAGAAACTAAAATTCCGGAACTTTGCAATACATGCGGTCTAAGTGAAGTAATGCACAAAAACATCGGGGAACTTTCCAAAGGATACAAACAGCGTGTAGGTCTGGCAAATGCACTCATGCATGATCCTGAAATCCTTATACTTGACGAACCCACCAGCGGACTTGACCCGAACCAGATTGAAGATGTCCGTTCCCTGATAAAGGAAATAGGAAAGACAAGGACCGTAATAATTTCCACACACATTCTTGGGGAAGTAGAAATGATATGTTCAAGGGTCATCATCATTTCAAAGGGACAGGTTGTTGCCGACAGTCCGACAGAGGAGCTTCATAAAAAAGCTGGAAATTCCACCATCATAAATATTACGGCAGCAGGCTGCAGTTTTACGGAATTAAAGAAAGCCTTTGCAGCAATTGAAGGCGCAGATGAAATCGTGAAAGCCGATGCAGAAAAGATTGCTGGCGAAAGAAAGGTATGTGCGGCAGCAGTCAATGTTGAAGGCGGAAAAGAAATACGCGGTGAAATCTTTACCATTGCAGCCGGAAAAGGCTGGCGGATTTATTCCATGGGAATCCAGAAAAACAGCCTTGAAGATGTATTCCATGTCCTGACCCAGAATCCGCTGGAATCATCAGAAGGAAATTCATAAAGCCGTCTTTAAGGACTTTTCAACGGAGATTCATATGAAAACAAAAAATAATGTTTCTTTTACAATAATGAAGCGGGAACTTTCCGCATATTTTACGGCTCCGGCTGCATACATAACCGGAGGATTATTCCTTATCCTGACAGGATTGATTTTCTTTTCAACTTTTTTCATCATAAAAAGGTCTGAATTGCGGCCATTTTTCAACCTGCTTCCATATGTGCTTTCCATTTTCGTTCCGGCACTGACAATGAGGATTTTTGCAGAAGAGAAAAAGAGCGGCAGTTTTGAAACACTCATGACAATGCCAGTCACAGAATTTCAGGTTGTTGCAGGAAAATATCTGGCTGCCCTGATTTCTGCCGCTGTAATGGTGGCACCGACAGTTTTTTATGCGGTCACAGTAAGGATTTTTGGAGAAATTGACTATGGCCCGGTAATCGGCGGCTATACAGGTACAGTTTTTCTTTGCGCTGCTTATTCAGCAATCGGTGTTTATTGTTCCGCCTGTACAAAAAACCAGATTCTTGCATTTTTTGAATCACTGGCAATAAGCATACTTCTTACAGCAGCAGGAAAATATGTTCTGTTCCTTCCAGCAGGCATTGTAAAATTCATTTCCTTCATTTCAATCGGGACGCATTTTGATGCAATTGCAAAAGGCATCGTTGATTCAAGGGACATAATTTATTTTGCTTCCCTCATTTCAATCTTCATAATGCTGACAGTCAGAAAACTCCAGAACGAAAAAAACTAGCGGAGGAACAGCCAAAATGATTAATTCAATAAAAATCAAAGAACGGACTTTAGACTTTATCCTTGCAATTATCGTAATCATTCTCCTGAACCTTGTTTCATCAAGGGCATTTTTCAGAATCGACCTTACGGCACAGAAGTCATTTTCCATTTCACAGGCAAGCAGGGAAACCGTCAGAAACCTGCAGGAACCGCTTGCAATAAACGTATTCTTTTCAAATGACCTTCCTGCTCCATATAATGGAGTGGAACAATACCTGCATGACATTCTTGCAGAATACAGCGCGGCTGCAAATAAAAATTTCAGCTGCAAATTCTTTGACATGTCAAAAGAATCAAACCAGAAACTTGCCCAGAGTTACGGCCTCAACCAGATCCAGATTCAGAAAGTTGAAACAGCAGAAGTTTCTGCCAGGGCTGCATGGATGGGACTTGCCATCAGCTACGGCGACAACATCCGCATCCTTGATTCAATTGAAAACAGTTCGGGACTGGAGTATAAGATTACAGTAATCATTTCAAAAATGATTACTGCTGCTGATACGCTTGCATCAATGAAAAACCTTTCCCTGACGCTGTATTCTCCGTCAGAATTAAAGGGAATGGGAATCAACGGGCTTGATGACCTGAGCACAAAAGTACGGCAGGCTGCGGATTCAGTCAACAGAAAATATGGCGGAGCCGTTTCTTTCAGGGAAATAAATGTAACAGGAGCAGAAGCTGAAAATGCCTGTGAACAGTACGGTCTCCAGCCACTGGAATATACAGCATCTGACGGAACCAGAAAACTTACAGCCTTAGGACTCCTGCTTGAATCAGGAGAAAAATTCCGCGCGATTCCTGTAAAGCTGGCCGACCTTCAGATTTTCGGGTTTGCAATCACCGGAACAGAAAATCTTGATGAAAGTATTTCTGCCTCCATTGAAAACATAATTTCAAAGACTGTAGAAATCGGTTACATCACAGGCCACGGTGAAAACACACTTATTCCCATGAATCCTTACATGATGAGGGATCCGAATGAAGTTGATTCTGCAAATTTCAAGAATGTTTTGAACGATATCTATACATTGCGTGAAATCAATCTTGCAGACGAAGATATTCCGCTCAACATCGAAAGCATTGTGATTAACGGTCCAAAATCTGAATATGCAGAAAATGAATTAAAGAAAATTGATCAGTTCATCATGAGGGGCGGAAACGTCATGTTCTATCTTGACCCGCTTACTGAAACAGACAACGGACCAAATGCACCGCCATCTTATACAAAACCGGAAACAGGACTGGACAAGCTTCTTTCTGCTTATGGAATCAGAATTAATGCTGATTATGTAATGGATAAAAAATGTTATTCAAATCCAAATGACAGAAAGTCCTACAACTGGATTCCCCTTGTCCACCGGAAGGCAATGTCAAAGAAAAATGAAATTACTAAAAATCTTGGTGGCCTTCTGTTCCTTCAGAACGGATCCATTGATGTTACAGAAGCTGAGAGCCAGAAAGACGTCAAAGTTACAGTCCTTGCAAAATCGTCTCCGGAATCATGGTCACAGACTGGAAACATAATACTTTATCCGGACTACATTTTTCCACCGGAAGACAAAGCTGAATATGAAGCAAAAAATCTTGCTGTCCTTGCAGAAGGAAAATTTACAAGTGCATTCATTGATTCTGCAAAAGAGGGAAACACTGATGCTAAAATCACGACAGATGAACTGCTTACAAAATCTGTACTGCCGTCAAAAATCCTTGTGGTAAGCTCTTCCCAGGTTACCACCGGACAGCTTATAGATGCAGAAGGAAATGAACCTATGGCACTTTTCGTCCGCAATGCTGCTGATTACATGAATGGTGCGGAGGACTTCTGTTCCATGCGGACAAAAAGCGTATTCAGAAATTATCTTGAAATCAGGAATACAAAACTTGCCCTGGCTGCGAAACTTTTCAACCAGGTAGGACTTGCACTCATCGTTGCAGCAGCCGGACTTGCAGTATGGCACAAACGGAACCAGCGCCGTGAAAGAATCCGCCGGAACTACAATCCGGAAGACAAGAGGTACTAAGGAATGAATTTACGTACAAAAATACTTGCAGCAACAGCTGCTGTACTGGCAGTAATTTACTGCATCCAGGTCATCATTTCCCATAATGACGGAATCAGGGAAATTAAAATAAAAAATGGAGTTAAAAGCATTTCAGTTGAAAATGCATCAGGAAGCTATGAGCTTGAGAAGGCAGATGGAATATGGCAGCTCCGTGGTTCGGAATATCCTGCGGATGAAAAAGTTGCCGGAAAAATTGCAGATGCATGTTCAAACATAAAGCTGCTCCAGACAGTATCAAGGTCTTCAAGTGATTTTTCCATGGAACGGTACGGACTCAATGAACCTGTAAAAGTGACAATCCGCGGATCGAAAGACAAAAAAAGCCTGAAACTCATGATTGGAAAAGTGTCAGTTACAGGATTGCAGACATACATTCAGGTTGACGGAAAAAAAGATATTTTTCTGGCCCAGGGAAACCTTCGTGACATGTTCGCTGCCGCTGAAAGTTCCTTGAGGCGTACCAGTATTTATAATGTTGATACCCGGGAAATAATACAAGTTTCATTCTCAGATGCCAATTCCGTATTTAAAATAGAAAAAGACGGGCATGGCGGTGAATACAGCTGGATCCTCAATAAATCCCAGAAGCTGGACGAAGAAAAAGTTGCAGAATGGCTGGAGGTGCTGGCAGAAATAAATGCCTCTGAATGGCCGGAAGAAAATGCCTTGAAAGGTCAGGAACCAGAAGCAGAAATAAAACTGAATGCAGGTGGAAAAAAGATTTCCCTTGATATTTTCAAGATTGAATCAGACGGAAAGGTAAAATACATATGCACTTCCAGTGAAACCACCTACATATTTGCAATCAGCAGCACAAAGGCAGAAGCCATACTGAAACACGAAATTATGTAGAAACATTATTAAGACCGGTTGCATCTGCAGCCGGTTTTTTTTGTATTGCTATGTCCGGCTATATAGAATTAGTGGCAAAATTAACTGTGATTTAAAAAAAAGTGAAACACAGGTAGTGAGCGACGGCGGAGCCGGAAAATCGCGGAAGCGATTTTAGCGAGTCTCCGAGAAGCTGTGCTTCGAAGGCGGAAGGGAGCGACGGCACCGCTGGAAAATCGCGAAAGCGATTTTAGCGAGCCTCCAAGAAGCTGTGCTTCGAAGGCGGAAGGGAGCGACGGCAGAGCCGGAAAATCGCGGAAGCAATTTTAGCGAGTCTCCGAGAAGCTGTGCTGTGTACGTTACCTGTGGGGGATACAAGGCTCTTGAAGGAGCCGGCCTTTTTACCGTCGTTGGGCCCCGATTTTTTTAGTAAAGGCTATGTATGTAAATAGTGCTGCTGGGTAAATATTTGCTCAAATATCGAGCCGCAAATGATGATTTGAATGTACGGAAAAAAAGTCCAAGGGCAACCGAGCCATTCTGAAGGTTGGCCAGCGTTTTTGCAAAGCAAAAATGCGCAGTCCGATACCATTTACCTTCAGCTTGGCGAATTGCCGTGCATTTTCTGGGAGTACATTCAAAATCTTCTATACATATTCGATATTTGAGCAATACTTTTTACGGACGCAGCCTAAAAAAAAGCACCCTGCCAAAGACAAGGTGCGTCTTAGTAAGACAGCGTACACCTAAGTGCACAACGAGTTCTGGTTTTACAGAACCCGTGATTTATCAATTAATACATTCCGCCCATATCTGGAGCTGCAGGAGCTGCTGCTGGCTTTGGTTCAGGGATGTCTGTGATTGCGCATTCAGTTGTAAGCATTGTAGCCGCAATTGAAGCAGCATTCATAAGTGCTGAACATGTCACCTTTGCAGGGTCAATGATTCCAGCTTCCATCATGTTCACCCATTCACCTGTGTAAGCATTGTAGCCAACGCCTTTCTTTTCTGACTTTGCTTTGTCTGCAATAACAGCACCGTCAACACCGGCATTGTCTGCAATCTGGCGGATTGGTTCTTCAAGTGCACGTCTTACAATCTTGAAACCAACCTTTTCATCTTCTGTAAGGTCAGCAGGAATAGTTTCAAGAGCCTTAGCTGCTTCAATAAGTGCAAGTCCACCACCTGATACGATACCTTCTTCAAGGGCAGCGCGTGTTGCAGCAATTGTATCTTCAACCCGGAACTTCTTTTCCTTCATTTCAGTTTCTGTTGTTGCACCAACATTGATAACTGCTACACCACCAGCGAGTTTTGCAAGACGCTTCTGGAGCTGTTCTTTATCATATGTAGACGATGTCTTTTCGATGGCTTTCTTAATTTCAGAAACGCGTTCTGTAATTGCCTTCTTTTCACCTGCACCGCCAACGATTGTAGTATTGTCCTTGTCAATCTTGACTGACTTAGCACGGCCCAGCATTGAAACATCAGCTGTTTCAAGTTTGAATCCAAGTTCTTCTGAAATAACCTGTCCACCAGTAAGAATTGCGATGTCCTGAAGCATATCCTTGCGGCGGTCACCAAATCCAGGAGCCTTAACAGCACAGCATTTGATTGTTCCACGGATTGAGTTGAGTACCAGAGTTGTAAGGGCTTCACCATCAACATCTTCAGCAATGATTACAAGTGCACGGCCTTCGTTGGCAACTTTTTCAAGGATTGGAAGAAGATCTTTCATTGAAGAAATCTTCTTGTCATGGATGAGGATGTATGGTTCATCAAAGCTTGATTCCATTCTGTCACGGTCATTTACAAAATATGATGAAACATAACCGCGGTCAAACTGCATACCTTCAACTGTATCTACAGTAGTATCCATATTCCTTGATTCTTCAACAGTGATTACGCCGTCCTTTCCAACCTTTTCAATTGCATCAGCAAGCATCTTACCGATTTCAAGATCGTTGTTTGCAGAAATTGTTGCAATATGTGTTACATCATCTGCGCTCTTTACAGGCTTTGAATTCTTCTTGATTTCGTCAATGGCAATCTTTACAGCTTTGTCCATACCGCGCTTCAATTCAATCGGAGTCATTCCGGCTGCAACTGCCTTAAAACCTTCGCGTACAAGTGCATAAGCAAGAACTGTAGATGTTGTCGTTCCGTCACCTGCATCATCATTTGTCTTTGATGCTACTTCGCGTACGAACTGTGCACCCATGTTTTCATATGGATCTGCAAGTTCAACTTCCTTTGCTACAGAAACACCGTCCTTTGTAATTGTCGGTGCACCGTATTTCTTATCCAGCATTACCATACGGCCACATGGACCAAGTGTTACTTTTACTGCTTTTGCAATCTGTTCTGCACCAGCGAGAAGCTTCTTACGTGCATCTTCATTAAACATCAACTGTTTAGCCATAATATTAAAGTCTCCTTAAATATTTATATGTATATTGTTTTCAATCAGAAATTCAGGCTGCACTATCAGTTCAGTCTGAACCGTTACAATAAAAGATATAAAAAATCTGCTTAAATGGCAAGAAAATTTCATTTTTTTTATGGTTATGTCCGTCGACAGTATTGCTGATTAATGCCGAATTTCAATGTATCGATGCTCTGGTAAGAAACTACTATGCTCTATGCCAATAAAGGTTGTGTAGAATTAGTGATAAAATTAACTGCATAATTGTGGTAGACAATATGTTGTGTCTCCTGATTTTTTGCAAAAACGTGGATTTAGCCGGCAAAACTCACGAGGTGAGTTTTTAGCGAGTCTCCGAGAAGCTGTGGTTCGAAGGCGGAAGAGACAACACATTTTACGGACATAGCCTTTTTTATTCATGCCGGCGGGGCTAATGCATGGAATCAAAAAGCATCCTGCACGCCCTGTGTCGTATGAAGGGTATTGGAACCGGAGTACAATTTCCTTTACGGCGGAACCTCAAATGCTCTGCGTCGAACTTCGTCATTGTTTATGCTTGTAAAACTACCGTTCAAAGACACCACCATAAATTAACAAGTCGAGTGCCGAGATTAAATTTTTGGAGCAGTCAGTTCTGTAAAATCTATAAATTGAACCTGCAATTTTTCCAAGTTTACTTCAAAATTTAATAACATGGATTTATAATGGGACCATGCGTAAAAATAAACTCATCATATTGTTTCTTACTATTATAATAATTACATCTGCTACAGTTTACGTTCTGAACCTTTACACCAGAAAACCGCTTCCGCTTACCTTTGATGCGGCTTATTACTGGACCGTCAGCAGTTTTGATACTGGAAAGTGGCTCTATGAAGAATTGCCAACAGGTCATAAATATGCCCTTTTCATTCCCGAAAAATATAAAAAGGATACAGACAATGAAAGTGCAAAACTTCCATTAATCGTAACATTCCACGGTTCCTGCGAAAAAGCCAGCGCCGTAACAAAACACGGACGCACTTTCATAACCCCGGAATTCCAGGAAAAGATTTATCCTGAAGGATGCGCAGTCCTTACCCTTATGAGCCGCATTGACTATTTTACCGACCCCCACAGCATGAGCCTTTTAATCCAGAATGTATTGTTGAAAAACAAATGCATTGACAGCACAAATGTAATCGGCTACGGATTTTCACAAGGCGCAAAATATGTAGTGGAACTGGCCTGCGCCGAACCGCGGCTCTTCCGGGGAATAATTTCCGGAAGCGGATTTTACCAGATTACACCAAAAGAACTCATGTCCGTCCTCCCCGTGCAGTTCTATTCTGCCATATCTGAAAACGACAAAGGGATTTTTGAACAAGGCAACCAAACTGGGAAATTATGTGCAAGATTCTGCCGTAATTCCCGTTACGTACAATATCCCCAGCGCTGGCATTTCTGGGTTGAACTGAAGGACAAAACCGGCCGTGGTGACGAAACAATGCAGGACTGGCTCATAGGTGTAATTAATGGAAAATGACACACTTTCTGACTGGGATTCCCATTGTCAGAATAAATCAGTTATAATCCACATTTATGGAAAATGATATTGTAATTTATACCGACGGCGGATGTTCCGGGAATCCAGGCCCAGGCGGATGGGGTTCCGTAATAATTTATGACGGAAATGAAATAAAACTGTCCGGCGGCGAACATCTTACCACAAACAACAGGATGGAACTTATGGCTGCAATCGCCGCCTTACAGTTCATCTCTGACAACAACCTCCTGCAAAGGCCGGTCTCAGTATTCAGTGACAGCCAGTATGTAAAAAACGGCATAACCACATGGATTAAAGGCTGGAAAATGAAAGGCTGGAAAACCGCTGACAAAAAACCTGTAAAAAACCAGGATTTATGGATGAAACTTGATGACCTGTATAATTCCGTTCCAAATCTTGAATGGAAGTGGGTAAAAGGTCATGCCGGTGTAAAATACAACGAAATGTGTGACCAGCTGGCAGGAATGGAAATAGAAAAGAACCGCTGAAACAAGGAAAAAATGACAGTTTTCCATATGTTATATGCATATGAAGAACTACATTGCAAAACTTCTTCCAGCAGCAGCCCTTATACTGCATGTCATGCTTTACGGCTGCTCCATGCCATGTCTACAGCAAGTTCCGGTAACGGGAACATATACATTCAGATTCCCATGCTGGCCACCGGAAGAATTCAAAGGCCCATGTCCGCAGCTTGTAAAATGGCGGCTGGAAATAACAGGCTGCGGAATCCATAAAGAATTACTGGTGGCCCCAGGAGAACCGGCAGTCTCCATTGAACTTCCACAAAATGAACCTGCTTCCATACTCGCATATCCGGTAACAGCCACAGGATGCGCATCCGTTCCGTACAATTCCACATCAACAGAAGAATTTTTCCGGCCGTGCGGTGCCATAATTCCTGACAATTCGGAAGGAAAACACCATGAGCTTTCATGGCAGGCTGGTTTTTCATCCCACCTGCTTGCATGCATCCTGAACCGCCATTCATACAGTGATTCCAATTACGTAATTCCTGCCTTATTCAACTGGAATAAACTTCAGGAAACGATAGCTGCAAAAGAGTCTGATTCAGTTCCAAAAGTATCATCATCAAAATGCTTCTTTTCGCCATGGCGGATAAATGAAGAAATACTCATAAATGCAATTGAATCCGGTTCATTTAAGGCAACCCAGATAAAGCAGCTTGAATCGAAAAACTTCATGATTTCAGAATATATACCGGAAATCGGCACAAGTTTTTTATATCCGGAATATATTCCGGAAGCAGCCGTCATACAGTCAACCGGATTTACAGCAGTTCAAAAAAATGATTATATGCAGACTGATTTTCTGGCATTTTCAGAATCATCGGAATTGAAAATTCATGCAAGGTATACATCCGCAAAGAAATTTGAAATAACTACAGAAAAATACAGACAGCCATAATGAATTTTAGAAAATGCATAATTCAAATGTTGTTAATCTGTGAATCATCATTTATAATTGAATGGGTGGCTTTCTGATACAGATTAACACAAGATGCAGATTTTTACGGAAGGCAGGGGTCGCTTAACCAGATTATATAATCATCAGCAACGGAATGGAGATTTTATGCTATGGAATTTACAATTCTTTTGACAGGCAGAAACCATGCACTCATAAATGATTTTTTTAAAGATAAATCTCATAACTTAGTATGTCTCAGTACTTCAATGAATCATGATGATATTCAGAATCATATAAAACTGACAAAACCCAGGGCACTGGTTGCATGTCTGAGCAATGAAGTGAGAGATACTCTGTATGACCTGGCTTCACTCCGGCAGGATATGAATGAACATCAGGTAAAATTCGTTCTGGCAGGTTCATCTGATGACTGCATCAATGTCCAGAATCAGGTTTCATACGGCGCAGACCTTGTAATTACAAAGCCTTTTACACATGAAAAAGTAATTGAAAAAGTCGTTGAACTGCTCCTAGAACAGCAGGTGCTGGCAATAAAATCTGATGTAACGGCCGAACGCATTAATAAATCAGACCATGAATCTGATGAATTCAAAAAAAAGCTGATATCGCCTAAGCCACAAGAGCAGACTGTACAAAGTGAAAAAACAGAATCCACAGGCAGGAAACATGTACTTGTCATAGATGATGATCCTATGATGCTGAAAATCATCAAGGAACACCTGCACACAGATTATGATGTGGCAACAGCAGTAAATGGTAAGATTGCCCTTAAATTCCTTGAATCAAAGAAAACGGATCTTATCCTTCTTGACTATGAAATGCCTGTAATGAGCGGACCTGAAGTCCTTACGGAAATACGTAAACTGGAAAAAGCCGCTGGAATACCTGTAGTCTTTCTTACGGGCACTAAAGATAAATCAAAAGTGCAGACGGCACTGCTCCTGAAACCTCAAGGTTACCTTTTAAAGCCTATTGAAAAAGATAAACTCATTGAAGAAATTACACGCCTTTTAGGAAGCAGATAGCGCTGAAGCAAGGTTTTAAAAAGTGCAGTTTTAGAACCGTCCTTGAAAATACCGGAGCATTAAAATGAATGACAATGCAGACATACATCTTTCTGACCTTATTTCCATAGACACATTGAAGGAAATACAGGAGGCGTTTTCAAACCTTACCGGTATGGCCTCCATGACTACAGATGCAGACGGCGTCCCCTTAACAAAGAGTTCAACGTTCAGGTCTTTCTGCAGAAAGCATACCCAGAAATCCTATGAAGGAAACTTATTATGTCAGCATTGTCATGTAACGGCCGCCGAATCCTTTCTTGAAGAAGGCGAAATCGGTGCGCAGCCTTGCCACGCAGGCATTCTGGAATTTGCAGCTCCCATTATCGCCAACGGTAAATTTGTCGGCGGATTCATCGGAGGCCAGATTCTCACTGCCCCGCCGGATGAAGAAAAAATCCGTGCCCTTGCAAAAAAATTAGATATCGATCCGGATGAATATTACGAAGCTGCGAAACAAGTTCCAGTTGTAAGCCAGAAGGAAATTGATGCAGCAGCAAGCTTCATGTGCACGATTGCAAACGTACTTTCCGACATGGCATACGGAAAATACATAGCCATCCAGGGAAGTTACGAAATTGAACGGGCTGCAAAAATGAAGTCCGACTTCCTTGCAAACATGAGCCATGAAATCCGTACACCTATGAATGCCGTAATCGGTATGGCAGAACTGGCTTTAAGGGAAAACCTGACGCCGGTTGCACGGAATTACATCAACCAGATAAAGACTTCTGGACAGGCACTTCTTGAAATCATAAATGACGTTCTGGACTTCTCTAAAATTGAATCCGGAAAGATGGAAATAAATGTAGACGAGTACGAAACCTACAATCTTTTTATTGATGTCGCAAACATCATAATGACCCGACTTGAAAACAAGGATGTCGAGCTTCTTGTAAACCTGAGTCCGGACATGCCGGAAATGCTCATCGGAGACAGCGGCCGCATAAGGCAGATCCTCATCAACCTTATGAATAATGCCGTAAAATTCACGCATCACGGATACATCAGGCTTGATGTAAATTTCGTAAAAGTTGACCCGGATGAAGGTATTCTTGAAGTAAGTGTCGAAGATTCCGGCATTGGTATAAAAGAAGAAAACCTGGAAAAAATATTCCAGTCCTTCCAGCAGGTAGACACAAAGCGCAACCGCAATGTAGAAGGAAGCGGACTGGGCCTTACTATTTCAAAACTGCTCCTTTCACTCATGGACGGAGACCTGAATGTAAAAAGTATTTACGATGAAGGAAGTAAATTCTATTTCCATGTACCCCAGGAAATTGCGTCAACCAGACCTGGAATCATAATCAATAATCCTGACAAAATCTTTACAGGTGCACTTATCAGGAATGCTTATGTAAAACAGCAGTTCACTTATGACATAAAGAACCTCAAAGTTGAAGGCCGCATCCTTAAAATGGGAATCGGGCTGGAAACAGGAATTACGGCACTTAAAAATGTTGCCGGCTCAAAACGCATTTTTCTTTTCATTGAACAGGGACTTTTTGGTGAAGCTGAACAGGAAATAATAAGGAAGCACAGGGAAATCATTGTAATCGTAATGGCGGATTTCTCCAGTGCCCTTAAATATGACCTGCAGAATGTATTTGTTGTCCGAAAGCCTTTAAACGCGGCTACAATTGCAATGATGCTGAATCAGGAAGAAGGAATGGCCGGCACAGGCGCAGAAGCTGCCGCTGATACTGATTTTGGCTTTACCGCTCCGGATGCAAAAATCCTTGTTGTAGATGACAATGCAATCAACATAACCGTTGCAACAGGACTTCTTGAGCCGCTTCAAATGAATGTAGATTCAGCAACCAGCGGACGCGATGCCCTTGGAAAAATCCAGAAGGAACATTACGACCTTATTTTCATGGATCATATGATGCCGGAAATGGATGGCGTTGAATGTACGACCATAATCCGGCAGAAATATCCTGCCTATGCAGACACTCCGATTATTGCCCTTACTGCAAATGCAGTAGGAAACGCAAAAGACATGTTCCTGCGTTCAGGAATGAATGATTTTGTTGCAAAACCAATTGAACTTCGCACAATCATCGCAAAGATACGGCAGTGGCTTCCTCCGAAAAAAATCCAGAGAAATTCCGGCATAGCAGCTTCACAGTTCATGGATGACGACATCAAGGGGCCGACAATCGGCGACCTGGACACTAAAAAGGCAATGAAACTGGTTGGAAACGAAAAACTTTTCTGGACAATCCTTAAAGAATATTACCGCGTCATCGGAAATCGTGCCATGTCAATCAAACAGGCTGAAGCAAATGAGGACTGGCTCACTTACACTATAGAAGTCCATGCACTGAAAAGTTCATCAAAACAGATTGGAGCTATGGCACTTTCAGAAAAGGCTGCCCGCCTCGAAAAAGCAGGAAATGAACAGGATGCACAGACCATCCATGCGCTTACACCGGAACTGCTCCGGCTTTATGGGGCATATATTCCAATCCTGCAGCCATTCTGTGAATCTGACGATACAAAGGATCAGGAAAAATCTGAAATTGAACCGGAAAAATTGTCAGGACTGCTGGATAAGATTGTGCAGGCTTCCGAAGACCTTGATATGGATGCAATGGAAGAAGTTTCTGCGGAGCTTTTAAAATATAAATTTGAAGGCGAAGAAAATGAACTTATGCACCAGCTTTCCGAAAGCGTACAGGATGTAGATGTAGAAAAGCTTGAAATTATAGCCGGAAAATGGAAATCCCTGCTTTCGCAGCAATGATGAATCATGATGCAAGGCAAGCATTCACCATACCGTTGATGTGGATGAAGGGTTCATGGGGAGACATTCTTCCAGAATGGAATTGTCTTGCCATAAAATGTCTGCGGATATAATATATATGATAATGAAGATTAGCACAAAAAAATTATTAATTGCAGCATTATCAATGGCTGCACTCCTCTCTTTTACAGCATGTGGAAAACAGAAGCAGAAGGATTCAGAAGCTGCAGAATCAGCAGAAGGCTTAAAAAACAAAGATTTACCGCATAAATGGTACCATATCGGCAGGAACGGGATTCAGGAAATTAACCTTCCCCAGAATGCACCAGTAATGTTGGAAAAACCATGGACAGAAGCACTCCGCATTTCATATATCGGTCAGTCAAGGAACGAAAACGAACTGTTGCAAGACAACACAAAAAACAATGTTCCAAAGGTTTACGCACTTACAAACCGGCTCGGAATGATTGTATTTTCCGGAAACGAAGCCACTGTATATGATGATACAATGTTTTTTGAGGATAACACGACCGGCGACATGATTTTCATGAATAACATGCCTGTGTTTTCAATTTACAGGAATTCCATATTTAACGGAATAAAAAACAAATACACAAAGGCCAGGCCTTTCCTCATCCATTTTGACATGAATTCAGGAGTTTTTTATCCTGTACTTACTTACGAAAACCTATCTGTAAATCCAAAATCCGAAATTACAGATTACATATGGAATGGAAAAAACTTTTTCTGTACCGTAAAAAATGACAAGGAAAACAGGACCGAATTTACATACCTTAAATGGACCCCTTCTAATTCCATGATTTCAGTTCCATCAGAATCTGCAAGAATACCTGTTACTGAAATATCCGCAGATGAATACCGCAGGCAGAAGTACCCGCAGAAATTTACAGCTGCCCCGGAAAGAATCAAGTCATTTCTTGCCTTCATGCCAGAAAACCTGCCATTCTACCTTGACTGTAAGAAAGCCGGCGGATTTTCATCAAAGACATACATTCACGGGAAAGAAACCTCCGGTGAAATTCCATCTGGAAAAGTCCAGATTGCAGAAACATGGACTGGTGCCGTTTTTACCGACGGTACAATGTACTTATCTGGTGCACTTTTTGGAAAACACATATTAAATGGCGGTAAAGCAATTGCATTACGCTTACCTAAACTGCCGGAGGGTTTCATATATACTGATTTTGGAATTTCAGGAACGACATTGATAGTTTCTTGGGAAGACAACAATTTCTATAAAACGGGAACCGCAGGAATTCTGACCGCAGATCTTGGCAAAATACTTTATGGCAGGGATATCCGTTGAAAAAAATCATACTGCTGCTCATTCTGGCAATGCATTCAATTTCCTCATACGCAGCTGTAACGGAAAATGGAAAAAAAAACCTTTTTGGAAGTACTTTCACTCCGCCAAAAACATTCAAGGAATTTTCTTCCCAGATTTCCGTTTACCTTAACATCGGAACCATAATTACCATAAACACGGAAAGTCAGGTAAAAAGTGCTCCGTCACCTGTAAGTTTTACTACGGCAATCGGTGCAATATGGCCTAACAATGCATTTGTCTCCGTACAGCCCAGGCTTGTTTTTTTTGGCGGCTACCATCTTTGGGATGGCGAAAATGCCCTGCCGGCAGAAGTAGAAAACCGCACTACCCTGACTTTATCCATGATTTTTGATATTCCGGCAGCCTTTACTTTCCGCTATGCCCATTCATCATTGGAAGCCGGAGCAGGAATTGCATTACTTGCAAGATATGGATTACTGGCACCAGGTGTAAAACCATCTGATTCTGGAGCCACCGGAACGGCACAGGGTGATGTAGATAAAATCAACAGCTGGTTTTGGAAAGATTGTAACTTTCTATATCCTGAAATTTTTGCAGCATGGCAGTATCATGTTTCTGAAAGATTAAAGGCCGGAATTGAACTCCGTTACTATCTTCCGGTCGGTTCATTAATCGGTGGCCGTGGACTTGATGCATCTATGATTATGGTTGCTTCAAGATTCATTTTTTAGAAATGTCATTAAAATGTATTGCTAAAAATGCAGTTTATTAAAAATTCCGGGTTCGGCAAAAAAAATGCCCGGTAAACAGTTCAACAAATCATGTTTACCGGGCAACCATCATAATATGGTCAAATTACCTGCAGTCTTTAGATTCCTACATAATGTGTGTTGATTTTGTCTTCAACATATGAAATAAAATCTTCAAGTTTCATTGTTTCCTGAGGCTTTTTACTTGAGAAACGGTAACGAACGCACACAGTTCCTTCATCCTGTTCTTTCTGACCAACAACCAGTACATAAGGAGTGCGGTGCTCAGTAGAAATGGACTTGATTTTCGCCTTCATATTTTCATCGCTGAGATAAGCATTTGAACGGATATCATGGGCAAGAAGGGCATCATTTACCTTACGTGCATAATCATCAAATTCATTGGAAACAGGAACAACTGCAACCTGTTCAAATGCAAGCCATGTCGGGAATGCACCGGCAAAGTTTTCAATGAGGATTCCAAGGAAACGTTCAAAACTACCAAGGATTGCACGGTGGAGCATTACAGGATGGTGCTTCTGGTTGTCTGCACCGATATATGTTGCATCAAGACGTTCAGCACTAGGAAGCTGGAAATCTGCCTGAATTGTACCACACTGCCACTCACGGCCAAGACAGTCATAAAGCTTGAACTCAAGTTTCGGGCCGTAGAATGCACCTTCACCCGGCTGTATTTCATATTCAAGACCAGCTTCATGACAGGCATCAGCAAGAGCTTTTTCTGCCCTTTCCCATGTTGCCAGATCACCGACATGATCTTCCGGCATTGTAGAGAACTTTACCACCAGTTCATCAAAACCAAAATCATGGTAAACATTCTTCAAGAGTTTGCAGAACTTTGCAACTTCTGAGCAAACCTGCTCCTCCGTACAAAGGATATGGGCATCATCCTGTACAAAGCCGCGTACACGCATGACACCATGCAATGTTCCGGAAGGTTCATTACGTGTATCATGTCCAAATTCTGACAGACGCAACGGAAGGTCTTTGTATGATCTCTGGCGGCTCTTGAAAATTTCAAGTGCACCAGGACAGTTCATCGGCTTGATGGCAAAAAGGCGTTTTTCAGATTCTGTGATGAACATATTCTTCTGATAATGTCCCCAATGTCCTGAACGCTCCCACAAAGTACGCGGCATGATTGCAGGCGTATTTACTTCCTGATATCCGTCGCGGCGTGTCATTTTACGCATGTAATCCTGCATTGTGGTATAAATTGTCCAGCCGTTAGGATGCCAGTATGTCTGACCAGGGTTTTCAGGATCAAGATGGAACAAATCCATTTCCACACCAAGCTTGCGGTGGTCACGCTTTTCAGCTTCTGCAAGCATTGTAAGATAATCTTTAAGGTCATTTGGTTTTGCAAAACAAAGGGCATAAACGCGGGTCAGCTGAGCTTTTGTTGCATCTCCCCTCCAGTAAGCACCGGCAACCTTATTTAATTTGAAAGCCTGTCCGTTGATTTCTTTTGTATTGGCAACGTGTGGACCACGGCAAAGGTCAAGATAACCATCCTGTTCATATGTTGTAATTACTGCGTCAGCAGGAAGGTCATTTATAAGCTCAATTTTATAAGCCTGATCTGCAAACAGCTTTAATGCATCTTCTTTTGAAACTTCTTTTCTTACAAAGTCGTGATTTCCGGCAAGGATTTTCCTCATTTCCTTTTCTACTGCAGGAAAATCAGTTTCGGTGAATTTGGTGCCAGCAGGAAAATCAAAATCATAATAAAATCCATTATCAATAGCAGGGCCTATGGCAATTTTCGTACCAGGATACAGGTTTAAAACCGCTTCTGCCATAACATGGGCACAACTGTGCCGTACTATCTGTAATTTTTCATCAACAGCCATTCATTTAACCTTTAATTTTTAAAATATGGGAAGTCTCTAAAAATTGCAGTTTTTAGAGGCAACTTTGAAAATGCGACGTTTAAAGCCTTGCTATTTCAAGGCTCTAGACTCGGCAGACATCGCTAAAAGATATTTTAGAAATGCCCTATTTTATAGAATATAATTCAATCGTTATAATGTCAATCTAAGCTGATTTTCGAAAATTCTGGCACTTTACAAGGCTTACTGAGCTTTCCATAAAAAAAGCCGGCAGATTCCTTAAATGCGGAACCCCGGCAATTTTTAGAAGTAATTTAAAAACACTGACATCTTGTAAAAGTATTTTTAAACCGCCATGATTAAGTTTAATCCCCTTTTTGTTCCAGTCAGATTATTGAACCAGGACATTCATTTTCGGCATTGCGGCTTGCACACCAACAGCCTTTCTCCAAAGCTGCCTTTATATCCTGTTCCTTTAAATACTCATGAAGGAATCCGGCGGAAAAAGCATCTCCGCAGGCAGTTGTATTTACAGGTTTAGCAATCTTTTCAGATGCAACTTCGAACATTTCACCTTTTGAAGCCGCAAAGGTAGATTTTTCACCTCTGGTCACAATGAATATTGAATCATATTTTTTACTGGCTGCAACTATCGCTTTCTTTAATCCTGTAACGCCACCTTCTTTCGATTCACCGCCAAAAGTTGCAGTAAATTCTTCATCATTAATCTTTATAATAGAAGGAACGCACATTTCCAGAGTCTTTTTCAATTCATCACCCCAGAAGTCAGCCATTACTATTTTCCCAGAATCTACAGCTTCCTTACAGATAAGTGCAGGCAGGTCATCAGGCCACATGGATGGACGGCTTCCTGCCATTAGGAGTGCATCAGAATCCGAAAGGCTTTCCCTGAAAGAATCCATAAAGCCCGAAACATTACTGTCATTCATTTTACAGATTTCAGGTTCACTTACTACAAGTTCCGTCGTCGTATTATCTGCCCTTCCCAATACCGTCCAACATTCCCTGGTATTACCGGGAACGAGAACTGCACTTACTTCAAGACCGTCATTACGGGCAAGTTCCATAAAGCGGCGGCTGTCATTCTCACCTAAAGGACACACAATGCGTACAGAACCTTTTTCCAGCTGATTCAGGACGCGGGCTGCATTTACAGCCTTTCCCGAAGCCCAGATTCCATATTTTTCTGAGCGGTTGACTTTTCCAACAGTAAAATCATTAAATGTAACAGTCCTTTGGACAGTTGAGCTTAAACAGACAGCTGTAATCCTTTTCATAGTGTACTAATCATATCCTTAAATGCTATTTTCTTCTACCTGAAAATGCAGATTTTGGAGATTTGTCCTTACAAAAAACCTTAGTTTACAGCGGTGGTCAGTCATATCGAAATATGATAAAATAAGAATACTGCATTTTTCTGGAGACTATAATGGCTGATTATCATGAATTTCCGGCGGCACCGGAGGGAACCCCTGTTTCTAACTTTGTGCATTTACATGTCCACTCGGATTACTCTCTGCTGGACAGCTGTGCCACATTAGACAAACTGGTTGCAAAAGCAAAAAGTCTGAACATGCCGGCCCTTGCACTTACCGACCACGGAAATATGTTCGGTGCCCTGAATTTCGAGCACCTCTGCCATGTAAATAAAATCAATCCTATTGTTGGTGAAGAATTCTATGTAGCTTACGGCTCCCATTTTGAAAAAAATTCTGTTCCTTACAGCCACAAAGGAGAAGACGGAGACCATCAGGCCCGTTATTTCCATCTGATACTCCTCTGTGAAAACCAGACCGGCTACAAAAACATGAGCTGGCTTTCTTCACTTGCCTATACAGAAGGAATGTGGTACAAGCCCCGCATTGACTGGGAAATGATTGAAAAATACCACGAAGGGTTAATCTGCTGTTCTGCATGTATTGCCGGAGAACTTCCACAGCTCCTTCTTGCAGGAAAAGACAAAGAAGCAGAAGAACTTGTATTAAAGTACAAGAACCTTTTCGGCCCTGACCATTATTATATTGAACTTCAGGATCACGGCTTACCGGAACAGAAACTGCTGAATCCGAAGCTTATTGCCATAGCAAGGAAACTGGACGTTCCACTTGTAGTTACCAATGATATACATTATGTAGAAAAGGAAGACTGGGAAGCTCAGGAATGCCTCCGCTGCATCGGATTCAAGAAGAACATGGAACCGGGAAAATCTTCCATGGGTGGTGACAGGCACGAATGGTATTTTAAGACGGAAGACGAAATGCGGCTCCTTTTCCCAGACTGCCCGGACGCTTATGAAAATACGGTAAAGATTGCCAACATGTGCAACCTGACCATCCATCAATATAAAACACAGGAACTGAAGGGAACCCTGCCACGCTTTGAACTCCCAAAGGAATTCTGTACCCATGATGATTATACAAAGAATCAGGACGACTACCTACGCCATCTTGTAGAACAGGGACTTGTAAAACGCTACAAGGAAGTTACTCCCGAAATCCGTGAAAGGTGCGAATATGAAATGGGCATCATCCTTGGAATGGGATTCTCCGGCTACTTCCTTATCGTATGGGAATTCATCAACTGGTCCAAATCCACCTGGGATAATGTAAACAACAGGCCGAAACCATACATGCCGATCGGTCCTGGACGAGGTTCCGGTGCAGGTTCCCTTGTTGCCTACTGTCTTGGAATTACGGACATTGATCCTTTCCGCTTCAAGCTTATTTTTGAACGGTTCCTTAACCCTGAACGCGTCTCCATGCCGGACTTTGACGTTGACATGGACTTCGATTTCAGGCAGGACATCATCCAGCATACCCGTGACCTTTACGGTGACAAGAAAGTAGGACACATCGTTACTTTCGGTACACTTAAACCGAAAAACGTAATTGCCGACGTGGGGCGCACCCTCGGCATTCCGCTTCCGGAAGTCAATATGCTCAAATCAAAGGTTTCAGAAAACCTTAAGACAAAACTCAAGAACTGCTTTGAGCCGCCTAACGAAAAATTTCCGGACGGAGGACAGCTGGCGGAATTCCGTCATGATCCTCGCTACGAAAAATTATTTGACCTGGCCGAAAAACTTGAAGGTTGTAAAAGGAACACCGGTCTCCACGCATCGGGAATGGTAATCGGCCTTACGGAACTTCCGGACTGGGCACCTGTATTTATGGATGCAAAAGAAGGTAAAGTCGGCGTCCAGTACACGATGGATATCATTGAACCATGCGGACTGGTAAAATTTGACTACCTGGGATTAAAGACACTTTCCCTCATCCGTTATGCCGAGGAAATCATAAATAACCATAAAGAGAAAGATGAAAAGTCATTCCTTTGTGCCGAAGTAAGTGAAACTGACCAGAAGACATTTGAACTGTTCAAGCGCGGTGATTCTGTTGCCGTATTCCAGTTTGAATCTCCCGGAATGCAGAAAATTCTGCGCCAGTTCCAGCCGGAAAAACTTGAAGACCTTGTTGCCTTGAACGCGTTGTACCGGCCTGGACCTTTGGACTACATTCCAAACTACATTGATGGTAAATGGAAGCCGGAAACAGTCCATTATCCGGATCCTTGCCTTAAAGATATTCTTGAAGAAACTTACGGTGTAATGGTTTATCAGGAACAGGTAATGCAGGTTTCCCAGAGAATTGCAGGCTTCTCTCTTGGTGGTGCAGACATGCTCCGCCGCGCCATGGGTAAAAAGAAACCGGAAGTTCTTATGGGCAAGAAAAAGGAGTTCATCGAAGGTGCAGTAAAGCAGGGATTTACAGAAGAACATGCTGCTGAAATTTTTGAAATCATGGTTCCTTTTGCAGGATATGGTTTCAACAAATCCCACGCTGCAGCTTATTCTGTCCTTGCATACCGGACTGGATTCTTAAAGGCAAATTATCCTGCAGAATTCATGGCAGCAAACCTTACAAACGAAATCACCTCAACAGACGGACTTCCTCCATATATCGAAGAAGCACGGAAACTTGGTGTAGAAGTGGATCCGCCTGATGTCAACCGTTCAGATATTGTGTTTGACGTTGTTGACGGGCGCATCGTTTTCGGCTTTAAAGGCATAAAGGGAATGGGTGAATCCGCCGCAACTGCAATCGTAATGGAAAGACAGGCCAACGGACCGTTTAAGGATTTTATGGATTTCCTTGACAGATGCCTTTACCTTAAAGCACCTTCAGAAAACGGCGAAGAAGGAAAAACAAGGGGCGTAAAGTATGCCATGAATAAAAAGGCTATTGAAGTCCTTATCAAGACAGGGGCCTTTGACAAGCTGGGTAAGAACCGCCCTACCCTCATCCAGAATATGGAAGCCGCCATTGAATATACAGAAGCAAAGCATGAAGGTGCAAACAGCGGACAGGGAAGCCTCTTTGAAGATGCCGGCATAGAAGAATTCCCGGATTTCGTATTTGAAGAAGTTGAAGACCTTCCGACCATGGAAAAACTCAACATGGAAAAAGAATTCATCGGAATTTACGTCAGCGCGCATCCTCTTGATGACTACAAGAAAATCATAAAAAATTGTGCCACAATTACGGCTTCCACAATTGAAAGGGAAGCAAAAAGCGCACAGGCAGAAAAAGATGCTGCCGGCGGTAAAGCACAGCGGTGGTCAAGGAATACTGGACGTACATATACCGCTATCGGACTTCTTTCTGAACTGAAACAGACCCGTACAAAAACCGGTTCAGAGATGGCATTTGCAAAACTTCAGGATTACGACGGATTCATGGACCTGACATTCTTTCCTAAACAATGGGAAGTATTGAAGGACAAGGTTGAAGCAGGTTCCATCTATGCTTTTAAGGGAAAAGTTGACGGTTCAAGGGATACTCCTTCACTGCTTGTAGATGAACTGTGCGACATTGACGGACTCAAGGAACGTTCAATACAGGAGATTCACATCCAGCTGGCAGAAAATGCATCAGATATTCAAGAACTCCAGCATTTGCGTGATTTTTTATTTGATTGTCAGGGCAATTGTTTAGTATATTTGCATATAGACACCAAAAGCGGACCTTACATCGTAAAAAGCAATACACAGATGACGGTTCCTTGTGACGATGAATTTTTAAGCAGACTGAAAGAAATGAACTATGTAAAAGATGTCTGGACTGTCTGATTTTCTGGAGGATTATCTGAAATGATTTTAAGTTTATTACGTACACTGGCAACATTAATTTCAATTTATACACTTCTCTGCACCATAAGAATCCTGCTTACATGGATTCCGGGGATGCAGTATAACAGATTCGTTGCAACCTTAAATGCAATCTGCGACCCATACCTGCGGCTTTTTTCAAGTATAAGCTGGTTGCGTTTCGGGGCATTGGATTTTTCACCAATATTGGGATTGAGTCTTCTGGTACTTACATCATCCATGCTGGAAAATATTGCAGCCTCAGGGAAATTTTCCCTCGGCATGTTCCTTGCGATGTTCATTGTAATGATAAGGTCAGTGGCAGCGTCATTAATTACATTCCTGCTCATAATCCTTATTATAAGATTAATCGTTGCCCTGATGAAAAGGGACAATTCCAGATTATGGACAGAAATAGATTACACATTGAATCCAATCGTAAGTTCAATTGGCAGATTCTTTTCAGGAAGAAGACCTGTAAGTTACGTTACGACATTGGTACTTTCAATAATCGTAGTTGTATTCATCTACATGACAATGCAGTTTGCGCTGGCTCAGGTAATACGGATTTTATCATCCCTGGGCATCTAGCATGAAAATTGACCAGATAAAAAATCCTTTATCTACTCTTTCCGGAATCGGACCGGCCGCAGCAGCGTTGTTTGCAAATCTGAATGTGTTTACAATCGGTGACTTGCTGCAGTTCTATCCACGGGATTACAAAGACCGCACGGTACAGGTTCCGCTTTCACAGTTCAATACGGCAAAGGAAATAAATACACTTGCCCTTGTCACCGGCCATCAATGGTTCGGATACGGAAAAATGAGGACTTTAAAAATAATGATCCGTGACATAACCGGGGCTGCGGAACTGATTGCCTTCAACCGGGCATTTTTTGAAAAATCCTTGCCGGTAAACAGCATAATTGCAGTTTCAGGAACGTTTTCCGTAAAGTACGGGAAGCTGCAGAGTTCTTCCTTTGAAGCCGAAAAAATCATTGAAAATGGTGATTTCGAAAAACTCTCTCAAATGAAGCTTCCTTCCAGCGGTATTATTCCAGTCTATCCGCTTACAGAAGGTCTGAGCCAGAAAAAAGTTTCAAAAGCCATGCAGACCGCAGCCAGCCAGTATCTCCGCGGAATCGACTCTGAAATTCCAGAAAAAATTGCTGCACAACGTCAACTGATTTCAAAAATGGATGCCATAAAGAAAATCCATTTTCCGGAATCCTTTGAAGACATTACAATTGCACGGAAAACACTGGCTTACGAAGAATTATTCAAATTCCAGTGTACCATTGCAAAACGTGCGTTAGAACATAAAGGTGCAATTCCTGAAATGCAGATTTCAGGAATAACGGAAGAAAGCGTGATTCCTGAATCCACGGAAAACGTTCCTGATACATCGGATTTTTCTCCAAAACAGAAAGAATTGCTAAAACGCATTCCATTCCAGCTGACAAAAGACCAGATTTCCGTAATATGCCAGATGAACAGTGATATTGACCGGGGATATCAGGAACGGAGCCAGCTTCTGAAAGAAGCAGAAAAGGGAACGGCAGAATCTTTCCATCCTCCTTTTACCATGCAACGACTGCTTCAAGGTGATGTAGGCTCAGGAAAGACGCTGACTGCACTTTTTGCGTGTCTCCGGGTAATTGACTGGGGAGGCCAGTGCGCCCTGATGGCACCAACAGAAATACTTGCAAAACAGCATGGTGAAACCACAGCAAAATTACTGGAACCTTTGGGAATCCGTACAGCATTCCTTACCGGAAACCTTAAAGCCAGTGGCCGGAATAATCTTTTAAAGGCTTTAAAAGAAGGTGATATCGACATACTTGTAGGCACCCATGCACTTTTTTCAAAAATGACAGTTTACAAAGACCTGCAGCTTGCAGTCATTGATGAGCAGCACAGGTTTGGTGTATTGCAGAGACAGGCGATAATAGAAAAAGGCCGGAACATAATTGCATCAAAACTTTACGCGGCTCCCCATCTCCTTATGATGAGTGCCACGCCTATTCCCCAAAGTCTTGCCCTTACCGCATTCGGGGACCTGGATGTTTCGGTGATAAAGACAATGCCAAATGGCCGTAAACCAATAACGACATACCTTGTAGAAGAAGGCCACGAAATGAATGCCTATAATGCCGTACGGAAAGAACTCCAGCAGAATCATCAGGCATACTTTGTATATCCTGCTATTGAAGACAACCCTGATTCACAGAGTACAAGTTTCAAATCTGCAGAAAAAGCATTCGAAGAGCTTTCAACAAAAGTATTCCCAGATTATAAATGTGCACTGATTCACTCAAAAATACCAGAAGAAGAACAAAGTAATATTTTAAATGATTTCAGGAAAGGCGAAATACAGATTCTGGCAGCAACAACCGTTGTAGAAGTAGGCGTTGACGTTCCAAATGCTACGTGCATGGTAATCGAACAGGCAGACTGTTTCGGCCTTGCACAGCTTCACCAGCTTCGTGGCCGGGTCGGGCGTGGCAGTTCCCAGTCATATTGTTTCCTCATTTTCAGGAAGAAAATAACTGAAAATGGAATCCAACGCATGAAGATATTGCGTCAGACTACGGATGGTTTTGTAATTGCAGAAGAAGATTTAAAACTCCGGGGACCTGGAGAACTGACGGGAACAATACAGGCAGGAGCACTGGCATTGGGAATTGCAGACCTTTCAAAAGACAGGGAACTGCTGATGCTTGCCCGTGCTGATGCCTTTAATTACATGCGGGAGTCTTTATAAAAGACTAAGCAACGTACGATTCAAGACGGCGCATTCTGCGTGGATGCTGCATCCTTACGATGGCATGCTTTTCAATCTGGCGGATACGTTCTTTTGTCAGATTACATATGTCGCCTACTTCTTTCAAAGACATTGGTTTTCCACCATTAAGGCCATAACGCAGACGGATGACTTTTGCCTCATTTGGCTTTAATGTATCAAGAACCTGATCAATATCATCGTTCATTGCCTGGGTTACTGCATAATCATCAGGGCTGTCATACCTTGTATCTTCAATAAAGTCTCCGATTGAAGCAGTCTCGCTGTCACCAGCCTTTATCTGTGCATCAAGTGAAACCATATCCCTGGAAATATTAAGCATTTCACGGACATGCTCCTTTGTCATTCCAAGTTCCGATGCAATTATTTCAATTTCCTGAGATTCAGTCTTGTGACCGCCAACAGAATGTCTGGCTTTTTCAATCTGAACGACTTCATTGGCACGGTTCAAAGGAAGACGGATACTGCGTCCTTTTTCATTTACAGCTTTCAAAATGCTCTGTCGGATCCACCATACAGCATATGAGATAAAGTGATAACCGGTTGAAACATCAAATTTTTCAATCGCTGTCATGAGTCCGATATTTCCTTCACCGATAAGGTCAACAAGGTCAAGTCCATGATTCTGATATTTTTTTGCAATCTTTATTACAAAGCGCAGGTTTGATTTTACAATTTTTTCTTTTGCAAGCTTATCTCCGGCAGCAGCCTTTTTTGCAAGTTCAGTTTCTTCTTCCCTTGTCAGGAGAGGAATCTTATTGATTTCCTTAAGGTAAAGTGCAAGAACATCTTCATCATTTTTCATAAAACTGCCTCCATTTCCGGATGTGATACAGGAAGACCTTAAAATTGAAGTTTTAAAGCCAACTTTGAATATGCGATGCTTTGAGGCTTGTAATTTCAAGACTTAAAGGCCGCAGACGTTTCACTAAGGATTTTTGAGATACCTTATGCACTAATACAAGCAGAAATCATGCCAAGGTTTTTATTATTCTCCAAAAGTGCAACTAATATGAATTTTCCATCAGATATTCAAGGATTTTCACAGTTTCTGGCACTATAGGATTAATATGAAGCGGAATATAAAAAATAGCTAAAGAAAAATGGGTATTTTTGACACATTGATTTTTTTTAAACAAAAAACCGGGTATTTTTGACACATTTAGCGGAAAAAAGAATTTTACACAGTGTTACTTTATGACACAGAGCTGGACATAAAGTAACCGGAATCAGTCTTTTACCACCATCAGGCTTGAACTTTGATAGGCCGGCAGGAATTTCTTTACTCCCTGGACACCAAAACTTACATGAATTACAAGTTCATCTTCACGGTATTCAGATTTTACAATCTGTCCATAGCCATAATCATCATGGAATACAGTAAAACCTACAGCCCACTTTCTTAACAGCGGATCATCAGGCATAGAAGCCGCAAAATCCTGTGCATGTTCATCTTCAGGATCACGTCCAGAAACGGAATATTCATATGAGCGCGGAGCCTTACCTAAAACGCGGAAAGGCTTCTTTCCAGCCTCAACAAGGAATACGCTGGGTTCCATAAATTCAGTACGGCCGTAAAGACGGCGCTGCCCGCAAGAAGTAACATAAAGTTCATTCTGGGCCCGGGTAATTCCGACATAAAACAACCTTCTTTCTTCTTCCAGTTCCCCGGCATTTTTATCATTCCGTGGAAACACGCCGTTTTCAAGTCCGGTAATTATGACCCTTGGAAATTCAAGTCCTTTTGTATTATGAATGGTTATCAATGTTACAGAATCAGTGCCACTTTCTTCTTCTGCGTTGTCCAAAGTCCGGTCAAGTTCAATATGATCAAGGAATTCAAGTAAACCGGCACGGGTAAAAGGATAAAGCACTGCACTGTTTGCGAGTTCCTGCATATTTGCTGAACGCTGGGTTCCTGCAATTTCATCCTGAGCCGAATGAAATTCAAGAAGCCCGCTCCTGTTCATTATATGCTCAAGGAATTCAGAAAGTTTCTTTGAATTGTTTCCTTCCGTAATTTCCGCATCAAGATCCTTTATGAGATTACAGAATGACAAAACCCCTTCACAGGCTTTTTTTGAAAATGAAGGCGCTATTTCAATTCCTGTTTCAATAAGGCTTTTCATCTTATCACCATTAATACCGGCCTGCACTATTTTTTCCTGTGTAACACCACCGATTCCACGGGCAGGTTTATTTACAATACGGCGGAAAGCAATTTCGTCCCTGGGATTAGCCGTCAGCGAAAGGAAAGCCAGCATATCTTTGATTTCTTCGCGCTCGTAAAATTTCAGCGAGCCGACAACAGTATATGGTATTTTCCGACGCAGGAATTCGCTTTCAAAACCAAGGGATTGCGCATTGGTTCTGTAAAGTATGGCCCAGTCATTATAAGGACAGCCTTTTTCATGGGATTTCTGTATCAACTCTGCACAGAATCTTGCTTCATCATCCTGAGTCGGAAGGAAAATAAGGTCCGGCTTTTTCCCTTTTCCGCGCTCTGCTATAAGAGTCTTTTCAAGCCGGTCTTCATTATTCCTGATTACCCGGTCTGAAACTTCTAGAATTTCCGCAGTAGAACGGTAATTCCGTTCGAGTCTTACAAGTGAAGTATCTGGAAATTCCTTTTCAAATGAAAGTATATTCTGTACTTCTGCACCACGGAATTTATAAATTGACTGGTCATCATCACCAACAACACAGACATAGGTACCGGAATTTTCTTCAACTCCAGAAAGAGCTTTTAAAAACTTGAACTGGGCAACATTGGAATCCTGATATTCATCAACCATTATGACCCGGTATCTGTAGTGCATCTGGCGGCGGACATTTTCATTTTCAGAAATGACAAGATATGGCAGCATGATAAGGTCACCAAAATCCACATTACCTGTAGCCCGCAGCTTTTTTTCATAAAGTGAATATATATCAGGAAAATCCGGATCGGAAGAAATAAGGGAAAGTTCCAAACTGTCAGGAAGAAGGCAATAATCTTTTGCCAGGGAAATTTTATGAGCCCAGAAAGCAGCATCCTGTTTTTTCAAATCCGGACGGGCTTTCTGAACCATCGTCACCATATCATCGTCATCATAAACAGTAAAACTTTTATCAATTCCAGCTTCTTCTGCATAACGGCGGAGGAACCAGGCACCGAATGAGTGGAACGTCCTTATCTGGGACTCCTGTGCTGATGGCTCCAGAAGGATTGCACGGTCCAACATTTCGCGGGCTGCCTTTTTCGTAAATGTTACTGCCAATATTGACCGTGGATCATAATTTTTTTTATTTATCAGATATGCAATCTTTGTCGTAATTACGCGGGTTTTACCAGATCCAGCACCAGCAAGTATAAGGAGGGAACCGCCCTCATGTTCAACAGCAGCCCTCTGCTCCGGATTCAGATGTGAGATATATTCATCAATATCCATTCAACCACCTACACCATTTCAGGTGCATATTTTAATGAATTCCCGTCTCCTGTATTATCTCCAGGATTCAATGATGAATCAGAAATAAAAATTGCATCAATATCAACATCACTGGAAGCTACAGCCTTTACCCTGACAACACGGCCAGGTTTCATGGCTGCCAGTGCTTTTTCATCATCTTTTTCATAACGGATTACACAGGAACCATCAACTTCTGGTGCCTGAAACCATGCACGGCCTATGGCAAATCCGGTTCCATCATCTTCCGCCAAATCTGAACCTTCGTTTCCACTGACAACTTCTTCAATCAGAACGTCATACTCTTTGCCGGTACGTGAAGCCAGTTTCTTCTTTGTTATTTCAGACTGTTTTGCCACAAGAAGGGAAGCCCTGGCGGCTGCAACTTTTTTTGACACCTGCTTTTTCATCTGCGCACCAGGCGTATCTTCTTCCTTGCTATAAGGAAAACATCCAGACCAGTCACTTTGGATATGTTCAAGGAATTCCAGGGTCTTTCCTGCGGATTCATCAGTTTCGCCTGCAAAACCGGCAAGGAAGGTCGTACGCAAAGCCACTTGCGGAAAAGCATTACGTAAATCCTCAACAAGGCGGAAATATTCTTCCCTGGTACATTTTCTGTTCATTGAACGGATTACATCAGTGTCACCTGACTGGAACGGAATATCAAAATAAGGAAGTATACGGCTGTCATTTTTCATGACGCTGAGTATGTCACGGTTAAAATGATCAGGATGAATATAAAGGAGGCGCACCCAGAATTTTCCTTCAAGGGCAGAAATTCTTTCCAAGAGACGGCACAGTGCAGACTTACCAGCAGTTTCACAAAGCGCTCCTTCTTTTATTTCAGGGAGCATACAACGCCCGTCACCAAAAACATCATCGCCGGTTCCAGTGCCATAAGCCGCAAGATCCTGACCGATAAGGTTTATTTCAAAGACACCTTTAGAAAGCAAATCTTTTATTTCGTCAATAATTTCATCTGCCTTGCGGCTTCTGAGTTCGCCACGAATCAATGGAATTGCACAAAATGAACAATGATTGCTGCATCCTTCAGTAATCTTCACATATGCCGAACCTTTGTACGAAAGCAGGGTCATTCTTGAACCACAGCTTACTCCAGCCTGTTCAGGTTTTACAACGGTACGATTTCCCTTCATAACAGCTGAAGTGATTTCCGAAATTTTAGAAAGGTCACCGTTACCAAAAAAACCATCGGCTTCTGTAAGTTCATCTTTTAACGCATATGCATAACGCTCTGCAAGACAACCTGCCAGAATGATTTTTGCATCAGGATACATATCCCGGGCTGAATACACAGCATCAAGTGATTCCTTTTTTGCAGACTCAATAAAACCACAGCTGTTTATAATAATCAAATCAGCTTCTTCTGCATTAAAAGTCTGCTCATAACCATCCGAAATAAGTTTTGAAATTATTATTTCGCCATCAACCTGATTTTTTGCACACCCATGCTGATCAATAAAAAATTTAGTCAAGATTTTCAACCACCAGACGATATTTTCCGTCTTCTGTACGAATCCACTTAATGTCTTCTACCATAACTTCGCCAGCCTTTCCGATTTCAAGTTCATAAGTCTGACTGGCAGCAATAATCTGGAACTTTACAGTATTTCCATTTGAAATCCAAATCCGCACCTTATTATTAGCAGTCATAGTAACAACATCGCCGTTAGTATAATAATTTTCAACAGAATCCTTTCTGTCCACCAGATAGCGGAATACACATGGGTTCCTGAAGCTGGCATTCATAGTGAAAGGATAAGCCCTGTTATCTTCCAGAATCGTAGTCTGCACTACAGAATCTTTATCAGCAACAGGAATAGATGTGGCATCCATAAGCATTCCCGCCATAGATTCATCTTTCAGCATGATGTATACTTCTGCACCACGGGAATTTTTATTTGCCGAAATTTCCCACACATCAATAACAAGATCCGCAGTACCGTCACCGTTAACATCAAAATCCCTTGTTTCGCTTAAATCAAAATACTGAAGTCCTACAGGAGTCTCCAGACCAAGACGTGATTCCGTATCAGATTTTACGGTCAGGGTTATGTTTCCTTCAGTGGAAGGAACAATGATCTGGTCGCCTACATAAACGCGTTCATTCATCGGTCTGTCCGTAAGCTCATAAATATTCTGCTGGACTTTTTCGGTAACCGTTGCTGCCAGGTCCTTTTCTGCCTGTTTCGGTTTGTATACCACAAAATAGAAAATAACAAAGCAGGCAACAATCAATAGAAAGACACCTGTAATTATAAGAGGAACCAGATAAGCCGGCTTTGGGCGTTCATACAGACCTTGCGGTACTTCAGACTCCTGAATCAATACATTTCTATAAAGATTAACCAGTTTCTGAGAATCAACATTAAGATAATCTGCATAATTCCGCAAGAAACCGACGAGATAAGCTTCACCATGAAAAGCCGCTGTCGTTTCATTTTCAAGAGCTTCTATGTATTGCCTTGAAATAGATGTTTCTATAGATGCAGTTTCAATGGATATTTTCTTTTCTTCCCTTGCCTGTCGTAAAATTGCTCCGTAACTTTCCATACAATGAAATCCTTATTCTGAAAACAGGAAATTGTCGTAATTATTTGCAGCCGAAGGAATATCATAAACAAAGCGCTGCGCCGTCAATCCCTGATTAAGTTCATAATTTGTAAAATCGAATTTATATGTGACACCGGCAGGAGTAATGGCTTCGAGCCTGCGGATAAGTTTTGTCTGCGGATTTATAGCGAGCTTAATATTTCTGAATGCTTCAGCTGTAGTACGGCGCCACAAAACAAGGCGCACAACCATTTCATCCGAATCTTCATCAAGCGGTACGGAATCCTGATTATTTTCATAAGACACTGAATAGTAACGGCGCAAAAGCGAAAGACCGTCAGCACTGGCAATATTTCCACCATTTCCAGAATTTGCATTCTGAGTGAGGACTGCTGCACTTCCAGGAAGGAACACAGTCAACGTATCGCCGTTAAAAACAATAGTCTGTTCTGCGGGAACAGAAAAATCCATACGGACTTTGTCAGGCGAAAGATAAGTAACCTTAGCCTTCATATCTTCCTTACCGACCTGTACAGCAACCGATGCCTGATAATCTTTTATTGTTCCATAGTATTCAGAAACTGATTTGAAAAATTCACTTGCAGTCGTAATTCCCTGCGAAAAAGAAGCAAAAGAAAACAGGATTCCAGTTACACAAACTGCAACATATTTTTTTACATTTAAATATAGAAACCTCATAAGAATCATTTTATTCAAGTTAATGCAACCCGTCAATACATTAGCTGAAAGCATAAAAAAAAGGCAGAACGGACTCTCATTCTGCCTTAAAACTAAATTATATTTTATTTTTTATCATCAGCTGATGGCGCAGCTGTTTTCTTTGTTCCCCGGGGCCTTTTTGGTTTCACAGCTTTTTCTTGCTTTTTCTCTGCTTCAATTTCTGCGCAGTGCTGTGCACCTTTTACGATTTCATAGAATTCTTTTCCATCCATCGTTTCAATCTCAAGAAGCCTGTTGGCAATATATTCAAGCAATTCCTTATTCTTACTGAGAAGCTTGAGTACATATTCGTAACGCTCATCAATAATGCGGGCAATTTCTTCATCTATATACTTCTGAGTCTCTTCACTGAACTCACGTACAAGAGCCGGTTCCCCACCACGGTTACCCAGAACACCTTTTCCAAGAGTCATATTCTTGAATTTGTCACTCATTCCAAGGTCAACAATCATGCTCTTTACGATTTCAGTTGCACGGGCAATGTCATTTGATGCACCTGTAGAAACATCTTCAAGAAGTATCTGTTCTGCCGCACGTCCACCAAGCAAAGAATCAACCTCATTAATAAGATCATTTCTTGTCAGGAAGTTTTTTTCTTCCTGTTCACGGTACTGGGTAAATCCGCCTACTCCATGAGACCGTGGAACCACAGTAATCTTGTTGACAGGTTCATGGCCTGGTGTAAGTGCACCAACAAGGGCATGTCCTGTTTCATGCACTGAAACCAGCCTCATTTCTTTCTTATTGTCTTTACGGCTCTTCTTTTTCAAGCCGATGCTTACTTTATCAATTGCATCATTAAAATCTGCCATGGAAACTTTCTTGCGGCCATTGCGGACTGCAAGAAGTGCAGCCTCATTTACAACATTAGCAAGATCAGCACCTGCAAAACCTGTCGTTCCATGTGCGATTGAAACAAAATCCACATCACTATCGAGTTTTACATTCTTTGAATGTATGCGGAGTATTTCTTCGCGGCCTTTTACATCAGGTTTCTCAACAGGAACCTGGCGGTCAAAACGGCCTGGGCGCAGAAGTGCCGGATCCAGGATGTCCGCACGGTTCGTAGCAGCAAGGATAATAAGACCTTTTTCGTTTTCAAAACCATCCATTTCAACAAGAAGCTGGTTAAGAGTCTGTTCACGTTCATCATTTCCACCACCAAAACCATTTACACGACTCTTTCCAAGTGCATCAATTTCATCAATAAAAACAATACACGGAGCTTTTTCCCGTGCCTGTTTAAAAAGGTCACGGACACGGCTTGCACCTACGCCGACAAACATTTCTACAAAATCAGAACCGGAGATACTGAAAAAAGGAACTCCAGCTTCACCCGCAACTGCACGGGCAAGCAAAGTCTTACCAGTTCCCGGAGGTCCTACAAGGAGGACACCTTTCGGAATCTTTCCACCAATATCTGTATATTTTTTTGGACTCTTAAGGAAATCAACCACTTCAACTAGTTCTTCTTTTGCTTCATCGACACCTGCAACATCAGCGAAACGAGTCTTTACTTTTCCTTCTTCCAGAGCTTTTGCCCGCGACTGACCGGCGCTAAAAATCGAACCCATGCCGCCGCCCATACCGCCGCCCATTTTGCGGAAAATAAAGAAATAAACCACCATAATCAAGACAACAGGAACAAGGATGTTCATAACAAGCTGCATAAGGTAATTGTTCTGCTGGCGGATAAATTTATATTTTACGTTTTTAGAATCAAGAAACTTAATGAAATCTTCCATCAGAACGCCCACAGTTTTGTAATCAGGTTTGCGCCCCTGCATATCAAAAAAAGCAAACGGAGTTTTATTTTCATTCTCAGAAGCGGTTTTATGACTTTTGTATCCCGTAAAATAATTATCACTCATTTCAACTTCAACAATGGTTCCATTCTCGATGAGGGTACGGAATTCTGAAAATTCTATAAGTTCTTCATTCTTACTTGAAGTAAAAATGTTCATAAGGCCAAGGACAGCTACACCAATTACTAGAATAAGCCAGAATGGAAAACGCCCATGGTCCTTGTCATCTCCTTTATCATCAGAAGGCTCATCTGCTGAAAGTTTGAAAAAATCATAAGGATCATTGTCCTTCTTTTTATTTTCATCATTATCCTGACGGTCTTCACTCATCATAAACTCCTGTTTTTTATAATACTTTATAATACTGGTATCTCTAAAGGCTGTATTTCCTGAATCTGGGCATAATTACCCATTTTCAAAACATTCTTTAAATATAAGCAAAAACAGGAAATTAGTCGACACAAAACAGATTATTTTGTTAAGTTTTTTACCCCCTCACCGATAATCAAAATCGATGAAGTCTATTAGTGGGAGGATGAACATGGGCTACAGTCAGGCGTATAATGCCTACAAGAGAACCAGCGTTACGACAGCAAGTCAAGGTGAACTTATAGTCCTTCTTTACGAAGGTGCAGTCAGCCGGCTTACTTCGGCAGTTTCGCTCTTTGATCTGGATGACAAGCTTCCGGTTAAAAACATTGAAGCATTCAGTGAATATGTCTTGAAGACGCAGGAAATCATAACTGAACTTCAGGTATCACTTGATCTGGACAAGGGTGGCGACATTGCGAAAAACCTTATGTCACTTTATGTGTATTTCAATCAGGAACTGATGAATGCAAACATCAATAAAAGCAGGGCAAAAGTCCAGTTTGTACTTGATATGCTGAAGCAGCTTACTGAATCATGGAAACAGGCTGCCAGCAGTACTGCAAATACTCCTGTCACAAAAGTCCAGCAGGCGTTAAACATTCACGGTTGAGTCGCAGGACTATTTCCAAGATTTTTTTAAGGACATTTTATTTATGGAAGAAATCACTCAAGATGAACTCAACGAAAGGATTGCACTCTTGAAAAAGTTCCGTTCCCTGCTGCTTCAGCAAAGGCAGAAATTCCAGGACTACCTTACAGTTTTGGAAAAACAGGAATCTTCAATTGAAAATGAAGACCCGGAAGCCCTGCTGATTCACACTGAACTGGAAAAACAGGTTGTTTCCAACATTGAAACTTTGCAAAAGGTAATAGTTCCAATGTCAGAAATTTACAAAACCCGGGGTGCTCACCTTGAAGAAGATTCCGTAAATGAAATCAGGAATGACCTGGGCCGGCTTCAGAAAAAAGTAATTGAGCAGAACCAGAAAAATCAGGATCTGCTCAGAAGGCACATGACTACAATCAGGACCCAGATTTCAAACCTGAAAAATCCTTACAAGACGGCACGTTCCATATATGCTGAAAAAAGCACGGTAGGTTCGCTGATAGCCGTCGAGGTATAAAAAAAAGAGCATTCCATTCATTTTTACAATGAACCGGAATGCTTTTTTTGCTTTAAAAGTCTCTATAGATGACATTCAGAAGAAGAAACTCCAGAAACTATAATTTTCAGAGAAGTCCAGAACTGCGCAAATCCGGCAGTCCTGAATTCATCTCACAACTTTTCAAAAAGCAAAAGTACTTTAAATCTTAAACTGTCCAAGCAGACGCTTCATGGTACTGATTTCATCCTGCGTCTGACTGGCCATTTCTGAAACAGACTGGGCAGAAGCATTAATTTCCTTTGACCCCTGAGTCATTTCTTCCATACTTCCAAGTATGGTATTTGAAATCTGTGCAACATTACCCATTTCACCACTAACCTTACTGATATTTTCAACAAGTATCTTTGACTGGCCGTCTACATCAGAGGCCTGGGAATTCATACTTGCGAGAGCTTCAAGAATCTGCTTTGATGCTTCCTGCTGTTCTTCCATTGCATTACGGATCTGGCGGAGGATTATGTCAGTTTCCTTGATATTCGTAACGATTTCATCAAAAGCACGGTTTGAATCATTTGACGAAATTACAACCGTTGAAATTGATTCCGTAATTTCTGACAATTCAATGGAAATAGCCTTTGACTGGGATGCCGAAGTTTCAGCAAGCTTACGGATTTCATCAGCAACAACACTGAATCCTTTTCCTAATTCACCGGCATGGGCAGCTTCAATTGCAGCATTCATAGCCAGCAGGTTTGTCTGTTCAGAGATTCCGGAAATGATGCTGTTGGCTTCCATAAGCATTTCCGATTGGGCAGAAATTTTCTGGAGGCGTTCGTCAACTTCATTGAGTTTAACCTGACCATTTGTAACAGTACCGGAAAGCTGTTCGAATGAACCTGCCATTTTTTCAACAGAAGAAGTAACGGACGTAATATTACCAATCATCTCTTCGATAGCTGCCGAAGATTCTGTAATTCCTGAAACCTGGGACTCAATAAGACGGCTCAGTTCTCCAAAGGCGCTGTCTGATTCCATAAGAATTGACGAAGTAACATCAACACTCTTTGCTTGATTTTCACTCTGATGCCTTACGCCTTCAATATTTGCAAGAATCTCCGCCGTAGCACTGGCCGACTGCTGGGAACTGGTTCCAAGGTTATCACCAATCTGTGAAAGAGAAATCTGGGCATCATGAAGTTCCCGGACGATATTCTGGAGCATTTCAACAAATACGTTTACATTTCTTGAAATATCAGCAAGCTCATCATTTCCTTTGTCGGCAAGCCGGAAAGACAGGTCTGCCTCACCGGAAGAAAGGTTCCGGACTGCAACCATAAGGCGCTTCAACGGAGTATGGAGCATAGGAATGAGCACGGCGAACACGAGTACGAGTTCCACAATACCAAGAAGAACTACAGCCACAATGGAAAGATTGCGGCTGATTATCGACGTCACACGGCTGATTACCGAAATTTCAAGCCCAAGGAACATTACAGTTACAGGATCCGCATTGATATTGAAAAGCGGGAAATATGCACATTTAAAGTTAATGTCGCCAATCTTATTATCTTCAAGATATGGTTTTGAAGTTGACATTACTTCGTTGATGATGGCGGCATGGGTAAGCATTGACCCCTGCATTCCAGGAATTGTAGTTGCCCGACGCGTAGTATTGTCAAAAATAGTGACAGCCGTGCTTGTAATGTTGCCCAAATCATTTACGAAACGCTGTGTTGAAATGCGTCTATACGTAAATAAAGCACCGGTAATGACCGTCCGGCCAAGATTATAGTTATCCACATCAAAATATGGAACGCCGCAGACGATATACACATCTTCACCAAGTTTTACAAGGTCTGCATAATCATTGCCAGAAAGAACCGTACTCATAGCCTGACCAGGAGCAGTAACCAGCGGTTTCTTGGCATTATTCACCAGTTCGCCTTTTTTATTGTAAAAACCAAGGGCATCTGAAAGATGAGCCTTATCAACGACAGAAGTCACTTCAGAACTGTAATCTGCACCATCAGCAATCTGGAATCCTTTGTCAAGGAGGGAATTCCGTATATAATGCAGTGTAGAAAACTCATTGTTCTTTTCATCATCTATATATGATTTTACAGCAGAAACTTTTTCCTCAAGTTCTTCATAAAAATAATCATTCATTTCACGACCGACAAATATATTGGTACAAATAATCAGAATCAGCCCTAATCCAATGACGATCGCAGAAGTAAACACTGCAAGTTTAACAGTAATGTGAGAAACTTTGTCTTTTGACTTTAAACCCATAAAACGCTCCAATGATCCGTATGTGTAGAATTCATTATATCATGCAGTTGCCATAAAAAAAAGCAAAAACGAATTTTTATTTTCGTTCATGCAGCAGAATGCATCTTTTTCAATGATTTTTTATATGATAAACTGATTCCATGGCAAAATTTGACGAAAACACATTATACATACTTGATTCATACGGTCTAATTTACCGTTGTTACTTTGCATTCATCTCAAGACCCCTTACAAATTCCAGAGGGGAAAACATTTCCGCAGTCTTTGGATTCTTCAGGAACCTGCATTCGATTTTAAACCATTACAAACCAAAATGCATTGTGGCTGCAATGGATTCAAAAGTACCTACATTCAGGCATGAAAAATACCCGGAATACAAGGCAACCCGGCCAAAGACTCCGGAAGACCTGCATACACAGATTCCTTTTGTAGAAGAAATCTTAAAGGCACTGGGAATTCCCGTACTTCAATGCGACAGATACGAAGCCGACGATGTTATTGCAACCCTGACACGGAAAACCGTTGAGCAGGGAAAGACATGCCGTATTCTTTCCGGCGATAAAGACCTAATGCAGCTTGTAAATGAAAATGTCCAGATACTTAAACCCGACCATGCAGATGTATGGAAGGTAATCGGGGCTGAAGGCGTAAAGGCTGAATGGGGAGTAATGCCGGAAAAACTACTAGATCTTCTTTCCCTCTGCGGTGACACGGCGGATAATGTTCCGGGTGTAAAGGGTGTAGGTGTAAAGACTGCCTGCAAATTCTTAGATGAATACGGGTCCCTTGAAGGACTTTATGAACATGCATCTGAAATAAAAGGCGCCATCGGTCAGAAAATCCGGGATGGAAAAGATTCTGCCTTCATGTCTAAAGACCTCATCACGCTTTTTGACCAGGTACCATGTGAGGAACTTGATTCAGCAGTTGCAGACATCAGTTTTGATTATGCAGCAGCAGCAGAAAGACTGCGCCACTATGAAGCAAATGCAGTAGCAAAAAATTATGAAGCATTGGCAAAAGCTGCGGGACAAAGTGCAGTTACAGCCATGTCTCCGGAAGATACACTGTTTGCGTCAAATCCGATGGAAGCAGGTGCACAGGCAGACACCACCCCGTTGGAAATAAAAGTCAACAGCGGAAATTATGAAGCCATTACGGACATCCAGAAATTAGACATTATAATAGAAGAAATTTTACAAAGCGAATCAAAAACATTTGCATATGATTCAGAAACAGACGGTCTTGATACCACAAAAGCAGCACTGGTCGGATTCAGCATATGCCGTGAAAATGGAAAGGCATTCTACATTCCGGTATCAGCTGGAGAACAGGATCTTTTTTCCGTTCAAGGAATCAGACTGAACGATGCACTGCATTCATTGGAAAAACTTTTCAATAATCCCGAAGTGACGGTTATCATGCACAATGCGAAATTCGACTACCAGATTCTCCGCACAGCAGGAATAAAACTGGAATCCGGGAAACTTGCAAAAATCGTTGATACTATGATAGCAGCATGGCTCCTTGATCCCGACAGGATGGGAAAGACGCCATTTTCACTTGAAAGCCTGGCAGAAACAAAACTGGGGCTTAAAGGAATTGAATTTGATGACATTGTGGCAAAAGGCCAAACATTCCGGGATGTCCCCCTTGAAAAAGCAAAGGATTATGCCTCTGAAGATGCTGATTTTACATTCCAGCTTTGGACAGTTCTAAAAGAAGGACTGGAAAAAAACGGCCTCACCAGCCTGTTCAACAATATTGAAATGCCGGTACTTACCGTTCTTGCAGAAATGGAATTGTGCGGAATCCATCTGGATTCTGAAAGTCTTGCAAAATATGATAAGGAACTTGAAAAGAACATTTCTGTTATTGAAAAGGAAATTTATGAAACCGTCGGTCACGAATTCAACATTGCATCCACGAAGCAGCTTCAGGAAGTCCTTTTTACAGAACGCGGATTAAAACCAGGCAAAAAAACAAAGACAGGCTATTCAACTGATACTTCCGTACTTGAAGAACTGGCCGCATATGATCCGGTTCCTGCAAAAATCCTTGAATTCCGTGAAATGGCGAAACTTCAATCCACATATGTGGAAGCACTTCCAAAACTACTGGATTCAAACTCAAGGCTGCATACTACGTTCATACAGACAGGAACTGCGACAGGACGGCTTTCCAGCCGTGATCCAAACCTTCAGAATATTCCGGTAAGAAATGATGCGGGCCGTAAAATCAGGCAGGCATTTACAGCAACAGAAGGAAATGTACTTATTTCAGCTGACTATGCCCAGATTGAACTGGTAATTCTGGCACATCTTTCTCAGGATCCTGTAATGTGTGAAGCCTTCAGGAATGGAACCGATGTACACAAGGCAACTGCGTCACTTATTTATCAGGTGGCACCAGAAGCTGTTACTCCAGAAATGCGGCGCACTGCAAAGACAATAAATTTCGGTGTAATTTACGGAATGAGTGCATTCAGACTTGCAGGGCAGCTTGGAATTTCCAGGACACAGGCAGCCCAGTTCATAGACAGTTATTTTGAACAATACGCATCCATTAAACAGTTTATTGACCAGACAATAAAAAGTGCTGAAGAAAAAGGATTTGTGGAAACCATATTCTCACGGAAACGCAGCATAATGAACATCAACAGCAGGAACAAACTGGAAAAAGCTGCCGCAGAACGTATTGCAGTCAACACACCAATCCAGGGAAGTGCTGCCGATATCGTAAAGAAAGCCATGATTGATGTGGACAAGGCATTAAAGGCAAATCCCACCGGTGCAAAAATGCTGCTGCAGGTTCATGATGAATTGATTCTTGAATGTCCTGACAATCCGGCAGCTATTGAAAAAACGATTTCAATAATAGAGGATTCAATGGAAAATGCTGTCACACTTTCGGTTCCATTAAGGGTATCAGTTGAATCAGGTAAAAACTGGGGTGAATTCCATTAATGGCTGACGGATTTACAGTACTTTGTGTAGCAGGACAGATGGCCTCCGGGAAAAATGCAGCCACATCCATTCTTGAACAGATGCAGTTTGCATGCATAGATGCCGACCAGGTAATCCACAAGGCAGCCGACGATGCTGAACAGGAAATATTATCTGCGTTCTCAAAAGAAGCCGAGAAAGCCGGAATTGCCATAGTGGCACAGGATGGAAGGCTGGACCGCCGGGCATTGGGACAGCTTATTTTTCCACATCCTGCCCTGCTTCAAAAGCAGGAAGAAATAGTATACCCGATATTCATTAATTATATAGAAGATTTCTTAAATGAAAGCAGCAAAGAAAGCGGAAGGTTCCGTGGAGCTGTTATAAATGCGGCGGTTCTGTACAAGATTCCATCGCTTATGAAAAAATGCAAGGCCATAATTTACATTGAGGCACCTTTTTTCAAGCGTTTAATCAGGGCAAAAAAGAGGGACCACATGAAGACTGCCCAGATAATTGCACGATTCAAATCCCAACGGACAATGTTCAAAGAATATAAAAAAACCGGAACTCCGATTATACGAATCAGCAATTCCGGTTCACTGGCAAATCTTTCGAATAAAATCAGACTTGCTTTAAATCATCTATTTTGATGTAGTTTCCGTAACATAACACTGGGAATCTTTGAAAAGGTCAATTTTAACAATGCGGCCTTTCCAATATTCCGCTTCACTTTTAGTCGTGTAAGGACCTACCCTTACACGGTAGAAAAGGTTGTCTTTAGGATCCTTATATGTAAAGATTTCTGCGGGAATCTTGTTCTGGTCAAGAACCGACCTTGCATTATCAGCCATCTTTTTATTAGTATAGGATGCAGTCTGTACCCAATAAGTCGTTTTTGTTGCATCAGGCACTTTTTTAGGTGCAGGAGCAGCAGTCTTTTTTGTTGTTGCAACAGCCACCGGCTTTGGAGCAGCAGTACCAGCTTTTTTTGCATCAGCAGCCGCAATGGCATCTTCTCCGGCCTTACTTGTTGCAGTTACACCAGTAACCTGCGGAGAAGTAAGCTGGATTTCCGTTCCACCGGCATTTTTTGTATTTATAGGATCAGAAGCAGCAGCACTTACATTAAAATCCGCAATCTGTGTATCTGAGATTGCATTTGAGACATCTGCTTTTTCAGGGTTCTGGACAACAGGTTCTACAGTGCCAAATACTCCAGAAGGATCGGTATATACAGGTTCCGTTGCAACCGGAGCCTTTAAGCTGTCATCAGCAGGATGCTCTATTGTGGTTATCGAAGCAGATGCAGGACCGGATGATGTAGAATTCAAAATCAGGGCTGCACCGATTACAACAAGCAGGAATACTCCGGATGCTGCTATAATCCATAAAATCTTTTTCTGTTCCATATTATTTAACCTCATTAAATGTCTTTAACAAAAGTTGTTTGATTCTGAGAAGATTATCGGCCATTTACAAATGAAATTTAGAAAAAAAAGAAGAAAAATGAATTTCAGCGCGAAATAGATTGTACACAATCCATTTTCACTTTCGATATTGCATTTACATCAATAATGAATTATATTATCTATAGAAAAGAAAGTTATTAATTCATTTCGGACTCCTGTAAAGAATCCGGGAGTTCAAAAAATACATGGGGGTATTTCATGGCTAACGAAGAATGGAATGGTTTTGCCGGAAGACTTTGGAAGGAAGAAGTAAACGTTCGTGACTTCATCCAGAATAACTACACACCATATGATGGTGATGAAAAGTTCCTTGCAGGACCAACTTCAGCAACAAAAAAGCTCTTTGATGAACTTCAGAAGCTTCAGAAAGAAGAACACAACAAGAAGTGTATCGGTAAAGACGGAAAGGAAAGAACTGGTGTTCTTGACATGGATACAGACATTGTAACAGGCCTTACATCACACGGACCTGGATATATCTGCCCAGAAGGAAAAGACCTTGAAAAAGTTGTAGGTCTCCAGACTGATAAACCATTGAAGAGAGCATTCATGCCTTACGGTGGTATCAACATGGCAGTTCAGTCATGCGAAATGTATGGCTATGAAGTTTCACCAGAACTCAAGAAAATTTTCACAGAATATCACAAGACACACAATCAGGGTGTATTTGATGTTTACACACCAGAACACCGCGCTGTTCGTTCAGCACATATTCTGACTGGTTTGCCTGATACATATGGCCGCGGACGTATCGTTGGTGACTATCGCCGTGTAGCTCTTTATGGTATCGATGCCCTCATTAAGTTTAAGCAGGCTGACTTTGCAGAAATCGGTGACGGAACAATGACAGAAGCTGTTATCCGTCAGCGCGAAGAAGTTACTGACCAGATTAATGCCCTCAAGGGAATCAAGGCAATGGCTGCCCTCTATGGTTACGATATTTCTAAGCCAGCTAAGAATGCCCGTGAAGCTTTCCAGTGGCTCTATTTCGGTTACCTTGCAGCCATCAAGACACAGAACGGTGCAGCTATGTCTGTAGGACGTGTTTCAACATTCCTCGACATTTACATTGAACGTGACCTTAAAGCAGGAATCCTTACAGAAGAAGAAGCACAGGAACTTGTTGACCACATGACAATGAAGTTCCGCATGGTTCGCTTCGCTCGTATCGAATCATACAACCAGCTCTTCTCAGGTGACCCAGTATGGGCTACTCTCGAAGTTGGTGGTCTTGGTGTAGACGGACGCCACCATGTTACAAAGAATGACTACCGTTTCCTCCACACATTGGAAAACATGGGTCCTTCTCCAGAACCTAACATGACAGTTCTCTATTCAAAGAGACTTCCAGAAAACTTCCGCAAATACTGTGCAAAGATTTCTATTGATACATCTTCAATCCAGTATGAAAACGATGAAGTAATGCGCCCGATCTGGGGTGATGACTACTCTATCTGTTGTTGTGTATCTGCTACACAGACTGGTAAAGAAATGCAGTTCTTCGGAGCTCGTGCTAACCTTGCTAAAGCTCTTCTCTACGCTTTCAACGGTGGTAAAGACGAAGGTCTCAAGAAGGGTATCCAGATTGGTCCTAACTATGAACCAATCAAATTCGACACAATCGATGCTTCTAACTACGATGTAGTTGTAAAGAAATACCTCGATATGCTCGAATGGCTTGCTGATGTATATGTAAATGTACTCAATGCAATCCACTACATGCACGATAAATACTACTACGAAGCAGCTGAACTTGCTCTCGAAGACACAGACGTTAAGAGAACATTCGCAACTGGTATCGCAGGTTTCTCACATGTTGTAGACTCACTCTCTGCAATGAAGTACGCAAAAGTACACGTAGAACGCGAAACTGTAGAAGTAAAAGACAAGGCTGGTAATGTAATTGATACAGTTACACTTGTTAAAGACTTCAAGGTAGAAGGTGACTTCCCACGCTACGGACAGGATGATGACCGTGCAGATGATATCGCAGTATGGCTCCTTAAGACATTCATGAACATGATCAAGAAGCACCCGACATACCGCAATGCAGAACCATCTACATCAATCCTTACAATTACTTCTAACGTTGTATACGGTAAGGCTACAGGTGCACTTCCTAACGGACGCCCAGCAGGTGCTCCATTCTCACCAGGTGCTAACCCATCATACGGTGCAGAAACAAAGGGTCTCATCAAGTCTTTGAACTCTGTTGCAAAGCTTCCATACCACTATGCTTTGGATGGTATCTCAAATACACAGACAATCAACCCAAGTGCACTTGGTCACGATGAAAACGAGCGCATTGACAACCTCGTAAATGTTCTTGACGGATACTTCTCTCAGGGACCACACCACCTTAACGTTAACGTATTTGGTGTTGAAAAACTCAAGGATTGTCAGGCTCATCCAGAAAAGCCAGAATATGCAAACTTCACAGTTCGCGTTTCAGGTTACGCAGTACGCTTCATCAACCTTACAAAGGAACAGCAGGACGACGTTATCGCTCGTACTTGCCATGCATCACTTTAATTTTCAGTTAGAAAATTAAGTGGTGTTGCGAGTTTTCGGCAACGAAAACTCGTAGAGAAGCCCGTTAGGGCTTCGACTTTTGCTGTGTCAGCCTGTTAAGGCTTATCCTTTGACTGTCCCCGGCTGCTTGTTTGCGGTCGGGGATTTTTTTTTCTCTCCATGTAAAATTTTGAATTCATCATGAAATTGTGTTAGAATTCACTGCATGGAAAAAGCTAAGAGTAGAATTCATCTGCCATTGATTTATGGCCTCATTGCAATTCAGTTTGTTTTGTCCTTTTTCTTTGCTGCATA
>JAZLGS010000032.1:0-11525 GCA_045616425.1 Treponema sp.
TGAATTGGCTGTTTTAATACTTTTGATAGGCCAATTTCTTGGATTAAAAATTTAGACCTGATTAAAGGGATTAAGACCGTTGACACAGGCAATCAATTTTTCTTGCGGAAGCTTTGAATTAAAAATTTAGACCTGATTAAAGGGATTAAGACTCCGTTTACCGTTTTATAATATCCATTGTTTTGGGCTATACATTAAAAATTTAGACCTGATTAAAGGGATTAAGACAGTCGATCCATGAGATCAGACCCATCATGTGATATTTGATTAAAAATTTAGACCTGATTAAAGGGATTAAGACCAACATCAATTTTAATAATTCATTGTTCATATTTATTTAATTAAAAATTTAGACCTGATTAAAGGGATTCGTTTTGTATGATTCAGTGTTGTGGTGAAGGTTTGAAATCTGTTCAGTTCTTCCGGGCAAAAAAAAGCCACCGTGTGTAACGGCAGCCTGTTTGCAGCTGGCTATCTGCTGCTTAAGCCTTAACGCTGGAAATTAGAATGATTTGTTTTCAGCCTTGCGTCTCTTGTTAAGGAGCTTGCGTTCCAGAGTTGTATTCTTGCGGTGAAGAATTGAAGATGGCTTTTCGAAATATTCGCGCTTTTTGTATTCGCGAACGATGCCTTCTTTTTCAACCATGCGCTTAAAGCGTTTGATTGCTTTTTCGAGGTTTTCTGAATCGTCTACCAGGATTGTTGCCATATTTTTCACCTCCTGTTACCGGAAACTTCCGAGTTACAGCTAAATACAATATAGAAATTCTGCGTTTTATGCAATAGGCGCACAATTCTTTGCTGCAACTCTTTGTTTCTGCATTGTTTTTTACAGTTTTGCGTTGCAAGAAGGGCAGTATGGTCTGTCTATGTCTACCGGTCCTTTACAGCTTATACAGAAATACTGTCCAGGTTTTTCATGGCTATGTCCGTAAAAAGTGTTGCTAAAAATCTGCATTTTACTAAAAAAGTGGGTCCCAGCGACGGTAAAAAAGCCAAGGTATCCCCCAGAGGTTCCCCCTTTGCTTTTTTCCCTGCGTCCCATTTTTTTTCACAATTATGCAGTTAATTTCACCATTAATTTTACATAGCCTTCATCAGCATAGAGTAGAAGTGCTTCTATCAGAACATCAATACCTCGAAATTCGTTATCACTCAGCAACACTATAGCCGGACATAGCCTTTCCATTAACGGTTATGTTTTCCAGTTTGACATTTTCTGCTGCCGGTACGTCAGATTTATGCGAAAATTCCTTGTTGCCGGATGGATTGATTCCACTTTTTTCCTTTGCTGTTGCGTCCTTATTTCCGCTTGAATTGATTCCACTTTCCAGTGTTGAAAGGATCCTCCTTAACGGGCTGGTATGTGTATCGATTTCCTTTTTCAAATCTGAAGTTGCATTTTCAATATTTATTCCTCCGACCTTTGAATCTATCATGCACAGCCGGTCTTCAATGGCAAAGAAAATATAGATGACGGGGCTGTAAAAAGTTCAAGAAGAAACGCTCCGGTTACTCCTGATATGGCTCCGCCGAATGCTGCTCTTGTGTTAAAATCCCACCTGCTTCCAAATGTAATTCCAAATACGAAAAACAGGATGGAACCTCCTGCAATCAAGCCCAATATTAACAGTACGTTAATCATTTTCTTCCATGTGCCGATTAAAAAATCAATCATAATATAAACTCCTTAAAAACTCCGCGTTAGCGGCAACGCAGGAGGTGTTGAATCCAAGTTTGTGAATGCAGCGCATTTGCAAACTTGAGTGATAAAAATTACATGGACGTAATTTTTATCATACCTCCTTAAAAATCATGCATTAATGACAGTGCATCCCTGCATGATTTGATTTCTATTAGTGCTATACAAAAAAATATGTGCGCAAGAGGGAGTGGAATTCAATTTTCTTGTGGGTTTCGTATTTGCATGTTAAAATATCTGTATAGGAGTTTTTAGTGAGAAAAAAAATATTTTCTTCTTTTGCAGTAGTGTTGTTTGTGATTCCTTTGGTTTTTGCTGACCAGAAGAAGCCTGCTGCCGGTTCCCAGATTGGCGACAAAATTTACCTTGAAACCGGCAATAATACCGGAAAATGGGTTACTCTTTCTGCAATACAAAAATATAATAATCTGAATCATCTTTATTACGAAGCCTTCATTGAGGATGGTAAGGTTTACGAAAAGTCCTTTGTTTACGATAAAGATGGAAATAATACTTATGTCTGCACTTATACTGCCGGCGCAAAAAATACTGCCGTTTACGAGGAGTGGAATGAGTTTGACAGTCAGAAAAAGAAAATCCACATGAAGGTAAAAATCAACAGAACCGAAATCATTGAAACCTGGTATACTTACAGTACAAAAGGCCTCCTCATCAGCGAAGAAAATTCAAAAGGACTTCATACTTCTTACCAGCATGATGAACGTGGAAATGTTTCTTACCGCAAAGATAAAGAAGAGGGAAAGGAACAGTGGTTCAGATATAATCCCCGGAATGATGTTATAAAAATCCTGACGAAACTTGCTTCCAACGGCAGGACCCGTGAAACCCTTTTTGATTACAAATATGACAAAAACGGCAAGATGAGCTACAGGAAAAAGACTTCTTTGGCAGGTTCCGAAGAGGCATGGTTCATCTATGAAACAGCCCAGAAAGGCAACCTGAAAATCAATAAGGAATTCAGACCGTAGTTTTTCTTCTATTATAATACTATGTTTTCTTGAAAAAACGCTATGTATTTTAATCAGCCTCTGTATTGACATAAGAAACAGATTTATATAAACTTTTGTATAGCGAAAGACGATGATGTCTGGTAACAGTCTTGTTGTCCCTTTCGCTTTTTTTATTTCTGACTTTGAAATGTTTCTTTCATCGTTCAGACTGAATTTAAAATTTCATTTTGGGGGACACAAATGAAAAAAATTATTTTGGCTGCTCTTGCAGTTATGATGGCACTTCCACTTTCAACATTTGCTGCTGGAAAGAAAAGAGAAAGGAAACCTGCTGGAAATGCAAAGACATGGATCATTGCAACAGATACAGTTTTCCGTCCTTTTGAATACACAAATGAAAAGAACGAATTTGTTGGAATCGACGTTGATATCCTTGCTGCCGTAGCTGCAGACCAGGGATTCAAATATGACCTCCAGTCCCTCGGTTGGGATGCAGGTGTTGCTGCCGTTCAGGTTGGACAGGCTGATGCCCTTATTGCCGGTGCTACAATCAAGCAGGAACGCAAGGATGCAGGCTGGATTTTCTCCGACGGATATTACAACGCAACACAGACTTTTGTTGTAGCAAAGGACAGCGCAATTGCTTCTTTTGATGACCTTAAGGGAAAAAATGTTGCTGTAAAGAACGGCACTGCAGGTGCTGACTTTGCAAACAGCCTCAAGGATAAGTACGGATTCAAGGTAACTGTATTCGAAGATTCACCAACAATGTATCAGGATGTCGTTCTTGGAAACAGTGCTGCTTGTGTTGAAGATACACCAATCATTGCTTCTAACATTAAGGAAGCAAAACTTGCACTTAAGATTCCTGCAGGAATGGAAAGCGCAGGTGCTCCATATGGATTTGCAATCATGAATCCAAAGAATCAGGAACTTCTTGATATGTTCAATGCCGGACTCAAGAACATCAAGGCAAACGGAAAGTATCAGGCAATCCTTGACAAATACCTGAAATAATCCATCAAAAGATGATTGACAAAGACCGGTTCAAAAATGGACCGGTTTTTTTTTAGGTATGTCCGTATGCCGGGCTGATGGTCAGGCGAAGCTGGTGCAGTCCGGATGTATCTTCCATTAATTACATATTCGGGGTAATATATAGAGAAACCTCTAAGAATTTCAATTTTTTTTCAGGAGCATACGATGATTGCTATTTTCCAAACATACTTTACAATGCTTATGCGGTCTTTAGGCTATACATTGCTTTTGACGCTGCTTGCACTTATTTTTGCCATGCTTGTGGGCCTTGTTTTTGCCTTGTGCAATGTCAGCCGTAATAAAGCCCTTAATGTCATTGGTACTGTTTATGTTGACGCTGTCCGTGGTGTTCCGTTGATTGTCCTTGCATTTTTCATTTATTTTGGTGTTCCCCAGGGATTCAAGATGCTGAGCAATGTAATGATGGCAGATTCCATGCCGGATTTTATTTATTTCCTTGGCGAAGACCTTTCGGCATTCAAGCTTCCTGCTTTACAGGCCGGAACGATTGCCCTTGCAATGAACTGTGGTGCATACATGGCAGAAATCTTCCGCGCCGGTATTGAAAGTATTGATAAAGGCCAGATGGAAGCCGCCCGCAGCCTGGGACTGTCTTATGGTGTAAGCATGCGCCGGGTAATCCTTCCACAGGCATTCAAGGTAATGATTCCTTCCATCATCAACCAGTTCATAATTACATTGAAAGATACTTCAATCCTTTCTGTAATCGGATATCCGGAACTTACAAACATGGGTAAGACGATTTCCGGAAATACATTCCGCAGTCTTGAAACATGGGCCATAGTTGGTATCCTATACATGATTGTAATCATCACGTTGAGTAAGGTTGCAAAGCGCATTGAACGCCGCCTCAAGATTGATAATGCAAGATAACAGGATGGAGGTGAATGGAATGAAAGATACAGAAGTTAAGATTCATGTTGAAAATTTAAAGAAGACTTTCGGGCAGCTTGAAGTCCTGAAAGACATTAATATAGACATCCATCAGGGTGAAGTCGTAGTTGTAATCGGGCCGTCGGGAAGTGGTAAATCGACTTTCCTCCGCTGTCTCAACAGGCTTGAAACAATTACTGATGGAACTGTAATCGTAAACGGAAGCAACATTTGCGACAAGAAAGTGAACATAAATAATGTCCGCGAAAATATCGGAATGGTTTTCCAGCATTTCAATCTTTTTCCCAACATGACTGTGCTCGAAAACATAATGCTGGCGCCGGTTGAGTTAAAGAAAATGACTAAGGATGAAGCCCGCGAAACCGGAATGAAGCTGCTTGCCAGAGTCGGCCTTGAATCAAAGGCAGATGTTTATCCGCAGCAGCTTTCCGGCGGTCAGAAGCAGCGTGTTGCCATTGCCCGGGCACTTGCAATGAATCCGTCAATCATGCTTTTTGATGAACCTACCAGCGCCCTTGATCCTGAAATGGTTGGGGAAGTACTTAGCGTAATGCAGGAACTTGCAAAAGGCGGCATGACCATGGTTGTAGTAACCCACGAAATGGGATTTGCCCGGGAAGTTGCCCACCGCGTTGTATTTATGGATGGCGGTTACATTATTGAAGAGGGAACACCGGAAGAGGTGCTCAAAAATCCAAAACAGGAACGCACAATCAGCTTCCTGAATAAAGTTCTGTAATTTCAAAGTCGGGGCTGTCCAATAAGTTCTGTCATACTGAATTCATTTCAGTATCTGTACTTGATATTGTGTAGAGATTCCTAAAATGTCATCCTGAACCTGAAATAAATTCAGGGTGACAGTTTCAGGATCGGAATGACACTAGGAACTATACTTTTTGGGCATTCCCTTCATTCTGAAATCCATGGGAGGTGACCATGAAAAAAATAATTACAATCAGCCGTGAATTTGGTTCAGCAGGTGGAACAATCGGAAAAACAGTTGCTAATCAACTTGGTTTTGAATATTTTGACAAGGAACTCATCATCCGTGCTGCCAGAGATGCTCATGTGGATATTGAAGATCTTGCAAAGCTGGATGAAAAGGCTCCTGTTATTTTTGGTTTTACCCAGAGTCTTTTTGATTTGTACAATGCTCCTGTTGAAGAGCGGCTTTATGAGGCTCAGAAGGTAATCATAAAAAAAATCGCAGAAAAAGGAAACTGCGTAATTGTAGGCCGTAACGCTGACAGCATTCTCCGTGCTTATGATGATGCCATTCATGTATTCATTCACGCTGATAAAAACTGGCGCATAAAATATCTTAAGGGTGACAAGTTAAAGGATATGTCTCTGGAAAAAATCGAGAGTCATATGAATAATATTGATAAAGCCCGCAGAAAATTTTGTTCATATTACACAAAAAAAGAATTTGGTTATGCACCGGGGTATGACATGACTTTAAGCACTTCTTCCCTGGGTATTGAAAAATGTGTTGAATTAATTTGCAGCATTGCAAAATAATCATAGGAGAGAAATAGATTATGAAGAAAATCACTTTGGACTGGAATGAATATGTTTCAGTTGCCAGACAGTCTGTAGCAGAAGGCTGTGTCCTTCTTGAAAATAAGGATAATGTCCTGCCTCTGTCATGTGGTACGAAAGTTTCTGTTTTCGGCCGCATCCAGAATTATTATTACAAGAGTGGTACAGGTTCAGGAGGAATGGTTAATGTTTCTGCTGTAATTGACATTGTACAGGGGCTTGAAGAAAGCGGTGCTGTTGAGGTCAATAAGATTCTCCGTGATATTTACAGTAAGTGGGAAGCGGAAAATCCCGCTGACGCAGGACTGGGCTGGGGGTCAGAACCATGGTCCCAGAAAGAAATGCCACTGGATGATTCTGTTGCAAAGGATGCCGCCGCTGTCTCTGATGTGGCATTGGCTGTCATTGGACGCACTGCCGGAGAAGACAGGGATGCCAGCGATACACCTGGTTCATACCGCCTTACTGAAGATGAAGAAAAAATGCTTAAGACAGTGCGCAGCCATTTTAAGAAAGTGGTCGTACTTCTGAATGTAGGCGGCATTGTCGACATGTCATTTGTTGAAACCTGCAAACCTGATGCCGTAATGTATGTATGGCAGGGCGGAATGGTAGGCGGTCTTGGTGTTGCCGATGTCCTTACAGGAAAGGTAAGCCCGTCTGGAAAACTTACTGACACGATTGCCCGCAATATTTCCGACTATCCGGCCCATGAGAATTTTGGTGACGGTGAAAGGAATTATTATAAAGAAGATATTTATACCGGTTACCGTTATTTTGAAACTTTTGCAAAGGACAAAGTAATATATCCTTTCGGTTATGGACTTTCATATACAAAGTTCAAGATTGAATGCAACCGCATGGACATCTTTAAAGATAAAGGAATTGTGGATGTTTATGTGACTGTAAAAAATGTGGGTGGAACTGCCGGAAAAGAAGTTGTTCAGGTTTATGCCGGCGGACAGGCAGGTGAACTGGGAAAACCGGCAAGGGTACTTGCTGCATTCAAGAAAACAGGTGTAATTGAGCCTGGATGTTCAGAAGAACTTAAGATTCAGTTTCCTTTTGCTGTTTTTGCTTCTTATGATGACAGCGGCAAAACAGGCCATATTTATTCTTATGTGATTGAAAAAGGTCATTATGGATTCTATATCGGCTCTGATGTCCGTTCAGCACAGCTTGGGGGAATGACTGAATTTACCGAAACCCTGGTAATTGAAAAATGTACTCAGGCACTTGCTCCTGTACTTCCTTTTGACAGGCTTACAGCCCGCTCTGAATCTGGAACGGTAAAAGCTGTTTATGAACCGGCCCCGCTTCTTGCATTTGATGAATCAGAAAGGCGCCTTAAGAATCTTCCTGTTGAAATTCCGTTTAATTCAGAAACATCATTCAAACTGGCTGACGTTCTGGATGGAAAGGCAACAATGGAACAGTTTGTAGCCCAGATGACTGACGACGACCTTTCCTGCATCATCCGCGGAGAAGGAATGGGCAGTTCCCGTGTTACAGCCGGAACAGCCAGCGCATTTGGTGCTGCTTCTGACCGTCTCCAGAAGGTGCTTGGACTTCCTGCCATCTGTTGCGATGACGGTCCTTCCGGAATGCGCCTTGACTGTGGTACTAAAGCATTCAGCCTCCCTAACGGAACCATGCTGGGATGTACCTTTAATGTGGAACTGAACGAAAAGCTTTTTGAATTCCTTGGCATGGAAATGGTAAGCAACCGGGTTGAATGCCTTCTTGGTCCTGGAATGAATATCCACCGCCATCCGTTGAACGGGCGCAACTTTGAATATTTTTCCGAAGATCCTCTTGTTACCGGAAAAATTGCGGCGGCACAGCTTAACGGACTTCATAAAAACGGTGTTACCGGAACCATCAAACATTTCTGTGGAAATAATCAGGAATTCCACCGCCGCGTAACTGATGCTGTCGTTTCAGAGCGCGCCCTTAGGGAAATTTACCTTAAAGGTTATGAAATTGCAGTTAAGGAAGGCGGTGCTGATTCAATCATGACTACATATGGTGCCGTTAACGGTTTGTGGACTGCCAGCAGCTATGACCTTACTACGACAATCCTCCGCAATGAGTGGGGATTCAAGGGCATTGTAATGACTGACTGGTGGGCAGCAATGAATGAGCGCGGAAAGGAATGGAGCAATGGTAATTTTGCTGCCATGGTACGTGCCCAGAATGATGTATACATGGTTGTTTCCGACAGTTCAAAAAATGCCGGCGACAATACGCTGGAAGCCCTTGCAGACGGAACTTTGTGCCGTTCAGAACTCCAGCGTTGTGCCATGAATATATGTAATTTTGCCGTAAAGACTCAGGCAATGGCTCGGCTTACAGGCAACGGAACAACTGTTGAAATCATCAACCGGCCTCTTGATCCTGATGATGAAGAATCAAAGAATGTTGAATTCCAGAAGGTTGATAGGGAAATCACGATTCCGCTGGATTACAAGGTTCCAAAGAAAGGAACGAATTATGTGTTTGCCCTGGAAATTACAAATCCTGGAACATACGATGTAATCCTCACCGGAAGTTCGGAACTGACGGAACTGGCACAGATTCCTTGTACCATGTTCTACACCAGCATTCCTGTTTCGTCATTTACATTCAACGGTTCAAACGGAAAAGATGTTTCAATTGAAAGGGACTTCAAATTCCGCCACAGATGTAATGTAATGCGCCTTTATGTCGGTGCAAACGGACTCAAGCTTAAAAGCATAAAGTTTGTTTACCGCAATTCCAACACAGAGTGGAAGATGCCGGAATAAGGGCATTTCTGGAAATTGCAGATTTCAGAGTTTTGCATAAGTTTTTAATTGAAATTTTTAGAAAATATTGCTTTTTTTTGCTAAAAGATACATTATCTTAGAATCTGATTCAGCAGAAAAGCAGGTTTTAGGCCGCTTGAACAGAGCGGCTTTTTTTTCTGCCGTTGGCAGGATTGCTTTTATTTCAGCGGCTGGAACAGATTTTTATAGGAGCTTGATCATGTTTAAACCTGAATTGGTTAACAGTTTGAAGCATTATTCTGGAAAGACTTTTTTCAGTGACCTTACCGCAGGAATCATTGTAGGTATCGTTGCACTTCCTCTTGCCATTGCTTTTGCAATTGCCAGTGGTGTCGGCCCTGAAGCAGGACTTTTTACTGCCATTGTTGCCGGTTTCTGTATTTCTGCATTCGGTGGAAGTACAGTACAGATTGGCGGTCCGACCGGAGCATTTGCAGTCATCGTTTATGGTGTAGTTGCCCAGTTTGGTCTCAGCGGCCTTGCAACTGCCACATTAATGGCAGGAATCCTCCTTATCCTTCTTGGTGCATTCAAGATGGGCGGTCTTGTCAAATTCATTCCTTATACAATCGTTACAGGTTTTACAGCCGGAATTGCAGTGACGATTTTTACAGGTCAGATTGGCGATTTCCTCGGCCTTGCAATTACACAGTTTCCTGCAGGATTTGACAAGATGCCGGGTGACTTTGTAGGAAAAATCCACACATATACACTCAATATTGCAAATGTAAATCCGTATTCATTTGTGATTGCGGCAGTAAGCCTTGTGATTATTTTCATCTGGCCTAAGTTCAACAGAAAGATTCCTGGTTCACTTGTCGTAATCATTATTGCAACTGTTGCCAGCGTATTGATTTCAAAATATACAGGCCTTCAGACTGATACAATCGGAAGCCGCTACGGAGAAATTCCTTCATCGCTTCCTGCACCAAAGCTTCCTGATTTCAGGCTTTCTACTATCCGTACGCTTTTTCCGACAGCAGTTTCAATTGCAGTCCTTGCAGCGATTGAATCCCTTTTAAGTGCAGTTGTTGCCGACGGTATGACTGGAGCAAAGCATGATTCAAATACTGAGCTTATCGGTCAGGGAATTGCAAATATTGCAAGCCCTCTCTTTGGTGGAATCCCTGCAACTGGTGCAATTGCCCGTACTGCAACAAACATCAAGAATGGCGGTAGGACTCCTGTTTCTGGAATCGTACATGCGCTTACCTTGCTCCTGATTCTTCTTGCATTGGGACGTTTTGCCGTTTATATTCCTATGGCAGCACTTTCTGCAGTCCTCATCAATGTTGCCTGGAACATGGCGGGCTTTCCTGCAATCCGTGCATTGATCAAAGGTCAGAAGTCAGACATATGTGTACTTGCAGTAACATTCCTTATCACCGTATTTGTTGACCTTACTGTTGCAATAGAAGTTGGACTTGGTTTTTCAGCATTCTTCTTCATCAAGAAAATGATTGACCTTTCTGAAGTTCAGAACAACCGCGAAATAATTACAGGCGGAATCGGTGACAAGCATGTGGATGATGTTCATGAAGACCTGGATGTTCCACAGGGTGCAATGCTTTATGAAATTGACGGGCCTTTGTTCTTTGGAACTGTCCGCAAATTTGAAATGGCTGTTGAACGTGCCGGGGGGCAGGCAGGAATCAAGTATAAGGTTCTGATCCTCCGAATGCGCAAGATGATTTATCTTGATGCCGGTGGAATTCGTGCCCTTGAGCAGGCAAAGGCAGCTTGTGACCGTAAGAATGTTACAATCGTCCTTTCTGGAATCCACACCCAGCCTTACATGTTGTGTGAAAAGACAGGCATGGCAGACAAGATTGGCCGCGAAAACATCTGTGCCAATATCAACCTTGCACTTGACCGTGCCCGGGAAATCCTGAAATAGAATCATAAATGAGGAGGTCTCAAAAAATTGCAGTTTTTTTGAGATGCTCCCGTTTTTTAGTGTTACTGCTTAAGGACAAAAGTCAACATAAATCATTGAAATCATTTCTGAATGGTCAGATGCAATTCAAAAGTTGAGCCTGTCATTCCAGAATGTTCAAGCGTCATCCCGAATGAAACAGGTCACCCTGAACTTATTTCGGGATTTTTTTTGGAGTAACAAAACAGATGCTGAATCGAGTTCAGCTTGACGGATTGAAATGAACATGACAAAGTGAATCTGTCGTCCCGAATTTATTTCAGGGGCTGCATGACGGACTGAATCTGTCACCCTTAAAATTATACCAAGTACTTTTCGTTAGAAAAGTACAAATCAGTGTGGCAACATAATAAACACAGAATTAACCTAAATGTTTTTGGCTATGTCCGGCTATAGTGTTGCTGAGTGATAACGAATTCCGAGGTATTGATGTTCTGATAGAAGCACTTCTACTCTATGCTGATGAAGGCTATGTAGAATCAATGGTGAAATTAACTGCATAATTGTGGAAAAAAAGCGGGACGCAGGGAAAAAAGCAAAGGTAGGGAACGACGGCAGAGCCGGAAAATTGCGAAAGCAATTTTAGTGACTCTCGAAGCAGCTGTGCTGTGCAC
>JAZLGS010000033.1:0-3327 GCA_045616425.1 Treponema sp.
GGGAAGAAACAGGATTGGTTGTCATTCCTGAATCAATTGAAGAATTCGGAAGTGTCCTTCGCCGGCAGAAAGACGACAAGGAACCGAAGGTCATTTTTGAGCAGGAAAATTTCTACTATCTTTGCAATGTGGAAAATAAAATCGTCGGACAAAATCTTGATGACTATGAAGCAGAATATGAGTTCGTCCTTGAATATGTGAGCCTGGACCATGCGATTAATGTCAATTCATCATACAGGACGGAAAATCATTTCAATGAAATCATGATAAAGCGGGAAACACAGCTGCTGAAACTGATAAAAGAAAAAAAATATCTGGAAGAAACGGAGTATGTTGATTATTCTTCCGCTGATGTAAAAAAGCTGGCGGAAAAGTTGAAGAATGAATCAAAAAATGAAATCGATCTCATACAGAAAACTTATCATTATGTCAGGGATGCCGTAAAACATTCCTGGGATGCACAGGATAGGCGGGTCACTGTTTCTGCAAGCGATGTCCTGAGGGAAGGTGTGGGAATATGCTGGGCAAAAGCAAATTTACTGGCTGCATTGCTGCGGTCAAATGGAATACCTTCAGGCTTCAGTTATCAGAGATTGACGTTGGGAGATTCGGCGGACACCGGATATTGCATCCACGCACTGAATACGGTTTTTGTATCATCATGCAATAAATGGATCCGACTTGACGCAAGGGGAAACAAAAAAGGAGTTGATGCGGAGTTTTCCCTGGACGAAGAAAAGCTGGCTTTTGAAATCAGGTCACCGGGCGAAGTTGACTACAAAGACAATCATCCATGTCCGGATGAAAAACTGATGGAAGTGCTGAAACAAAGCACGGATGCACTAGATATGTACATGCACCATTTGCCTGATTCATTGGGATATGAGGAATAATGAAAATAGACAAATACGATTTGCTTTATAAAAAATATAAAAAACATATAAATAAGCTCATTCCCGATTGCATTGCATCAAAAAATGAATTTGAATTACGCTTTGCCACAAGACTGGAAGAAATGAACGTAATCGCACTTAATGATTCCTGCTTACGAGAAGGTTTCTTACACTACTCATTGTGGAAGGATGAAGTTACCCACTGCCACATTCCGGTATTTGGATATTATGCTGAAAACGAAAAGACAATGGTTAAACTTTTTCAAAAACTTGCAGAGACAATTGTAATGGATGGAGTGTACGATTTTTCAGTCAATATATACAGCGATGATATTGAGTGTTTAACTGCATTCCACATGATGCAGTTTGGAAATATGTCAGAACACAGAAATGAAAAACTTGCGGGAATCATAGAATGGAATACGGAAAATTGCATTCTTGTGGGTAACGAAAAATCTTCGGTTAATGTTGGGGAAGTTTTTGTATATCCTGAATTTCGTGGAACAGGACTTTCAGAAAAGCTCCTGAGGTTTGCAGAATCAAGAGCCATGGCGGCAGGATATAAATACATGTGGGTTGAACATGAAACTGCCAATCCAAATGCAAGAGGATTCTGGAACAAATATTTTGATACCTGCCAGTATGAGCTGGTGCGTAGGATCGGGTGAAAAATGATTCAAATAAAATATGCTGAAAATGAAGACAAGGAATTCTGGTTCACTTTGGATAAACATTTGCCGGAGCAGGAATTCGAAAAGAAGGTTCGTGACAGGCAGGGCTATGTCTTGACCGATGATGGAATTAAAGTCGGACTGCTGCGGTACAACCTGTTCTGGGACAGCATTCCATTTTGCACAATGCTTTTTGTTGACCGGGCAAATCAGAAAAAGGGATATGGCCGAGAACTGATGATGCACTGGGAAAAGGACATGAAAGAGCAGGGCCACGGAATGATAATGACTTCAACCCGGGTTGATGAAACTGCCCAGCATTTCTACAGAAAACTCGGCTACAAGGACTGCGGCGGATTGACTCTGGATATTCCCGGATACGAACAGCCCATGGAAATGTTTTTGACCAAGGCAATATGAAAACCGTTTTGAGAAGGACGAAATGATGATAGAAACAGAAAGACTGATTTTAAGAAAATGGACGCAGGATGATGCGGAAAGTCTGTTTACTTATGCTAGTAATCCCAACGTAGGTCTGCAGGCAGGCTGGCCGCCTCACAAAGATATAGAATCAAGCAGATATGTCATTGAAAATGTTTTATGTGGCGCAGAATGCTATGCAATATGTGAAAAAGAAAATAATGTTGCAATCGGTGCTGTTGAACTTAAACTGAATGGTCACGCAGACTTGGCAGAAAAAGATGACGAGTGTGAACTAGGTTACTGGCTTGGTGAACCATTCTGGGGAAGAGGTTACATGCCTGAAGCTGCACGTGCACTTATGAAACGTGGATTCGAAAAACTTGGCATGAATGCAATCTGGTGCGGATATTATGATGGTAATGAAAAATCAAAACGGGTTCAGGAAAAACTTGGTTTCACTTATCACCATACTTGTCATGAACTTCCGGTTCCATTGCTTAATGAAGTACGGATTGCTCATGCATGTGTCATTACTAAAGAGCAGTGGGAAAATCAGTAACACTGGATACGGACATAACAAAAATTAAAGGAAGAAGAAAATTATGAAAATTGAATTTGGAAAAACTGAAAGAAAAACATTTTGACGGAATCATCACAATGATTAATTCTGATTTGGAATTGCAGGCCGAAAACTGCCCTCAACTTCTGGACAAAATATTTCAAACCCTACACATATTCTTTTGCAAGAAGAATAGACGAAAGATTTTTGTAATAATGTTTTTAGCCAGGCATTTTTTACGGACATGGCTTTACAAAAATCTATGGAAAAATCCGGAAAACTAAATTAAAATAGAAACAGGAGACATTAAGAAAATGCCACACGTAGAAATCAAATGTTATTCCGGCAGGTCTGATGAATTAAAAAGAGAATGTGCCGACAAAGTTGCAGATGTAATTGCTTCAACGCTTGGCTGCAACAAATCCAGTGTTTCTGTCGCCATCAAAGACTTTCAAAAAGAAGAATGGAAAGAAAAAGTATGGGACGTGAACATTGCACCGGAGATGGATTCTCTTTACAAAAAGCCTGAATATACATGCAAGTAGTATAAGATAAAAGCACCACTCAAATAGCTCGGCACTTTTATCTTTGTAAATCTGCGTTGCAGATAGGGAGCGACGGCTTCAGCCGGGAAAACTCACGAGGTGAGTTTTGAGCGAGTCTCCGAGAAGCTATGCTTCGAAGGCCTCGGGAGCGACGGCTTCAGCCGGGAAAACCCACGAGGGGAGTTTTGGGGGGGGCTCCCAGAAGGTATGCCGCGCCCGAGAACCTTTAATTTTAC
>JAZLGS010000034.1:0-2156 GCA_045616425.1 Treponema sp.
AGTGATTACAATATATTACAAATTGGTTAAAAATGCAAGTACTAATTTACATAAAATTTCAAAATTTTTCTTTTTTATGTAAATCTTTTCTGTTACGTTCCTGTAAACCCGCCAAATCACTGAGTTTTTTACTGTCTTGTATTATATTATTTTATTTGTTTTATGTAAATAGATTTTAATATTTTTTATTTTATTTGACATAAATCCGTTTCCTGAATATTTACATAAAGTATAATTTGAGGTTCTGCAGCCGGAATGAATACTCAACGGAAAAAAAGCGAAGCCTTCCGTAACATGAAACGGAAAGCTTCGCATTGTCTTTTATAAAATCGTAACTGTTCAGTCCTGACCATGTATCAGACAGTAATTGTACAAAATGTAGAAAATAATTTTCTTAGTCGTCCAAATTATCTTGCGGACGCCAGATGGCCCGCTTTTCAAGAAAAAAGCGGGAAAGTTTTCAACATTATTATCCGGCGGGTATCACGCCCATGAATCAACGAGCCGAAGAGCATTTCCCTGCACTGCTTCCAGAAGCGCTTCGTAGACGGAAACGTTGTGCTTTTTTGCACTGCCAATATAGCTCATCACATTCATGAAAGCATTGGCACCGTCTTTGGTCCGAAAGCACCCCGAGACTTTTTCCTTTATCTTGGAAAATCGGATGGATCGCTCAGCCTCGTTGTTTGTGAAGGGTACCTCCCAGTTTTCCATGAAGCGTAGAATGTCCACTCTGTAATCACGGAGCCTTTCCAGAAGGCATCGGGTCTTTCCCCTCGGTTTTCTGCCCCGTTTTCCCGGTGTAGTTTCTGCTACAGGATTCAGTGCAAGCCCTTCCTCAATCAGCTTGTCATACCTGAGGTAATAATCAGCAAGCACGTCCGGAGGAAACGCGGTTTCTCCGTTCTTACGGCGCATGTTTCTTTCATGATCCATCTCCGAAAGAAGCTTTTTCAGCTCCGCGGCCCATTCCTGACCGGTGGACTCATATGCAAAAACGAGTTCCCTTTCCAGATGGGCATTGCAGAATGCATGCTCCACATTCCCGTATTTCAGATAGGACTTCCAAAAATCGTGCAGGATGGTGCAGCTATCCAGACCGGGAATAATGCCAATATCTTCTATAGCCTTGCTGCCGCGCTTTTCATGGACAACATAATAGCTCCAGTCTTCGTTGCAGAGACAATGAAGCCAGTTCAGTTTTTTGGAAATCATGGCACCCGTCTCATCACAGTGCAGAACTTTTAAAGCAGCGACGCGCTGTCTGATCCTCTCAACGGCTTCCGTCAGATCTGCGCCGGATGAATTCAGCATATTTTGAATGGTTCCATTGGAAATAGGGATACCAAGCCCCTCAAGGATCTGCCGTGTACGGTCCACACTCACATAGCCCAGTGTCAGCATAGTCAGAACAAATGCCTTCAGATTGCTGCCATACTGCTTTACCGCAGATGCCTCTTTCGGAAATTCGGCTACCATTTCCGTATCGTTTTCCAGTGGGCAGTTGCATGCCATGGCTTTATGCGCAACCAGTTTATTAATCACTTCCAGATCAAACGTATAGTGCGTATCCGCACACCGATACTGACATTGTCCGGCCCTTGGACAGCCTGCACATTTTGCAGGGAGATACGTCTTTATCTCATCCGGTTCCCTGGTAATCGCCATGCCGCTTCCACTATGTCCTTTCTGTCCGCCGGGGGCCTTGCCACTTTTTTCCCGCAGACTTTGCGGCTTCGGTTTTCGGTACCCGTCGGAGGAGGGCGGCTGGGAACTGTTGTGACTGTCTTTGCGATGCTTCTTCTCATTCAGTGCTTGCGTCAGCTCATCTATCTTCTTTGTCAGCTCTGCGATCTGCTGCTGATGTTCTTCTTCCATCCTGGCAATTGTGGCAGTCAGTTCAGAAATGATCTCAAGTAATTCCTTTTCTCTGTCCGCCATTTGCCTTCACCTCGTCATTTAAGATGAGGCTATTGTACTATATTTTTTCCCACCTGACAAATTTCCAGAACACAGAAAAGTTTTCAACATGGCATTTTCACCAATGCTTAATCGATAGGATTTGTGAGTAATTTATCTCAGGACTGAATAGATACCTCCCAGTAATAAATATTGACCTGGTCAAAGGTATTCCTAAGTCGGATCGTAGCCATGTC
>JAZLGS010000035.1:0-5522 GCA_045616425.1 Treponema sp.
TGTGCAAAACTGATTCTGAACTGTCTGGAAGAAAATTTATATCCAAGCTGGGATGCCCACAATCTTGTTTCTGTCCATCTGGCAGAAAAACTCGGCTATAAATTTTCCCACGAATATTGTGCATACGAAGTTGCTTCGGAATAAAGAACGCATTGAAAAATCGGGGCCGGGCAACACTAAAAGGAAATTACGGAAAAATGACGGAAAAAGAACTTATGCTGGCTGGTATGGATTTTCATACTGGCGATGTGGAACTTATGGCGGATAAAGCTTTGTGCCGTACAAAAGTGAATGCCTATAACTCCATTGATGACAACGAGAAAGACTGTGCTGAAAAGCGCCGGGAAGCATTGGAAAATATTTTTGGTGCAGTTGGCGAAAAGGCATTCATCAAGCCGCCGTTCCGCTGTGATTACGGTTACAGGATTTTTATTGGAAAAAATTTCTTTGCAAATTTTGACTGTGTTTTTCTTGACGGCGGCAGGATTACGATTGGTGATAATGTAATGATCGGTCCAAACACCGGAATTTTTGCAATCACTCATCCTAAGAATCCAGAAGAGCGGGCAAAGGGAATCGGAATACCAAAGGATGTTACTATTGGAAATAATGTATGGATTGGTGGAAATGCCACAATCCTTCCCGGTGTGACTTTGGGAAATAATGTAATTGTAGGTGCTGGTGCCGTGGTTACAAAAAGTTTTCCTGACGATGTAATTGTAACAGGAAATCCTGCAAAAATAACTGGCAGTGTATGGGAGGTAAAATAATGTATGTAGAGTTGAAAACTGAACGGCTCAAGCTTGTTCCTATAAGTATTGATTTTCTTGAAACAACGCATCTTTATGCAGGTGACCTGGAGAATTCAAAATTCATGATGTTTCTTCCTAATGACTCAATCGAAGAAACTAAAGAATTCATTTTGCGTTCACAGGAAGAATGGAAAAAAGAAATTCCGGATGACATGGAATTTGCAATCATCATGGATGGAAATCATGTTGGTGGTGTAAATCTTGAATTAAAGGAAAATCATTCTGCTGCTGAAATCGGATGGACGGTACAGAAAAATTACTGGCGTCGTGGAATTGCAACAGAAGCAGCACTGGCACTGATTCAATATGCAAAAGAAGAATTGAAGGTGAAAAAAGTAATCGCCCACTGTGATACTGAAAATGTTCCATCGTATAAAACTATGGAAAAAATAGGAATGCACCGTGTAAGTGAGAGCGGCGGCCGAAAAAATAAATGCTCGGATGAAGAGAGGAGGGAATATCTTTATGAACTGGTATGTTAAGAAACTTGATGAACTCAAGAATGTTGAGCCTGTTTATTCTGTCTGCGGTGATGACTGCGCAGTATGTCCCCGCTATGTTGCCCGGACGGAAGAGGAACTTCATGAGACTGCGGAATTCTGGTACAAGCTTGGATGGCGCGACCATGTACTTTCCAACGAAGAAATAAAATGCAACGGCTGCGGAAGTCATCCGTCATGCAGCTTTATGATTCTTCCTTGCGTAAAGGAAAATAAAATTGAAAAGTGCAGCCAGTGCAAGGATTTTGTCTGTGGCAAAATTACGGATGTGCTTTCGCGCTCTGACAAAAAGGAACTGGAAGCAAAAGCCTTGTGTCAGACCAAAGAAGAATTCCTTATGCTCAAGCGGGCTTTCTGGAACAAAAAAGAAAACCTGGAAGTAAAATAAACGGCTATGTCCGTAAAAAAGTGTTGCAAAAAAAAAGCTGCATTACTGTGGAAAATTCGCCTGCGTGTAAAGCATGTTGCCCCTCCGGTGCAACAAGTTGCAATGTCGGAACCTTACGCCTTCGAAGCACAGCTTCTCGGAGACTTGCTAAAATCGCTTCCGCAATTTTCCGGCTTTTCCGTCATTCCCTATCACTACCATGCAGTTAATTTTGCAATTATTTTTACATAGCCTTTATTGGCATAGAGTATAGTTTTCTACCAGAATGCCACTACATCGATATTCGTCACTAATCATCAACACTATAGTCGGACATAGCCAAAATTTTTATAGCAAAATTAAAGACGGGCATATCCATAAAAGTGCACCGGAAAAATATGGTACAGTTTATAAAATAATGTTATCATGGACATATGGTTTTAACAGAAAAAACATACAGGAAAATCGTAACATTTGACGGTTTCATCATTGTAATTTCAAACATATTTGCCGTCATTGCCACTGTCCGTGGCAGCGTTTACATAGAAAATGATGCCCGAAGGATTTATGCTGAATTCATTTCGGCACATCCTGTTTATAATATTGCACAATATTTTTTCGCATTCCTTATTCCTGCGCTCCTTTCAATTTCATATGTTTATCATGGAAAACGGAATGAGCCTGAACAGATGAAACTCAGGCTCATAAATCTTCCTGTAATGTATTCTGTTATTTCTTCAACGGGCTGGCTTTTTTCATATTTTTCTGATCTGATAGTCATCCTATTTATAAAATCAAAATATGGCGTGAACATTACCGAACCTTTGATTTCAAATTCAATCTTTACATTGCTGAAGGTGATTCTGGTTTTTGCATTCTGTTATTTTACATTGGAATCATTCAACCGGCGTGTTTTCCTGCCACGTTTTTTTTCTGAAGGAAACATTACGGAAATAAAAGGAACCCTGCGTCCGTCAATCCACATGACGTTCATTTCATTTTATCTTACGGTCTGTGTTTTTCCTGTAACATATTTCCTTTATCACCTTGTCGCTGTCCAGATGAAATATGGAATCAGTGTTACCCGGCAGGAAATCATCATGTCTGTCGTTTTCCTTTTTTCATTTTTCGGACTAACGGTACAGCTTTCCGACCTTTTTACAAAGCCGCTGAAGGAACTCATTAAAAAATCAAAACTGATTGCAAAAGGTGATTACAGGATTTATGACAGTCCAATTGTCAGTAATGATGAATTCGGCAGTCTTACAGATTCATTCAACAAAATGTCAAAATCATTGCAGGAAAAAGATTTCATGCGTGACACTTTCGGTAAAGTCGTGGATCCCCATGTGCGGGATTATCTTCTGGAAAAAAGTGTGAACCTTGGTGGCGAAAAACGCAATGTGACCGTCATGTTCTGTGACATCAGAAGTTTTACTGCCATGAGCGAAAATATGGAACCTGAAAAAGTAGTCATGCTTTTGAACCGTTATTTTACGGCTCTGGGAAAATGCATTACCAGAAACAACGGAATCATAAATAAATATATCGGGGATGCAATAATGGCAATTTTTGGTGCACCGGTTGAATGTGGACAACATTCTGTTAACGCAATAAAAGCTGCACTGGAAATGCGCGAAGCTCTTGTAAAACTTAATTCAGAATTTACATCGGAAAACCTTCCTGCAATAAAATTCGGAATCGGCATACATACCGGACCTGTACTGGCAGGAAACATTGGTGCAATGGACAGAATCGAATATACCGTAATTGGTGATACCGTAAATACTTCAAGCCGCATCGAAAGCCTGTGTAAATGTTATGGCAAAGATATCCTCATCAGCGGAAGTACGGTTTCCTCTTCTATGGATTTTACTGATTCATTGAGTTATTCCTTTGTTGCAGAATCCGAAATCCGTGGCCGCGAAGAAAAAGTAAAGCTCTACACAATCTGATGACATTTTACATCATTTTTTTTATATTAGAAGCTGATGACTTTATCTGACATATTCTTTTTTTCCTTGAATGCCATAATGCCGCTGATCTGCATAATCATTCTTGGCTATGTATTGAAATGCACCGGATTTTTTTCAAAAGATTTCCTGAAAACCGGAAACAGGCTTGTGTTCCGTGTCTGTCTTCCTGTAATGCTTTTTGTAAATATTGCAGGGTTGGAAAGTCTTTCCGGAATTCCGTGGAATGCCGTCATTTATGTGATGTGCATAATCGCTTTGTTTGTTTTTATAGGAATGATTGCCGCTCATTTTACTGCTGATCCAAAACAGAAAGGCGTAATGATGCAGTGTGTGTTCCGGTCCAATTTTGCACTTATCGGCGTCCCGCTTGCAGAACTCATCAGCGGAGCTTCCGGCGTAACGGCAGCTGCAATCCTTTCTGCATTTACAATTCCAGTCTACAATATCCTTGCCGTCATAGTGCTTTCTGTTTTCCGGGATTCCGGAAGTCATGTTGCCGGTACGGTTCAAATAAAAAAACATCTTGCCGGCATTGCAAAAAACCCCCTTATTGCCGGAGTCGTTTCAGGAATACTTGTACTTATTGTTAAAATAAATTTTGCTCCATATTTCCCGGAAAGCATTTTCCGCAATTTCAAATTCCTTCATACATCCCTGGTTTATATTGCAAGGGCTGCAACTCCTCTTTCACTTTTTGTCCTTGGCGGTCAGTTCGAATTCAGCTGCATAAAGGGATTCAGACGGCAGATTATTGCTGGAACCTTATGCCGCGTTTTAATCGCACCTTTCTGCGGAATCGGTATTGCAATCCTCCTTTGCCGCCTCGGAATCCTGAATTTCGGTCCCGATGTTTTTGCCGCCCTTATTTCATTGTTTGCGACTCCTGTTGCTGTTGCCAGTGCCATTATGGCTGAGGAAATGGATAATGACGGACAACTTGCTTCCCAGCTGGTGGTCTGGACTTCTTTGGTGTCAGTCTTTACATTATTCGGTTTTATATTTATTTCGAGGATGCTGGGAGCCTTATAATGAAAAATTATGTGCCGCAAAAAAATATTTGCATTAAACTTATAGTAAGAGGTATAAGATGAACGAAACAATAAAGACATTGGAAACACGCCGCAGCTGCAGGAATTATAAAAGCGATATGGTTCCAAAAGATGTAATTGCACAGATAATGGAAGCCGGAACTTTTGCAGCAACCGGAATGGGAAAACAGTCACCGGTAATCATTGCTGTTACAAACAAAGAACTCCGTGACAAGCTTTCAAAAATGAATGGAAAATTCATGGGTGTTGATATTGATCCATTTTATGGCGCACCAGTCGTACTGATTGTACTGGCAGATAAAAATGTACCGACATATCTTTATGATGGAAGTCTTGTAATGGGAAACCTGATGAACGCTGCTGACTCCCTTGGAATTGCAAGCTGCTGGATTCACCGTGCAAAAGAAGAATTTGAAACTCCGGAAGGAAAGGAAATTCTCAAATCACTGGGAATTACAGGTGACTATGAAGGAATTGGTCATTGTATCTTAGGATATGCCGCTTCACCAGCTGCAGCACCTGTTGCAAGAAAAGAAAATTACACATACTGGATTGAATAGTTGAAGGGATTATCCAGAACTGTCGATAAGTACTGATTTGTAAATCATTCAAGCCATGGGAATTATGAAGTGCGCTTCGTTTTTCCTGTGGCTTTTTTTACGGAGTTTTTTTTCAAAGGCTATGTCCGGTTATAGTGTTGCTGAGTGACAACGAATTTCGAGGTATTGATGTTCTGATAGAAGCACTTCTACTCTATGCTGATGAAGGCTATGTAGAATCAATGGTGAAATTAACTGCATAATTGTAGAAAAAAGTGG
>JAZLGS010000036.1:0-9657 GCA_045616425.1 Treponema sp.
CTTTGCTGCGTCTTCTGCTCCACCACCTAAAAATCCTGTATAGATTGAAAAATGCTTATCTTTTAAGGTCTCTTTATTTGCATCAATGAAGGTCTTAAATGCAGGAACAAAATTACTTGCCCAGACTGGTGTTGCAAATATAACTGTGTCATACTTAGTTCCATCAAAATTATAAGGTTTCAGTTTAGGTTTTCTGTTCATAAAAACATCCCCACCTGCATGAACAAATTTAAAGAATCCTTTTACTATGTATTTTTTCTCTGTTTCGATTTTTAAAATATCACAGTTCAATTTTTCTGCAATATTCTTTGCTACAAGTTCTGTACTACCTTCAAGGGAATAATAAATTACTATCTTTGCCATTTTAAACCACCTTTTTTCTCTATTTTACCATACCTGGCTATTATTTTCTCTGTATTTGCCTTTATTTCTTCTATTAAGAAAGCCGGTTGCAGAACTTCTACAGAATTTCCAAAACTCATAACCCAGCTGGCAACCTGCTTCTTCCTTGTTGTACCAGATACCGAAGCTCAAATCCACTTCTTTAGAAATATCAAAACCTTCTGGAATTGTATATCTGTCATTTGTAAGATTAATTTCTTTAAATCTCGAAAGAGCATAGATTCGTTTTTATTGCGAATGTTGAGTCGATATAATAGTAACCTTTTCGAGTTCTATCCGTCAGGTCGTTAAGTATTTGAAATATCTGTTCATTAAAATTAAATACCGCAGATTGTTTCAACAATCGAGGATATTTAATTCGTTCGCGCAAGCGAACACATGAATAACTAGAGTTTTGAAAGAAACTCTAGTTTAAATTAAATGGCGCTATTTTAGCCATTTGATTTAAACCTTCCTTTTATTACATATCCTCCATACTCAAACCAAGTGTTTGAATAAAATATCCGCCTATTTCCAACTTTACAACAGATTTAAAGTTATCTACCTTCTCAGTCAGTTTTGAAAGATTTATTCTGCTTGCTTGCCTTTTTATTTCGTAAACATCACAGGCCTTTTCTAAATCATTGACGGCTATGATATCGATTTCATTTTCACCTTTACGATCCCACCAGCCACCAATTTTTGTGAGCTGTTTTTCTTCATTAATCTTGTTTGTGAAATACTGCTCTAAAGTCTTCCCGGTAAAAGTTTCATAGTCCCGTAAAATCACAGATTTCAATAAATCATACTGACCAAGCTCCACAAGGCTCTGGTTTGAATAAATAAAGCGGAAGTAAAAACGCAGATAGCTGTCCGTAATCTGCCAGCGGGCATTACGGCTTTCGCTTTTTGAATATAATGGGCGAACAGGTTTTATAACGCTATAGACTTTATCAAGATTGGCAAGGTAGGCACCGGTATTTTTTTGAATTACTGAATCTATTTCATTCTGAGCAGTCATGCCTCTGGAGATCAAAGCAAGGATTGAAAAATAAACTCCGTAATCTTTTCCCATCTCACTTACAAGAACATCTTTACCGTCAATAAGGAACGGTGAAGTAATTCCTGTAACATATTCAATCATTTTCTCTTTTGTTGTACTGCCAGATTCCATAAGTAGAGAAATATATTTTGCTACTCCCCCGCTTAACATGTAAAGACACAGTAAATCTTCATTTGTATAACTTGAGTTGTAATCGTTTAAAATTTCTTTGCAGACAGAAGGTGAAAAAGGAGTTAAATTGATTTTTCCTATGGCACGACCAAAAAGAGGTTCTTTTTCATCTTCAAATATTTTTTTCATCATGGAATAAACAGAACCGCAGACAATAAGATTTATTTTTGACTCTCCCTTATTGCTGTCCCAGATATTCTGCATCTGACTGAAAAATGATGGATTTATAGTCTGAAGATCCTGGAATTCATCAATTACAAGCACAAAATGTTCCTGCTTTGAATACTGCATAATCTGTTCAAAAAGATCAGAGAGTGTCGTTATTTTTCCAAAAATTTTAAGACCGATATCGTCTGCCAGGCTTTTCTGCCACTGTTCGCAAAGAAGAGTTTCTGAACTACGAGTTGTAAATAAGTAACAACTTCTTTTGTTTTTGATATATTTCTTCAACAGTTCCGTCTTTCCGATTCTACGGCGGCCTGTTATAACTGTAAAATTAGCAGAATTTAATGAGTTCTTTTCTATTTATTCCAGAGCTTTGAGTTCATTCTTTCGGTCATAAAACTTCTTCATATTAACTTAATATCCGTTAATTTAATGGCAATTAAGATAATAGTACGATAGAAAACATTATTTTTCAACAGTGGATTTGAAAATTTCTGAATCCTGCTGTCTGTAAATTTCAAATCTGTATACCAGAAAGACTATCGGCAAAATATAAAACATAATCCTGATGAAATATACGAATATAAATTGCCAGTAGAGTTTCAATTAATGTTTACGTCAATTGTATTCTTTCTGCTATTTTTTCAGCTGTTTAAAGGTGTACACAACAACAAAAGCAGAAATGATACCTGTGAGCAAATCAGAAACAGGCATGGACCAGAGAACTCCGTCCAGTCCCATCTGATGAGTAACGGGATTCATCTTTGTAGCTCCAACAACAATCTGTGGCAAAAGAATGGCAAAACCAACTCCAAAAACTACTTCACGAATCATGGAAATTGCAGTTGAAGTAAATGACTTTCCCAGTGCCTGAAGGTAAATAAAGTTTCCCTTGTTTACTGTTGCAAGAATCATCATGCAAAGATATGTGCGGAAAGCCTGTTTTGCAAACACGGTATATACAGGACTTTCGTTTGCGGCTCCAAAAATCTTTATAAGACTTCCAAGGAAGCATTCAACAATTACAAGTGCAACTGCTCCGAGAAGTGCTTCAAAAATCAAAAGCAGTTTATAAAGCTCTGCGGCACGGTCTTTCCTTCCGGCTCCAATATTGAATCCAACAAGAGGAATACATCCTGCAGCCATTCCCACAGAAATAGAAATCACAATCTGGAAAAATTTCATTAAGATTCCTACAACGGCCATCGGAATCTGGGTCAATTGTTCTGGAGTATGAGCAGGATCATTTGCTGCAGCATTGATTGCAAATTCAGAAGAGTATTTCTGTATCATCTGATTGATTGCAGCCATGGCACAAACCAGAGAAATTTGTGAAAGAAAAGAAGTTATTCCAAGAATCAGTGATTTTCCAAGTACACTACCCTTCAATTTAAAATCATCTTTAGAAATCCTGCAGGATTTTAAGTGACAGATATACCATACAGCCAGAACTGCTGTAAAAATCTGCCCTAAAACTGTAGCAACGGCAGCCTCCATCATTTCCCATTTAAACCCAAAAATGAAAATTGAATCCAGAATAATATTAAGAACTGCACCGCTTACCTGACTGATCATGGCAAATTTTGGACTTCCATCTGCACGAATAATTGCATTCATTGCCTGACCAAAAATGTAAAATGGAAGACCGCATGTAATCCAGAAAAAATAAATCTGTGACTGGCGGAAAGATTCGTCATTTACCCGGCCGCCAAAAGCTGTAATAATCTGATTTGCAAAAACAAAATAAACTGCTGTCAGAACTACGGAAATAATTACAGCTATAGAAACTGCATTTCCAATTGCCTTACCTGTTTTTGTGAATTCCCCTTCCTAAGCGACTGACTTACAAAACTATCAGGTTTCAGAACAAATACTGCTGGTCATCAATCCAGCTGAACTGCATTGCGTCGCGGATTACATCATCGCTTTTAAGTTCCCCAAGGAGAAAGGGAGAGTCAGGATTGTGCTTCTTCATGTTTTCCTTTACAAGACCTGCATCCGTATTTGCGTAGCAGTATTTGCAAAGATGGCCGCAGGTGTCGTAGGCTCCAATGTCAGAACCCAGAATGCACGCACAGGCTCCTTTTCTCTGGGTACCCGTTCCTTTTGGAATATTAAGATGCCTGTTGATGGCGGCTTCAAAAATTTCCTTTGTCATACACCCGGAACAGTCGGCGCCGAATTCTGCAAGCTCAGTTCCTTCTGCGCAGGGACGGACAGTCATTCCACATTCACCTGCAATCCGGATGCATTCTTTTCCAAATACAATTCTATCTTCGCGGGAAACTTCTTTTGCTTCGGGAAAATTCCGTTCAACCTTTTTATAGATGTCGATGAAACTGATAACACAGGTTTTGGTAAAGCCTGAAAGGTTTCTTGCCATTTTTTCAAATTCAGCAATGTGCCATCCGACGGAATGATTTTCATCAACAAAAATCGGATCATAGCGCCAGCCAATGGAATCAACACCCACGGTTTTTGAAAGCCGTTTAAAATCTTCCATAACCTGCATTTTGTCCGGGACATTTGGTTCAATGTCTTTTCCGTAGGGTGTGATTGTAACATACCAGTACTGCCCAAAAGGTTTCAGCAGGTCCATGTGGGAAAGCATGGGCCCTGGATTTTTCGTACAGAAGGCAATCAGGTCCACAACATCAGGAGCAAGGCGGAATCTTGTAACGGCCTGGGGGTTGTAGGGATTCCTGACAAGTGCATAGCCCGCCTTCAGCCGGTTTGCCAGCCATTGCGAATAAAATGCCGGAATGTCGGTTCTGTTTCCTGTGTGAATAATCATTATTTTATTATAGCAGAAAATTTCACAAATCTGGTCATATAAAAACTAGCGAAGAACCGGTTTTCACCAATATCAGAATGTTCGCTATTTTTGCATGAGATTTGAGAAAGCAGTTTTTTCAACCATTACGGCCTGCATTCTGTCAGGCGGATGCTCCAGAAAGAAGGACATTCAGACCTAATCAGCACCTCCATCAAGCGGATTCGCCTTTGCCGTAATCCCGGTCACCGAAAGCTTCACGATGGCACAACGGCTCAGTGCATCCCTGTTCCAAGGAAACCTGGACATCTCTTCATGGCGGCTCAGGATCTTTTCCTGCATGACTTTTTCCTTGTCTTCATCCTTTATGAATTCCAGGTCCGCCGTTCCCATGACACTTTCGTAGCGCATCGTAATATCGTGGCAGTCGTAAAGGTAGTCAACTTTCAAAGGTACATCCATTTCAAAGGAACATTTCCTGTTCTTCTGCATCAGTTCATATTTCCTCCCGGCCATTGCACCGTGGATGTAGAAATTCAGGTGGCCGCCCTCTGTAACTTCGTAATGGAAATTAAGTGGCACAATATACGGGCAGTCACCGTCTGCAAGTCCAATCCTCATGATTTCACACTTATCGATTATTGAAACAATCCTGTTGAAGTCCGTTACTTCTCTGTCCTTTCTGCGCATATCCTGTCATATCCTTTTTGCCTGATTACCCTTTTATTCCGGGCCGGCACATAAACATAACACATTTTCCATAAAAAGCACAGCGGGAAAACCACAGGAACCAGCATCCCCGGCAGGACTGGTACCAGCCTTCCGGAAGGTAACAGTTTGAATGAAATTCCCTAAAATCAGTCTTTCCGGAAAAACGTCCTGAAATACATCTTTACCGCTTCCCCGGTAAAAAGTCATCAGGTTCTTACGGAAAACGTATCCTGACACGTTTTATACTTATAAAACTAAGTTTTCTAAGTTATTTACTAAGTTAACTTATATAATCACTTATTATATTTCTAAGTTGTTTACTTATAAAATTACTTAGAAATAAACTTATTTTACTAAGTATCTTTATAAGTTATATAAGAAATTCACTTAATTTTATAAGTTTTTGACTTTTTATGCCGAAATTCTGTATAATCACTTATATCCTCATTTTCAGGAGCATAAACCATGTATTCATTTGCAATAGCAAACAATAAAGGCGGAGTCGGTAAAACGACCCTTTCAGTATCAGTGGCAGCGGAACTTGCAAAAAAAGGAAGAGTACTGCTGGTTGACTGTGACCCCCAGGGGAATTCCACGGGTTCCCTCGTAAAATCATACAATCATGAACTGGCGGAAGTGCTCTTCAACCAGTGCACCATTGAAGAAGCCATAATGGAGACGGACACGGAGAACCTTTTCATAATCCCTACCGTCGCACTGAACAACGAAAGCCAGAATGCACTGAACCAGCTCAGGCTGTACAAGACGACGCTGGCTGCAAACAATCCCAACGCAATAAGGAAGCTTACGAAGCAGATACAGGACAAGTTCGACTACTGCATATTCGACACATGCCCGGCATTCGACCCATTTGAAGAAAACATATTTGCGGCATGTGACGAAGTGATAGTCGTCATGCTCCTTGACATATTCTCAACTGACGGGCTTACGATATTTTCCGCAAACCTTGCAGACTTCAAGGACAGGAAGGAACTGGAAAACCCGTCATTCAGCAAGATCATACTTAATGCCTACAACAAGGGGATTTCATTCCACAGGCAGATAATTGAAAAGATGAATGCACAGGAAGCATTTGACTGCTTCATAATCCCGACGGACCAGGCCTTCAAGCGCGCACAGAACCTGCAGAAACCGGTACAGAGCCTTACCCGTGCCGACGGACCTGCAAACCCGGCAACCCTTGAAGCCCTGTCACTCCTTGCAGGACACATAGGAGGATAAAATGGCAATAGTCACAAGCAGCAACAAAACACCGCAGAAGAAGGCGGCACCCTTGTCATCGGAAGTGACACAGCAGCTTGATGCCGTGTTCACCCAGGCCGCCCGGGAAATTCCGGTGAAGGCTGAAAAAAAGAAGAAGGAACGCAGATACAATGATACGTTCGTCATTAACCTCCCTGAAGGAGAAAGGAACAGGTTCAAGTCATTCTGTGCCGACCACAACATTTCAATGACGGACTACATCTATTTCTGCATGGATTACATAAAGGAAAAGACGGAAACAGGCCTCATGTCCGTATCAAGGGCGGGCATAAAGGAACTAAAGAAGGAAAACATGCCAGGGCAGGACTGAAACCGGATTACCCCGGGAAAGGTTCAGGATGCAGCGGTCATGAACGGCCAGTGTCATTTCACAGGAAACGGGGAAACATGGCTTCTACGGCCTTCCTCAAGCGTCTGGAAGGAAATCCGGAAAGGATACCTGCAGGCGGAAAGAAAGAATTTTGAAGGAGAGTGGGATTATGGCACAAAGCAGATCCAGAAAAGCGGATAAAAAGACAGCTTTTGAAAATGAACTTACAGACCAGTCACTGATTTCCCTTTTTGACATGGAAATAGAAGCCCAGAAACAGCAGCCGGTAATGGCCTTCGTGCCCAGCTTCTTTACGACGGCTTCACTGCCGTTCAAGAACATGCACAAACCGGTCTTCGTCAGGAAAGGGTCCAACGGGATAACCCTGACCCTGACCTCACCGAAAAACGTTCCGTTCGGAAAATACGGACGTCTCCTCCTTACGGTACTGACGACACATGCGGTGCTGTCAAAGGAAAAACAGGCGGCTGTCGGCATTGAATACAGGTCACTTGCAGAACTCCTCCGGGAACTGCAGCTTCCGAAGCAGCGGGGAAAGGACATAAAGGAACAGCTGGAATGCTTTTCAAATGCTGCCTTTGCCTTTGACATAGTGACAAGGGAACTGAAGGGGGCTTACCTTTTTAAGGACCTGTATGAAGACGGGAAACATCCTGAAGGCGACGTAACGGTAAGAACCAAGACGACAGGCAACATACGCTTTACAAACGGAATCCAGGTGCAGGAAGTCGATGACGGTACGGACATAAAGACGGCGGGGATAAAGATCATGCTTTCACCGGAATTTTCAGGATTCTGCCAGCGGCATGCAGTCCCGATTGATTACACCGTCTACAAGGACATTACAAGCCCGGTTGGAAAGGACATATATGCATGGCTGGTTTACAGGAACAACGGGATGAAGGAACCTGTGTTCATCCCGAGGAACAAACTGGTGGAACAGTTCATGCCTGTCAATGAAGGCCTTGAGGCATTGTCAAAGGCAAAGACGGAAAGCAACAACTACAACAAGATAATAGGACTTGTCAGGGAAATCCAGGAAAAATATTATCCGGACCTGAAGGTTGAAATTGATGAAGGAGGGGCAGGACTTACCCTTTACAAAAGTCCTACACCGGTCATCAAGGATGATACGAGGTATGCCCTTATTACATCAGATATTTAAAAGCCTGGTGGGGTAACAGTTTGAGTGAAAGAAAGGGGGTTTTCCACAACATCCACAGCATTATTATTAGTAAATTTATATTAGTATATTATTAGAATTTATAGAAGAATCATTCAAACTGTTACCTTTTTTCATCCACACTGTTACCTGCTGTTTTTAAGGTGCAATTTCCTTCTATAATACACACAATTCAGCAGGATTGGGATTTTCATTCAAACTGTTACCCTGGGACGTGGTTATCCACAGGCAGATGTGGACAGTTTCATTTAAACTGTTACCCTTTTTCCGGGGAAACGGTAGTAAAAATCCGGGAGGTGTCTGGAAAATGAAAAAATCTTTTTTTTACATGCTGCTTCTTTCATCCATCAGCCTGGAATGCCTGATGCCCTTCATTGTTTATGAAATTCCATTCAGAGGGGCTTATACAGCGTATTACATTTCAATGGGATTAAGCTGGCTTTACATAGCATTGCTGTCAGCTTCCATACTTGTCCCGGTGAAATTAAAGTTCCCGGTTCCGCTGAAGGTTTTCCACATGATTGTCGTCATTTTTTTTACGGCAATTACTATAGCTTATATGAACATACAGACTCCATAGTTTAAAAATTCTCATCCGCGCCGGAGCGGCCCAGCGTGATTTATAAGCGGGTGCATTTTCTACGGGCACAGCCTTTTGTTTCAAGATATTCCTGATCTGTGCACAGAATGGTTTTCGGGTACTACCAGTAATTTTTTTTCAGGATAATTTTTGAATTTTTTCAGAATTTGTCATATATTATATGTACATTTTTGATTTCCCCTGATCAGGGAATGATTTCGGGCTTTTATCCAAGTTATCCCAAGGAGCGGCGAAACTGGGTGCATGCAAAGTTAGATGTGGAAGTCACGGGACTTGGGGACGGGTGTTAAAGACTGTCCCCTTTTTTTTCGTTGTGTAACTGGAGGCTATTTATGTCCATGCCGGAAATTCAGAAGAGTTATGATTTGACTGATTTTCATGTAGAAAAAAATGTGGAAACCTGTGCCTGTCCTGCTGTTACTTATGTCATTTATGACAGGTCTATGTATGAATATACTCCAGAGGCTGCTATGCGCGGTCTTGTCGAGCATTATGTCATCAGTGTTCCCGGATTAAAAATCGATGAGTTTTCTGTTGTTCTTTTTCAGCTGGATAAGTTGCTGTGCAACGATATTTTTCCTTCTTACGGAGAATCTGTTACTGAACGTTTTTTAGAAGAATTCATCGAACAGTTTTATCCTGAAAAGGAATATGAATTCATCGTCAAATTTGGAAAAGATGTCTGCATAATTGATAATGTTCAGAATGATGGGGAATCTTCTGCGGATTTTGCTTTGGCTGGCAGACAGCTTGCGGTTCTGGAAAAATCAGGAAAACTAAAAAAAGGTTCTGACCGCAAACCTCTCAAAGAATTCTTAAACGACTAAGGCAATAGGAATTTAAAAAAAATCAGAATGAAAATTATTAGGGAAACAAAGTGGAACAGACTTTTATCAGAGCAAAAGAATTGAAATATGTGAGTGAAAGAGATCTTGAATGTGCCGAAAACGGTAAGGTCTATGATTTTGATTCACCCGAAGAATTTTACAATGTA
>JAZLGS010000037.1:0-31050 GCA_045616425.1 Treponema sp.
CACTTTTTTTTAAAAATTATGCAGTTAATTTCACCATTAATTCTACATAGCCTTCATCAGCATAGAGTAGAAGTGCCTCTATCAGAACATCAATATCTCGAAATTCGTTATCACTTAGCAACACTATAGCCGGACATAGCCTTTCAAAAAAAATCGGCGATGGCGTAGTATAGTGGAATCGTAATGAAGACCAGCCAGCCCGTATGTCAGAGCTTGAAATATCCCAGAAACATGTAGATGATTACCACAAGTACCGGATATGCAAACTTTTTTGGACTTCTGTTGGCTGCTGCACTTGCCAGGGAACCGCCCAGAGGAAGCAGCAGGAACGCAATCCATGCAGGATGCCACATTCCATGAAAGTACAAGGGAAACTACTCCTGTCAGGTTCGAAATTTTCTTTATATCTGTGTTAATTGTTTTGGCTATGTCCATAAAAAGTGTTGTCTCTTTCGCCTTCGAAGCACAGCTTCTCGGAGACTCGCTAAAATTGCTTTCGCAATTTTCCGGCTCCGCCGTCGCTCCCTTCCGCCTTCGAAGCTTAGCTTCTCGGAGACTCGCTAAAATTGCTTTCGCAATTTTCCGGCTCTGCCGTCGCTCCCTACCACTACCATGCAGTTAATTTTACCATTAATTCTACATAATCATCCAGCAATACTATAGACAGACATAGCCAACGAAAATTGATTTTTATCTGACTGAAATATTGGAAAATTCTATAAAAGTTTAGTATAATTAAATATCTATGAAAAAACTCAAAGCGGTTATAACAGCTTTTTCTATAATCGGTATTCTTTTTCCGGTTTTTTTTACACTTAATGAACTGGGAGTTCTTTCTTCCGTTCCAAAAGTTGAAATAAATAATCGTGTTACAGGTGAGAATGCACCAGTCCTGAGGGTTGTTGCTGATTATGATTTTTCACCATATTCTTTTATTGATGCTGGTGGGAATCCTACAGGCCTCGATGTTGAACTGGTAAATGAAATTGCAAACCGGCTTGGCATGAAGACGGAATTCATTTTTTCTGACTGGCCTACCTGCCGTAAAAAACTGCAGGATGGTGATGCAGAGGTGATTCTTGGCCTTGAAATATTTTCCAATATGACAGGCGTACTTAAGTCCATTCCTGCTTCGGAAGACAACCTGATGGTTTATGGAAAATCCCGGATTTATGATGTGGGTGCTCTTCGTGGGAAAAAAATTGCATTAATGGCCGGTTCCATCATAGCAAAAATTTTTGACCTTAATTGTGAATACGTTTTTTTCTATACAAATATGGATATTTTAAAGGCAGTTGATTCCGGAGAAGTTGATTTTGGAATTTGTCATGGTGCTGTTGCCGACAAGATAATCCGCAATGCAGGTCTGAAAATCCATTCACAACTTGTATTGATGAAAAGTTTTCCTGCTGTTGCCGTCCGCGAAGACCTTCCTGAACTTCGGGACAAGATTAATGACATTATTGTGGACATGGGAAATGAAGGCATCATCAGGCGGTTAAAAGAAAAGTGGATTATAAAATTTACCCATGAAGATTCCCTGAAAGGTGTCTTTATTTCAAATTCCAGGTTTTACATAATTTACTTCATTGGTTTTGCATCCGCCCTTATTGCACTTTCCTTTACCTTGATGAATGCGCTTCACAGGGAAAAGGAATATCAGACTTCCCTTATTTATCAGGAAAATCTTGAAAAACAATACAAGCTCCTTGCTTCCATTTCTGAAATCTACATGACTATGCACCTTATCAATCTTGAAGAAGATTCTGTAATTGAGTTCAGTACCACAGAACATGTGCGCCGGTTTGTAACAAGAAAGACGGATGCGGTCATCCAGATGCATGATGTAATGAAGAATACTGTTATTCCTCAGGATGTAGAAGCTGCTCTTGCATTTACGGATCTTACCACAGTTTCTGGCCGCCTTAAGTCAAAGAAAACAATAATTGAAGAATTCCGTGGAACTGAAGTAGGCTGGTTTTCTGCACAGTTCATTGTGGTTGAGCGGGATTCTGCTGGAAACGTTATCAGGGTCGTATTTACCACCCAGAATATTGATGAAATGAAGCGGGAACAGGAAAAGCTCATTGCGCTGTCTTCAATTGACCAGCTTACCCAGCTTCAGAACCGTCACGCTTATGAAATGAAGATAGACTCACTCCTTAAAGAGCATGCTGTAAATGTGACTGTAATCATCCTCGATGTGAACAGTCTGAAACAGGCAAACGACAGCATCGGCCATGCGGCAGGTGATGAACTTATTTGTGGAGCCGCAGACTGCATCCGGCAGTGTTTTGGAAAAACCGGGGAATGTTATAGGACCGGCGGTGACGAATTTGCAGTCATCATGGAAAATGATTTTCCAGAAAAAGTTGATTATGTGCGGAAATTCCATGAGACTGTTGCCATGTGGAAAGGTTCTTTAATTGACAGCATGTCAATTTCACTTGGAATTGCTTCTTCTTGTGAGTTTCCTGGTTTTGCAGCTGAACAGTTTGAAGAACTTGTTGATATTGCGGATAAACGCATGTACTCCGATAAGGCTCTCTATTACAAAGGCCGTGGAATTGACCGCCGTGGTCTTGCTGATGCATTCTCTGCAATTTGTGAATCATATACAAAAATCTTGAAGGTGAATCTTTCTAATGACAGTTATCAGATAATCAAGGCTCACGAAGGCGAGCAGAGTGAAGCCCGTGGATTTTCTGAAAAAATATCTGAATGGCTCAGGCGGTTTGCTGAAACCGGTCACATTTATCAGGATGATCTGGACGAGTATTATGAAAAGACTGATATTGAATATTTGAGGAAATTTTTTGCCAGCGGCCGGAACAACTATTCCATAAATTACAGGCGGCTTCTTGATAATGAATTCTGTTACGTGAAAATGGAAATGATGAAGACCAAGGAATATAATGATTCCTGTCAGTCTGTTTTCCTTTATGTCCAGCGGACATAGTGTCCACGCACCTGATGTACCCAGAAAAAAAACTGCATGAACCGGAATTTTCCAGTCTGTGCAGTTTTTTTTCGCAGACCTGATTCTGCATAGCTTTTTTATATCGGGAAATTCTATCAATCCTATTCTACAAAATTGAATGGAGTTTCCTGATATACATAGTAGTTCAGCCAGTTGTAGTAAAAAAGGTGTGCCGTACTGCGCCATGTGGAATGCGGAACTTTTGTTGAATCATTTTCAGGAAAATAATTTATCGGAAGTTCTATCGGAAGTCCTTTTCCTTTATCCCTGTAATATTCATCAGCCAGCGTATTTGTGTCATATTCCAGATGGCCGGTCATAAAGATGGAATGATTGTCATTTGTCTTTATGAGTGTCGGGCCGACTTCATTTGACTGGGAAAGTATGGTCAGTTCCGGATGCTGGATTATGTCATCATAAAGTATTGTGGTGTGCCGTGACTGTGGAATAGGGAACTCATCATCAAAACCACGGAGTAGCGGATCTGCAAGTGTAGCCCGCTTGTTCATGAAGATGCCGAACATTTTCTTGTCCAGTTCATATTTCGGGATGCCGAAATGGTGGTACAGCCCGGCCTGTGCGCCCCAGCAGATGTAAAGTGTGGAAAATACATGCTGCTTTGCATAATCCATGATTTTGCAGAGTTCATCCCAGTAATCTACTTTTTCAAATGGAATCTGTTCTACAGGTGCACCAGTGATTATCATTCCGTCGAATCTGCTTTTGAAAAGCTGGCTTGAAGGAATGTAGAATTTTTCAAGGTAGTCTTCGTCAGTGTGGCTTGATGTATGACTTTCCATCCTTACGAGGGAAATTTCAACCTGCAGCGGAGTGTTCCCTAAAAGGCGGAGCAGCTGTGTTTCTGTCGTGTTCTTTACAGGCATCAGGTTTACGATTGCAATTTTAAGCGGGCGGATGTCCTGTGTGGCGGCCCGTTTTTCCGTCATTACAAATATATTTTCATTTTCCAATATTTTTACTGCTGGTAGGTCAGATTGTATTTTTATAGGCATTTTTACAATATAGCATAAGACCATGTTTTTTGCTATACTTTCGGAATGCGCGAAAATGATGACAGAAAAGCCGCTTTGAAGAAATTGCGGACACTTGTATATTCCACTAAACAGGATGTAGAAATATATCGAAAGAATCTGGAAGATGTTTTTTATGCTCCCATACTTCCGAATCATGTTGAATGTTATGAACGGATTTATTCCGGTATTTCATGTGACCTTCTCATGCCTGTCGTCTATTCATCGAAAAGGATAATGATTTATATTCATGGTGGCTGCTTTGTAGGCGGTTCAAAAAAGGCCTGGCGTGGATTCTGTTCTACTCTGGCCGCTGCTTCTTCATGCCGTGTACTTATTCCGGAATTCCGTCTAGCACCGGCTTATGCTTTTCCTGCTGCAATTGAAGATGTGCAGAATGTATTCCGCGGACTTTATATGGAAGAACAGATTGCATGCAGTCTTGATGGCGGTGATGCTAAATCAGCTGTTCCGGAAATCATTGTTGCAGCGGATGGATCCGGCGCATCAATTGCACTTGCTCTTGTCCAGAGCCTGAAGGATAAATTTAAAAACTGCATCAGCAATATAATACTTTTTTCACCTTGGCTTAACCTTTCTCCTTCAGCGGAAATAATTTCAAAGAAAAAAATAAAGGACGAAATACTTACCGGTGACTGTGTGCGCCGTAGTGGTGATGTTTACACTTATACAAGCAATCTTGAAAATAAACTTGTTTCACCTGTGTTTGCAGAAAAAGAGGACTTTCAGGGATTCCCGCCAGTGTTCATTCAGATGGGAGAAAAAGAAATCCTGCGTCCTGACGCTGAGAAATTTGCCCAGAAACTCAGGGATGCAAAGGTCATATGTACGATGGATGTGTGGCCCGGCATGGTGTACATGTTCCAGATGGCTGATGAATATCTTTATGAAGCTCATCTGGCAATTGAAAAAGTCGGAAAGCTCATTACTCAGAAACCAGAAGAACTTGATTACGAAACACTTCACCGCTCTCCAGTTCTGGAAAGCAGTCTGAATTCAGAGGCATAAAATGGAATTACTTTCTCCTGCTGGAAATGTGGATAAACTTTATTACGCTTATGCATACGGCGCTGATGCAGCTTATATCGGTCTCAAGAAATTTTCATTGCGTGTAAAGGCTGATAATTTTTATGAAGATGAATACAAAAGGGTAATTGAACTGAAAAAGAAATTTCCCGGAAAGAAACTTCATTGTGCATTGAACATTGCATTCCATAACAGGGACATTGATGCATTTCTGGATAACATTGATTACTTCAGACAGTATCCGATTGATGCATTCATCGTACAGGATCTTGGAATTGTCCCGATCATCCAGAAGGAATTTCCAGATGCAGACCTTCATCTCAGTACGCAGGCCAGCTGCATAAACCGTGAAGCTGTAAAAATGTACAAATCTATCGGTTTCGACAGGATTGTTCTCGGCCGTGAAGCCGGGCTAAAAGAAATACGTGAAATAAAGGATGCGGTTCCGGATATTGAACTTGAAGTGTTCGGGCATGGTGCCATGTGCATTGCTTATGCCGGACGCTGCCTCATGAGTGCATACCTGACTGCCCGCAGTGCCCAGAGCGGATTCTGTTCCCATTCATGCAGATGGAATTTCGATGTCATGACGGATGCTGATGCAAAGAAAATTGCTGAATCAGGTGCGCTGGTATTGCAGGAGCATTCCCGCCCCGGTGAATATTTTCCGGTTTACGAAGGCGATGATTTTACGGCCGTACTTTCCAGCAAAGATATACGCATGATTGAACATCTTGATGATATGCGCAAGGCTGGTGTAGATTCATTGAAAATTGAAGGCCGCATGAAGAGCATTTATTATGTGGCTCTTGTTACCCGGGCATACAGAAAGGCACTTGATGCACTTGATGGAAAAATTTCCGGCAAAGAAGCTGCCCCATTCATTCAGGAACTGGATAATGTAAGTCACCGGGAATCTACCACAGGGTTTTACTACAGCCGTGAAGATGCAGATAAAACCACAAGCGGTGCAACGGACAGCCCGTATGAAATGGTGGCTACTGTTGGAAAAAGACTTTCTTTGGAAGAGGAGTCTGCTGTTTTTGAAAAAGGCGAAGCTTCAATAAAAGCACGGATGGATGAGCTTGAAGCCATGCACCCATCTGCCAGAGCTGCCAGGGAAAAAGATTATGCTGACCATCCGGAAAAAGTTCCTCCGGCTGTTTTAAAACAGGACGGTTGGCGAATGTATGATTATGATGCATTGAACATGGTGCATCTTGGTGACGGAATAGAATTCATTTCTCCTGATGTGGTATGTGTCAAGGCGGAAAAGGATGCATGGATTTTTATTGATCCTGAAACAGGCCTGCAGCGTGACTGGGTGTGCAACGGACATAAATGCATCCTTTATACAAAGTATGACCTTGAATCAGGAACACTGGTGCGTGCAAAGGATCCATCTTTTGTCCCAGGCCAGATCCGTGACCCGGGCCGTTGATGTTTTCATTGTAGTTTCATACAGAAATTAATGGCTGTCACAGTGAACAATACTATTATAAAAAAAGTTTTCTTTGTTTTAATTATATTTTTTTCCCCGCTGTATATTCATCCTGAATCTGCCGGAACGTCTCAAGGAAATGTCCGGCAGTGGATGGAATTTTCTTATTCACAATCTGCCTCAAAAGGAATTGAGCGTGATCTTCATGCGGTTTCCGTTGCATATGACATAAGTTTTTATAATGCAGAAATCATGGCGGCAATCCAGCAGAATGGTGAAACATTTGATGCCGTACTTTCCGGCTACTGTAATCCCTTTGTCTGGGAATTTTCAAAGCGTTATATAAAAATCGGTTTCAATCATACTTTCCATTACCAGCGTTACCGCGACATCAGTGATGAATATGATTTTATTTTTGATTCCCGTTTTGGAACGGAAGAAAAATCGGGATTTACTTTCTATTCTGACCTGGGGTTTTATGTAAAGAGGGCGAAAGTTTTCGCAATTGAAAGATATGTTCCCTGGCTGACTGACCGTGGGCTGGATTGGAATTTTTATTTTGAAAAGAAATGGAAAACCGGAATGGAACTTTTCTTTAATTTCGGCAGCCACGATTTATTCCGTTATCCGCTTTTTATTTCTCCTCATTATACTTTGGGAGCTGCATTCAACATGAAGCATTTCCGTATTTCTGCAGAAGGTGAAATCCGCATGACTGACATGTTTACTACAGCTCCTAATGTTGACGGGCTTGCTGGAAAATTATCAGTGAGGTTTGTATTGTGAAAAAATCAAAATCTTTCTGGAATCTTTTTTCCATTTTAGCCTTGTCTGTAATGTTTTTTTCCTGCTATGACATGGGGGCATATTTCCTGAACTGGGATTCTGACGGAGTAGATGAACGTGTGTCCTCAATAAAACTTCTTGGTGGAAATGAACTTCCTGATACGCAATCCCTCGACACCTTCAGTTTTATTGTGATTACGGATACACATTTCGGTTCTGGAAAAAAAAGCCATGACTGTGATTCCCGTTTCATCCAGAAACTTGATGAAATGTTTCAGAATCAGGATGAAGCATTGAGGCCCAGATTCATTGTGTGCAACGGTGATGTTTCTGACAGCGGCCGTGTCTGGCAGTATGAGCTTTATAATGAATTCTGCCGCAAAATAAAGTCTGTTGCATATGACAGACTTGCTGTCCAGGATTTTAAAATATATACGATTGCAGGAAATCATGATCTGTATAACCACGGATTTGAAAATTGGAAACGTAATGTTTTTCCTCATGAACCGGCATATAGGTTTTCAGTAAATGATTTTACTTTTTATTTTGTTGATACGGCAAACGGAACTTTTGGTTATGACCAGTTGAAGGAATTTGAATCCCTGATTGAAAATGATTCCAATTATAAAATATGTTTCAGTCATTATCCGTTTTATGCCGGCGGCCACTTCCTTTTTACGATTCAGAATACAATGGAAAGAAACCGGGTGCTTACGGATTTTGCCCGTAATAATTTCCGCCTCGTTTTTGAAGGGCACACTCATGTTGATGACAGTTATGATTTTGGTGATTTCAGTGAACGCCTTATCTCATCATATCTTTATGATGAAAAATTCTGTTTTGTGACAATCAATTCCAAGACAGGCACCTGGAAAGCGGAAACCCTTTCATATTGAATTTCTGAATACGCTGTGTCCAAGTGGGGCACTGAAAAAGTCTGATTCTGTCATGCTGCCCCTGAAATAAATTCTGGATGACAGATTCAGCATCTGACATTCCGAAACAGGTTCGGAATGTCAATTTCCGGCACTTTTTCAGTGACTTCATCTGTACCGGGGACGTCATTTTTTCGGTTTTTCTTCCAGTTCATCCCACATAACTTCGATTGAACGTTTTTCAATATTCGGAATGCGCTGGAATGTCATGCACGAAGCTTTGTGAACCGTAATTCCCCTTGATCTGGAAACATATCCCATGATTGGATCAGGATATTCAGGTTTACAGCACTGTGCAATGGTAATGAAGAAATTCGTCGTGTTACCAATCCTGATTTTTCCAGAATGCTGCTTTTTGGGAGCACCGGGATTCTGGCCGTGCTTGTGGGATTTGTTCTGGTGCAGCTGGGAATTTGCAAGATTTGCTGCTGCTTCCGCTTCCTGTTTTGCAAGCGCGTTTTTGTCAACGAATGTAGGATCATTCAGTGTGAGCCATGAATGAATTTTCTGACGTGCCTTTGCAGTGCGGGCAAGTTTCAGCTGGCTTTCCACCGGATGGGCCTGAGGATTCGTGAGTATTTCAATGATCTGCGTATTCTGGAGCGGGGTAGACAAAGGAATGATTTTTCCGTCAGCCTTTGCACCGACTATTTTTTCTCCTACAGCCGAATGAATGCGGTATGCAAAATCAATTGCTGTTGAACCTGCTGGAAGGCGGATTACTTCTCCTTTTGGAGTGAATACTACAATTTCATCCCCAAGAAGTTCGTTCTTGAATTGATTGAAAAATGATTCATCACTTACATGCTGGGCCTTCAGTTCCCGGAGCTGGTTGAAAATTGACAGGCTGTTTATGTCAACCAGATCATGATTCGTACCTTTCTTATACAGCCAGTGACTTGCAACACCATGTTCAGCAATGTTGTGCATCTTCTTTGTCCGGATCTGTATTTCAAGCGGTTTTCCTTCGCAGATGACGGTAGTGTGAAGGGACTGGTAACCGTTGGCTTTAGGCATTGCAATGTAATCCTTAAAACGTCCGTCCACCGGAGTCCAAAGACTGTGCACGATTCCGATGAGTGTGTAGCATTCCTGCGCCGTGTTACAGATTATGCGGAGTGCCAGCAGGTCAAAGAGTTCATCGGCTGCTTTATTACGCTTCCGCATTTTCTGATATATTGAATAAAAATGTTTTGCACGGCTTTTTATCGAAATTTCAATTCCGGCTTTTTGTGCCAGTGTCTGTATTGCATTGACGGCCTTGTTAAGATATTCTGCGCGTTCACCCTTTTTTTGTGCGACAATTGCCTTTATGTGTTGGAATACATCAGGATTTGCGTATTTCAGGCTCAGGTCTTCCAGTTCATTTTTTTCGGTGGACATACCAAGCCTGTCTGCCAGCGGCGCCCAGATGTCAATTACCTCACCGGCAATGGAGCGCTGGGTTTTTTCGTCGTAATTACGGATGTTCCTCATGCGGTCAAGCCTGTCAGCCAGTTTAACAAGAATGACACGCACATCATCGACCATGGCAAAAAGCATTTTCCTTATGGAATCTGCCTGCTGCAAAGTCTTGCTGCTGATGGGAAGATTCGTTATTTTTGTAGTTCCCTTGATTATGGTGCAGACATTTTTTCCAAACCGTTTTTCAATTTCATCGGAAAAATCTTCTAGACTCAGAATGTTGTGAAGCATTCCGCTGATGATTGTTTCAGCATCCAGCCGGCTTTGTGCAAGGATTCCTGCAACGCGCATGGGATGCATGAAATAAGGTTTGCCACAACCACGGATTATTGATTCAGTTTTAGTGCAGAGAAAATCCCATGCTTCCGTTATCTTCTCTCTGTCTGAATCATATTCAGGAAAAAGATTGAAGAAGGAATCAATGAGAATCCGGGAGTCTGTTACTTCTGTGTTTTCAATAAATTCTTCTACAGTCATTTCTATATCCGTTATCCATCAGAATATTATCTGATTATTACTTTTAATTTTATAAAGTTGTACTTTGATTGAGGCTTACAAAACCAGATCTGTCAGTTCTGCTTCTGCGGCTTTTACAAGGTCTGCCGGTGCAATGATTATCTGGGTTCCCCTCACGCCTGCACTGATATGGACTTTTTCATTGTTCATAATCTGCTGGTCGATGAAGGTACGGAATTTTTTCTTCATTCCCAAAGGTGAACATCCGCCACGGACATAACCGGTAAGTGCAAGAAGTTCATCCTGCTTGACCGGAGTTATTTCCTTTGCGCCTGTTGCTGCCCGTGCTTTTTTCAGATTGATTTCATTGACGGCACTCTGGAGGAATACGCAGACTTCCTTTGAGTCCGTGCGCATTACGATTGTCTTATAAACGCTGGCCGGGTCGATGCCAAGCTTTTTTGCTGTTTCATTTGCAGCACCTTTTGAAAGAGAGTGTTCTCCATCATCATCGTATTCTGCTGTTTCGTATTTTATTTTGAGACCGTCAAGAATCCTCATTGCATTTGTTTTTTTCATTTTATTTCCTTGCAACGATTACCATTGTCTTTAATTTTTCGTTGTATGGAGAAAAATCAAAATCTCCGTATATTTCTGCGGATGAAAAACCGCTGGCAAGCATGAGCCGCTTCAGTTCCACTGCGGAATAAAGGCGCTGTACGAATTCATGTTCAATGCGTCCGCCGTCTTTTCCTAAAAGGATCCATTTTGAGCGGAGGCCTTCCCATGCGCCTTCTACGGAAAACTGGGTAAGGACTGTCATGCCGGCACGTTCAAACCATTCGCCTTCTGTAAAATATTTTATTGCAGTTTCCCGGCTTGTGCATTCAAGAATGAAGAAACCGCCGTCTTTCAGGCTGGCCGCAATATTTTTTAAAATCTGCATGTCTTCCTGGATTGTGTCGCAGTAACCGAAAGATGTATAAAGGTTGATTGCGGCATCATATTTTTTTTCAGTCGTGAATGTGCGCAGGTCTGCTTTTATCAGTTCCAGTTTTACATTTTCCGCTTCTGCTGATTCTTTTGCGGCATCAAGTTCTGCCTGGATAAGGTCAACACCTGTTACGTCCAGTCCCAGAAGTGCAAGTTCCACACTGATTCTTCCAGGTCCGCAGCCTGCATCAAGGATTGAACTTCCTTTTGAAAGTCCTGCAATTTTGCAGACGGCTTCTGCAACTGCCGGAGCTTCTGCCCAACGCTGTCCGTCAAACATTATGGGGCCATAATTCTGCCAGAAAGATTCACTTTCAAACCATTCTTTTTTCTGTGACATATAATACTCCTGCCTATAAAATGGGGCTGCCTGATAAGTCCTGTCATGCTGACCCTGAAATAAATTCATGGTGACAGATTCAGCATTTTTGAAACTCATTGCATTACAAAGACCTTACAGATTCCGAAACTGTCATCCTGAACTGGTTTCAGGATCGGAATGACACTATGAGCCGTACTTTTTGGACACTTCCTGCTTTACACTTACAGTCCCATGACGATTTTAAGCTTATTTTTTTTGTTTATCAATAGCTCTGGCTGGCACCGGGATTTTCGTGTCATCTTTACAATATAAAATCTAAACCGCTATAATAAAATCATGAACAGTCTTGAAATGTTTTATCTTGTTGCACGGCAGCTTATTGTAATGGCACTGATTGCTGCCATAAGTTTTATTTTTTCAAAACGCAATGATTTTGGTGAAAAGGAATCCCAGTGCGTCAGCCGTCTTTTGATGTATGTAATAAATCCTTGCGTCATAATCAGCTCCTACAATATTGATTTCAACATGGAGCGGTTTAAGGAACTAGGCCTTGTGGTACTGCTGTCATTCATTTTTCATTTCCTGATGTCGGGAATTGCAGTTGCGTTCATCCGGGATAAAATGAAGGATAATGTAATGGACGGACTGGACCGACTTGCCGTGGTGTTTACCAATTCGGGATTCATCGGCATTCCCTTGATTTCCGGTGTATTTGGTCCTGACGGCGTTTTCTACCTGATGGGCTATATCCTTGCATTCAATATTTACATCTGGATCTGGGGTGAATATATGATGACGGGAAAAATCAACCTGTTGAAAATAATTACGAATCCCAATGTCATTTCCTGTTTTGCCGGCGTAATACTTTTCATTCTTCCTGTAAAACTTCCTTATGTTGTCGGCCAGCCTTTAAAAATGATTTCGGACTGTAACGGTGCAACTTCGATGATTCTTCTGGGAATGCTTTTTGCTTCATTCAAGCGGAGTGGGTTTAAGGATGAATTCCGTTTCAGAATCGGGAGGGTTGCAGTGCTCCGGCTTTTTGTATGTCCGGTAATACTTCTTGCACTCCTCCTGATTGTGATGAAAGTCACAGGAACTCAAATGACTGAAACAATGAAACTTGCACTGAATGTAATTTATATTGCTGCCCTTTGTCCAGCCGGAATGAGCGTCTCAGGATTTGCTGTTATTTTTGGTAAGGACAGCGCATATGCAAGCCTTATAATCATTCTGACTTCTGCTTTGTGTATCATTACAGTTCCGGCTTTTGTAAGTCTTTCAGTTTTCCTTCAGGGGCTCCTTTAGGGCAGCACTACCGGCTATGGATGATTATGGATGGAGCGTTGCGTTTTTTTAAGGCCATGTCCGTAAAAAGTGTTGCCTCTTCCGCCTTCGAAGCTTAGCTTCTCGGAGACTCGCTCAAAACTCACCTCGTGAGTTTTCCCGGCTGATGCCGTCGCTCCCTACCTGCGTTTTACAATTATGCAGTTAATTTTATCACTAATTCTACATAGCCTTTATCAGTATAGAATACAGTTTTATACCGAACGTCGATACTTCGGAATTTTCTATTAATCAGCAACAGTACAGCCGGATATAGCCTTTAAAAAAACTGTTCCATCCAGCTGCAGAATGCTTCTCCAATGAAAACAGGAATTTCATTACGGAAGATTCTGCCGGAATATGCTTCGTGAGGAATTGCAGCAAAAGCTTTATGGCATATTTTTTTGTAGAGCGGATCCGCAATCACCAGATCTGCATCTTTTATTATTTCTTCAATTTCACATTCTTCATCCGTAAAGAAATTTTCCTGTGTTTCATTTTTTAAAAAATCAGGATGAATTGAAAGTGGACAGATTATGTGCACATTTGTTTTTCCAAAGTCTTTGTAAAGACACTGCCTGAGGCTTTCAGCAAATACTGGTTCTGCAATTATTACGGTTTTTCCGTATGTAATATTTTCCGGCATTATGGAAACTGGAGCTTCGTATTGCCTGCCTTTTATCATGTCGATAAAATCTTTTGAATGTTTTCTGCCGACCGGAATGCCTGTAACATAAGGCGTGCCATATTTTTCTTTTAAATAATCTGCGGCTTTTATTCCTGATGCAGAAATTACAATGTTTACATCTGCACCGGCCGCGCCTTCTGCCATTTCTTCCAATGTGGATCCCATTGCCCATGTAGAAAGAATTTCAATTCCATTTTTTTCAAAAAATTTTTTTAATGTTTCAATATTTCCTGTGATCGAAAAATCCAGAGGTGTTGCACCGATTATGTTTGCAGAGAATTTTTCCGTCTTGAATTTTTCTCTGGTGCAGAAACGTCCGGCAATTTTAAATAATGCGTCACTGATTCCTTTATCATAAGTTTTCAAGCCGTCGGTGTTAAAACCGAATGCCGGAATGCCTGTACGTTTTTCTATGAGCTTTGCAATTCCTTTTAAGTCAGTTCCCATTATCATGGGAAGCGGAGAAGATGTTATTGCAATGAAATTTGGTTTTGTTTCTTTGGCAGCGGCACAGATTTCTTCTATTAATTTTGAATCATTTCCCATGACGGCATCGCTTTCGGTTAAGGCAGAAATATATACCATTGAAGGAATGTCGTACCAGCGCGGTTCATCGTGGGTGGTATAGGTTGAATTGCAGCCGGAAGCATCGTGGATTACGGTAAGACCGCCCAGTTCATAAAGTGCAGAACACACTCCAAATAAATCTGATGAATAACAGGAAAGTTTTTTTGAAACCCTTTTCATGCCATGCAGCCCCATGCTTTTATCTGTACGATTGAACGCATGTCTTTTTTATTTTTAAATGCGTCGTAAATATTTTCCATAAGATTGAATGAGGCAGCAAATCCCCATTCTCCGTCATTTTCTATCATGTTTACAAAATTATCTGTGTTCAGAAAATGGGCGGCTTTCTGTCCGATGGCGATTATGGTTTTTCCACAAAGTTCAGGCGGCGTTGATGTAAAGCGGCATCTGTAATCTGTTACCGCATGGACTTCCGTTTCTGGAAAATTATTTTTTATCCATTCAAAATCTTCCATGTCATCCGGGCTTACTGCATCTGCATAAATCCTGAAAAGATTAAAATCATTTTCAAGCAGGAGCCGCCCCATATTGAATGGTCTTGTTGTTGCCGTTATGTCAATTGCAATTGGAGTGTTCCCGATTGTTTTTTTTACTTCCCTGATTTTTTCTGTCAGATGATTTTTTTTCTCTTCAATATATTCAGATAGTGTTTTAAATCCGCAGAAATTTTTCAAGTTCATTCTGGCTGCAATCAGATTTAAATATTTTTCAATTTCAGGAAAAGTGTAGCTGGCAGGAAGGTATAAGCATTCCTGATTTAAGCGTTGTTCCAATTCTGTGGCTGCAGCTTTTGCTGACGGAACTGAAAAAATATTTAATGTGCTTTCTGCCATGCGTTTGTATTCATGATAATTTTTGCATGTGCAAATGTCTTTCACTGAAAATCCATTTTCCTTCAGCAGCAGAAATATGTCGGAAGTTTTTTTTAATGCGAAACAGTTTCCTATTATGTTTACTGAATTATTTTTTTTATCAACAGGTTCTAATGCAGCATAAAGCTGTTTACGCATCATGTCATCCGGTGCCATTTTTTTCCGCATAGTAGGCGTCATGAAACATTCTGTAAAATCTGTTCCTGAAAATTTTTCTTTTAATCTGCGTAATACAAGTTTCATGTCGCAGGCAACAAAATGATGGATGCATGTAGTGAAAATCAATACTGAAGGCGGAAGTTTTTCTGTGCCATTAAGTATTTCCGTAACGCCGTCAATTACAAAATTTTCCATGCTGGTGTCAATCATGTCAAAATCTTTTATGTGGATCATTGAAAAACGGTTCATCATTCCATCTTCCGCAGCAGAGAGGACAACGCCCCTCAGACAGCATATGGCGCCGATATAAATCTGGTATGAATCAGGAATGAGCATTGAAAGATGGGCAATTGTCCATTTTCCCCGTGCAGGTGATGAGTATTCCAGATTGGGAGGAAAGAGTGGATGGGATTTTATTTCGCTGATTTTTTTTAACGGCAGATTCTGTTCCCGCAGATTTATGAGCATGATTTATTTTTCCATTATTTCTTTTATTGAGAGCGCAAGTTTTTTATATTCTTCTGCCATTTCACTTTCTGGGAATGCTTCGACAACAGTTTTATGCATTTCCTCTGCCTGCCTGACTGTCTGGCTGAATGAAAGTTTTCCAGCAATAGGAGCACCTGTATCTTGAGACAGCTTGAGGATTTTTTCATCTTCATCTGGAACATTCCTGCTGTTCTGAATGATTCCTCCTAAAGTTGCATAACCCCGGTCTTTAAAATTATCAACGGCAAGTGCAATGTTCATGGCTGCATAAATTGCCATTGCTTCACCAGAAGTTACAACAAAAACTTTATCTGCATATCCATCCCGCATTGGCATTGAAAAACCGCCGCAGACTACATCGCCTAGAACATCATAAAATACGATATCCGGTTTATAAATCTCGTAAGCTTTTTTTTCGTCAAGTAATTCAAGGGCGTTGATTATTCCCCGCCCTGCGCAACCCATTCCCGGCGTAGGTCCTCCGGCTTCAACACAGAGTACGCCGCCATCGCCTTTTGTGATTATTTCTTCAAGGGCAATGTCCTGATTTTTATTTCTGATTAAATCAAGGACCGTAGGAATCCTTGTTCCACCATGTAGGTTTGCTGTTGAGTCAGCTTTCGGGTCGCAGCCGATCTGCAGGACTTTATAACCCATTCCTGCAAATGTCCTTGCAAGATTTGATACGGTTGTAGATTTTCCGATTCCGCCTTTTCCATAAATTGCAATTTTATACATATGCGTTTCCTTTTTGTGTGGCTGTGATCAGCAGATGCGGGGGAGGAGTTCTCCGGTTGGTGGCGGAAGAAGTGTCTCCGTATCCAGTTCGGTTTTTAAAATTACCCGGCCCGGATTTTTTTTCTCTGCATGTCCGATGATTCTTGCGTCTTTTGATTCAGGATGCTTATGCAATTCCTCAATTATTTTTTCTGAATCCTCATGACTGCAGAAAATTACAAGCCGTCCTTCACAGGCAAGATACATGGGGTCAAGTCCCAGCATTCCGCAGATTCCCTTTACCTGTGGTGAAACAGGAATGTTTTCCTGGTCAATGTGGATTGAAACCTGACTTTGTCCTGCAATTTCATAAAGCACTGTTCCGGTTCCGCCTCTGGTGGCATCACGGATTGTGTGGATGTTTCTTGAAATTTCTGTAATAGCATTTACGATATTCCATAAAGGTGCGCAGTCACTTTTTACATCTGCCTGAATTCCAAAATCGTTCCGTGCAAGCAGGATTGTTGCACCATGCTGTCCTATGCTGCCGGTAACGATTATGTCATCGCCATCCTGTACCAGCGCACCACCTGTAACGGTTCCATCTTTTACAATTCCGATACCCGTGGTGTTTATGTAAATGCCGTCAACCTGTCCTTTTCCAGCCACCTTTGTGTCTCCAGAAATTATGCGGACATCGGCGTCTGAAGCAGTTTCTGCCATTGATGAAACAATCTGTTCCAGTTTTGAAATTTCAAAACCTTCTTCTATTATAAATGCAGCCGTAAGGTAAAGTGGTTTTGCACCCATACAGGCAAGGTCGTTCACTGTTCCGCAGATGGAAAGTTTTCCGATATTGCCGCCGGAAAAAAATGCCGGTGATACGATGAATGAATCTGTGGAACAGGCCAGTTTTCCTTTTTGAAAATCTATGACTGCAGCATCATCTGCCGTAAGGTCCGGATTTGAAAAATATTTTTTAAAGATGCCGTCAATCAGTTCAGCAGTCTGTTCACCGCCTGCACCGTGGGCAAGTGTTATGAATGTGTCTTTCATTTTGTTAACGCTCCATATTTATAGAATGCGGAACATGTTCCTTCGCTGGAAACCATACATGCACCTACAGGATTCCGTGGTGTGCAGACAGTTCCGAAACATGGACATTCAACGGGACTTATTTTTCCCTGAAGGATTTCTCCGCAACGGCATGCAGGATTTTTCCTGTAAGGAATTTCAGGAATGCAGAATTTTTTTCTTGCATCAAATTCTGCAAATGCATCATTAAGTTTAAGACCAGAATCCTTTATTTCTCCCAGTCCGCGCCATGTGCTTGTACATATGTCCATTGTATCAGCAACAATTTTCCGGGCTGCAGGATTGCCTTCTTTTTTTACTACAGAAGTGTAAGCATTTTCAGAGAATGGTTTTCCTTCCTTAAATTTCAGGATTGCAGTTGCAACTGCATTTAATATCTCTTCAGCGGTAAAACCTGCAACTACACCGGAAATATTTTTCTCTTTCAAACTGTCATAAATTCCTGTGCCTGTAATTACGCTGACGTGTCCTGGATATAAATAGACATCAGTTGAATCTTTCAGAGTTTCGTAAACATTGTCCATGATTTTATTTGCAGTCAGAATCGAAAAATTTTTCAGATTCTTTTTCTTTGCGTGAATTACTGCAAGACAATGAGCCGGGGTGGTCGTTTCAAAACCGACGGAAAGAAAAACAATTTCCTTGTCAGGATTTTTTTCTGCCAGAGTCACGGCATCAAGGGGAGAATAGAGTACTGCAATTTCTGCGCCTTGTGCCCTTGCTTTTTCCAGCGACATTCCTGAACCAGGAACCCGGACAAGGTCACCGAAAGTACCAATGATGCATTTTTTTTCTTTTGCAAGAAACAGGGCTTCGTCAATAAAATTTTCCGGAGTAACGCATACGGGACATCCTGGCCCTGAAATGAGTTTTACACTTTCAGGAAGAATGTTCCTGATTCCTAGACGGAAAATTTCATGGGTATGTGTTCCGCAGACTTCCATAATACGGAGCGGTGTTTTATTCTGCTGTATTATTTCTTTTGATTTTCTGGCAGTTTCACTGAGCATCGGTTACGTCTTCCGTATTTTCAATTTTTGCAATTCCGATTCCTGCATGAACCATTATGTAATCTCCCGGTTCAATATCCGGAAGCAGTTCAACAGAAACTTCCCGCTGTGCTCCATCAGCATCCACCAGTGCCATTCCATTTTCAATTTTTTTTATTTTTGCAGAAAGTCCGACACACATAATCATTCCTTACAAATTATCTGGGAGTATGCTCCGGCTGCGGCCTGACCCAGTGCAAGTCCTCCGTCATTTGGAGGAACCTGTTTATGAACCAGTATACAGAAATTCCGGGCTTCCAGTTTTTCTTTTATCAATCTTAAAAAAAGTGTATTCTGCATTACGCCGCCAGTCAGTGCAACAGTGTTTATTCCGTACTGTGTTCTTGAAAAAACACAGGCTTCTGCAATGACTTCCGAAAACAGGTCGTGGAAAATAAAGGCCGCTTTACCTGCATTTTCTTTTACTCCATTTTCCATTATAAACTGGATGAGCAGTTTTATGATTCTGTCCTCTGGTAATGTAAAAAAACTTCCATTTTCTTCTATATTAATACATAATTTTGTTTTTTCATAGCTGTTGATTTGCAGTGATTTTTTTGATTCCAGAACTTCAGAAACTGCACCGGTATCCGGCATTTCATTCTCAAAATTAGTAGAAATGAATTTTTCTGCTGCGGCCTGAAGAAGTGAAGCGGCTTCTCCTTCATAATCAGATTCTTTTTTTATTCCAAGGATTGCAGCCACAGCATCAAAAATACGTCCGGCACTTGTTGATTTAACTGCATTGATTTTTTTTTCTGCCATGATTTTCTGAATCTTGAATTCTTCCGGTGTACAAAGATTCAGGGCTGCAATTATTTTTTCTCCATCATCACCAAAAATATCAGAAATGATGTTTGCTGCAATTTTCCATCCGGCTTTTGTTGCACTGTCACCACCGGCATGAATGAAAGGCTTTATGCTTCCGATGCGCTTATAATTCTTAAAATCCGCAACGAAAAATTCGCCACCCCAGATTGTGCCGTCAGTTCCATAGCCGGTTCCGTCAAAAGAAACACCGATGACTTTTTCTTTCCAATTGTTTTCAGCAAGGCACGAGGCAACATGGGCATAGTGATGCTGGATCTGTATCAACGGGCAGCCAAGGTCATCAGAAATTTTTTTTGCAATCATAGTTGAATTGTATTTTGGATGAAGGTCGCATATGACTTTTTTTATTTCAACTTGAAGCAGTGAAGCCATTTTTTTAATTTCATCTTCAAGTACATTAACTGCTTTTTCAGATGTAAGGTCACCGATGTAAGGGGAAATATAATTGAGTTTTCCTTTTGAAATACAGAATGAGTTTTTCAATTCTCCACCAATTGCAAGTGTTCCCGTATTTTCTTTTTCCAACATCACTGGAAGCGGTGCGTAACCTCGGGACCGGCGTATCATATATGGATGTCCGTCAAACCAGTTGCATACGGAATCATCTGCACGGATTTTTATTTCCCGGTTGTTGGTGAGGATTGTGTCAGTTATGTCACTCAGCAATTCAAGAGCTTCATCATCATTACAGCAGATTGGCATTGAAGATTTGTTGCCACTGGTCATTACCAGATAGTCAGGAAAATTTTCCAATCCGTCTGGAAGTGAAAACAGCAGGATGTGGAGTGGAGTATATGGAAGCATGATTCCGGTTTTATTATGACCAGGCGCGACATTGGGGGAAATTATTTTTTCTGTAAAAGGCTTTTCATCAAGGAGAAGGATTGGTTTCTGGAATCCGTCAAGGATTTTTTTCTGTTCATCTGTAATGACTGCAATCTTTTCTGCTGTTTCCATATTCCTTGCCATTATTGCAAATGGTTTTGATTTCCGTTTTTTTAATGAACGCAGCAAAGTTACAGCATCAGTATTTGTTGCATCACAACAAAGATGAAAACCGCCGATTCCTTTTACGGCAACTATTCCACCTTCAAGGATTTTTTTTCTTGTCAGGGAAATGGCATCCAGATTCTTTTCAGCTCTGAATTCATTTGATTTATCCAGTAGAAAAAAGTCCGGGCCACATTCTTTACAGCATACAGGCTGTGCATGGAACCTCCGGCATGACTGGTCAGTGTATTCAGCATTGCATGGTGCACACATTTTAAATTTTCCCATGCTGGTGCTTTTCCTGTCATATGGCATGGATTCAAGAATTGTCAGCCTTGGTCCGCAATCAGTACAGTTTATGAAAGGATGTAGATAACGTCTGTCATTTTTGTCCATTAATTCTGCTGAACATTTTTTGCATATGGCAATATCTGGCGAGACAAAAATATTTCCATCTTCCTTTTTGCTCTGGATTATTTTAAATTGATTTTCCGAAAATGCTTCTGCCGCTTCGTCCGGTATAAATGATTCAGGAGACAGTTCTGTTTTTTTTATTTCAAAAATAATTGCCCGTGGCGGATGATTGTTTTTAATTCCGTTGATGAAATTGTCTGCTACTTCTTCTTGTGACCGTATATAAATTTCAACGAAGCTTCCTTTATTGCATACTGTTCCCGTAAGATTCAGCCGGGATGCAGTTACTGCAATGAATGGCCTGAATCCTACTCCCTGTACTACACCTGTTATCTGAATCAGAAAATTTTTCATTACTTCTGCTTCTCCATAAGAGCATCTTCAAAAAATAATTTCAGCGGCCCGAAAAATTCTTGTTCTGTTTCTTCCGCCTCAATTTGTCCAGAAAAAGCGTAGTGGGGAAGTGGAATGAATTTTCCATTGAAATCCGGTATGGCTCTTTTTAATAATGGATCTGCAATTATTGCATCATAATTTTCATTACGTACGTTCATAACGAAATCTTTTTCATCTTGAAAAAAGTATGTGGCTCCGGCAGATTGGTTCTTCATAAAGAATGTTCCTGTATGAATGTTACATTCACATTTTGAATGAATCATTTTTGCAATGCTTTCTGCCAGCACCTGCTGATGTATGATGAGGATTTTTCCGGCATTTATTTTTTTATCAGGATTGTTTCTGAATGATTCTGGAAAAATATCTTTTTCTTCCAGGGGATAAATTATTTCATAGTCAATTCCGAAATTTTCTTTTATGTATTCTGCCGGTTTTATTCCGGAAGGTGAAACGGCATAATTTTTTTTCATTGCCGGAATCATTTTAAAATATTCGATTCCATAATCCATTGAAAGTGTAACTGCTTTTTCAAAATTCCCATATTCCTTTATCCGTTCCGAAATTAAATTATGGCTGTCGCCGGCCGCCATGTTGAGTGGCGTAGTGCCAAGAATTCCTGCGTAATTTAATGCCGGTGCACATGGATTTTTTTTATCTGCATAATGTTTTATCAGCTCAATGAATGCTTCACTTTCGCCATAATCATATGCTGCAATTCCTTTTGTGTTGCATATGAAAACCGGCCGGCTTGTCTTTTTTTCAATCAGCTTCTTTAACGCGCGGAAATCAGTTCCAGTGATTGCCGGAACAGGAGTACTGACAAGGGCAATGAATTCCGGTTCAATATATCTGCATGCGTCCTCAATTTTTTTGATAAGGTGTCCGTCATCTCCCATGATGGCATCCATATTCCTTAAGGCAGCAGAAAAAACTGCGCTGGATTTTTTTGTAAATCTTGGTTCGTCAAATCCTGAAATATTTCCTGCACATCCGCCTGCATCACAAATTACAGTCATGCCGCCTAATTCATAAAATACGGAAGCTGCTCCCGACTGATCCGTTGCCGCCGGAGAAATATAATTCATTACGGATCCGGAATTTTCCGTGCCATGAAAAACTTTTTTTGAAAAGAAAATTTCCTGTGGATAATTTTTTCCCGGTGAATATTTTTTTTCCAGTGATTTTTCCATTGCAGAAAAAAGTTTTTCAACTGCATGAAATCCAAAAGGCTGGTTTTCATCATTCCATGGGATGAAGGCTGCCTTTTTAAAATAATATTCCGTATCTTTTCCAATTGAAATGTCAATGTCAGATTCAGAAAAAACAGATCCGGAAAAATTAATCATTGAAGGAGATGTGTTTGAAAATATTTTTGTCTCTGGAGAAAGACCTGCAATTTTTTTCAGCAGCACAAAATCATTTTCTGTCGGACAGGAAAAAATGTATGGAACATTAAATCCGCATCGCAATAAAGAAAGTGCAATGTCAAAAGAATTACCGTTGAGCATTTGACCTACAGCAATTTTTATTTTTCCGTACCTTTCTTTAAATGACGAAATGATTTTTTCAGCTTCTGCATATCCTGTGTTTGCATCAATTTTTATTCCTGCCGCCTGTGCAAGAAGCAGATATTGTTTTTTGATTTTAACGATATCGTAGGTCTGGAAAATCTGAATGAATGGAATTCCGGACTTTTTCTGAATTTCTGCCGCCGCATATGTTGCTTCTGGATTTATTACCAGATTGAAATTTGCCTCTCCGGCTTTTTCATATTCTGAAAAATTTTTAAAAGCAGACAGCTGGTTTATTTTTTTTATTCCTGCTTTTTTTAGTAAACTAAAAAGTTCTGAATCCCTGTCCAGTTCAGGAAAAAATCCCATAAGGTTTATGGTGGATGGATTTACAGGCTGTTTTTTTATGAGTGACCAGACAGTGTAATGTACTAATGTCATCGGCGGCTTCCTGCCTTCCCGGTCCAGCGCGTACATATAGACTGGAAGGAAATGTGCATTGTAATTTTCTTCCAGATTACGGCAGATACTTTCTATATCAGAACCAAGGAGCGCGTCAGTGCATGTGGTGCAGATCAGTACGGCTTTTGGTTCAGGTGTAAGGATTGAAAAAATATCTGAAACTGCATTTTCAATTTTATCAAGATGTCCACCGGAAATTAAATCTTTTTCATTTATGCGGAGATAGAAAAAACGCTCGCTGTAATTTTCTGAAACACTGAGGATTGTGGAATTGCGGCCGCAGCAGTCAGGTGCAACAAGAAGCATTGCGGATTCTGGAATGGAAAGAGCTGCTCGCTTTACACCATATCCCAAAGCACCCGGAGAATTATAGGAAAGTGTTGCCGGAGATGAAAAAATAAGTTCAGCAGCCGGAGTGTATTCTTTTGGAATAGAATTCATCGATGCAAGTACTTTTGCTGTCATAAAAAAAGGTTCTTTCATTTTCATTCCCATACTTTTAATCATCCATGCATGTACGTCCGCCCCATTCCTGCGAATGACGGAATTCCCTGGCAATTGTTTCCTTAAAATCAGCTTCAGGATCACAATGTTTTTCAATCTGCAATGCAGTTTCGTGAAGCCGCTTTATGCATTCGGATTTTTCCTTGAATCCCAGTTTTGATTTTTCAATGCTGTCATGAAGCACATTGATTGACTGGTCAAAAATTTTTGTCGGTACGGGAAACGGGTGTCCGTCTTTTCCTCCGTGGGCAAAAGAAAATCTGGCTGGATCCTTAAAACGGGAAGGCGTACCGTAAATTACTTCGCTCACAAGAGTGAGTGACTGCAAAGTCCGCGGCCCCAATCCCGGAGTAAGAAGCAGGTTTTCAAAATTGCCCGGACGGTTTTCGTATGCAGTTGCAAGGACCGCCCCCAGCCGTTTCAGGTTCACATCTTCTTCCCGGACTTCATGGTGCGCCGGCATGATTATATTCCTGTCCGTAACGCTAGGTTCTGCTTTTATGATTTCCTTTTTTGACGGAACTGAAACAAGTCCGCCTGAACCCGGAAGGCTTACGGATTTTTCAGGTTCAAAATCAAAAAGCGTTCCGTTCTGCGAATGTACGATGATACGTGAAAGTTCATTCATGGTGCGGTCAGGATTTTCTTTTGAAATTTCCAGAATCCTGTTTCTTGTTCCGCCTGCATCTGAATCCGTAAGGTTCAATATGCGTCCCACATTTTCTCCAGTAATTCCGGTGTGGGGATTTTCTACAAATGAACGGAGATTTGTGGAACTCCAGTGATACCGCCGGGCTGTCTTTGTGTAAGGATTCATTCCCTGCTGTACGACAGTCCAGTCGCCTTTATCGCTAAGGATGAAGTTATGCATGTAAAGCTGGAATCCGTCCTGCACTGCGGTATTGTCAACTTTTGCAACAAGCTTGCTTGAAGTAATCAGCCCGGTTCCGTCAAGTCCTGTAGCGTCTGCCAGATATTGTAATTCATCAGGTGTGCGCCGTGAATATTTTCCCCGTCCGCCGCAGATGCATAAACCGAATTCTTTTGCCCGTGCATTTATTCCCCGCTTGAGGGCATACATGACGCTGGTGGTAATTCCGGATGAATGCCAGTCCATTCCAAGGACTGCACCAAGAGACTGGAACCACAAAGGATCGGAAAGACGCACCAGAACTTCTTCTTTTCCATAATTCAAGATGATTGATTCAACAATGGAAGTGCCCAGAAGCATCATTCTGTCTGCAAGCCATTTCGGAACGATTCCATGATGGAGCGGTAAGTCTGCATGACCGGTGGATTTCATTTTTCCTCCCAAAAAAGTTAATGTGGCTGTCTGATAAATTCTTTCATGCGGACCCGTTTCTGCATCTGCATACAGCCCTCTGCAATGATGAAATTGGTACACTGTCCGGGCAGCGCTTTTCCTTATGCTTCAGGCTTTTTTTCCTGACTGATATTCCGGAGCCGGTTCTGCTACTTCCAGTGCCATTGCTGCAAGATCCGCATCATACTGAATCTGCGCCGCAATCTGTGTTGTAGTTCCTGCCGATTTCAATGACTTCATCTGTTCAGCCTTTATCTTATTCCTTGCTGCTGAAAGCCGTCTTGCTTCCATAAGGATTTCTGCTGCTGCACTTGCATTAACGTGTATTGCCTGTGCAATCTGTGCTTCTTCAGCTCTTGCCATATTTTCAATTGTCGTGAACTTCTGCATCAGGATGCGTCCGCGCTGCTTTCCCACATTTGGCAGGTTTTCAAAAATATTGTCCGTGTTTTCTTTTGTACGGAGATTCTGGTTCCTGCTTGTGGCAAAACGGTGGGTTTCGTCACGGACACGCTGAAGAAGCCGCAATGCGTCGCTGCGTTTTGGAAGGGAAATAGGAATACTGTCTCCCGGTCTGTAAATTTCTTCATCACGCTTTGCAAGTCCGGCTACAGGAATGTCCAGGTCCAGAGCCCGGAGTACGCCTTCCACCGCATTTACCTGACCGATGCCACCATCAATTAAAATCAGGTCTGGCAGTTCTTCCTGCTCATTCAAAAGACGGGAATAGCGGCGGGTGACGGCTTCACGCATGGAGGCAAAGTCATCAATTACGCCGTCGGTGGTTTTCAACCTGAAATAGCGGTAATTTTTCTTATCAGGATTTCCATTGTAAAAACTGATGAGGGAAGCAACCGGAAATTTTCCACCGATGTGAGCAATATCAAAACCTTCAATCCTGACCGGCAGCCTGTCAAGGCGTAAGTGTTCCTTCAGTTCTTCCAGTGCCGGCATGTCGCCCCTGTCACGGAGTCTGCGGATTATGTCTTCCCTTGCATTTTGTATGGTCATGTTTATGGCAGCCTTGTGCCGTGCCTCATCTGCCATTCCGTCTTCCACAAGGATGATTTTAGTATCAGTCTGGAATGTTTCTTCAATCCATTTGGAAATATAATCCAGTCCAGTCTGGGTAGGAACATAAATTGAAGGAGGAAGTTCCCCTGGTTCCGTATAATAGGCATTCATGAATTCCGGAAGCAGTTCTTCATCTTCATTAAGGCTTTCTGCCCTGTAATTGTCCCGCCCCTGTAGTTTTCCGCCACGGATTTTCAGGACTGTAAAGCTGACAAGTTCGCCTTCACGGTAATGGGCAATGTAGTCTTTGTCTTCGCTGGTAAAATCTTCAACTATATTCTGATTCTGCATGACAAGAAGAGCCCTGAGTCCGTCACGGAGTCTGGCAGCCTTTTCAAAATTCAGATTTTTGGCAGCTTCTTTCATTGCCGCAGTTATTTTTTCTTCGGTTTCCTTTCCTTTTCCCTCAAGAAGGTCTGCTATCTCACCGATAAATGAGGCATAGGACTGTTCATCGATTCTTCCGCAGCAGGGAGCCTTGCACTGTCCGATGTGGTAATACATGCATGGATAATCCCTTTTCTGGAGTTTCCTGCAATGGCGTACCGGATAAAGTTTGTAGATTGTATCAATGAATGTATCCAGTGCCATTACATCAGGAAATGGCCCGAAATATGTAGACCCGTCCTGCTGGATGTGTCTGGTTTTGTAAAGCCGGGGATATTTCTCCTTTGTGATCCGCATTACCGGATAAGATTTTCCGTCTTTCAGGTTGATGTTGTACCGCGGCGTGTATTTTTTTATCAGATTGTTTTCCAACAGGAACGCTTCATACTCGTTTGCTGTTGTGATGTATTCAATTGACTGGGCGTTGGAAATCAAAAGCCGTGTCTTTATGTCTTTCCTGCCTGAAAAGTATGATGAAAGGCGGCTTTTCAAGTTTTTTGCCTTTCCAACATAAATCACAGTTCCCTGGGCATTGCGCCACATGTAGACGCCGCTTGAGGAAGGTGCTTTTAATGCTGTCTGGTGCAGTATTTCTCTTGTTGAAGTTAAATTGCTCATATTAATAAAAATGGAAAAACCGATGATTTGTTCAATAAATTTTTCAGTAAAATATAGAAGAGATTATAGAAAAAAACTGATTGTTTTCCTATTGGTATGTCTGATTAATTCAGTAAATTTTCTTTTATTTGCTGATTCAAAATCGATTGTCCTTGGGGGCGCCGGAAAATGGCCTGAATTGTCTGTTGCAGAAGGCATTTCAAAAGGCAAGGGACGCTTTGGCCGGGAATGCATTGAACTGGAAAAGAATGCCCGCAAGGTAACCATGGGCACAGACCTGCTCCTTGACTTTGAAGGAAATAAGGTAAAGGATATTTCCGGAAAATATGAAGTAATTTCAAACAGCCTCTATTATACGCAGAAAGCAGTGATGGGCCGTGGTGCTGCATTAAGCCGCGGAAACGGATCAGGCATCAAGCTGAAGGGAACCAGCGGTACTATTTTTGGAACGGAAGGAAATCCCGGCTCTTTCGTAATTGAATTCTGGCTTTGTCCTTCAATTGCTGAAAATGGTGAAACCATATTTTCATGGCATTCTTCACGCATCATTCTGGATTACGTGATGTATCAGGCTATTTCAGCACAGATTTTCAACAACAGGCTGGAATGGACCTTTACCAATGTCTTTGAAGGATACAACGACAGCAATGGTGAACTTTCACTTTTGAGTTACAGTGCCATAATTCCGGAAAAATGGGCACACCATTCAATTTCCTATGATGAAGAAACCGGACTTCTTGAATACCGCATTGACGGACATCTTGAAGCATTAAAACATGTGACCCAGAACGGAAGGGAAGGCGACACGATTTTCCAGCCTATGCTGGGACATCCGGAATGTGTGGAAATCTGTCCACGTTTTACAGGATTCATTGATGATTTCAGGATTGTACGCCTCATTTATCCTGAATCTGATTCTGACATTAACCTGAATGAAGACAGTTATGATTTTTATAAAGTAACAGGCGGTCATTTTGTTTCCCAGCCTCTCATGACGAAAATCGGTTCTGTCCTGAAGAATCTGGAAATAGTGGACACCGTTCCGCCCCAGACGGAAATACGGTACTATGTCCGCGGCTCTGACAATTATTTCAATTGGACTGAAAATTATCCTGAATGGATACAGGTAAAAAATAAGGAAGAAATTAAAAATGTTTCAGGCCTTTATTTTCAGGTTGCGGCAGACCTTTTCCCTGATGGCGGTGGAAATGTTTCTCCTTCTGTTACTGAAATAAAGCTGAACTATGAAGAGCAGCCTTTGCCGCTTCCACCGTTGAATGTCAGGGCAAAAGCAGGAAATGGTTCCGTTGACTTGAAATGGGATTATTCTGTTGATGAAAACACCGGCGGCTATTTCATCTATTATGGAAGCCGGCCTGGTGAATATCTTGGAAGCGATGCAGCAGAAGGTCCTTCACCGATAAAAATTGACAACCTTTCATCATTCCGTCTGACCGGATTGAAGAATGGAAAGATATATTATTTTGCTGTTTCCACATATTCTAAACTGGATCCGAAAATAAATGGAAGCCTGTCTGGTGAAGTTTATGCCCGTCCAGGAAATAAATAACGGGTTATGCCCCTTTGAAATTGCAAGGCTGATAATATGCCGCTAAGCACCAACTTTTTGATGGAGTGTTATGATGTCTGATTCTGATTTGATAATGAACCGCGCTGACAGTGCCGTACTGTCCCGTGACTATACATTGGCTGCACGTCTTTACAATTCGCTGCTCATGGAAAAGCCTGAAGACATTGACCTTCTTTCAAAGCTTGGTAATGTCTATATAAAAAGCGGCGACGATGAAAAGGCATTGAAATATTTCAGCAGTATCTCAAATCTTGACAGGACAAACACACAATCCCTGGTCAGCATGGGCGGAATCTACCGTCGTCTTGGAAAATTTGAAGAATCCGAGAAAGTCCTGAGAGAAGCACTTTCCATTGGTGCTGATAAGCTTGAAGTTTATTACAATCTCGGTTTTACATATAAATTCATGAAGAAGTATGAAGATGCCATTGACTGTTTTGAAACTGTCGTGACGTTGAATCCTTCCGATGTCCTTGCATATAACCACATGGGGTCAATCCTTGCACTGCAGGGAAATCATGAACAGGCCATCCATACTTATCAGATGGGACTGAAAATTGATCCTAATCATCCGGTGCTTCATCTGAATCTGGCAAAGAGTTATGTTGCGTCAGGAAATCAGGTTTATGCTGCAAGGGAATATGAAGCAGCACTCCGTTCAAAGCCGGGCTGGAAAGATGCCATAAATGATTATTCAAAACTCCTTCTGGCTACAGGAAAATCAAAGGAAGCTTCGGAGCTTGTAAAATCCGCTGTCAGGTTAAATCCTAAAGATTCGCAGATGCTGTCTGCTATGGGTGATGTTTATGTAGCCCAGGCTGATTATGACAGTGCAGTTGAAGAATATACTAAGGCACTTGATATTGATTCAAATGATGTAAGCGCACTTTCTGGACTTGCTGGAACAATGGAAGTCCTTGGAAATAATGAAGAAGCAATCCGTCTCATTGAAAAATCACAGGAGATTGCGCCTGATGATAATGATGTCCTTAAAGCTGCTGCTTCAATCAATATTTCTGCAAACCGCCTGAACCTTGCTTCCCAGCAGATCAGGAAAATTTTTGATAATGACAGGAACAGTCCCGAAGCCTTTGACCTTGCCGGACAATATTACATCTGTACTAATGATGAACCTAAAGCCCTCAGCTGCTATGCAAAGATCCAGAAGCAGAATCCTGAATACAACAGGCATCTTGCAAATGCTTCTAAACGCTACAATCAGATTGGCAATGTAGAAAAAGCAAAGAGCCTGATAAATGATTACCTGAAATTCAATCCGTCAGACACAAAGGCACTTGTTGCCCTTGGACGGCTTGAAGAATCCCTCGGTAATATCAATGTGGCACTTGCAGTTTACAATAAGGCGGCAGAAACAGGAGAAGGAAATGTTGCCGCAAAGAAAAATATTGCACGTCTGCAGAATTCTATTTTTGAAGAATCACTTCCTGAACCTGTAATTCCCGGAACTGATGACGGTATTGAAAATTATTCCGGACCCGAAATCAGTATGGATATTTCTCCTGCTGAAGAAAATGAAATTGAAGTTCCTGTAACTTCTGATGAAATTTCCCTTGAAGATGATTTTGATTTTGAATCATTTGGAAAATCTTCAATAATGCGGGATTCAACTCCTGCAGAAATGTTTGACGAAATTACGGCTGCAACTCAGGAAATTGAAAGGACAGAAGGTGTGCGTCATCCGGACTTTATCTTTGATGAGAGTGAAGTATCTTCTGGTTCAAAATCCCCTGTAACTGCAACGGTACAGCAGAAGCAGACTCCTGCAGTTGATGAAGATTTTTATGAGAAACTGAACAATGTTGCAATGCATGCTGAAAAAGCAGCTAATGCTGCAGACAAGGCTTGGTATGCCGCAGAACATGCAGCAGACAGTGCCCAGTCCGTTTCCGGCGTGGAAAACATGATTGACGAAGTAAGCCGGCAGGCTGCAAAAAGAGCCGCCGATGAATACCTTGAACATGTGAACGAACTGGCACAGGAAGCCGCCCGCAAAGCAGAAGAAGAATACGCAACGAAACTTGATGAATCAATGGCCGGACGGGCCAGGCCGGAAACAGTTTATGATGACGCTTTTGTTCCTTTTGATGACAACGATGAAATAATAGACATGTCTCCAGACTTTGACAAAATGCTGGATGACGAACCTGTAGTTTCCGATGATACTACATCCATTGACGAGCCGGCAGAAGGAATTGATGACAGCAGCCTTGAACTTGACGACATGCTTTCTGACGACACCATTTCCGAAGAAAGTACAGAATTAAATCTGGATGATGTCCTTAGCGAAGATGCAGCCGTACCTGCAGCCGACACGGTTTCCGTAGCAGACACACCGGCTGACGGAATCGCACCGGAAGAAAATGCATTTGATGAACCTGTGGTTGCAGAAGACTCTACATCCATTGACGAGCCGGCAGAAGGAATAGATGACAGCGGCCTTGAACTTGACGACATGCTTTCTGACGACACCATTTCCGAAGAAAGCTCAG
>JAZLGS010000038.1:0-46517 GCA_045616425.1 Treponema sp.
TGGGTCTGTCATGATTGTAGCTGGGTTTGAGTTTACCAATACAATCTTGTAACCCTGTTCACGCAAAGCTTTACATGCCTGAGTTCCTGAATAGTCAAATTCACAAGCCTGACCAATAACAATCGGACCTGAACCAATAATTAAAACCTTATTGATGTCTGTTCTTTTCATTCTATGTATCTCCTAAATAAAAAACCAGATTAAACGGAAACAGCAACGCAGATTTCCACATCTCATGTAACGCAGCCGGAGGATGTCGTTACGATGATGATTTACAAAGTTTGGGCTGGAAGCGCAAATCTTTGTATGGGTAAGTTATGCGGCTGCCGGGGCTGTCCGCATGAACGAAAAAAAAGGCTGATTCCAAAAAAATGAAATCAGCCAATAAAATTCAAATAAAAATAATATGACCACCAGATTTAGCGTGAGAAAATAGATATTTGCAGCAAAATACATTAGTCATTCTAAAACATAATTATAACAGACATTCCTGATTATTGCTAGATGCACTCTGTCAAAGTTACTGACGAGATTACAGGAGGAATCCACCTTCAAATTTAATTGTAAAATTTAATGCCATTTTCGTAATGCAATGGTAAAATAAAGATATGCATAACATTATAAAGAAAAAAATAATTCCATTTTTCATACTGACAATCATTTCAGCATCCGCATTTTCAGAAACACTTTCTCAAAAACAGAAAGAAATCCTCTACATAATGAATTACACCCATTATGCAGCCTACAAAATCAAAAATTACAACAACATACTTGCCCTTGAAGATGAATACAACACATTGAGCGACAATCTGAGAGTCGAAGTCCTGGACCAGAATGACCGGGATGCCATCCTTGAACTTATGGACTACATAAAAGAAGCCCGTATAATGGACCTTCAATATAAACGGCTGCAGGATTCCATAGAAACAAAAATGAATGGAGCCATTTACAACACACTTCCGCAGGTGATGACAGTTTTCGCAGGCGGATTCGTTCCATGGATGCTTGCAATCAATGCAGCCCGTACTGCCGGTTCCATGTACATGAACTACATGAATGTCAAAAACCAGCTGGGAGAAGAATTTGAAGACGGAAAACTCAAACTGCTCACCGGTTCACTTAACAACATGAACAACTGTTCAAAGACTATTTTTGAACATACATGGAACATCATCCACGATTACAACCTGAACGAAGAATGGCGCATTACCGACAACACACTGGAACTGCTTCTGGATTCAGTAAAAATTTCTGATCCGGATTTAAAATACCGCAACATGCATGACCTGCTGGTAAACAATTCAAGCCTGCAGCACTTTCCGCTGTACTGGTACTACCTTGCAAAAGCTGCTCTTGATGCCGGAAAAAATAATGAGGCTCTTGGATATTTTGACAGATACGAAAGAGAAAATCCTTCGATATTCATAAAGGACGAAATTTCTGCTGATGCTTGTAAGGGAAAAACAGTCGCCTTAATGAACATTTACAATTCTTCTGAACCGTCACCGGCCAAAATCCAGGAATTCAATAAATACACAAAAAAGTCTATTCTGCAGCTTCTGGATTTCATCGACAAAAACAGCCTCAAGGCAAATGAATGCCGCAATCTTTATTTCTGCGGAATGGTTGCAAACAGCATGGGAGAAAAAGAAATTGCAGCCACTTACCTTAAACGGGCAGTTACAAAACTGGAATCTCTGGTCATGGGAAAATATCTTGATAATTCCTTTGTGGCCCAGCTGCGGGAATCAAAGGTTGAATATAATTCACCGGATGCGGAACTTCTTACAATGGTACGCACCCTCCTTGCGGATGCAGGAAAAACAGAACTTGCCGCAGATTCAATAAAACAGGAATACCAGCGCGGAACTGCAAGCCTCAACGAGTACCTGTATTATTTTGGAAAGCAGTCTACGGATTCAATTTATGCAGGAATGCTGGATAAAATCAAAGCTGTGGAAATTGATTTTTCTTCAAACCTGCTTTCAAACAATGAAACCGTATACATTCCTATCCAGTGGGTAATCAATGCAAATACGGAACTTACCTTGAGCCATCTGGACAAAGACGGAAAGCCGGAAGAAACTTTCAGGCTCATACTGGACGAAAAGGCTATGAAAAAATCAAAAGAACCGGATATACGCGGCCTGAAATTGATTTACAAAAAAGACGTAAAAAGGAAATTTTCTGCTTCGGGACTGGCTAAGAGCGTACTTTCCGGCGTTTCCCAGGTTGGAGATTCTGTAGTCAGCCTTGTCACCAGAAAACAGGATACGAATACAGAAATCTTCTGCCTGACAATTGACCATCCGGTTTATCCCGTAAACCTCCTCTATACGGTCAGCAGGAAAAATAAAAACTCTAAACTTGCACCATCTTCCGTAATCTTCAATGGAAAGGTTTATGAAATCAAGTAAAATCCGGAAGCCGTTTAATCTTCTATTTAAACTGAATTATAATAGAAGATTTCTGGCAATCTTATTAATAATTTTCTCGGTTTCCTTTACGCTGGATTGCGAACAGTTCAAGATAATGTCTTTCAACATCCAGTATGGAAACACAAAGTCTTCCCTTAATACTGCGGAATGGCACACTAATTTTTCGGCCATCGTTTCGGAGGTCAATCCCGACATTCTACTTATTCAGGAAGCCGGCTCTTCTAATGACGGAATTGCAGCAATCCACAAAACAGCCGGTTCCCTGACGTATGGAATGTTTTCAACGGAAAAATATTTTGCTTACCGCAGTTACAGGAATTCTGGAATCCAATACAACGGAACCATGCATACAACCCAGCATAATCTCATCCTTTTCAAGAACAGGAAATTTAAAGCAGAAGATTTAAGCACTAAATTGAAATTTGATAATCCGGAACATACGCAGTTCCCCTCCGATTTTAACAATTTCCAGTGTGTAAAACTTACCGGCCCAAAAGGAAAAATACTGATCATCGTAAATGCCCATGTAAGGCCCGACGGAAAGGATTTCTGGAAAATGAAAGAAGGCACTATACATTCCCGGGACACCATTACATTACGGAAACTTTTATATGAACTGGAGCGTATGTACCCGACGGCAGCCGTAATTGCAGGCGGTGACTTTAATTACAGCTGGAAAGTCCTTACGGATCCGTGGATTGACGGACAGAAGCTTTCCACAGAATGGACTGTGGATCCCGGATTCTTTCCTTCACAGGATTCACCGGCGGGACTTCCGACCACATTTGGAAACGGGCCTTGGGATCATTTTATATGCAATGACCTTGTAAGCCCAAAGCGGGACTTTTCAATTCCTTTGCGCACCAAAAACAATGGAAAGGAATCTTTTACTTATGTAAACGGCAGGTTTATTCCAGATAAGGAATTCAACAAGAACATTTCAGATCACTGGCCTGTTGCAATGTCATTTGAATATTGAAAGGTTTTCAAAGGCCATATCTTTAAAGAAAAAGACTATGTCCGCAAAAAGTATTGCTAAAAATTCTGCATTACCGTGGAAAATGCACCTGCGTGTAAAGCACGCTGCCCCTCCGGCGCAACGAGTTGCAATGTCGGCCTTCTGCCTTCAAAGCACTGATTCTACATAAATCTTTTAATTAATTTTGCACAATCATATTGACAATATTCATATGCAGGTGTATAAATAATATATCAGTTGTGCACAATTAAATAACTAAAGCGAGGTTCAGAATATGGCTCTTTACGATTTTACAGTTCTTGATGCAGAAAAAAATGAAGTTTCACTTAAGGATTATGCCGGCAAAGTCCTGCTGATTGTAAACACTGCAACAGGCTGCGGCTTTACACCCCAGTATGAAGGTTTGCAAGATCTTTACGAAAAGTATCAGGACAAAGGATTTGAAATCCTTGATTTTCCATGCAACCAGTTCCTTAATCAGGCACCAGGCAGCGAAGAAGAAATTGTGGATTTCTGCCAGAGCCGCTATGGAGTCACATTCCGCCAGTTTGCAAAAATCAATGTAAACGGTAAGGATGAATCACCGCTCTACACTTTCTTAAAACAGCAGCAGAAAGGCATTCTGGGAAGTGCAATAAAATGGAACTTTACAAAGTTCCTTGCCGACAGAAATGGAAATGTAATTGCAAGATTTGCACCTACAGATACACCGGAACAGATTGAAGCAAAAATCTGCGCTGCAATAAATGCATAAAAAGCTGCATTTTACTAAAAAAGCGGGGGGCCTGCGACGGAAAAAACAAGGTATCACCCAAAGTTTTCCCCCTTAGCTTTTTTTCACAACTATATATTTAATTTTACTACTAGTACGGACATAGCCAAAAAATAAACCTATGGAGGATAATATGGATTACGTTTATAAGACACAGAATACTTGTTCTACAGAAATCAAACTGCACCTGGAAGGAAACAGGATTTCAAATGTTGTTTTTACCGGCGGATGCAATGGCAACCTTAAGGCAATTCCCCTTCTCGTGGACGGCATGACTGTAGAAGAACTTGAAGCAAAACTTGGCGGACTTAAATGTGGAAGAAGGCCTACATCATGCTGTGACCAGCTTGTTGCAGCTGCAAAAGAAGCACTTTCAAAAAGTTCGGATATTGCGTAAAGTACAGATATGTATGAACAATTAAAAATTTCAAACCAGCTCTGTTTTCCTCTCTATGTATGTTCAAAGGAAATCGTACGGAAATATAAACCGTTCCTTGATGAGCTGGATCTGACTTATACGCAGTACATCACAATGATGGTATTCTGGGAAAAGAAGGAAATGAATACAAAGGAACTTGGCGAAATACTTTTCCTTGATTCAGGAACCCTGACTCCAGTATTAAAGCGGCTCGAAGCAAAAGGCTTCATCACCAGAGAACGGTCACCGGAAGACGAACGGAACCTTCTTGTAAAAATCACGGAAGCAGGAGAACAGCTTCAGGAATCGGCTAAAGACATTCCACAGAAAATCTCCTGCTGCTTTGACCTTTCTAAAGAAGAGGCTGTGACGCTTTACAATATCCTGCATAAAATAACTGAGCAGGTAAAATGACAAACCTCGACGCAGAGTGTCCAGGATGCCTGCATCCAAGTATTAGCCCCGTCAACACGAATAACCATTCCGGCTGATTTGTTTTCGTGCATTTAAAATTACCATTATTCTGATTTTCATGTTAAAATCAGTGTATGAGTGAACATAAATTTAAACCTTACATTCCAGCTGAAAAAATTACGCCGGAATTTACAATTACATCTATTATCTTAGGTGCAATTCTGGCTGTAGTTTTTGGCGCTGCAAATGCGTATCTCGGATTAAGAGTCGGAATGACAGTTGCTGCATCCATTCCGGCCGCTGTAATTTCCATGGGAGTCATCCGCGTTTTATTGAAACGGAATTCCATTCTGGAAAACAATCTTGTACAGACTGTAGGTTCTGCCGGTGTAGGCGTTGCCAGTGCAAGCATCTACACACTCCCGGTATTTTTTTTCTGGGCAAAAGAAGGATATGTTTCCCAGCCTTCAGTGCTCACCATGGCAGTCATTTCATTGTGTGGTGCCATCCTTGGCGTCATGTTCATGATTCCTTTGCGTAATTCAATCATCGTAAAAGAACATGGAACACTTCCTTATCCGGAAGCACAGGCATGTACCGAAGTCCTCCTTTCCGGAGAATCAAAGGGAGCCGGTGGTAAAAATATTTTTACAGGCATGGGAATCGGTGCTGCTGTCAAAATGATTTCTGACGGATTTGGACTTACAGCAAGTTCCGTTACTCTTGCCTTAAAATCATTAAAAACTGAATTTACACTTGCTGCCTATCCGGCACTTCTTGGCGTCGGTTATATCTGCGGTCCAAAAGTATCTGCAATGGTATTTTCCGGCGGACTGTTCTCATGGTTTGTACTGATTCCAGCAATTGTAGCTTTCGGTGGAAAAAACGTACTGTATCCTGCAAGTGTATCCATTGCAGAACTTTATGCTTCCGGCGGAGCTTCTGCAATCTGGTCAAACTACATCCGTTACATCGGTGCCGGAGCATTGACAGCTGGAGGAATCATAAGCCTGATAAAATCGCTTCCATTAATCATAAGCACTTTTACCAGTGCGATAAAAGATTTAAAGCACCGTGGCCTATCCACTGCAGAACGCACCAGCAGGGACTTGAGCATGAAGACCGTATTTTGCATAATCGCAACCATAGCTCTGGTAATAGTCCTGGTTCCGGTTATTCCTGTAGGCATTCTCGGTGCACTCCTCATTCTCATACTTGGATTCTTCTTTTCTACTGTTGCGGCAAAACTGGCGGGACTTGTAGGATCAAGCAATAGTCCTATTTCCGGAATGACAATTGCCACACTCCTTTTTACATCAGTTATTTTCAAAATTTTCGGTAAGACTGATACAGCTGCATGTGTGAGCATAATCACAATCGGAGCCATAATCTGTACAATCTGTTCAGTTTCAAACGAAATGTCCCAGGACTTAAAGGCCGGTTTCATTCTGGGGGCTACACCACGCAACCAGCAGATTGGAGAAATAATAGGTGTTGCAATTTCTTCCATCGCAGTCGGCGGAATTCTGACACTCCTGAACAAAGCCTGGGAATTCGGTTCACCTGAACTTGCTGCTCCTCAGGCAACTTTGATGAAGCTTGTAATTGAAGGTGTCGTAAACGGAAACCTTCCGTGGAATTATATTTTCATCGGTGTTGCTTTCTCAGTCATCTTTGAAATTATGGGACTCCACGCATTGACCATTGCAATCGGAATGTACCTGCCGTTGGAATCAACTACATTCCTTATGGCTGGCGGCCTCATTTCAAAAATCATCGAGAAGAAAACCGGAAACCCGGAAAACTCAGGCGGCGTATTGTTCTGCTCTGGACTGGTAGCCGGTGAAGGAATCATCGGTATCATCCTTGCACTTTTTGCAGTCCTGAAAATCAACCTGAATTTGGGCTTCTCCCTTGGAGCACCAGGCTGCATCATAATGGCAGTAATAATGGTGCTTGCACTTTTCAAGTTCGGGATGGCAAAACAGAATGAAGAATCCAAATGCGAATAAAGAATCAGAACGCGGATAAAGCAGATTATCTGGATATTGTTTTCAAGAAAAGTGATGAATTTGTCTGGGAAAAAGATCCGGCTGGCAATATAACTTTTTTCATTGAAAACAAAGGATTGTTCAACTTTATTGCCCAGAAGCTTTTTCGTAAACCAAGGATATCCCAGCTCCATCTTGAGGAATTCGGGAATTTCATCTGGAAGCAGCTGGACGGAAAAAAATCCGTTCGGGAAATTTCGGAACTGGTACATGAAAACTTCGGCGAAAAAGCTGAACCCCTGTTGCCACGTCTGATCAAGTATCTTGAAATGCTCAGGCAATATGGATTCGTAAAGCAAGCCTGATGTAAAAAAATGCCATGTCCGTCTATAGTGTTGCTGATTAATGATGAATCTTGAAGTATCGACGTTCTGGTGGAACAACTGTGCTCTATAGCTAATGTAAGCTATGCAGAATTAGTGATAAAATTAACTGCATGGTAGTGGTAGGGAGCGACGGCAGAGCCGGAAAATTGCGGAAGCAATTTTAGCGAGTCTCCGAGAAGCTGTGCTTCGAAGGCGGTAAGGAGCGACGGCAGAGCCGGAAAATTGCGGGAGCAATTTTAGCGAGTCTCCGAGAAGCTATGCTTCGAAGGCGGTAGGGAGCGACGGCAGAGCCGGAAAATTGCGGAAGCAATTTTAGCGAGTCTCCGAGAAGCTGTGCTTCGAAGGCGGTAAGGAGCGACACTTTTTACGGACACAGCCTAAAAAAAAGGCATATCGGAAAACTATTTTCTGATATGCCCGGATTTTTCAATTTTATTTTTCTACACCTGAAACTACTACACCTTCAATGAAGAACTTTTGTGCAACAACGAAGATTATGAACGGAACTACGCAGGCAATCATACTTGTTGCCTGAACAAGATGTGTTTCCGTTGAATACATGTTGCTGAATGTCGAAAGTCCGATACTGATAGGATATTTATCAGGATGACCTGCAAGATAAAGCAACGGATTAAAGAAGTCATTCCATGCCCAGAAGAAATGGAACAATCCTACAGAAATGATTGCCGGAACTACCTGCGGAAGGATAATCTTGTACAGGGTTGCAATCGGGCCACATCCGTCAATACGTGCAGCTTCGTCCATTTCCCTTGGAATACCCAGCATGAACTGCCTTAGAAGGAAAACGTTGTACGCATTGGCAAAGAAATGTGGAACCACCAGCGGCGCCCATGTTCCAACCCATCCCAGCTTATAGAAAATCGTATAAACAGGAATCAGTGTAACGGCACTCGGCAGAACGATTGTTGCAATCAGAACCATAAAGAACTGCTGCTTTCCAGGAAACTTGAACCTTGAAAATCCATAAGCTACAAGTGTAGATGACAGCAGTGTTCCGAATGTCGTAATCAATGCATAGAACAATGTATTTTTGAAAAGACGGAGGAAGTTTACAGACTGCCATCCTTTCTTATAATTTTCAAACTTAAAGTCCACACGCCATTTATTTTCCAATGAACGCCACTTTACTGCATATTCAACAGGACCTGCTGCAACATTCTGCGGATCAATGAATGTACTTGCATCACGGCCCTTCTTTATTATTGCAAGAGGCTTTACGGCCCCGTCTTCCATTGGAACCATGAGAATATCACATTTCTTTCCATTATACTCAAATGTTTCAGGAGCCATTGGAATCGGAGAATGATTCAATGAAGAAAGCTGTTCCTTACTCTTCAATGAAATTGAAATTCCGTAAATAAGCGGCAGCATGAAAGCTGCAAGGATAAATAATGTCAGTATTGTTATAAATCCGGTATGGATGCGTTTTACCTGTTTCTGTGTCATTTCTTTTCTCCTGCATAGAATACCCAGCGGTTTGAAGTTCCAAATAAAATCAATGTGAATATCATTCCGATAAAGAAGATAACCCATGCAATTACAGCACCATAACCCATATTGAAATATGAGAATGCCTGGCGGTAGAAATATACCATCGGGAAATTTGTAGTTCCGTTAGGGAAACCGCTTCCGTTATTAAGAACCATCGGCGTAAGGAAGAACTGCATCAGTCCGATGACACCCATCAGCAGGTTGTAGAAAATAACCGGTGTCATCATTGGAATCGTAACTGCCTTCAGACGCTGAAAACTATTTGCGCCGTCAATAGTTGCTGCTTCGTAAAGTTCCTTAGGAACACCCTGCAGACCTGCAAGAAAAATCAGTACCGTATTACCGCAGCCCCAGATACCGATTAAAGTATAGGAAATGTAAATCCATTTTGTACTTGCAAGCCATCTTATACCTGCAAATCCTGCTTTATTCAGAAGAAGGTTGAACCATCCTGTCTGTTCATTCATGATTCCCTGCCAGATGAGAACTGTAGCAACAAACGGAACCATACTTGGCAGATAGAACAGGGCACGGAAAAGTTTCTGCCCCAGAAGCTGCTCGTAATTCAAAAGGATTGCTACAAGAAGTGAAAAACAGAACGAAATTGGAAGTGAGATCAATGTATACTGAAGGATATGGGCAATTGACTTCAATACAATCGGATCGTCAAAAAGGGCTCTTTTCCAGTTTGAAGCGCCTACAACAGCAGTTGCTTCAGGTTTAATAAGGTTGTAATCAAAGAAAGAGAAGATGAAAGAGGCAATCATCGGTCCAAGATAGAAAACTGTAAAACCAATGAGCCACGGAGCTATGAAAATCAGCCCCCATTTTTTTTCCCAGCGCTGGCCGCTGCCGGCTTTAATTTTATTTTTCATGTTTGTGACTGCGGGACACCCCTGGAGGAAGATGCCCCGCATGCCTCCTTATTTTATAGTTTTTACTTGCTTGCAGCAGAGAAAATGCCGTCAAGATCCTGCTTTAATTTTGCAGCTTCTTTTTCAACATCAAGCCCTGCATTGTTTGTAAGGTTTTCCCAGAACTGTGTGTAACATGTTGATGCTTCCTGGAAACTTGGCATCCAGCTTTCGTGGTTTGGATTATCAGCAAACTGAACGCTGTCCTTTACGATTTTTGTATCTACAGTTACGTGTGGATACTTTTCCTTAAAGAATGTTTCAAGGAATCCGTTCTGCTTTGTTGTGATTGCAGGCATACCACCGTAAATCTTAAGAAGGTCATCAGATGCTGTTGTTACAAGGTAGCTGAGTACTTTGAATGCTTCTTCCGGATGCTTTGATCCCTTACAGATTTCGAATGTATCAGCATGCATCTTTGCAGTTGTCTTTCCGTTGTAAGAAGGCATTGGGTAAACATCCCACTGGTAATCCATCTTTGCATATCCTGAATACCAAAGGTGGCACTGGAACATAGCGATTTTTCCTGATTCACCCCAGCTTCCGTTTGAAAGGATGTCTGATGAACCATATGGTCCGTTTGGAATGAAGTGGTCTTTCCACATACCGTTATATGTCCATTTCCATGCATCAAGCCAGGCTGCAGGAATCTGTGCCTTATTGCCCTGTCCAACGAATGTACCTGGTTCAAACAATGTTCCATAACCACGGGCATCACCCCATACGATACCGAATCCCCACTGTACGATGTTTTCTGGATCAAACTTTGCGCTTGTAGCATCGTTACCGTTTGCATCAACTGTGAGTTTCATACCGATGCGGCGGAGACAGTCATAATCCCATGTCCATTCCTTGCCGTTTTCGTCAACGTATTTTTCACCATAATGTTTTGGAGGAAGAGGAATTCCTGCTTCTTCAAAAAGTTCCTTATTTACATAAAGGTATGAAGGATAAATACCAAATGGAAGACCGATAAGTCCGTCCTGTGGATCACGGTAGAAGTCAACCATTGAAGCATCAAACTGAGTAAGGTCAAAGTTGTTTGCCTTTACCAGAGGATCAAGGTCAAGCCATGCACCCTTGAAACTGTCGCGTCCGCGGATTCCTACCGGTCCAACGATATCAGGAGCATTTCCGCCGGAAATCTGAGTTGCCAGAGTCTGATAAGCCTGTCCGTTATCAACAATTTCGAGGACAAGTTCGATTTCGTCCTGAGACTGGTTGAACTTATCAACAACTGCCTTCTGTGGAGCAAATGTAGGTTCATCTGAACCAGCTCCAAGACCTACAAACCAGCGTACCTGAACACGGTCCTTCTTTTTTGCGCCGCAACCAGTAAGCATACCTGCAGCCGAAAGTACTAATGCACCGATTGCCAGTACTTTTACCAACTTTTTCATAAATCCTCCACGGATATCCTTTTCGGACATCCTTTATCTTTTCAGGTTTTTACAAACCCGAGAACTACGTTTTTAAGGAAGTCAGACAGTAAAGGAGACAGGTTCTGCAAAATGTTAACGCAAACATTTTACAGAACACTGCTCTTTTGAACTGTACTTTTACCTCTTGTTTTTATTGTTTGCGTAAACATAGTCTAAATCCAGATATTTTTGCTGTCAACAAAAAAATTCGCAGAATTTATAAAACATTTTGTTGTATTTCTTCATTCTTCCATTAATTGCTGAAAAATTTTTTTTTTATTTGGCTATGTCCGTAAAAAAATGTTGCTAAAAAATCTGCACTTTACTAAGCAAACCGGGTCCCAACGACGGAAAGAGAGCGGACTTCCATACTTGAAAAGGGAGCCTGATATCCCCCACCGGTTCCCCCTTGGACAACTACACCGCCGAAGCTCAGCTTCTCGGAGACTCACTCAAAACTCACCTCGTGAGTTTTGCCGGCTGATGCCGTCGCTCCCTACTTTTTATCACAATTGTGCAGTTAACTTTATCACTAATTCTACATAGTCTGATTTTTTGCTGTTAATTCCACACTCCCCTGATTAACCTTTAACATCATGGATAGATAAGATTCCTACTTGACAAATGAAAGGACTGAAACTAAAATCAATATATTGTTTGCGTAAACATTATCAAATAAGGAATCCTTTATGAAAGTTGTCTCAATTTATGAAACTGCAAAAGATTCCAGCCGCAGAATCGAACCGGTTCAGCCAATGGAACGCAAAGCAAAATCAGGAAAACTTCTTTCCTGCACCATCGACTTAAACACAGATGAAAATCATCAGACAATAAAAGGCTTTGGATGCGCCCTGACAGAGAGCGCAGGTTACGTTCTTTCCCAGATGGCGGAAGCCCAGCAGAAAGAGCTGGTAGAAGCCTGCTTTGGAAACTCAGATAAATCCAATCGCTATGTTTTTGCCCGTACCCACATGAACTCATGCGACTTTTCCCTGGAAAACTGGGCTTGTGTTCCGGAAAAAGATGAAACACTGGAATCTTTTTCTTTTGAACGCACCGATAAATACATGACTCCCCTCCTTAAAGCTGCTACAGAAAGTTCAGGAAAACTTACAGTCATGGTAACTCCCTGGTCACCACCAGTATGGATGAAGACCAACAAAGACATGAACCACGGCGGAAAACTCAAGCCTGAATATTTTGAGCTTTGGGCAAAGTATTTTGTAAAATATCTTACAGGCCTTAAAGAACGCGGCATCAATGTTGGATATGTCTCAATCCAGAATGAACCGGAAGCAGTTCAGACATGGGATTCTTGCATTTGGACTGCGGAAGAAGAAGGAAAATTTGCAGTGGATTTCCTGCGCCCTGCATTAGACAAAGCGGGATTCAGCGATGTAAAGATTCTTGTCTGGGACCACAACCGGGACAATCTTGTAATCCGTTTTACTGGAAGCATGAGTATTCCCGGAGCAGACAAGGCAATTGCAGGAGCTGCCTACCACTGGTATTCCGGTGACCAGTATGACCACGTTGAAGAAGTGGCAGAAAAGTGGCCGGACAAGGACCTGTTCTTTACAGAAGGAAGCATCGAAGGTGGATCTCGTCCTGGAATGTGGTACTGCGGAGAACGCTACGGCCACAATGTAATCAACGACCTTAACAGCGGATGTACTGCATGGATTGACTGGAACATGCTTTTGAACATTGAAGGCGGACCGAATCATGTAAACAATAATTGTGATGCCGCAATTCTTGCAGATACAGAGAAAAAGGAAATCGTTTACCAGTCTTCATATTACTATCTTGGACATTTCTCAAGATTCATTGAACCTGGTTCCGTACGGCTTGGATGCAAGACTAACGGATTCATGACGCCGGCAACAGTAGACGGACGCATAGGAAACACAATGGAATCCTGCGCATTCCGCCGTCCTGACAATAAAATCGTTCTGGTAGTAATGAACAGGACTGAAGCCGACATGCTTTTTGAATTGAATTCTGTCAATAAAGACCAGACAGACAAAAATGCACAAAAAGTATACACTTCTGTCGTGGACAAAACAAATGAAGGAAAATCTTTTGTATGTCCTCCAAGAAGTATTCAGACATATATAATCGAAGAATAGCAGCAAGGGACTGTCCAATAAGTTCTGTCATGATGAATTTATTTCAGAATAACAACACCAGATATTGTGTAGTGATTCCGAAACTGTCATCCTGAATTCGTCTCAGGACTGGAATGGCACTATGAACTATATATTTTGGACATTCCCTGCAATTTTTTGAACAGAAAGTCACAAAAAAGGAATAGATAATGGTCACTCAGAAAGATGTTGCAGAATTAGCAGGCGTTTCATTTATTACAGTTTCAAGGGTCATCAACGGAGAAACAAATGTAAAGGAAGAAACGCGGCGTAAAGTCCAGGAGGCCATCGACAAGCTTGGTTACGCTCCAAGTTTTGCAGGTCAGGTCCTGAATTCTGGCCGTTGCAACACTATTGCCATCCTTACACCTATTCCTTTTTACCAGTCCATGCGGACTTTCTACCTGATGCACCTCATATCCGGAATTGAAGCCGGCTGCCGGAGAAATAACATAGACCTTCTTATGGGATTTGCCCCAGAAGCCGGTACCGATTCCACATATGACTACCTGCGCCCTTACAGACAGAAAAAAGTTGACGGAATAATCTATGTAGGTCTCAAGCAGATTCCGGAAGAAATGATGCAGGAACTGAAAATACGAAAACTTCCATGCGTAGTAATCGGCGACCGTCCTGAAAGCGAACTGGTTTCGTGGGTTGATACGGATAACTTTAACGCAGGCTATAACAGTGTAAAGAACATCTGGGAACATGGGCACAGGAAAATTGCTTTTGTCGGATTAAAGGAAGAAATATACAATGCGAACGTACTGGACCGGGAAAAAGGATTCATAAAGGCACTTAAAGATTTTGGTGCAGAGTATAATCCTGAAGACTACATCATCCGCTCGGATTTTGATTCACCGGAATTACATAAAGATGTAATAGAAAAACTGAAGACGCTTCCAGAACTGCCTACTGCAATTTTCTGCTGTACAGATTCATGCGTACCGGGAACCGTCAAAGGCATCCGGGAAATGGGCTTAAAAGTACCGGAAGATATAAGCATTGTCGGTTTTGACGGCTTCATCAATTCCACATACTATGAATTGAACACGGCCACAAATCCCCAGCCTTTAAAAGAAATGGGCGAAAAAGCCATTGAAATACTTCTGGACAAAATCAAAAATCCAGCTTCCGAAAAACAAACTGCCATTCTGGATGTCCCGTTCCAACCAGGCAGTTCACTGATAAGGATATAAGATCCACGTTTTCTGCAGGCTGGGAGAATTATTTGTGAAGGACTGAAAACTCCTGTGCACAGAAAATAGTAAAACTACCAGCTTCAGGATTTTTCTTTAAGGACAAATGAGGACCTTCAATGCAGAACGTCGGGATATTGAACCCGTCGGCACGAATAAAGTCTTTCATAGCTGCCTTCTGTTATTGTATGCTTAAAGCGGCAACTCATACAGGTCATCTCTAAAAATTGCAATTTTCAGGAACTTCATATATCATTATCCACGTCATACCAGCATTATATGAAAAGAGGTCATTATGTATTCAGTAATAGTTGCATTTGGAATTGCGAGCGCAATCCTGGGACTGGGAATCATATTACGGAGTAAACTTACATTTTTGCAGAATAAACTGATACCTGCAAGTGTAACCGGCGGAATTCTTGGATTCATAATTGTCAATCTGGTTCTGGTAAAAACTGACATCTGCGGTGTTACCGTAAATCAATTCAGTAATATTGTAGAAGTTTTCTTTACAATGTCCTTCATTTCCATCGGACTGACCAGTAGCGGAAAAAGGAAAAAAGAATCCGGAACAAGCAGTGTTGTACGGGGAGCCGCCGGCATGTGCCTTATCTGGTGCATTCTTTTTGCCATCCAGCCTTTAGCCGGTGTTCTGATTACAACAGCCCTTAGCCGCATATTTGATTTTAACCCGGTCTACGGAATTCTGGTTCCTTTCGGGTTCTGTCAGGGACCTGGGACAGCTTCTACTTACGGAATCCTGTTTGAAAACACTTACGGATTTGCACATTCCGAAATGATTGCGTTGACTTATGCGTCCATCGCATTTCTTGCAGCATTCAGTGTCGGCATTCCAGTTGCACGGTATGGATTGAAAAAAGGACTTGCCAAAAATAATGGTTCATTGGACGAATATGTCAAACGCGGTTATTACACGGAAAATGAAAGCTGTGAATCATTAGGGAAAGATACATTCCATTGCGGCAATATCGACAGTCTTGCGGCGACGTTTTCCATCATCGGTGTGGCATATGTTGGTGCAATCGTACTGGCGGAGGTTACTTCCCACATCCCGGTTTTCGGCTCTACCTTTAAGGGAATGCTATTCATGTGGGGACTGTTAAGTGCAAATATCATAAAGGCAGTAATGCATAAGCTTGATATGAATTTTCTGCTTGATGACCAGCTTCTGAAACACATTACAGGATTTTTCTCTGACTATCTTGTTGTATGCACATTCATGAGCATACAGATAAATATCATAGGAAAATGGATTATTCCAATCCTGATTGTCAGCATTGTAGTGACCGCCGCCACATTCTTTATTACAGCATATTTCAGTGCAAGGCTGGGCAGCGACCACGATTTTGAACGTATGCTTAGCGTTTATGGAATTTCTACGGGAACCGTACCAAGCGGCATATCACTCCTGCGTATCGTAGATCCGTCATTCAAGACACCGGTTATTGAAGAAATCGGAATAATGAATACCATAATGATTCTGAATACGCCCACCATGATTTTCATTACACTGACAGGATTAAAAATAGTTTCACTTCCTGTTGCCTGTGCCGGCATGTTCGCAAGTATTTTCATTTACCTGCTTTTGCTGAAAATTCTCAAAGTGTGGCAGAAACCTTCATTTTCTTTAGGCTCTGTCCACAAGAAGTGTTGCTAAAAAAATCTGCACTTTACTAAAAAAAGCGGGTCCAGGCAACGGAAAAAGAGTGGGCTCCCATACTGGAAAAGGGATCAGGCTCCTTCAGGTGCCGTGTATCCCCCGCTGGTTCCCCCTTAGCCCTATGCCTTCGAAGCCCAGCTTCCCACAAATATTGTTTTCTCCCCAAAACATCATCCGGTCAACAGGATTTTCATAAATCTTTTTCTGCAATTAAAGCAATCCCGAATTTTATTCCAACATCTGTTTTGTCTTTGTCATCCAAAAACAAAGAAACTGTCCAATGACGAACCTTGTCGCAGAGCGTCCAGGATGCTTGCATCCAAATATCAGCCCCGGCGGCACGAATAAGATCCGTCATGCTGAATTTTTTTCAGCATCTGCACCAGACATTGCGTAGCGTTTCACTCATAATTGCTCATTTTTGACCGAATTCTATATATTTTCTGGAAAATCGTCATAATCGCGCATATTTTTGCCCATTTTTGAAAGAATTTGCTTGACTTTGCGCAAAATGGTGGTAGTATGAATTTATAACATAAGACAGCAGGAGAGATGAATGCTCAGTGAAAACCGTCACCAGCAGATAGTAAATATAGTACAGGAAAAAGGCAGTGCTACAGTAACGGAACTTTCGGAACGGCTCAATATTTCTGAATCAACAATCCGCCGCGACCTTACGGAACTTGACCAGGCAGGAATCCTGAAAAAAGTCTTCGGAGGTGCAGTCAGCAAGTCCATGAATTTTGCAAGTCAGGATGTTTCAGTAGAAGGCAGGGCTCCGCAAAATCATGAAGCAAAAGAGGCAATTGCAAAACATGCAGCTTCACTGATTTCTTTCGGAGATTTTGTATACATTGATGCAGGAACGACCAGCGAACTTATGATTCCTTACATTACTGCAAAAGATGCTGTTTTTGTTACCAACGGTTTCTGCCACGCAAAAAAACTTTCAAAGGCAGGATTCAAGACATTCCTTCTTGGAGGAGAAATTAAAGATTCTACAGAAGCAGTCATCGGCACAGTGGCAACAAAGCAGCTGGAAGCCTACAACTTTACGAAAGGTTTCTTTGGCGTAAACGGAATAAGTGTTGCCCAGGGATTGACCACTCCTGACATCAGGGAAGCAAGCGTAAAGGAAAAAGCAATCTCCCAGTGCATTGAAAGTTTTGTCCTGGCAGATTCTTCAAAGTTCAGCCAGATTTCCTGTGTGAAATTTGCAGCTTTTGAAGACGTAACGATAATCACTGAAAAAATCATTGATGCTGAATATAGAAAATATTCAAACATTGTGGAGGCTTAGGTAATGATTTACACACTTACAGTCAATCCCTCTTTGGATTACATAATTGACGTAAAGGATTTTGAAACGGGAAAAGTCAACCGTACCTTTATGGAACAGCTTAATGCAGGAGGAAAGGGTATCAATGTTTCCATGGTTTTGAAGAACCTTGGATTTGATAATACCGCACTTGGATTTACTGCAGGTTTTACAGGTAAAGAAATACAGCGCAAACTTCAGCAGAAAAAAGTTGCAACGGATTTCATAAACCTGGAAGACAGCGCAGGATTTTCAAGAATCAACGTAAAGCTCCGTTCAAATACGGAAAGCGAAATCAACGGTCAGGGGCCTGAAATCAGCAAAGAAAATATTGCAGCCCTTTACGCTAAACTGGATGGACTTAAAAGCGGAGACATTCTCGTACTGGCCGGTTCAATTCCAAACACCCTGCCGGAAACACTTTATTCCGACATCATGGAAAAGCTTGAAAAAAAGGAAGTCCTGTTTGTAGTTGATGCCACAAAGGACCTGCTGACAAAATCGCTTTGCTTTAAGCCGTTTCTAATCAAGCCGAACAATCATGAACTTGGAGAAATATTCGGAGTTGAATTAAAGACCAGGGACAGTGTTGTTCCTTATGCACAGAAACTTCTGGAACAGGGAGCACAAAATGTCCTTGTTTCAATGGCAGGTGAAGGTGCAGTCCTTGTCTGCGGCAACGGTGAAGTTTTCAAAAGTCCTGCTCCAAAATGCACTCTGGTAAATTCTGTCGGTGCAGGAGATTCAATGGTGGCTGGTTTCATTGCGGGCTGGCTTGAATCGCAGGATTATGAACATGCATTGAAAATGGGACTTGCAGCAGGTAGTGCCAGTGCATCAATGGAAGGACTTGCTGAACTGGAAAACGTTCAGGAAATGATTAAACAGCTGTAATTTCACAGGAGGAAATATGAAAATTACGGATTTATTAAAAAAGGAATGCATCCAGCTTAACGGCAGTGCAGGAAGCAAAAGTGATGCAATCGAAAAAATGGTTGCACTTATGGCAAAAAGCGGAAATATAAGTGACATTGAGGCTTACAAAAAAGGTGTCTATGCCCGCGAAGAAGAAAGCACAACAGCTGTTGGAGAAGGAGTTGCAATTCCACACTGTAAGAGCAGCGCTGTAAAAGCACCGGCACTTGCTGCAATGGTTGTTCCAAATGGAGTAGATTATGACGCACCTGATGGCGAACCGGTTAAAGTGATTTTCCTTATTGCTGCACCTGATACAAAAGAAAATGTCCATGTAGATGTTTTGAGTAAGCTTTCAGTCCTGCTGCTTGATGAATCTTTTACAGCAGATCTTTTAAAGGCAAAATCTGCCGACGAATTCCTTAAAATCGTGGATAAGGCAGAAAGTGCAAAAGACGAAAAAGATGCTGCACCAGTAACTGCAGCCGGCGGATACGATGTCCTTGCAGTTACAGCATGTCCTACAGGAATCGCCCACACATACATGGCAGAAGAAAACCTTAAAAAGGCTGCAGAAAAACTCGGACTGAAAATCAAGGTAGAAACCCGCGGTTCCAGCGGTACAAAGAATGAACTGACAAAAGCAGAAATTGCCGCTGCAAAAGGAATCATTGTTGCCGTTGATGTCAATGTTCCAATGGAAAGGTTCAACGGAAAGAAAATTACGCAGGTAAAAGTGGCCGATGGAATCCACAAGGCAGAAGCCCTTATTTCACAGGCTGCAAAAGGAGAATTCCCAGTGTTTACAGCAAAAGGTTCTGACAGTACATCTTCAGAAAAATCAGGAAATAAAGGAAACGGTTTCTATAAACATCTCATGACTGGTGTAAGCCACATGATTCCATTCGTTGTAGGCGGAGGCATCCTTATTGCCCTTGCATTCCTTATTGATGGTATTTACTGTAAGACAAACGGCATTACTCCTGACGGTTCATTCGGTTCCATGACTGCACTTGCCGCATTCCTTAAAGGCAAAGTCGGTGGTGCTGCATTTGGATTCATGCTCCCGGTTCTTGCAGGATTCATTGCATTCAGTATTGCAGACCGTCCTGGTCTTGCATTGGGATTCCTTGGCGGTGCAATGGCAGCAAACGGAACATCAGGATTCCTTGGCGCTCTGGTTGCAGGTTTCTTTGCAGGCTACACAGTCCTTGCACTTAAAAAATGTTTTGCAAACCTTCCGCAGTCACTGGACGGAATCAAACCTGTTCTCCTCTACCCGCTTATCGGTATGGTAATAGTAGGCATCGGAATGAACTTCATCATTGAACCGATAGTCGGAACAATCAACCACTGGCTCAACCTTGGACTCAACAACCTGAGCAGTGCATCTGCCGTATTCCTTGGACTCCTTCTTGGAGGAATGATGGCCGTTGATATGGGTGGCCCGGTAAACAAGGCTGCTTACGTATTCGGTACAGGTATGCTTGCCCAGGGACACTACAACATCATGGCTGCCGTAATGGTTGGCGGTATGGTTCCACCAATTGCAATTGCCCTTGCAACACTCATCTTTAAGAATAAGTTCACAGAAGAAGAACGTAAGGCAGGTCCTGTAAACTTCATCATGGGATTCTCTTTCATTACAGAAGGCGCAATTCCTTATGCGGCATCTGATCCAGCCCGCGTAATTCCTTCTTGTGTTGCCGGAAGCGCAGTTGCCGGAGCATTGAGCATGGCATTCAAGTGTACACTCATGGCACCACACGGCGGTATTTTCGTATTCCCGGTAGTAACACATCCGCTTTTGTACATCGTTGCCCTCCTGATTGGTTCTGCAGTCAGCTGCGCAATGCTTGGACTCCTTAAAAAGAAGGTTTCAGAAGATTAATCAGTGGGGGGAAAGCCTTCCCCCCGCGTCCACGCTGTTGGCCGCTACCCCTTCTAACGGGGACACCCCGTAACGCCCCGTTAGTTTTTTTTACAAAACCGTTTATAACGAATGGAGGTTTTATGACAAACTTTAATTACACAATTACAGATGAACACGGAATCCATGCCCGCCCTGCAGGTGACCTTGTAAAACTTGCAAAAGGAATGGACAGCACAATAATTTTTTCATGCAACGGAAAGACCGCAGACGCAAAAAGAATGATTGCCCTCATGAGTCTTGGCGCAAAACAGGGACATGTGCTTAGTGTAGAAGTAAGCGGCACAAACGAAAATGCCGATGCAGAAACACTCAAAAAATTCCTTGAAGAAAATCTGTAACAACAGGCTGGTTTGGAGTAAGCATGAAAAGATATAACGGAAAATCAATTTACAAAGGCATTGCAATCGGTAAGATAAAGGTTTTTAAGGAGCATGTTTACGATACTTCTCTGAAACCTGTAGCCGATACCGCTGCAGAAATTGAGCGCTACAAAGCTGCCCGTGATGTAGCAGTAAATAACCTCCAGAATCTTTACGAGAAATCAAAAGAAACTCTGGGAGAAGAAAATGCACAGATTTTTGAAGTCCAGTCAATGCTATTGATGGACGATGATTATAGCGATTCGGTTTACTCCTTTATAAATGACGAAAAAGCAAACGCAGAGTATGCAGTATTTCAGGCTGGAGAAACCCTCAGCCAGATATTCAGTCAGATGGATGACGAATACATGAATGCCCGCAGCGCAGATATTAAAGACGTTTCCATGAAGGTTATAAAAGTACTCTGCGGTGACACTCAGGAAGAAAACTTTTCTGATGATGAAAAGATAATCCTCTGTGCCGATGACCTTACACCTGCACAAACAGTAGCATTGGACAAATCAAAGATTCTGGCCTTCGTGACAAAATACGGTTCAAGCCAGAGCCATACTGCAATCCTTGCACGCACCATGAACATTCCTGCCCTGACGGGAGTAATCATAGAGGATGACTGGAACGGAAAGCTTGCAGTAGTGGACAGCTTTACCGGCGATGTAATCATCGACCCGGATTCCCAGACGCTTGCCAGTTCAGAAATAAAACTCAAGGAAGCTCTGGCAAAGCAGAATCTCCTGCAGAGCCTCAGGGGAAAAGAAACAGTAACGAAAAGTGGCCGGAAAATCAATCTTTATGCAAACATCGGATGCGTAAACGATGCATATTCTGCATGCGACAATGATGCAGAAGGAATAGGATTATTCCGCAGCGAATTCCTGTATCTTGGCCGCAGTTCATATCCGACGGAAGAAGAACAGTTTGTTGCATACAAAAATGTTGCCCGCAAAATGGAAGGGAAAAAAGTAATCATACGCACACTGGATATTGGAGCCGACAAACAGGCCGACTACTTTAATCTGGACAAAGAGGAAAATCCGGCCCTTGGATTCAGGGCAATCCGTCTGTGCCTTGAACGCATTGATTTATTCAAGACACAGCTCCGGGCAATTTACAGGGCCAGCGCATTCGGCAACATTGCAATAATGTTCCCGATGATCATAAGCCTTGAAGAAATCCACAAAATCAAAAAAATCACTGCACAAGTCAGGGATCAGCTTAACAAAGAAAACATTCCTTATGGCAATGTCGAACAGGGAATCATGATTGAGACTCCGGCCGCTGTAATGATGAGTCATGAACTGGCACAGGAAGTGGATTTCTTCAGCATTGGAACAAATGACCTTACCCAGTATACGCTGGCAATTGACCGGCAGAATCCGAAACTGGAAAATTTCTATAATCCGCATCACGAAGCAATCCTGCGCATGATAAAGATGACTGTGGAAAATGCCCACAAGAACAACTGCTGGGTCGGAATCTGTGGTGAACTTGGTGCAGATCTGGAACTTACGGAACGCTTTGTTGAAATGGGCATAGATGAACTCAGCGTCAGTCCAAGCCGTATCCTTGCACTAAGGGAAAAAATCAGAAACATAGAGTAAGGCTATGTCCGTAAAAAGAGCAGGCTCCTATACTGGAAAATGGGAGCCTTGTATCCCCCAGAGGTAGCGTGCGCAAGTCAGCTTCCCGGAGACTTACAAAATTTGCCGTCGTTTCCCCTGTCTGCGTCCACTGCTCTATCTTGCAGATTTTTCAAACATCTGTTCCAGAATGTACTTTCCGCTTTCCGTCTTAAAGATGTTCTTTTTCATTTGTAAAAGTGATTCCCTTTTGCAGTAACCTTCCATAAGATTCACGATGTAGTCAGCTTCAACCAGAATCTGAAAATCAATTCCATCAATTGCTTTGTAAGTATGATGATGCCCGATAATAAAACAGATTCTGTCAACAACACCGTCATTCAAATCATATTTTGCAAGAAGTTCCCTGGCAATTGCCGGGCCTTCCGCTTCCTGATGTTCCGGTGCCGAATTTCCGTATTTTTCTTTAGAAATTTTTACTCCAATATCATGAAGATATGCAGCAGCTTCCGTAATGAACAGCGTATGCCCGTCAACATTTTCCATCTGCGCTATAAGCCGGCTGTAACCATGAACCGCCATCAGATGATGGATGTTCGGTCCGTCAGGATCATAATCAAAAATATCTTTTGCAAGTTCATCAAAATTCATTGAAAGCCCCGGCACAGAAATTGAATCATGCTTCATTTCCCGAAGCAATCCAGGTCTGGTCATCACCGTGATAATAAATGATTTGAGGAATATTCTTTTTGCAGCAAGGACATTTATCGTCTGCAAAATCAATCTGGTTATAGCAGAAAGGACAGAATGCAACAGTGTCATTGCCTTCTGGTACTGCAAAGGTTTTATTTCCGCAAAGCTTAAAGTTGTAACCGTCTTTTGTGTCTATGATTTCCATCATTACCTCCATTCCATCAAGACTGCACGGCATGGTGAACCGTCAGTTGCAGTAAGGTTGAGTGGTGCACAATTCAGGAGGTACACACCATCCGGAACTGCCCCAAGCCTGATTCCTTCCAGCAATACGACTTCTGCTTTCAACAGGACAAGATGAACTGCCATAGGTGCATCAACCGGTCCGAATGTCTGGGATTCGTTACCAAGAAGGTCAACGCCGGCAGCTGCAAAAACTTCTGCCGCTTCAAGAGTAACGGTGGCTCTTCCCTTTATGAGGATTTTTTTCTGTGATTCCTTATCTGCTTTTTTTGCCCGCTCCAGAATTTCCTGCGCATCCTTTGCGGTCACATCGCCTTCATGGGTTTCCACATAAGCAGGCCCGATGAATTTTTCAAGACTGATCTGGTCAATTCCTTTACCATCTTTTATGAAATGAAACGGTGCATCAACATGTGTTCCGTTGTGGGCACACATATGGATTTCAGTCAGGTTATAAAGTTCACCATTTTCCATACTGTGGGCAACGATTTTCTGTGGAGCAGCATCACCTGGAAATACTTCGCATTCAAATAATGGCTGTGTAATATCGTATATCATTTTCTAATTTTCAACCCCCGAATTATTGGAATCCTAAAAGATGACTTTGATTTTGTCAACAAGACTTTTCCAATGCATCAACACGCTTTTCCATCACTCATATTCATAAATCTTTATATTTCCAGATTCAAAAATGTAAGTTTTTTTTGAAACCAGATCTGCATGGATTTTTTCTAATTTCCTTGCCTTGCCGCCAGAAGGATTTTCAGGATGAATCCGTAACGCACCATTTCCATCAATCATCCAGTACTCAATGGGAGCCACAGCGGAGGCTTCTTCATAAAAGCACTCCGGATTGCCGTAACCCCTTTTCCGGAAATAGTTTATGTAAGTACATGCGACCAGCGGATATTCTCCAAATTGATTATCGTCCATTCCTTCAAAAGTGAAACATTCTTTTTTCTGCTCAGAAGAATGAATCAATGAATGAAAAACAAGTTCGTCATCGTTCCACGGAACAACCAGTCCTGGATCTGGTTTTGAGAATATTTTCTTCTGCTTAAAACCAAAAATTTTCACGCCTTCAACAGTTTCCAGAATGATTCCCTTTTCATAGACAGCAGCAATTTTCCCCCAGTAAAAATGGGACACGGTTTTTACAAGATTTCTTTTTCCGGAAATTACATCATTAAGTGAAACTTCGTCATATTTCCGGCCATTACAAAAGACAATAAAAAGCACCGGATTTTTATATTTTAAAGGAAGCAGTCCTGCAGAATCTGTACATTCAATTCTGTAAACATCATTTCCTGATTGGACAGAAAAAAAATTTACCTCCGCTTCGATAAGAGGCTCATCCGCAGCCAGAAAGAAGGTACACAACAAAAAAAGAAGTGCAAAAATATTTTTCTTCATAATCCGATTTTTCCATAGAGCCGGTGATTTGTCAAATATCCAGTAAGGGGGGAAGATTTGTAATGGACATAAAAAAGATGAACCTTCCACTCAAGCATCTTGCTAACCAACTAAACAGACGGCATATGCTAATCCATTCAGGCCGACTCTGACAACAATAAAATCACAACCATATATGGAATCATTATTAATAAAGTAATATTCAAAATAATCATCTTCGCCGTTTCTTAAAAGCCTGATTTCATAAAGCCAGCCAGTTATAGATTTTATGTCGCTGTATTTACCTTCTGCAGTGTTTTCTGCTGCATATGAACGAATCAGTTTTTCTTTTTCAGGTAATTTTAAATATTCACTTATTAAATCTTCAATCATTTTTTCTATGGCTGTTTTTCCGGCATCTTCTTCAAATCCTAATTCCAGCGAAAATTCCTGACCATCACGTTTTAAAACACAATTTCTGAAGTCAGCCGTCCATTTGATGTACGGCTGGAGAACAATGACATAATACATAAAATTGCTGCAATCAAATAAATCTTTTTACAGTGTTCGTCATTCATCCAGAGTTTTATTCCTGATACTCAACCTGCACTTATCCTCATAAAAAATTGCATATTGTGGATTTTCCAATGAAATGTCATTGCAAGAATATAAAAAGAGACCGTCATTATCAATCTTTGTAAACTGATATTTTTCTATAAAATTATTTATGAACTCAGCGTATGGAACTTCCCCTTCCACATCTTCTTTAAAAATCAAAGTCACAGTATAAAGTCCATTTGGGCAGAATCCAAGGTAACCTTCTTTTAAGGTTTTGCCAAATAATTTCTGCCCGGAATCAATATAAATAAAATAATTCATCTGAGTAAAATCTTTTAGCGGACTTTCATTTTCTTCAACTTTATATTCAACCGATTTTGCTTCCAGAATTTTCTGAGCTTCTTCCATAGTTGCAGAAAAAGGTATGCCGTCAATATCCCTGAGAACAACCCTGTAGTCAGAAACAAGAGGCGCCGCATTTATAAATCTTGGAACATCCTCATCATTTATAATTTTTCCAAACTCATAATAAAAGTTTATAACACGGGCATCTGCCATGAAATCCATTAAAATAGTTGTTCCAGTCAAAAATCCGTTTATTTCTATAGCCAGATACTGATTGGTATAATTCGCTTTTATGGTTTTGAACTTTTTTATTTCCTCCGGAGTATAAATACAGCAGATGGAAAAATAATTATTGAGGACAGCAAGTTCATTTACATCATCAGCATCAAGCAGAACCATTTCATCGCAAACCGCCGTCCATGTTCCGTCCAGAGTTTTTAGCTGGATTTTACCGTCAGGAATTTCAATTCCAGATGTGTTGGCCAGCTGAGTCAGGTTCCCATCCATCTTATAGACTTTTATTGTATCGCTTTTTATAGGACGGCTGTTTTCGTAGATTACAGGATTGTCTGAATGGCTTACACCAAACACCGATTGAGAAAATAAAAAGATTGATAATAAAAGAATTATTTTTTTCATTTTTTCCTTAATTATTATTTTCCTCCGATTGCATCATCTTGCTTTCAGAATTAAATGCATTTGGCTATGCCCGTAAAAAGTGTTGCTTCTTTCGCCTTCGAAGCACAGCTTCTCGGAGACTCGCTCAAAACTCACCTCGTGAGTTTTGCCGGCTTTGCCGTCGCTCCCTACCTGCGTCCCACTTTTTTTCCACAATTATGCAGTTAATTTCACCATTAATTCTACATAGCCATGCATTTTATATTTTCAGATTAAAATATTTCAATCTATATATCTGTTTTTTTTGCCACCTAAATTCTGTTCTATAATTTCTTCATGCCCATCTTCATAAACTAATTTGATTTTAAACTTAAATTCCACAGTTTTATCTTTTCGATAATCAATTGGTATTTCAAAATAGATATTGTATGATTCTGTTTCCGGATACTCTTCATGTTTAAAGTTTAAAATTTTGTTCTTTATGAAAATTTCTATATACTCATCTCTTCTAGTATATTCAGTTATTTTATCCGTTTCCATGAATATCATGGGCTGTCCATTTCTTATCCAGGACTTTGAATCCACAAAAGCTTTTGAAAATCCGTTTTTTAAAATCCTGTCATCAATTATTTCTGCACTTACAATATTTCCAGATTTACTTTTTATATACAAGTCAAAATAATATCTGTTTCTATAATGCACAAAAATGAAATTAAAATTTTCATAATCATAACCAGGAAAAAATACGGACTTTATGTAAACATTCTGGCTTTCATATTCAGCACTACTGTTTTCGTATGCATCATACATGATTTTTATGAAAAACAATCTATAAATACAAAATGCTGCCAGCAAAAGCGACATCACTATAATTTTTATCTTTTTCATTATCACCTAAATTCTACCGCAGATATTCAAGGCCAATAAATTTTTCATTCTTAAAATTAGAAAGCTTTACAGGAACAGGATTTTTTAATATCCATTTTACCGTTATTTCTGCAATATAATTAAAATCATCATCATCTAGTTTTTTGATATCATTCATAATTGATTTTACATTTTCATATTCTTTATCATCCAGCTTTTCTCCATAAGAAATCAACAGCAGATAAGCTTCGGGAAGCTTTTTAAAATCATCATCCCAGTTACAGCATCCCATATCTATTACTTCATAAGAAAGCTTTCCCACTAATCTTATCGCTTCACCCTGAACAAATTCTGCTCTGCCAGCACCAGGAACAAGAAGATCCCATAATTCAGAATACTGTTTTCTCCATTCTGTTGATTTTACTTTTATCAAAGAATTTTCTGTAATCATTTCTTTTTCAGGAACAGGCTCTACATCAAATATTTCGTAGAGTCTTTTCATGTTCGCATTTCTTTCTTTCAATAAGTTTTCATCTTCAATATTCATCTTATAAAATTCATGGGACTGTCCTTTCCTCAGGATTTCCGGCAGCTGCTGTAATTTTAAATGCATTTCTTCATCTAATGAATTACCAGTTATCCAAGATACATAATTTTCAACTATTTCATACAGTTTATCTTCTGGGATTTCATTTGCCAATTCTTTAGAGATTCCCTTATACTTATTCCAATATTTTTTATTTACAGAAAAGTCATTTTCCTTTAATGATTCATATCTTTTATAATTACCAGAATTTTTTCCAAAAAACATATCACTTACTCCTGTTCACTCCATTGGATTTTTAAACACGGCGTACCTGAATCCAGATTGAACACCTGCAGTCCGGTGAACCGGTTTCATCTTCCGGATTATACCATTCAATATCGGAAGCATCCGTCAGTTCAAAATCATCATTGGCAGGAAGCCATTCTTTAAAAATCCGGTCATTGGTTTCGTGCAGTGTTTCCAAAGTACAGTCAAACTTTGCCCACTCTCCTGCAGGAAATTCATAGACATACATTTCAGGAGGAACAATGCCGCCATCATACGGGCCGGCAATCATGTAATCAAAAAATCCATCCTGCTGTTCATTTACACATGCGCCATATGTTCCAATATGATTTTTTATAACTGAATCATGTCCGCCATAAGTTGAAAATATTTCACCCCAGTATTCCGGAATTTCTTTATATGATGTTGCCACATTGAACTGGCGTTTAAAACCAACGATTTTAAAGCTTTCCATTTTTTCAATCCGGCAATTCATTTCGTTACCGCCTTGAATCGAAAAATGAAACTGGATGGGAAGGAATACGGTAATATTACTTTTTTTGTTACGTACTTCCACTGGCGGACATCCATGAAAACGGGAAAATGCTTTTGTAAAACTTTCGGGAGTTTCGTAACAATATTTTAAGGCAACATCAATTACTTTTTCGTCTGAATCCTTCAAATCCAGCGCAGCTTTATAAAGGCGGCGGCTACGGATATATTCACCAATGGAATATCCCGAAATAATAGAAAAACCTTTTTGAAGATAAAAAGATGAAACTCCGCATTTTTCGGCCACATCATCTACCGTAATATTTTCGCAAAGACGGTCTTCAATATAATCTACCGCCGCCTTCAAGATACTCATCCATTCCATAATTCAACCACCCGGATATAAAAGAGACCACTGAAAAAATACCAGAAATTGTCATCCTGCGAAAGTTCTGTCATCCTGAACTTGTTACAGAATCGGAATTGAAAAAATTCCAATGCCACTGAAAATGCCTAACTCCTGTTTTTATGATGCCGCACTTTTTCTTCGTACTGCACTTTATCTGCCTGTTTCAGTAATTCGCTTATATCACAATTTTCATTTGTAAATTCAACATAACCGATGCTTATTGAAATTTCATATGGTGCCGTACTTGATTCGTTGTACCTTCTTTCAGCATCTTCAAGACGCTTTTTCAGGTTTTCATAAGCAGGAGGAGTAAGTCCGCATGCTAGAATTACAAATTCATCTCCGCCAAGACGGGCAATCAGATCCTGACTTCTGAAAACGGATTTCAGGATTTCAACACAGCCCTTTATGGCATTGTCACCTGCTTCGTGACCATAACGGTCATTTATGATTTTCAGGTGATCCATGTCGGCAAATAAGACTCCGCCTGTCCGGCCTTGTTCAAGGGACTGACGCAAAGCAGTTTCTGCATAATTGAAAAATCCGCTGCGGTTCAGTGCGCCCGTCATTTCATCAAAATAAGTCTTTATTTCCAGAGTCTTTTTTTCAGTGGAAAGGTTTTCAGTTTCCTGCACCTTCTTTGCAAAAATAATGTTGGTGGCAAGTGAAATTCCTGTAGTTGCAATAATCAGTTCATAAATATTGTAATTGAATGCACCCGGAGTATAAAGAATGTAACCATATTGGAATTCATGACTGAAAAGCGCCATGACCACAACTTCGTCGTCTTTATCAAAATAAAAATCAGCTGGATAAAGATTTTCTTTTGGATTCAGATAAAAGCTTTCATCATAATTAAAAACACGGTCGCTGTTATATGCAAAAAGAACGCCAGCTTTTTCCGGGACTTCAAAATCTTCATTTTTCAACATTACCTGCGGTTTGTCATAAATGCAGCATATGCATGATTTGATTCCGAATTTCTTATAGTACTGGATTATAAGGGATTTAAATTTTTCAACCTCAACAGTAAGATGCAGGTCCTGCAAGAAGTATTGATAATCATAAACCTGATCTTTCAGGCGGACAAGATTTCCTTCTGAAAAAGGATTTGCAGCAGTTGCATTGGAAGATTCACAACCGCAGGAACCCCGTAAGAACAATTTTGCATCTACATAATAATCCTTCTTTTCCTGTCCGGGATTCAGTATTTCTTCATGAAGAACCTGGGCAGTTTTGTAACACTGGTCCACAACGCGCATATCGATTGATGTAAGTCTCGGTACTGAATAATCACACATAAACTGATTGTCCAGTCCTGTAACCTTTACATCTTCCGGCACACGGATTCCATGACTCTTTAAATAATCAATACTTCCAAATGCCATTGAATCATTACAACAGACAAGTGCATCAAAAGGCAGGTTTTCCCTGGAGATTTTCAAAGCATCCAGCGCAATTTTTGCATTGGTAAAAATATAATTTGCATAAATGATTTTATCTTCATAGGTTTCGCCACGCTCTTCCATAAATTCCCTGAAGACGTCAAGACGGATCAGAATATCCTTTGAAGTGGTATCAGGCATCATGAAATATATTTTTTTACAACCATGGTCTTTTTCCAGATGAACAAACAGTTTCCTGAATTCATCCTTTACAAAAGAATTTACACTTGAAATTCCGGGAACTTCTTTTCCAAAACTTACCACAGGAAGATAAGACAATTCATACACTGCATCAAAATGTTTTTCTGCCGGAATATGCTGGCAATAAGTGTTCGTGACAAGGATCAGTCCGTCAATATTATTTTTTGTAGCAAGGAATTTGCAGGCAAAATGCTGGTAGTCATAAACACCGTTTTCCCAGTTCCGTGAGCGGATTGTAAATATGAACAGCTGGATGTCATGTTCAACACAATATTTTCTGACACCTTTTACAATGTTGTTTGAATAATCTGAAGCAAAATCCTGAATAAACAAACCAAACTTCACTTTTATGACCCCACCGGAATTATTACTGGTTCCTTGAAATTTGCAAATTTTCGAGGCTACTTTGAATACTTTATTCTATGGCTATATCCGTAAAAAGTGTTGCTAAAAAAGCTGCATTACCGTGGGAAATTCGCCTGCGTGTAAAGCACGCTGCCCCTCCGGTGCAACAAGTTGCAACGCCGTCGCTCCCTTACGCCTTCGAAGCCCAGCTTCTCGGAGACTCGCTAAAATTGCTTTCGCAATTTTCCGGCGTTGCCGTCGCTCCCTACTTATTTTCCACTACCATGCAATTAATTTTGCAATTATTTCTACATAGTCTTTTATATTATAAACTATGTTTTTAAATATTGCTATGTCAGCATTTCAAAGCAGACAGCTGTAGCACCGGAAAATTACGTTGCACGGTTTTGCCAGTTCCCAAAGCATTTGTACTGCACACATAATCCGCAGGAAATCCACGGAACATTTTTTCAGCACATGTTCCAGTTCTTTTTCCGTCGATGGAATTCTTTTTTCTAACACCATTTTTTTTGCAAAAAATCCGCTACAGGTTTATCATATTACAGCAGGTGGTGAACTTATGAAAAATTTTACAGGCGGTTTGGCAAAAAGAATTAAGGTTTCCCGTGGAATTGAAAAAGCGGATCTGGTAATCAAAAACTGCCAGATTGTGAACGTCTACTCTCACACAATCGAAAAAGGAGACATAGCACTTTGCGACGGTAAAATCGCCGGTATCGGAGACTACAGCGGAATTCAGGAAATAGACGCAAAGAATGCCTATGCAATTCCAGGACTTATTGAAAGCCACATTCATATTGAAAGTTCATTCCTTACCCCAGAGGAATTTTCACGGCTTATGGTTCCTTACGGTACTACAACCGCAATCTGTGATCCCCATGAAATCACCAATGTCTGCGGAGAAAACGGTTTGAACTACATGGTAAAAGCCGCATCAAAAGGTGCAATGGATATAAAATTCATGCTGCCATCCTGTGTACCTGCAACACCATTTGAAACTTCCGGTGCTGAACTTTCTTCAGCAGAAATTTATACTTCAATCTATAAGCTGAGCATCCATGGTCTGGCAGAATTCATGAATTTTGTCGGTGTCGTAAACTGCGACGAAGAATGCCTTTCAAAGATTCAATATGCCTTAGATGCAGAAAAAATTATTGACGGTCATGCCCCAGGACTCGTTGGCAAGGACAGGCAGGCCTACATTTCAACCGGCGTTCTCACTGACCACGAATGTTCCACGGTTCAGGAATTGAATGAGAGCATCCGCAACGGAATGTATGTTGAGATGAGAAATGGTTCCGCATGTCACGACCTGAAAAATCTTCTTGCCGGTGTAAACGAACAGAATGCCCGACGGTGCCTGCTTTGCTCCGATGACCGCCAGCCGCTTACAGTTTTTGAAGTAGGCGACCTGAACAATCACCTTAAGATTTGCGTAGAGCATGGAATTGATCCGATTACAGCAGTCCAGATGGCCAGCCTCAATGCCGCAGAATGTTACCGGTTATACGACCGTGGTGCACTGGCAGCAGGAAAACGGGGCGATATTGTCCTTGTAAGTGACCTTAAAGAATTTAAAGCCGAAAAGGTATTTATAGAAGGTAAACTGGTTGCGGAAGATGGAAAATATATTCCACCGGTTGAAAGAGTAAATTATGCCAGCGTTTCTGGAAGCGTACATATAAATAATTTCTCTGCAGAAAGACTCCGTCTCCATCTTAACTCCGATGAGGTCAAGACAATCAGAATTGAGAAAGGAAGCATCGTAACAAAAAAAGGAAACGTCAAAGTTGAACTTACTGAAGACGGGGACTTGAAATTCAATCCGTCAAACAATGTTGTAAAAATTGCCGTGGTGGAACGCCATCATAACACCGGAAACATCGGTCTGGGTCTGCTTGAAAATTACGGAATCAAGTGTGGCGCAGTTGCAATAACAATCGCTCATGACAGCCACAACGTAATATGCGTCGGCACTACAAATGAAGAAATGGAAATCGCTGTCCAGGAACTGGTAAAAATCGGCGGCGGAATTGTCCTCGTAAAGAATAAGGAAATCCTTGATACAATGGCGCTTCCTGTAGCCGGACTTATGAGTGACAATAATGCAGAATGGGTAAAGGACAAGCTGCTCAAGATAAATTCCCTGGCGGTTTCAGAACTGGGCATAAATCCAGAAATTGAACCGATTTCAACACTGTGCTTTATGTCGCTGCCTGTAATCCCAGAACTGAAGATTACAGACAAAGGCCTGTTTGATGTAAACAAATTTGAGTTCACCAGCATTGAAAACTGCTGATTCGGAGCCAGTAAAACAATTCCGGAGATTCAAGTCACTAACGACGATACCTCGATGCAAAACGTCGGGGGTATCGTCGTTCTTAAAGGAAATTGCACTCCGGTGCAACAAGTTCAGTACCATGCAAAAAAAAGACTGTCCGGACTCATAGTGAATGCCGGGCAGCCTCTGATTTACATCCTTTTATAGAAAACTCTAAACTTCTACTTCGCCTTCATAACAGATGTTTGTATTACCCGAAAGGTAAACTGTGTCACCTGTATACTTTACGCTAAGGAAACCGCCCCGGACTTTTACCGTAATATCCTGACCGACAGGGCTGAATCCGTTCAGCACGGAAGCAACAGCCGCAGCACATGCACCGGTTCCACAGGCAAGAGTCTCACCATTTCCCCGTTCCCAAGTACGCATCTTAAGTTCATTAGGACCGACAACACGGACAAATTCAGTGTTTGTCCTTTCCGGGAATGCTTCGTGATGTTCAATAACCGGACCATTAACGCTGAGCGGTTCTTTATCAACAAACTTACTGAATATAACAGCATGAGGATTTCCGACGCCAACGCAGGTTACCTGCATTTCAGTTCCATTGACACTGATTGACTGATTAAGGACAGCTTCTTTTGGAAGGTCAGAATTTCCTGCATTCAGAATTTTTGAAGTATCAACTGCTACAGCCTTCAATGTAGAAGGAAGCCTTGCAGGTTCAAAATATGGACGGCCCATATCAACAGTTACGGAAGTTACTTTTCCATTCTGCTTGTACAGGATCAAAGTCTTTACGCCAGCTTCCGTTTCAATTGTGATTGTTTCAGTAGCATCAGTTTTCTTTCCATATTTTTCACAAATGCCGTTGATGTTGTTGTCGTAAAGATACTTGCCGACACAGCGGATGGCATTACCGGCCATCTTTCCTTCAGAACCATCCAGATTGAAGAAGCGCATTTTTGCATCTGCTTTATCCGAAGCTTCAATCATTACAAGGGAATCGGCACCGATTCCGCCGTTCCGCCTGTCGCACAAACGGACTGCAAGACCTGCCGGATTCTTAACTTCCTGTTCCATTGCATTGATGACAATAAAGTCATTTCCGGTAGAATCCATCTTTGTAAACTTGATTTTTTCCCGTGTATCCTTCAGCTGGTTGATGTCAACCAGTTCAACATTTTCTACCGTGTACTTTGATTTAAGACAGTTTGCAATTGCATTTGCTGTATCAATTGCTGTAAGACAAGGAATGTCGCGCTCTACTGCGTGACGTCTCATCTTTACAGAGTCTGCCCGTGGATCACGTCCCTTTGCAGAAGTTGAAATTACATAATCAATTTTTCCAGAATCAAGCAATGTAAGGAAGTTATCATCAGGATTTTCATGAATCTTGTTTACAACCTCAACTTCCATACCGAAATCACGCAAAGTTTCTGCATTGCCTTCAGTAGCATAAAGCTTGAAGCCCATATCATAGAATTTGCGGGCAAGGTCAGGAAGTTCATAGCGGTCAGTCTTCCTTACAGAGAAGAGTACGCCACCGGTACGTTTCATATTATAGCCCGCACCGATAAGCCCCTTAAAGATTGCCTCTTCCATTGTTGAAGCAATTCCAAGGACTTCTCCTGTAGACTTCATTTCAGGTCCAAGATGAGTATCAACATCCATGAGTTTTTCAAAACTGAAAACAGGAACCTTCACAGCAAAATACGGAGGAAGCCTGTAAAGACCTGTGCCATATCCCATGTCACGGATCTTTTCGCCAAGCATTGCCCGGGTTGCAAGTTCAACCATCGGTACACCGGTCACTTTTGAAATGTAAGGAACAGTACGGCTTGAACGTGGATTTACTTCAATAATATAAAGTTCATTGTTATAAATAAGGTACTGGATATTTACAAGTCCCTTTGTTCCAAGCTTAAGGGCAAGGTCAGTAGACTGGCTGATGATTTTTTCCCGGAGGACATCATTCAGATTCCAGCTTGGGTACACCGCAATCGAGTCTCCGGAATGGATACCTGTGCGTTCAACATGTTCCATGATTCCTGGAATAAGGACATCTTCACCGTCACAGATTCCGTCAACTTCAAGTTCAATACCCATCATGTACTGGTCAATAAGCACTGGATTTGTAATTCCCTGAGCAAGGATGATTTTCATGTATTCTTTTACATCATCATCATTAAAGGCAACAATCATGTTCTGCCCGCCAAGAACATATGACGGACGGAGAAGTACAGGATATCCAAGATCCTTTGTTGCTTTCAGTGCTTCTTCTTCATTCATGATTGTAAGGCCGCGCGGACGTTTAATCTGGAGTTTTTCACAAAGTTCTTCAAAACGTTCACGGTCTTCTGCAAGGTCAATGGCATCTGCACTTGTTCCAAGAATCGGAATTCCCTGCTGGTCAAGGAAGTTCGCAAGCTTGATTGCAGTTCCACCACCAAATGCAACTACAACGGCAACAGGTTTTTCCGTGTGGATTACGCCCATTACATCTTCCGGAGTAAGCGGTTCAAAATAAAGCCTGTCTGCCGTATCAAAGTCAGTGGAAACAGTTTCAGGATTGTTGTTCACAATTGCAACTTCGTAGCCCAGCTTCTTAAGTGACCATACACACTGAACCGAAGCATAGTCAAACTCAATTCCCTGACCGATGCGTATAGGACCGGAACCGAGTACGACGATAGAACCTTTGCTGCTACGCTTTCCTTTTTCGGCCACCTCAACAAGGAAATTTTCAGCTTCATTTTCTGCATCATATCCGCCATAAAAGTACGGAGTCTCTGCACTAAACTCTCCGGCACATGTGTCTACCATTTTGAATGTAGAAGGAAGATGCGTAACTTTTCCTTCTGCCCGGAGCGCAGCAAGTTTTTTGTCATTTGCTTCAATCGTCTTTACAGTTGAAGTTTCAGATTTATCATGTTCAATTACGCCGGAACTTCCAGAAATAGAAACACCTGTCATGTTTTCAATCACTTTGTCCGGATATCCAGATTTCTTTGCTTCAAGATAAAGATTCTGGTCAAGTACCAGCTTTCCATCCTTAACGTCACTGAACTTCTTTTCCATGCATACAAGTTTCAGAAGTTTGTTAAGGAACCATTCATCTACCATTGTTGTCTTATGGATTTCATCCACAGACATGATCCCGCGCTTTAAAGCCTGGAAGATAGCAAAAACACGTTGATCCGTACACTGACCTACACGCTCTTTGATTTTTTCATCGGATTCCTCTTCAAACACTTTCAGGTTCAGGGAGTTTACACCGATTTCTGCACCACGGCAGGCTTTCATCAAAGCTTCTTCAAAAGTACGGCCGATTGCCATAACTTCGCCGGTAGCCTTCATCTGAGTACCGAGCTTTCTTGCAGCGTAAACAAATTTATCAAACGGGAATTTCGGGAATTTTACTACAACATAATCCAGAACTGGTTCAAAGCAGGCAGCTGTCTGTTTTGTAACAAAATTCGGAATTTCGTCCAGATTATAGCCGATGGCAATAAGGGCAGCAACTTTGGCAATAGGATAACCGGTAGCCTTTGAAGCCAATGCCGACGAACGGCTTACACGGGGGTTAACCTCAATTACTGCATATTCAAAAGTTTCAGGATTAAGGGCAAACTGACAGTTACAGCCACCTTCAATCTTGAGTGCTGAAATGATGTTCAATGCTGCCGAACGGAGCATCTGGTATTCTTTATCTGCAAGAGTTACAGTAGGCGCAATAACGATTGAGTCACCAGTGTGGACACCGACCGGATCAAAGTTTTCCATTGAACATACGGTAAGGACATTACCAGTATGGTCGCGCATTACTTCAAACTCAACTTCCTTCCAGCCGGAAATACATTTCTCAACAAGAATCTGATGGATTGGAGAACGATGAAGACCATTATGTGCAATTTCATCAAATTCTTCCCAGGTATGGGCAATACCGCCACCTGTACCACCAAGAGTAAAGGCAGGACGGATAATTGCAGGAAGTCCGATTCCGTTCTTTGCAAAATCAAGTGCCGATTCATAATCAGTCACAACTTTAGACGGAATGCAAGGTTCACCGATTGCTTCCATTGTATCCTTGAACATCTGGCGGTCTTCAGCCTTGTCGATTGTTTCAGGTTTTGCACCAAGAAGCTGCACATTGTGGCTTGCAAGGAATCCTGATTTTGCAAGCTGCATTGAAAGAGTAAGACCTGTCTGTCCGCCAAGTGTTGAAAGGAGGCTGTCCGGTTTTTCCTTTTCAATGATTCTCTGGATAGTTTCTTCTGTCAGCGGCTCAATGTAAATCTGATCTGCCATAGAATGGTCAGTCATGAGGGTTGCAGGATTTGAGTTGACCAGAACTACTTCCAGTCCCTGCTCCTTCAATGCTTTACAGGCCTGTGTCCCGGCATAATCAAATTCTGCAGCCTGACCGATTACAATTGGACCTGAACCAATCACCATTACTTTGTGGATACTCTGATTTAACGGCATTCAAAAAACCTCCGCCCCACCGGGCAAAAAAAAGCTGAACCCTGAAAAAAAAGGATTCAGCCGATAATATTTCCAGAAATAATAATAGTACAAAAAACGACAATTAGCGAAAATAAAACTGTTTCTTCCAAAAGACACTTTTTCATACTGAAGAAGTATTATAGCAATTTTCAGCTTCTTATAAAAGTAGTTTTTTTTATGAGAGGCTGTAAAAATTGCAATTTTCAGATGAAAAGAATTCCGACCTAAGATTCTACATAGAACGTCTTCATCAGTCCCTTGCCTTTTACATCAATTTCTACAGCATCACCATAAGAAACAACATTATGTGTACATGCAAAAGTATTTTCCGTTACATGAATCCGCATGGGAATTCCACTGCTTTCCATGCGGCTTGCCACATTCACAGTATCTCCCCAGACATCATAAATGAATTTCGACTTTCCTATGACCCCGGCCACAAGGTTTCCTGTATTGATGCCCACACGGATCTGTATGTTGGTTCCGTTCATCCTGTTGTATTCGGCCACATCGTTCAGGATTCCTTTTGCGAATACCATCATTTTTTCTGCACCATTATTTTCAGCCTGTTCAGTAAGGCCGGTGGCTGCCATATACGAATCCCCGATGGTCTTGATTTTTTCGATTCCCTCTGCCTTTGCCCTTTCGTCAAATTTCGAAACAATGTCATTCAACATTTTTACAATTCCTTCCGCCGTCATGGAATCACTTATTTTAGTAAATCCTACAATGTCGGTAAAAAGTACTGTTGCTGCCGGATATTTTCTGGCTATGGTTTCATCCTTATTTTCCGTAAGTTCATCTGCAATTTCCTTTGGCAGGATATTCAATAGAAGATTTTCGGATTTTTCCTTTTCCAGCTTCAAGTCATGGGTACGGGCTTCAACTTCATTTTCCAGCTTTACCTGATACCTCCGCATTGACCTGAACCGCTGCAAGATTATGACTCCCGCAATTCCTGTAACAAAAATGGCAATCAGAATCCAGAACCATACCAGTTCCCAGATATACGGATTCTTGATTATAAGCAGTTCCTTTGAAATATCACTCAGAACCTCATCCGAGTTTTCGGCCTGAAAAGTAAACCTGTAAGTACCGGGCTTCAAGTTCGTATAGGAAACAGTACGAAGAGTACTCCATTCTGAATACTCATGGTCAAATCCTTCCAGCTTGGTACGGAATTTCATATGCTCCGAAGAAATAAAGCTGAGGCCAGTATATTTTATACTGAGACGTTTTGTTTCAGGAGGAAGCACGATTTTTTCATCAGCCGGATTCTGCTTTTCCGTATCCACCATTATTTCCTGAATTTTGATTAACGGCGCAGTTTTATTTGCCGTAACATTCAACGGATCATAAACCGAAAATCCGTCAATGAGTGTAAACCATATTCTTCCAAGAGAATCTTTCATAGACCTGGAAGTTGATGTGGCACCGCCTGAAACAAGACCATCCGACTGCCCGAAATACCGTGCATTTACCCGGCAATGTTCCCCGGAAGCAATCCGTTCCATGTCACTCATGTTTACGCAGAAAATTCCCCTGTTGCTGGTCATCCAGAGTTTTCCTGTATAATCGGCCAGTCCCTGGAAAATTCCGTCTACACCAAGTCCGTCCTTTGAATTGAAATTGGCAATTGCACCTGATTTTTCATCAAACCTGGAAACGCCGGTTCCGGTAAAAATCCAGATTTCATTTTCATTCAGCTGGGAAATCTTAAATACGACATTACCAACAAGTCCGTCATCTGTCGTCAAAACCTTTGAAACAACTCCGTTTTCAAGGATGAAGATTCCACCACCATCTGTACCGCACCACACATTGCCGCTATGGTCTTCAAAAAGGCACATTATATAATCATTTTTTACACCGTTTTCCTTTGTAATCGTTCCGATTGTACCATCAGGTTTTATCATATTAAGGCCATTGGTAGTACCCACATACACATTACCGTCAGATGCCTGAATGGAAACACGGATTTTATTTCCAGTGAGCCCGTCATCTTTTGTAATGGAAAAAATCCTGTCTTCAGAATCCATCCTTACATAACCAAGTTTTTCATATGTCGAAACAAGGACGCTGCCATCAGGAGCCATCATTACATCCCGGACCCTTACATTGCGGCAATATCCAGTCAGCTTGTTTTCTATCAACCTGTCATTCTGTACACAGTAAAGGCCATTGTCAGTACCAATCCATACTACATTGCGTCCAGTATCTTCGCAGATTACATTTACAGAAGTGTTCATTGTCGTAGTCTTGAATTTGCTCCGGGAAAGACGCTGGAGACCATTTCTGTCAGTGGCAAGCCAGATGTTGCCTTCCCGGTCTTCCATTATTTTTGCAACTTTTTCGTCGGTAAGCTCGCCTTCAAGATTCAGGAATGAGAATTCTCCGCCGTGCAGCACACTTACGCCCCTGTCAGTTGCAAACCACATATTTGAACTGGAGTCCTGACAGATTGTATATATAAGCGTACTCTGGCTGCCTTCCGGTGCAATATCGTAAACCACCTCGGAACTGCCGGTTACCTTTACTGCATAATGCGGCGAAATACCGAACCACAATGCGCCGGAATTATCCTGAGTTACATATGTCACGACTGGTTTTTCGATTTTTGTAATCCTGTTGTAAATTTCAAAATTCCTGTTCGTATAGACAAAAAGTCCGTTCTCCTTTGGAGATGCAATCCAGATACGGCCTGCAGTATCACAGAAAATATTGCAGACAAGGATGTTTTCCTCATTGAATTTTTCAAGACCGGCAGGACAGACAACTTCAAGTTCAGGAGTAATGTAAACCACACCGGATGCAGTTCCAACCCATATGTTTCCTTCCTGATCTTCTTCTATGGCACGTACAGAATTATTCGGAAGTCCTGTGTCTGTAGAAAATTTCCGGCATGAGCCGTCTTTAAAGATTGCAGTAATGCCTTCGTCATTTGCACCAACCCACAGGACACCGCGGGAATCCTGCTTTATGGAACGTGCAGAAACAAAATCGTAATCATCTCTATAAGTCTTATTAAATGTAACGAATTCCACCCCGTCAAAACGGACAAGGCCATCATAAGTGCCAATATAAAGATAGCCAGTATCATCCTGCATTACATCAGTAATTGTATTACCAGGAAGCCCGTCAGATGCAGTCCATTTTTTTGAAACAAAGTCTTTCAGGAAATAATCCTGCTTCACGGCAGAATAGCTCTGTCCATAAAGCATGGAAACAAAAGTCAAGAAAATCAAGGCAGTAAAATTCAATTTTTTCATGGTTTCATTATTAGTGATTTTTTACAAAAAAGTGAATGCACATAAATACACAAAATGATATAATTTCCAATCATGTGCGGATTTCACTGAAAAACCGCAGAAATAGGAGTTCTATAGTATGGAAAAGTTCTTCAAATTGAACGAGAGAGGAACAACAGTAAGCCGCGAAATCATCGCCGGTCTTACAACATTCCTTGCAATGACTTACATTCTGGCCGTTAACCCGGGAATGCTCAGTCTGACAGGCATGAACGCAGGCGGCGTATTTACTGCCACTGCACTTTCCGCTGCAATCGCTACATTAGTAATGGCATTTGCAGCAAACCTTCCTGTAGCACTTGCACCAGGTATGGGTCTCAATGCATTCTTCACTTTCACAGTTGTAATGGGTATGGGCTGTTCATGGCAGCTTGCACTTACAGCAGTATTCCTTGAAGGTTTAATCTTCATCGTCCTTTCACTCTGCGGAATCCGTGAAGCAATCATCAAATCAATTCCTGAAAACCTTAAGAAAGCAGTTGCAGTCGGTATCGGACTTTTCATCGCCATCATCGGTCTTGCAAATGCAGGTGTAGTTTCAAGCCAGACAGGAACAATCATCGGTTTTGTAAACATCAGCGCAAAGAATCCTACAGCGCTTCTTGCAATCATCGGACTTCTTGTTACAATCGCACTCTACATATTAAAGGTTCCTGGTGCAATCCTCATCGGCATCGCAATTACAACAGTCATCGGAATTCCAATGGGAGTTACAGCAGTTCCAGAGAATTTCAAGCCTGTTTCACTTCCGGCAGCACCGATTTTCTGCCAGTTTGATTTCTCAGCTGTACTTTCAGTTAAATTCCTTGTAATCCTCATTACATTCCTTTTTACAGACCTTTTTGACACAATCGGAACACTTCTTGGTGTTGCCGAACAGGGAAACCTTAAAGACAAGAACGGAAACGTACTCAATGCAAAAGGCGCACTTCTTGCTGACGCTGTAGGAACTGCACTTGGTGCATGTTTCGGAACTTCAACAGTAACATCATTCGTTGAATCTTCATCGGGAGTTGCAGCCGGCGGACGTACAGGACTTGCATCTGTAGCAACATCTGTAATGTTCTTCATTGCATTGTTCTTCAGCCCTCTGTTCCTTCTCGTACCAGCAGCAGCAACAGCACCAGCATTGATTTTTGTAGGCTACCTCATGATTAAATCAGTTGCCAAAATTGATTTTGAAGACCCTACAGAAGGCATTCCGGCATTCATAACAATCATTTCAATGCCATTTGCATACTCAATTTCAAAGGGTATCATGTACGGTGTAATCACATATGTACTTACAAAAGTTGTCGGAAAGAAATCAAAGGATATTCCGGTAATCACATGGGTACTCGCAATAATCTTTGTTGCAGACATCATTTTTGAAGCTGTAAAATAGTAACTGTATTTTCACAGCATTCATGAAAAAAGACGGCAGCCGGTCAATTGCTTTGTGCAGTTTCCAGCTGCCGTCTTTTTTTTAGGCTATGTCCGGCTATAGTATTACTGATTAATGACAAATTTAACGTATCGATGTCCTGTTTAGCAACTGTACCCTATGCTGATAAAGGCTATAGAATTAATAATATCTCCGAGAAGCTGGGCTGTGCACGCTACCTTCGGGGGGATACACGGCACCTGAAGGAGCCTGCTCCCTTTTCCAGTATGGGAGCCAACTCTTCTTTTCGTCGCCAGGACACGCTTTTTTTAGTAAAATGCAGCTTTTTTTAGCAACGGTTTTTATGGACATAGCCTTAGCTATTGCAGTTCCTGAACTTGCAATTCATAGAAGTTCACTTATAAATTACCATCTCCAGCTGATTCCAAGCTGTGGAGCAACAGTTACAGGAACTGAACATCCGCAGTAAACAGCTTCGTGATTATATTCATCACTCTTTCCGTCAGCATATGTTACCTTTGACCTTGTGACCAGCAACATGCGGTTGTACACTGAAAAATCAATATTACAGCCTGCAAAAAGACCAAAAACACGGCCAAGCCTGAAATTAACGACAGGATACAATCCCAGTGTAAATTCTCCTGTAATTATGGCATGTGTAACAACTGAATCAATTGCAGGACGTGAAAGGTCATTATATCCGTTGCAGTCTGAATCGAGGGAATTAATGTCAGTCTTGTTTGACATCTGGCCAAAGAAACCAAGATTTACACCTGCTGTACCGTAAATACCGATTGCAATTGAATCTATAGGTTCAAAAGTATATCCGACCCCCAGCCTTTCCGTAATATAAACACCATAAGGCTTATCAAGGAATTTCTTTAATGCCGGAGAAAGATAATCCTTACTGAGGGAAGCACCGCCAATTTCAAACTGTCCCATAAGTGAAACTCCGCAATCAAAACGGCCCATGTAAGATCCGTTTATGCCAGTCTGAAACATTGATGGTTTTCCATCATAAAATTTGTTTCCATCTGCATCAACTTTCGCCTGAAAATCAAATTCCGTTTTTACCGTAGGAATCCGGAAACCGAAATCAATCGTATTTTCATACGCAAAGAGCGGTGAAAGTGGCAACGCAGCCAATACCACCAGAATCATAATAATCTTTTTCATAACTACCTCCGAAAAAAAGATTGTACTATTTCGCATACTTTACAATACGATGTAAAAAAGTACAATATCTCGCATCCACATCTTTTTTGACTATATCAGTAAAGAATGTTTCTAAAAAAATGCAATACCGTAGAAAATGCGCCTGCGCCAGAAAAAAAGCAGGATCCTTCACGTTTATCCCCCGAAAGTTCTCCCTTCCATCTTCGAAGACTGGCTTCTCGGAGACTCACTAAAATTGCATCCGCGATTTTTCACTACCATGCTGTTAATTTTACCACTAATTCTACATAGCTTTTTTTTACAAGAATTTGCCTATTTCTTTAAAAATCAGTATCTTATTTCTATAATATTATTCTCAAAATATATGATATGGGAGAAATAAATGGCAAAGCACCAGTTTCAGACAGAAGTAAACCAGCTTCTTAAGCTTATCATTCACTCAATGTATTCAAACAAAGATATTTTCCTCCGCGAAATCGTATCAAACGCATCAGACGCTCTGGACAAATTAAAATATCTGACAGTTTCGGATGATACATATAAGAGCATCAAATTTGATCCAAAAATCGACATTACATTCGATGAAAAAGCCCAGATCCTTACGGTACAGGATTCAGGAATCGGTATGAATGAAGAGGATCTGAACAACAACCTTGGAACTATTGCCCGTTCAGGAACAAAAGCATTCATCGAAAAGCTCAGCACCGCAAATGATGCAGCTGCAAAGGATTCTTCACTTATCGGACAGTTCGGTGTCGGATTCTACTCAGCATTCATGGCAGCCAAACAGATTGATGTTTACACACGCCGTGCCGGTGACGCAGAAAAGAAACTTTACCACTGGTCAAGTGATGGTACAAATTCGTACGATATAGAAGAAATTGCAGCTGACAGTGAAGCCGCAAAGAAATATGGTTTTGACAACGCAGAAAAAACAGGTTCCGCAATAGAAATGCACCTGAACGATGACAGCAAGGAATATGCATCACGCTGGAAGATTGAAGAACTCATCAAGCGTTACTCAGATCACATTGCATTCCCGATTTACCTGCATTATGACCAGAAAAAATATGATGACAAAGGTAACGTCACATCAACAGAAAACAAGGTTGATCAGGTAAACAGTGCCAGCGCATTGTGGAAGCGTTCAAAATCAGAACTCAAAGAAAAGGATTACAACGACTTCTACCAGACAATCAGTCATGACGGCCAGGATCCACTCCACTATGTACATACGCATGCAGAAGGAACTCAGGAATATACAACACTTTTCTTTGTTCCGCAGCAGGCTCCTTTTGACATGTACCAGGCTGATTACAAGAGCGGCGTCAAGCTTTATGTAAAGCGCGTTTTCATTACCGACGATGACCGCGAACTCCTTCCTGCATACCTCCGTTTCGTACGCGGTATCATAGACAGCGAAGACCTTCCTCTCAACGTAAGCCGCGAGATCCTCCAGCAGAACAGGATTCTTGAAAACATCCGCTCTGCCTCAGTAAAGAAGCTCCTTTCAGAATTCAAGAAACTGGGTGAAGCTGCAGACAAAGCACGTAAGATTGAAAATCCATCTGACGAAGAAAAGAAAGCAATTGAAAAATGGAATACATTCGTAAAGAATTTCAACCGCCCGATGAAAGAAGGACTTTACGGAGATTATGCAAACCGTGACGAAATTGCAGAAATCGTACGCTTCAAGTCAACAGATGCATCTGGTACAGGTGCAGACAATTGGACAAGTTTTGCAGATTACGTTCAGCGCATGAAGCCGGAACAGAAGGCAATTTATTACATCACAGGAACTGACGAAAGCAACCTCCGTGTAAGTCCGCTCCTTGAGGCATACACAAAGAAAGGCTTTGAAGTATTGATTCTTGATGGCGACATTGATGAAATCGTAATTCCAGGTTATGGCAAATATAAAGATTTTGAACTTAAATCAGTAAACCGCGCCGGAAGTGACGATGAACTTGGTGTAGATAAAGAAGAAGCAAAGAAGAAGGAAGAAGCATTCAAACCGGTTCAGGAAAAAATCAAAAAAGCTCTCGGTGACCGGGTAAAGGATGTCGTACTTTCAAAACGTCTTTCAGACAGCCCTTCATGTATCGTCATTGACGAAAACGATCCTACACTCCAGATGGAACGCATGATGAAAGCTATGGGACAGGGAAATATTTCCGAAGTCAAGCCAATCCTTGAAATCAATGGCGACCATGCAATCGTAAAGAAGATTGAATCTTCAAATGACGAAGCAGAAATCGCTGATATTTCAACAGTCCTTCTTGACCAGGCACTTCTCGTAAGCGGTGCAGAACTCAAGAATCCTATGGACTTTGTAAAGGCAATGAACAAGCTGCTCAGCAGGTAAAAAAGCGGAATAATACATTCCTTTCAAAAAAAGCTGCACCTGTCAAGTGTCCAATAATCAGGGTACACTTCATCTCAGGATGCAGCTTTTTTTTGTTTTGTTTATGCAGCCATTTGTGCCCTTATTGTGTTAATCAAGATGCCATTGAATATTTATCAGATATCAATGGTGAAGCTATTATTACATCTGGCAAAAAAGAATCAGTAATTCAGAAAACAGAAATAATCTCTTCAAACACAAATGCAAAAAATTATGAAGATGTAAAGAAACGTTTCATGAATTATCTTACAACAGAGTGGGCCAAAACCGATGGTACTCCATTACCCTCAACAAGCGCTTCCAGTTATTGTTCGTTTTTGGGAAAACTTATTTCAATTTATCAAAAGTAAATAACGATGATTCAATTGATTATTTGCCTCAGCTTTACGAAACAGATCAAGAAAAATTTGGCTATGTAGAATCAATAGTGAAATTAACTGCATAATTGTGGTAGGGAGCGACGGCAAAGCCGGAAAATCGCAAAAGCGATTTTAGCGAGTCTCCGAGAAGCTATGCTTCGAAGGCGGAAGGGAACGACGGCAACGCCGAAAAATCGCAAAAGCGATTTTAGCGAGTCTCCGAGAAGCTGTGCTTCGAAGGCGGAAGGGAACGACGGC
>JAZLGS010000039.1:0-18855 GCA_045616425.1 Treponema sp.
ATTTCCCTTGCACTTGCTGCAACTGCATCGTACAGGTCATGGCTGTTTGCATGGGCTATGTCCTTTCCATACTGCCTCTTCAGGCGGCCTTCAAGGGCCTTCTTGAATTTCTCTGCATCAAATTCCATATTTCCTCCAAAATTGGTGCGGATTACTTCAATTAGAGAAGTTTTTCCATTTTCAGTTTTTGTCTTTTGCCATCAACAGTGCAAAACTGTTAGCAGGCAGAATATAGCGTCTCTGAGAGTCAAGAACTTCTTCTTTTCCAGATTCCGCAAAATCTTCACCAGCAGGGAAAGACGTATCCATTACACGGACCCATTCTTTTCCAGAACTAAGTGAAGGAAGAATTACATTAACATCATGCCAGTCTGTGTTGACTGCAATGAAAATATCATTATCCCGTGTACCATCAGGCAATACACAGCGGCTTCCATAAAGCTCACAGGCAAGGAACCGGTTCAGGTGGTTCCAGTCAGGCATACGGCCGTCATAGTCGTACCACACAAGTGAAACCCCGTTGCGTTTTTCTTCATCACTTTCACCAAAGAAATATTCACGGTTGAACACTTCGTGGGATTTTCTGAAATTGATAAGTGCCGAAGTAAATTTTACCAGATCCCGGTTCTTGTATGCATGATACCAGTTGAACCAGGAAGTCATATTATCCTGACAGTAGGCATTGTTATTTCCATTCTGCGTCCTGCGGAATTCATCACCGCCAAGAAGCATTGGAGTTCCCTGAGAAAGCAGGAGGGAAGCAAGGAAATTCTTTATCTGGCGTACACGGAGGGATTCAATCTTTTCGTTGGTACATGAACCTTCAAAACCGTGGTTATAGGAATTGTTATTATCCGAACCATCCCGGTTTCCTTCACCATTTTCATCGTTATGCTTTCCGTTGTAACTTACAAGGTCATTCAACGTAAAACCGTCATGGCAGGTAATATAATTAATGGAATGATACGGCCTCTTTCCATTGTGGAGATACAAATCCGAACTGCCGGCAAAACGTGTTGCAGCAGCTGTTGAAGTATATTCATCACTGCGGATGAAGCGCCTTATGTCATCCCTGAAACGATCGTTCCATTCACACCAGCGTCCGCCCGGGAAGAATCCAACCTGATATCCGCCACCGGCATCCCAAGGTTCAGCAATGATTTTCGTCCTGGAAAGGATCGGGTCTTCTGAAATGAGGTTTGTTAAAGGAGGGAACATCAGCAGGTTTCCATTCTGTGCACGGCAAAGTATTGAAGCCAGGTCAAAGCGGAAGCCGTCAACATGCATCTGTGTTACCCAGTAACGCAGGCTGTCAAGGATAAAATGGCGGACTACAGGGTGGTTACAGTTGATCGTATTACCGCATCCTGAATAGTTCGTATAGTACTGGTGGTCATTTTCCCAAAGAAGGTAATAGACATCATTCTGGATTCCACGGAATTCAAATGTGTATCCATGTTCATTACCTTCAGCTGAATGGTTGAACACTACATCAAGGATTACTTCTATTCCTGCCTTATGCAGTTCCTTGACCATCTGCTTGAATTCCCTTACGCAGCCGCCGGGAGTCTTGTCAAAAGAGTAACCGAATTTCGGAGCATAGAAACCTATCGTACTGTAGCCCCAGTAATTGCAGAGCTTTTCACCGTTCTTCGGATTGATGTTTCCAGTTTCATTTTCGTCAAATTCAAAAACAGGAAGAAGTTCAACAGCAGTAATTCCCAGTTCCTTAAGATACGGGATTTTTTCCATAAAACCTTTGTAAGTTCCAGGTGCTGAAACTGCAGAAGAAGCGTCGGCTGTAAAGCCTTTCAGGTGGGTTTCATAAATCACCGATTTGGTTATCGGAATATTAAGCGGAGTATCTTCTTCCCAATCAAATTCATCGTCATCTATGACTACGCATTTCGGAAAAAGGCTTACATCCGGAAGCGGTCTGTCCTTTATGAACATTGCATCAATATCTCTGGTTGGAGAATTATTAAAAAACTTAAAAACAGAACCTTCAGAAAGGGCTTTTGCGCATGGATCAAGCAGGAAACGGCTGAAATCATACCGGAGGCCCTTACCCGGTTCAAACGGACCGTCAACCCTGTAAAGGTACAGGTCTCCAGCCTTAACTTCTGGGATAAGGACATGCCACACATCTCCGGTCTTATTCAGGACCGGATCAAATTCTATTGTACAGGCCGGTTTTCCGTCCGTAGCATTCTCAAAGAATTCAAGTACAACCTTTGTTGCATTACGTGAAAAAAGTGAAAAATTAACTCCTCTCTGGGTAACAACCGCGCCATAAGACATCGGCTTACCGGGGAGCACAGTCAAAGCTTTCATATTGTTGATTTTATCACATTACCCACTAAAAAGCCATAGAAAGAAATGCAAAGAAATGTAACTTTTTCCATTTTGCTCGAACACGCAAATTGAAATTTTTAGAGTTAACTTTGGAAATGTGATATTTCAAGCCTTGTAATTTCAACGGATTAAAACCCGCAGGCATCTCTTAAAACTATTTTTTAGAAATCCCAACATATTTTACATCTATTTCCGTAATTCATTTTATCTGTTAAACTGAAAGGATGAACACAGAAAACGATCAGAACATCGAAAACATGATTGAAGCCCTTCAGCATACTGAAAATGCAGAAAGTGCCGGGCCAAAAACGGCCATGGTAGCAATTGTGGGCCGCCCTTCCGCCGGTAAATCCACATTCCTTAATACAGCCAGCGGTGAAAACATTTCCATCGTATCAGCAATCCCCCAGACGACAAGAAATGCAATCAAAGGCATTGTAAACACATCACTTGGCCAGCTGGTTTTCATTGATACACCGGGATACCACCAGTCGGACAAAAAACTGAACCTGAGGCTGCAGCAGATTGCCAAAGACCAGCTGGAAAATGCAGACTGCATCCTGTATATAATTGACTCATCAAGGGAATGCGGACAGGAAGAATCACTGATAGCAGAACTGGTAAAACCATTCCTTGCAAAAACCGTAATCGCCATAAACAAAACTGACCTTCCGGAATCAAGACCGGCACAAGCCCGGAATTTCCTTTCACTGAACCTTCAGGATGCTGCAAAAGACAGGATAATAGAAATGTCGGCACAGAAAGATGAAGGCATAAATGACGTACTCCGTGCCCTTTACGGACTTGCCCCGGAAGCACCACACCTTTACCCGGAAGAATACTACACAGATCAGGAAGTCGGTTTCCGCATTGCAGAAGTAATCCGTGGAGAAGCAATCAACAGACTTGAACAGGAAATTCCACATGCGCTTTATGTAAACATTGCCGACATGGAAATGAAAAAAGAAGGCCGCCTGCTCTGGGTACGGGCTTTCATCTGCGTAGAAAGGGAAAGCCAGAAGGGAATCGTCATCGGAAAAGGTGCCTCAATGATAAAGACAATCCGCGTAGAATCATTGAAAAAGCTCCGGAAACTCTTCTCATATAAAATTGAACTGGACCTTCAGGTAAAAGTTGACAAGAACTGGCGCCAGAAAGACCACATTCTGGATAAAATCCTTGTATAGGGCATCCCCAAAAAAAACTATTTCGAGATGCCTGCAATTTATGTGGAATCAGGATTCAGTAACGGAAATCCGGCTCCCTGCAGAATTCCATCAGCTGTCCCGTAACCGGATGGGTAAAACTAAGGAAGAATGCATGGAGCAGAAGCCGTTCTCCGGGATTCTGCACACCATAAAGATTGTCGCCCACAATCGGTGCATTCAACCCGTGTATGCTGGCTGATGCAAGCCGCAGCTGGTGGGTCCTTCCTGTAAGCGGTGTAAAGCGCACAGAAGTCACAGTCTTTCCGTTAAGATTCCATATACGCAGCCGTTCCCACAACGTAACGCCTGTCTTTCCATAGACTTCATCGTAAATCTGATGAGGGCGGTTATCCACATCAAGCCGGAATTTCAATTCAAGCCTTCCACATCTCGTTGCGCGGCTTATACGCTGCCCTTTATTTTCAGGAATTCCGTCAAGGACCGCAATGTACTTTTTCTGCACATTCCCTTTCTGGAACTGAATGGAAAGATTCCGCTGGGCATCAGCATTAAAAGCCATTACTATCAGCCCCGAAGTATCCATATCAAGCCTGTGTACAGAAGGCTGCTCAATGCAGTCAGGAAAAAGTTTCCTTACCCTGGAAACCGCACAATCCTGCTTGTCTTCTCCCCTTCCAGGTACGGAAAGCAGCCCGGATGCCTTGTTTATTACAATGATGTCATCATCCCTGTAAACGATTTCCATTCCAAGGATTGCAGGAAGTATTATTGAACATTTTTCATCACACGGCGGGTAAAAGCAGCGGGTCCGGAGCCTTGTATTTCCTTTTCCCCAGTAAAATTCCGCCATACTCAAAGGGCGCAACCCCAGTTCAAAACAACGGCTCAAAAGCTTTGGTGCACAACAGTCGCCGGTACCGGTAGGAACAAGGCCCGACACCGGCAGTTCAGCAAAGGAATGGCATTTTCCGTTCAAATCATAAAACCGGTAAAGTGAATAAAACCGTTCCAGAGTTTCACGACATAAAGCAAGCCGTTTCCGGTTGCGGACTGATTTTCCATCAGGTGTTTCATCATCCGGCGCAATGGAAAGGCGGTGGATTTCGGCATCATTTATGGCAATTGCAGCATTATATGCATCCTCGTCAAACAATGGAGGAACAAAACCGTCAATATTCCAATGACCGCCTGCACTGCCGGAAAAAGCCCTGAGGATTATCTCATTACCACTGGAATCAGCGCAAACAAGTACGCCGAACATTCCGTTAAATTCAAAAAGCGCGTCACATCCGCAGAGAGATTTTCTGGAATCCAGTTCCTGAATCATCTCAGTACAGATAAGGCGCGCTTTTTTTTCGTCAAAAGGCGGAAACGTAACTTACTCCGGAAGCCTTTCTTCTACAGTACCATCTTCATGGGCTGCAAAGACAACAGGCGTATTCTTTGTAAAGAATCCTACTTCAACTACACCGGCAATGCGGTTGATTTTCTTTTCCATCTTTTCAGGATCAACAGGCGAATCCCAGAGTACGTCAAGAATCTGGTTTCCGTTATCCGTAATTACAGGTCCAGCTTTGCGTACGCCTTCCCGCAATGTACATTTTCCCCCCAAAGCCTCAATGGCATGAGTTACAGGAATCCGTGCTTCACCAATGATTTCTACAGGGAGCGGAAATTTTGTTCCCAATGTGTCAACAATTTTTGAAGAATCTGCAACAACTACAAAAGTCTTTGCATTGTATGCAACAATCTTTTCGCGCAGAAGGGCTGCGCCGCCACCTTTGATTACATTATTTGAAGGATCAACTTCATCTGCGCCGTCAATGGCAAGATCCAGCTGCCCGTCAATTTCCCGGTCGTTCATGGAATAAACAGGAATTCCCAGTTCATGGCATTCGTTATCAGTCTGGAAGCTCGTTACGACAGCCTTGATATTGCTCAAAGTTCCGTCCTTGATTCTTTCAGCGAGACGGCGCACGGCAGGAATTGCCGTAGAACCAGTTCCAAGCCCGATTTTCATTCCGGAAAAAATCTTGCCTTCTTCAATCAGTCTGTCAATTGCTGCTGTTGCAACAATTTTTTTCTGTTCGCTCTGACTTACATTACTCATAATCAACTCCTGTAAATATCTTAAACTGCTTATATCCCTGATACTTCAACATGGAATATCCGTTTTCGGCACGGCATCCTGCATCCATCGCCCGCTGCATGATTGGCGTAACTTCGGGTACATACACAATGTCATAAAGTGCTTCGTGACCTTTGAACTGATAGAAGTACAAAGGATCATTTGTTTCATTGGAAGGTTCATTAGACCCCATTCCGACGGAACTTGTCTGTATGATCAGATCTGAATATTTTTCCACCAGTTCCCGTGAATCAATATTCAGAGGTGCATATTTGAACCCGAACATTTCTGCAATTGTTTTTGCACGGCTTACAGTACGGTTGAAAATACAGGCTTTTCCACCAAGTTTCTTTACGGCATATGCTACAGCTTTTGCAGCTCCACCGGCACCGATTATGGAAACCTTCATCTTTTTAAGATTCTTGACACCGAGGAATTCCTGAAGCGCAGTCATACAGCCATATGCATCCGTATTATATCCGAACCATTTTGAATCACGGCGGACAATCGTATTACTGGCTTTGATTTCACCAGTTTCGGCATCTATTTCTTCCAATTCAGGAATGACATTTTCCTTGTGTGGAATAGTTACTGCAAATGCATCAATTCCGGCGACTTCTGCAAAATCCAGGGCTTCCGTCACATTTGGGGTCCTTACCGGAACAAAAACTGCATCCATACCATGCTTTCTGTAACCGGCTCCATGAAGTGCTGGACTTGAAGTCTTTGCCAGCGGCCATCCCGTAATTGCATACACTTTTGTATTTTCATTCAGTGCACGGAAATTATAAACTTCATTTAAGGTAACCGGATCCATATGCCCGATACTCTGAAGATTTCCATTAGTTTCTTCGGGAGATGTATATGTCAGGTATGAATGGATTTTATGGGAAAGAATTCTTGAAGGTGTTCCCAAAGGCCCCATGGCACAAAGGATATGAGGATAATCCGTAAAATCCTTTGTTTCCCTAAAAAGATTCGTCACATCATCAAGGGAATGTGGCATGAATGCAATTTTCGGAATTTCATAACCTGTCTTCCGCATTTCATTACAGCGTTTGACAATGTCAGTTACAGGATCAGTCATATTGTGGTAGCTGCGGATTATTTTTGAACCATACGCAAGTGCTGCATCCTGAAGGCTCGGTACATAAAAATCTTCTTCAAAATCCACATAGTGGAAATTCTTTTCAGGATCAGTATCCGCAAATGCCATTGCCCGGGCAAAAAGCTGGGTTCTTGAAGCCTCCCCGCCAACATAAGCTCCACCATCAATGCGCCGTCTTATTGTCAGGATACAAGGAATCTTTGCCAGTCCTGGGAATTTACGTATCTGGAGGCATTCATCTTCGTCAAGATAATCTGCACGCAATTCAACCAGATCAATGTATTTCCTGTATTTTTCAACAAGCGCCAGATCTTCTGCAATCGTCTTACAAGTCAACGTAAGACATATCAGTGATTCATTTTTTCTTTCTTCCATAACTATTCACTCTTATTGGATTGTAAGCCTTTCTTTTTCGTGGTTTATTACACTCAGCACAAGTACGGTTCCGTGGGGAACAGCATAAGGGACAGTAATTTTTCCACCAACATGATTGAAGGCAGCAACAGTATAGCTTCCGCCTTCCTGGGGAATTGCATCAAGTTTTACAGGAACGGCAAAAGGATATTTTGCGATTTCAGTTGAAAATATCCCCTGCGAAAAACCATCCGTATTTTTTTTCATACTTTCTGCAACTTCATTTTCGGTCTTGCCTTTGTTTTTATTTTCAACCACAGTGTCACCTGAAAATTCAGTACCAATAGGAGCAAATGCAAAATCAACAGCCACATGACTGTATTCAGGCACTTCTCCAGATTCAAACTCCTGAACAGAAGCCACAGTTCCAGGAATTTCACCTTCTCCGGCAACATGACTGGTAAAATCAAAAATAAGGTTGAATTTTCCAATTTCAGAAAGCACATCAGCAATTGCCTTTCCCTTCAGTTCCGGAACTTTTACCACCGGCTTTGAAGGACCGCGACTTACTACAAGTGAAAGGGCAACCGGCTGGGAAATAGGAGTTCCTTCAGGCGGATCCTGTTCAAGAATCGTACCAACCGGCGAATCATCAATCTTGAAAACAGGATTTTCTATATACAATGAAGGCATGTCAGATCCGCCATACAATGTGTCAAGGGTTGTTTTCAGCGTATCAAGATTCATACCTACATAATTTCCAACATGGTCAACCATTACGCCACGGCTTACCACAAGGGTAACACGGCGGCCTGCCTTTACGATTGTGCCGCTTTTAGGATCCTGTGAGAGAACCTGGCCGGCTTCACCAGGCATATCAGAATAACGGAGCTGCAGCCGTGGATAAAGCTCCTTTTCCTGCATCTCAAGCAGGGCCTTTGTCAGATTCTTTCCGACAACATTAGGAACAAGGACTTCTTCATAACCTTTATTCATATATGTAAACACAGCAATACATGCAATTCCCATAAGGATGAAAACCGCAATTGTGTACAAAATAAAGGCAGGAGTACTCTGCTGCAATTTTTCTTCCATCTCAATAAAAGAAAAACCTGATTTTTTAATTTTTCCGTCTTCCATAAAATAATTCCTTCAACAAAATATTAAATCCCTGAAATTACAATTTTTAGAGATGACATTTATCCAAGATGGCTTCCGATAAAATTCCTGACGCCATTCATAAAATCCTTATACGGCATGACTTTCTTATTCTGTTTCTGAAGCTGCTTTACACAAAGCACTCCATCTGAACATTTAATAAGGATACCAAGCCTCTTATTGAATTCTATCACAGTTCCGTTCTGCTCTGAATCATACTTTTCCTTAGGAGTGGCAATCTCTGCAGGCTGGTTTCCTGCAAAAAGATTTTCATAGTCCATATAAGCAGCTTCAATAATGCGGAGCGTTTCCCCGGATTCACCACCAATGTAAGTATAGCATCCGGGTTCCGGCGTATAAGCCCTTATCATGGCTTCAATCCTGCGGCATGAAAGATTCCAGTCAATAAGGCCGTCTTCTTTCTTTATTATTTTCGTATAACTCGGTTCTCCACTCTGCACCCTGCCTGCAGGCAAGGTTCCGCACTTTTCTATTTCAGATAAAACTTCAATTATGTGTCCGGCACCACAGACAGCTGCATCATTCAAAAGGCTTCCTGCAGTTTCGCTGCCATCAAGCTGAACGACAGTCTGTGCAAGTATATCACCTTCATCCATACCTTCTGCCAATGTCTGTATTGTAAATGCAGTTTCTGAATCCATATTCAGGATTGCAGCATTTACCGGAGTACAGCCTCTGTATTTTGGAAGAAGTGAAGGATGCAGGTTTATTCCGCCATATTTGAACATGGCAAGAAATTTCGGACCGAAAATATGACCGTATGCAAAACAGACAAGTATATCAGCATGAAGCATTTCTATCTGCTGCCGGCATTCTCCGTTGAGTTTTTCAGGTGTAAATACCGGAATTCCGTTTTCTTCTGCAACAAGTGCCACAGGAGTCGGAACAAGGTCTTTTTTCCTGCCTTTTGCCGATGGAGGATTTGTAAGGACACCACAAATTTCATATACAGTTCCACCGGAATGACTGGAAGATGCATTTTCAATGAGACATTTTAATGTTACGGCGGCCGCATCTGGACAGCCGGCATACAGGACTTTCAGCATTTTTCCTCCAAACGGCAATGCAAAACTTTCCTTTAAAATGCGATATTTTAAGCCTTGTAATTTCAAGGATTAAACTTCGCAGGCACCTCTATAAACTATTTTTTAGAGATGCCCTCTATTTTGATTTCTTTGCTTCTTTAGCAGCTATTTTTGCTGCAATCCGTTTTGCTTTTGCCTCTTTTTCGGCCTGTTTTTTTGCAGCCTTTTCTGCACGCTTCTTAAAATTTTCAGCAGTCTTTGCGGCAAAATCAGGATCACCACGGTCGATAAAAATCATACCATCGAGATGGTCATTTTCATGCTGGATGACACGGGCAAGAAGTCCATCGGCTTCAAGTGTAAAAGGACGTCCCTTCTCATTCAAAGCCTGGACAGTTACTTTTGCAGGACGGCTTATTTTCTCATATACCTGAGGAACAGAAAGACATCCCTCTTCATAATCAATAAGTTCCGCAGATGTAGAAATAATCTGCGGATTGATGAAAACACGCCTTACATCATCATCCGCAATGACAACAAACATACGGATGTTCATTCCTATCTGAGGACAAGCCAACCCTACGCCATTTGCTTCAATCATTGTTTCAAACATGTCTTCTGCAAGTTTTCTTATATCATCATTTACTTCTGCAACAGGAACAGATTTTTCCCTAAGTACTTCTTCGCCTAATTTACAAATTCTAAGCACAGTTTTCTCCAATAATCAGAATTCAGGACCGCTGAACCGGTGCAGTCCCATCAGAATCAGAAAGCCGCAATCTTGCAGCTTTTGCATGTCCCGCAAGTCCTTCTGCGTCTCCAAGGAAGCCGGAAGCCCTGGCACTTGCAACAGTACCGTCTTTTCCTTCCACAGTATGAAGTGTCGTAACAGTTTTTATAAAACAGCGCACACTCAAACCGCCTGTAAATCTGGCAGAACCAGATGTAGGCAAAGTATGATTCAGCCCTGCTGCATAATCGCCAAATACTTCAGCTGATCCGTGCCCGATGAACAAAGAGCCATAATTATGAACAATGGATTTCACCTTTTCCAAAGACACACCTTCATCCATTGCCAGCTCAAGATGTTCTGGAGCTTTCTTATTTGCAAGCTCCGCAGCTTCTTCAACAGAATCTGTAATTATGATTTTTCCAAAATTATCAATGCTTTCCCGCGCGGTCTGCTTTGTTGCAAGCTGTCCCAGCTGGATTTCTATCTGTTCCCTTACTTTTTCGGCAAGGGAACGGCTTGGTGTAGCAAGTACAGGCTGGGCTACCACATCATGTTCCGCCTGGGCAAGAAGGTCAGCCGCAACCCATTCAGGATTTGCAGAATCATCTGCAATTATGAAAACCTCAGTCGGACCTGCAAGCATATCAATTCCTACTGTTCCATAAACAAGACGCTTTGCTTCTGCCACAAATTTATTTCCCGGGCCTACAATTACATCGCACTTTGGAACCGATTCCGTACCAAATGCCATTGCGCCTACAGCCTGGGAACCACCACAAGCAAACACTTTGGAAACACCACATATATATGCGGCTGCCATTATTCCTTCATCAGCATAAGGCTTTCCGCCAACGAAAGGTTTCCCCGGGATTCCTGTTCCAGCTGCTTCGGCAGCAGCCTTGTCAGCAGGATGGACACGGGGAGGCGTACACATCACCACATCCTTTACCCCGGCCGCAACAGCAGGAGTTACAGTCATGACGACAGTTGAAACAAGCGGAAAACGTCCGGCAGGAACATATACACCGGCGCGGTCAACAGCAATATTTTTCTGACCAGTAAATACACCAGGCGCAAGTTCAATTTCAAAATCATCAAAAGACTCCCTCTGCTTTTTTGCAAAACGGAGTGCCATATCATGACTGTAACAAAGTGATTCATACAGATCAGGATTTGATGCCTTCATCTTATCAGCAGCGGCCTTTAATTCCTCAACAGGAATTTCCATAGCAGAAGGAGAAGACACATCAAATTTTGCACCATATTCGCGGAGTGCAGAATCGCCTTTATTCTTCACATCTGTAAGGACATCTTTAACAATATCAATTGAACCGCCAAAATCGCGGCCTTCAAAAAATGCCTTTTCTACATCCTTTGATTCAACTATTTTTATCATAGCAACTCCAATCAGGACTTTTAGGAAACCTCAGAAAAATTGCAATTTTCAGAGGCAACTTTGAAAAACGCGGGAATCTCAAAAAAGTATTTCCAGAGATTCCCTTTACTAATTCCATTAATTCCGGTGAGCCAGATGATTTCATCCAGACAAAATGCATGAAACTGAAACCGGATTTCATGGAAGGCTCCAGGAAACACAATTTCCAGAACCTTCAAAATATCAGCATCAGATTAAAAACTATCTTTATTTTTCCTTGTGGCGGCGGTCAAGTTCATCAAGGACATCTTTCCAGTTAACGCCTTCTTTGTACATGAGCACGCTTACAAAATACAGGAGGTCAGCAGCTTCCCAAGTCACTTCGTCCTTTCCTTCTGCTTCACAAAGTTCTTCGCTTTCTTCTTCAATTTTTTCACGGACACGCTTTCCGTCAAGAGTTGCAGTATATGAACCCGGACGCGGATTTGCAAAGCGCTCCTTAATTACAGAATAAAGCCTTTCCAGTGAAGACTTTTCGTCAGGTTCAGCACCAAAACAGGACCAGCTTCCAGTATGACATGCACCACCATGAGGCACTACAGTTGCAAGGACTGTGTCCCTGTCACAATCAACCCTCATTTTCTGCACTTCAAGGAAATGACCGCTGGTCTCGCCCTTTGTCCAAAGACAATTCCTTGTCCTGCTCCAGAATGTAAGCTTCTTTGTTTCAAAAGTCTTGTCAAACGCTTCTTTATTTGCATAGCCCATCATCAAAACTTCACCATTTACGCTCTGGGCAATGACAGGAACCATATCGACTTTACCCCAGTTAAGGCAGCTGATAAAAGAATCCCTCAAAGAAACTTTTCCGGTATATAATGCCATTCCAAGCTGAACATCACAACCAAGCTTTTCCAGTTCCGCAATTTCTTCAATAGAAGAAACACCACCAGCGGCAACAACACGGCATGAAACATTTTCACGGAGGCTTTTTACCAGTTCCATATCAGTTCCACCCATGCAGCCTTCTTTCTCAACACAAGTGAATAACAATTCAGAACAATACTTTTCCGCAGCCTTTGCGGCTTCTACAAGCGGAATTGCAAGAGTTTCAGTCCATCCCTTAACAGCAATATTTCCGTTAATTGCATCAACAGAAATGATGATACGCTGTTTACCGATTGCCTCAGCAAGTTCATTAAGGAAATCAACATTCAGGAAATCTTCGCCACTTTTGGCATCCGCCTTCCATGCGGAAGAACCGACAATAACCTTTTCAGCGCCAAGAGAAATCAGTTCACGGGCACGTTTTACACTGCGAACGCCACCGCCAGTCCTTACATTTCCTTTCCTTAAAAGGCTCTTAAGAAGATTTGTATTTACAGTATTGCCTTTACTGTCTGTATGTCCCATTGCAGCATCAAGGTCAATTACTGCAACTTCGCCATATAAGTTAAATTCATTAATCAAATCATCAGCATCATCACGCTGAAGCACAAGCTCTTTACCGTTTTTTAACTGGACAACATGACCGTCCTTAAGGTCTATAGATGAAATTACCATAATCTTTATTTTATCAAAATTAAGTTGAATTGTGAATAAAGGTATTCTTTAAAAGTAGTGAGAACCTCTAAAAATTGCATTTTTTAGAGATAACTTAGAAAATGTGACGTTTATATCCCCGGAGTTTTAAGGTTACTAATGGAAAGCTATGTCCGTAAAAAGAGTTGCTGAAAGCTCTGCGTCGAAATTCGTCATTAATCAGCAACAATATAGCAGGACATAGCCTTTACTATAATCCGCTTCTACCGCCCATACCTTAGCTCTTTTCTGCGCCCTGTTTATTCCCTCTTAAAAAACAATATCGTACAATTTAATTTTGCAAAATATATTGACCTGCAACAAATAAAAAAAGTATATTTGAATCAGGAGGCTTAAATATGGCACTTGAATTGACAAATGAAAATTTTGAACAGGAAGTTTTAAAATCGCCAGTTCCGGTATTGGTGGACTTCTGGGCATCATGGTGCGGACCATGCCAGATGATGGGCCCGGTTGTAGAAGAACTTTCGGCAGAAAGCAACGGAAAATATAAAATCTGCAAAGTTAATGTAGATGAACAGATGCAATTAGCTTCACAATACGGTATAATGAGCATTCCGGCATTCTTTGTATTCAAAGACGGAAAAATTGCTCAACAGCTCATTGGAGCAAGACCAAAACAAGATTTATTGCAGGCTTTGATTTAATGGCACACAGATGTTTTAATTGTTTCCGACCACAAGAATATTGTCTATGTAAATATGTTATTCCGCCGCTTGATACTGGAGTAAAATTCATCTTTTTGATGCATCCAAAAGAAGCAAAACGACAGCGCACAGGCACCGGAAGAATCTCCAGCATCGGCTTGAAGAATTCAGAAATACTCATAGGCATAAGCTTTGAACACAACCAAAGGCTTTTATCCTTGTTGAACAATCCGGAATACTATCCAGTTTTATTATACCCAGGCGAAGAAGCATGGACAGTAAAGCGGGAAGGATTCAGTGAAACGGTCGGAACAAAAAAACTTCTGGTGATAATCCTTGACGCAACATGGTTCTGTGCAAAAAAATTGATTGACAACAATCCGTCACTTCTGAATTTGCCAAGACTTTCATTTTCAGGAGATTACCGGTCAATCTTCACATTCAAGAAAGAACCAAAACCGGAATACATTTCTACCATAGAATCCTGCTATTACCTTATAAAAGAATTGCAGACCATAAATTTAGTATCCGGGTCAGTAGATCCGGAACCATTGATGACAGCTTTTAAAAACCTGATTTCAGACCAGATTCAGGCGGAAAATGACAGGATTGCCGGCATAAAACCAAGCAATCATGCCTACGACTGGAAATACACAAAAAAGCGGGAAAATCCATTTTAAACACCATAAAAAAAGGCTATATCCGTAAAAGTGTTGCTAAAAAAATCTGCATTTTACTAAAAAAAAGTGGTTCCAGCGACTGTAAAAAAGCCGGCTCCTTCAGGAGCCTTGTATCCCCCAAAGTTAGCATGCGCAGCACAGCTGCTTCGAGAGTCACTAAAATTGCTTTCACAATTTTCCGGCTCTGCCGTCGTTCCCTACGCCCCACTTTTTTTCCACAATTATGCAGTTAGTTTCACCATTGATTCTACATAGCCTTCATCAGCATAGAGTAGAAGTGCTTCTATCAGAACATCAATACCTCGAAATTCGTTGTCACTCAGCAACACTATAGCCGGACATAGCCTTTGAAAATAAGTGAAAATTTTCTCTACACATCCTTTTAAAAATTATATACAGAGAAAATCAAAATCATTACTGCATTTTTAATTTCGGAAACAATTTTCATCAAACAAGCCGAAGTCAAATTCTATTTCGTTGTTTTTGATGTTTGTTACGGTTGCATTAACAAAATAAGTTTTTTTACCTTTCTGATAATATTCAAATGCGAGGACATCGCCTTTTTCAACTATGAATTTTAATTTTTCTATAATTCCACCAGCTTCCCACACTTCATTCATACTTAATTCCAATTTATAACTTGTTGAATCAAATCTTGATATTTCGGAAATATAAAAGAAATTATCTGAATTATTGGAAAAACTATCATTGTATGAATCATTGCGATTCCACCAATTATACCTATTCGTAGAATACATTTCAGGAAACAAGTTAAAAATGACATTTCTATCCACATATCCATCATAATAATCTTTAACTTTAGTATTTCTTTCAACAGAAAACTTCTGTCCAACTTTGAATACTTGCTTAGAAATTTTCTTATTTTCCCAAACATTATGCATCACAACTATTGAATATTCTTTCAATTCATCAAAGCACTCTGACAAATACTCATAATCATCAAAAAAATCAGCAAGTTTTTTTGGAGGAGTTATTTCTTCTTCATCAGATTCATCAGATTCTTCGTCTTCAATTTTGGCTTTTGCGTCTATTTCAGATTTATATTTTTCATAAAGATGTTCAAAAATATCTCTTTCGACAGTCTTCAAACACCATTCTTTGGCTTCTTCTTCAGTTTTTTCCTGTAAAAATTGATTATAAAAATCAAGATTGAAAGAAATAGAATCTGCTTGTTCAAAGCCATCTCTATCATAAATACCGCTGTGATAATAGCTGTCATATTGTTCACCAAACAATAATTCAATTTCTGGATAATTATTTTTCCTTAATTTGCAAATCATAATCTACTCCTAGTTGTCGCTTAATCTTTCAAACAATTTTTTGAAATTCTCTTTTGTCGCATCAGAAAGCAAAGTCGGCTCCTTTATAACTTTTGTCTTGAACAAAGCAGAGGTCGAAGCGTGTTTATTGAAGTTACCTTTAGTATCGGCAAGTTTAAATTTCTGCAAATCGTCTTGAGAGAAAAGCGATTCGATTGTCTTAAAGTTTGAATCAACTTCATCAAGGGAAATTATTTTGAGGTCAGAATCTTTGTTCACATCTTTCATTGACTGACCAGCCTTGTCATTGTCAACCAAGAGTGTGGGATTGTTCTTTCTGATTTTGAGAAGCCTTTCGCTGACATCTTTTCTGGCTTTATCTGTCGTTCCAACTCCGTTTATTGGAAGAAAATAGATGTCATCTTTGCCAAGAACTTTTTTGAGTGCAGTCAAATAATTGTAATCAGTTATTCCTTCAACAAAAATCAAATCATTGTCTGGATTCATTATAATGTGATTTTCAACAGTCAAAGCCTCTTTTACAGGCAAAAGAGAATCTGGGTCATTTTCGTTTACGGCAGAAAAATGATTTTCAATACTTGTAATATTATCTTTGTTCTGAACGATTCTAAGCTCATCAAGATAATCCAAGTCAATCAAAAATGGAGAATGAGTTGCAAGAACGATTGTAATGTCGTTACGAATTGCAAAATCCTTCAAGAATGCACGAACTTCCTTCTGACCTTTTGGATGAATGTTCATTGCAGGTTCGTCCATTATGATAATGTCACCAGAATTAAGTTCAGTCGTATACAAAAGACCAAAATACAAATTGAAGAACCACTTGAATCCCGCTGACTGATAATCCAAAGAAAGAGATTGCTCCCCACGGAAAATCGAAAAATAAATTTTGTCGCTTTCCAAACTTATGCTAAATGAATAAGGCGAATCGTCCAAATAATAAAGTTTGTTGAAATCTTCTGAAACTTTCTGAAGTTTTTTGTTCAAAGTCTTCTCAAGTTGAGTCAAAACACCTTTATTGTTCTGCTTCTGAAAATTTGTGTGAGCATTCTGAATTGTAGAAACTTCAACACGGATTACATTTAAAACACGACATAAAAAATCACTGGCAGCAATATTTTCGTAATCAGTTTTCAAACTTGAATTTGAAAATTTCTTTTCTGTGTAATAGAGAATGTTTCCTTTGAATTTATAGCCAAATTCAGATTTGAAATTACTATCAAATTTATGAGTTGCATCATCTTTTTCTTTGTTATTTTCCAAAAAATCAGTGTAAAAAACATTATTTTCAATTTGCGAAATAAAATTATCGTATGAGTTTCTTCTGTATGACACTGCATTTGAGCGATTAGCTTTGATTGTTTTTAATTGCTCAAATACTTTTTGTGCTATTGTCAGAATTTGTACATCAGCAAATTTTCCAGCTTCTTCTGTACATTTTTCATCAATATCGTAATCATCATTAGAAAACTCAGAAAAATTAGATTCTAAAATTTCTTCAAATGGATTATCATCAAGATACGATTGAGCTTCATCATACAAATCTATTAGTTCTTCATAAATATTTTCTTTTGTAATATTTAGAGAAATCTTTTCTTCAATTTCATTTTCTGGAAAAGAAATTGTTGTTGTTTTATTTTTGTCAATTTCAATTGCATATTCTTCACCAGAATCAGTTTTGCTTGAAAGTTTTAGTTTTGGATTTCTGCAAGATTCTTCAAAAGACAAGTCTGTAATATCTCTCTCAGAAATTGAGTTCTGTCCATAAATATTCAGTCCATCAAGCACATTAGATTTACCAGAGTTATTTGCTCCGATTACAATCACGAGATTTCCAATTTCACCTTTGTTTAGGGAATTACTAAAAACAAATCTTTCACTTTTTGGCTTTAACTCGCCATTTTCCTTTTCAAAACCAATATTTCTGAAAGCCTCAAATCTTAATGCTCTTTCCATCTATTTTTCCTCCTGTGATTTTTCCATAATCGTCCTGATTTCGTCATAAGGTTTAAGAAGTTCAATTTCTTCTTGTGTTGGCGTACGATTTCTCAAAAGTGGCTGTATTTTCAGTAAATACTCTGCAACTTCATCAAAATCGGACTTTTGAACGAACATTTTAATAAACTGTGTTTTTGTGGAATCTGGATTTTCTATCAGATATTTTTTTATCTTTGAAAAAACTGCATTGTCTTCTGGAGTTCCAAATTCATTTTCTGTAACAAGATTTGTGAGAATGAAATTAACGACAGTTTTTTTTCCAGCAAGCGGATTCTTCTCTATGTAATTAAAAAGTTTTACAACTTTATCGTTTACAGAAGAAAAATCCTTGCTATCATACGACTCAATGTATTTATATAAAGTCGGTCTAGAAATCTGAAGATAATCCGCTAAATCTGAAATTTTTAATTCAATTTGCTTTAATCTATCTCTTATCATTTGTAAATAATTTACACAACTTTACATATTTTGTAAAGTAAATATATACATTATGGAACAATTCTACTAACTCTTTGATATCACAGAGGGTAATTTTAAATTGGAATGAGAGAACAAGGGGCTGGGTAGATTATAATTGCAAGTGCAACAGATGAAATAAATAAGAAAAACTACATAGAATGCCTAGAATTCCCCAAAAAGGTGGAGACAATTTTTGGAGGTGCACTTTTTTATATACAAATTAACTTTAGAAAAGAAAGCAGGAATTGTAATTCATTATTTGCATTAAAATAATAGCTATAAAAATACAGCAACACAATCTGGCATTTCATATTCTGTGGTAAAAATGTTGGTAGTTCAATACAAACAGAACGGAATTGATGGATTGCCACAGCGAAACAAAAGTTTCAGCAGAGAATTTAAATTACATGTGCTACAATATTAGCAAGAAAATAACCCCTCTGATAAAGAAACAACAAGCTGATTTAAGATTCCAAACTGGGTAACAATCTGAACAACAGAAAAAAATTGATGGGAACAGCTTCCGCCAAAGCTGCTTTAGCAATAAAGGAAGCCACTGGATCAAATAAAATCAAGCCGGAGCCGGCTGTTCCTGACAACGGAGCCGGCCTGCAGGATACAAAAATCTGGAAAAACAGCATGAAGACCTTTGCCGCACCTGACCTTACAACGTGCCAAGAGCCCCACCCCGGCATCCCCGGACGGGGGAAGGGACTCCCGGAGTCCGAAGGATGTATTTAAA
>JAZLGS010000040.1:0-30911 GCA_045616425.1 Treponema sp.
AATGCTGTTTTGATTTCAGAAGAAGACTGGAATTCAATTCAGGAAACATTATATTTATGTTCAATTCCTGGAATGAGGGAATCTATCCTTGAAGCAAGTAAAGAACCTTTGGAAGAAAGTGTAAAGGAATTAGACTGGTAATGTGGACTGTAGTTTATTCAAAACAGGCTGTAAAAGACAGTAAGAAAATTGAACAGTCTAATTTAAAAGAAACTGTAAGAAAGTTGATTGAGGTTCTTAAAAATGATCCGTTTCAAAATCCTCCGCCTTATGAAAAATTAGTTGGAGATTTAGCGGGAAAGTATTCGAGAAGAATAAATATTCAGCACAGATTGGTTTACGAAGTTTTTATGGAACAGAATATTGTCCGAGTTTTAAGAATGTGGACCCATTATGAGTAAGAAATAAAACCTAACACGCATTTCAAATCACCGACAAACGGTCAAGCCGTTTACGGTTTAAATGCAAGTTATGCTTACACGCCAGTGGCGTGATTAATGCGGTTTTGTTACAAGAGAAAAATTATATACTTTTTAAGTTCGGAATCGATATATAGTTACACAGGTGATTCCAGGAGAATTAAATGAATAAAACATTAACAAATGAAATGGTTCTGGAATGGGTCAAAAACAATCCTGATAAGAAGACTTTTGAAATTGATTCAGATATTTCGGTTATTGAACATCATGCTTTTAAGGGGACTTGGAAACAAATTGAAAAAATTGTTATGTCAGATTCAGTAGAAGAAATAGAACATATGGCATTCCGTGGTTTAAAAATCAATGAAATTAAGTTGTCAAAAAACTTGAAGAAAATTGGTTGGAATGCTTTTCATTCTTGTTCTGAACTTGTGAATGTAATTTTTCCAGATGGACTGGAAGAAATTTCAGAAGGAGCATTTTCTGATTGTTCTAAATTGAAAAATGTTCACCTTCCTTCAAACTTAAAAATTGTCGGTAGACATGCGTTCTCTGATTGCTGCCGTATTAACGAAATAAATCATCCTTGCTTAAAAATTACAAAACGGTTTTATATTAATTGCTGTAATGATGAACTTGAAGCATGGCTTGATAAATCCGTGGATCATGTTGATATACCTGAATCAGTTAAAAAAATTGGTGATAGGGCATTTGAAAATTGCATCCACTTAAAGGAAATAATAATTCCGTCTTCTGTAGTGAAATTGGGTGATGGAGTTTTTTACAATTGCACTTCCTTAGAAAAAGTAAATATTCCTTCCTCAATTACAGAGATTTACGATGAAACTTTTGTAAACTGTACTTCGTTAAAAAAAATAGTTATTCCTGATTCTGTGAAAAGTATTGGAAACTATGCGTTCAGTGGATGTTCAAGCCTGAAAGATATTGAATTACCGCAAACTATAGTATCTTTGTGGAGTAACATAGAAAAAATTCCATTCAAAGAGAGAATGCTGGAATCTATTGGTGGATTCCATGGTGATTTCACGTTTGAAAAATGTACGGCTTTATCTGCTGAAACAAAGGATAAGTTAAAAAGACAGGGATTTGATATAAAGTAAAAAAGCATAACACGCATTTCAAATCACCGACAAACGGTCAAGCCGTTTACGGTTTAAATGCAAGTTATGTGGATGCACCACTGGTGCACGGAAGGTAAAGTAAAAATAAATTATGTTTCAACGAATAAAAAAAATAATAAAGAAAAATTGTTTTGACATTCATATAGGTAATTTCTATGAAAATCTACCTAGAATTACAGCGAATTTCTACTTTAGCAATTCAATAAAAAAAATACCAAGTAAAGAATTCATAGGATTCCCAAGTTCTACTATTAGATTATTAATATATAGAGTTCGTTTGCTGAAAGAAAGTACGAATACAGAAATAAGAATATTTGATGGTGAATATGTTTTAATTTTATATAAAAATAAAGATAAAATTTATGTGTATTATCAATGGAAGTATCGTATATTTAAAGAAAATGAAAATTTCATAAAATATGAAAATCGTTTAACAAAAAAAAAGCTTTTTTATCAAGGTGTATATTTAGATTTTGTAAAACGAGTATATGAAATCTCATTAGAATTTAAAAACAGGTTTGAGAAATATGGAATACGATCTGATGCAGAATTTGAACTGTATCAACAAATTCCTATGCTAGAGAAATATATAAAAAAGTTAGAAAAAGACTAACATATGTACATAAAGGTAATACAGAGAAATTGAACAACTTTTTTATAAATAAAAAATAAAATACTATAATGTATTTAATTTTTCGAAAATGTGATTGAATGCTATTGTGATATTCAGTCACATAACACAGTTTTCAAAACCGATGTCAAGGACAAGCCCGCAGCGGTTTAAATGCAGGTTATGTGGATGCACCACTGGTGCACGTGTGAAGAATATGAAAGAATATAATTACATAGCAATTAAATGTATTGAAAAAGATTGTATTATTTTTTCTGATGGATTTAAACTCTATTTTAATAATTGTATAAATGGTTTTAGGAATCATCATAACTCGTTTAAGGATATATCAACATGCATCGCAGAAAGAAATATTTTAGCTCAACCTCCATATTTTCAATTTTATTTAGATGATATAGATGTAAAAATAAAATTTGATTCTAAGGGATTATTTACGAAAAAAAGGAATATTAAATTTTTCCAATCATTACAATTAAAAATTAAAAATCTTGGATATAAAAACATTTGATTTAACTTAATAGTAATGAATTAAAGTTTAGGAATATGTCAAAAAAACGATTAAATAAACAAAAAGAAGTTTCTGAAACAGGAGAAATACTCAGATTCATAAATTATTTATTTATGATAATTGCAGCAATATTTATGTTTGTTCTTAAAATCGATATTATCGCTTTTCTATTTATTATAATATGGTTAATAAACATTTTTTTTATTAATTTATATACGAAAGAAGTAAAACTAAAGAGAAATAATAAAATTACATTAAAACAAAATAAACATTGGTTTATTACATATCAAATAAGTTTGGTAGTTGGTATAATAATTTTAATTTTGTTTGAATTGAAGTTATTGAATAAATAAGAAATCACATAACACGCATTTCAAATCACCGGCACAGGCACGGTAGCTTGTGCGGTTTAAGATTATGTTATGTGGATTGCAAATGGCAACGGAGGAAAAATATGAAAAACAAAATACGGTTTCTTTTGATAATTTTTTTTGTATTTTTAGCAAATGCCGGTTTATTTGCAACTGCACAGCAAGGTGATGTAACAGTCATAAATGACGAAAGTTACAGTCTATTTTCTAATCCATTGGAATCTTTGTTTAATAAGAATCCTGAAATAAAAGAAAAATTTGATTATATATGCTCAAAACATAGTATTATGATTTCTTCAGCATGTTGGCGTGGATATATTGCGAAATTTGAAATTATTGATTCTTCACTTTATATAATTGATATAACAATTGAAATTTCTGAAGAATCAAAAATTTCATCGAAAAATTTTAAGATAAAAAGAATTTCAGTGTTTAGAGAATTGTTTGAAACTGCAAAACCTGTTTTATGCAGTTTTTACTCAGATATGTTAATTATTCCTCAGGGTGATATTGTAAAATATGTTCATGGAGGATATTCATCAGAATTTGAAAAGTACATTTTATTGAAAATCACCGATGGAAAAGTTATAAATAAAGAAGAATTTTCTTTACAGGAATTTAAAGAAAAAATAGAAAAAGCTTTTGAATCTTTTTACAAATCTGAAAAATATAAAGAATGTTGGAATCTGATAAAGACTGAATGGAAAGAATCTATTGACGACCAATCAAGAAAAAATATTATGAAATTAAATGAAGATTTTTATTTATATGATTTCTTTGAATTTTAAATAGACTTTTTGTATTTATTAAAAAATCACATAACACAGTTTTCAAATCCAACCCCGGGGTCAAATCTTTGCGGTTTTAATGCTAAGTTATGTGGATAGCTCACTAAGCCACAGGAGAATAAATGAAAATAATAAATTTTGAATATAATGAAAATGCTACAAAATTAATAAAAACTGTCGAAAAAGAAATAAATTTATTTTGAAAACTGTGTTTATAAGTACAAGCCAACTGGGTTGGAAAAGAAAGTAAATGCACGACTTTCGTCGCTTAAATTCATAAAAGGTGATGATATGTTAAAATTCAGAAAAATATTAATAGCAGATGAAAAAAGACTATTTAAATCTGGACAAACTTTATTTTGGTATGCTGCCTTATTCTGGCTACCATTTTGGTCTCCGTGCTTTAACTTGTGTATTTTAATTAGTTCAGATTTTGATTTTTTTCCGTTTGAATCAATCTTATGTTCTATAGCAGCTCTTTCAATTAATATTATTTTAAACTTATTTTGTGGCAGTCGATATATTATTACAAACGAAAACTTAAAAATTATACGAACCGTTTTCTTTACAAAAGTTGATAGCTACCCCTTGAATAGTATACAGGGACATTCTCTGGCAGAATCTTACTCTTATCGGGGAATACAATCGTATTTGTTTAAAATAAAGTTCGATAATAAGATAAATAAATATAGATTTGTTGAATTATCAAAAAAGTCAATTGAAGAAATGAAAAAAATCGGGATTCAGAAAATAAATAGTAATACAGAAAAAGTTTATAGCTATTATGTTTTCTCTATATATTTTACTATAAATATGATTAATGCATTATTCATTATTTATTTTTTAGCAGTACACTTTTACGGACATAGCCATTCATAAATAGGAATCGTTATTATCAAAATATGGTTCATTTTGTCATGCCGACCAGACTCTGAAATAAATTCAGGGTGACAGCTCATTTTGTCATGGCGAATCTGTTTCTGTCTGTCATGCTGAACTGGTTTCAGCATCTGTCTTGTTGTACAAAAAGAGATCCCGACCCCAGTTCTGGATGACTGGCTCATGATTTGAATGATGGGGCATGTTCTGGCTGAGACTTGACCATGCAGAAATGGCAAGCCTGTAAAATCCGGCATTCGTGCTTCTAAGGCGGAAGAGAGCCCCTGTGGGGGATACACGGGACTTTTACCAACACTTTTTGCGGACATAATCTGATTTTTAACTATAATTTAAAAGATGGTGCACAGAGGAACTGAAAATATGAATACCAAGGGGAAACGCAGGCTAAGGGATTTCGTTGAAGACCGGATTCTGCAAGGAAAAATGGATGACAGGAAAATTATTGATACCGGATTTTTTGGAGTTTCAGTAAAAAAAGGCGAACTTGTAATTATTGGCTCAAAGCCGTATGTGGGAAAATCTGCATTGGCTTACAGCATTTTCAGGAATATTGGAATTGCCGGCCGTATTCCAGCCGGAGTAATTACAACAGGAACTTTTTCTGAAAAGGAATTGATGCAGCGGCTTTTAAGCTATGAATCTGGAGTAAAGTACAGGAAATTATTGAAGGGGCTTCTGAAAGATGATGATGTAAGGAAAATTACTGATGCCGTCCAGAAAATTGAGGCAAGTCCTGCCTTTGTGGAAGATTTACCAAATGGCACTTTTAAAGAAATTGAGGCGGCTGCAGAAATCATGGTAAGCGGAAATCATGTGGAAATTATTTTTATAGACAGCTTTGATTATCAGGATGAAGTAGTAAACGGAAAAATGAGCATGTCAGAACTGCTTTCGCAATATAAAAATCTGGCACAGTCCCAGAATATCGCGGTAGTGATCCTGATGGATTTACCAGAAGAGTGTAATCCCTCCAGTCTGGATGTATTTAAGAAGGATGTGGCTGTTACCCGGATTGCAGACGCTTTTATTTTTCTGGACAGAGAAATTATAAATGATTATGAAAATCATCCTTTTATGAAAGCAAAGCTGTTGTATTGCAGGGATGGCATTTTTACTGAGCATGAAATATTTCTGAAAGACGGCATGTGTACAGCAGGCGTTGCGGGCGGCGCTTGAGCCCGCTGGGTGGGGGGTGATGAAGACGTTCGGGCTGAACCCAGGGGAGGGGCTCCTCCCTTTCTGCAAAAAAAGTAGCCGGTTGGCTGAATGATTGATATAATAACATCAGGGGGGTGGCTCATGTTGGGAAATCTTGTTGATGTTTTTAAGGATACTGTCAGGCAGTATAAAAATAATCCTGTACTGGCGGAAGCTTGCAGGAATACAAGAGAAAAAGCGCAATTATATATAGAAGATAATGATATTGAATGTGAACGTGACCGTTTTCAGGAACCGGCGGCGGTATGTGTTTCCAAAAAGCGGACTTTTGAGGCGGCTTCTGTTTATGCACGGCAGGGTAAGAAAACTTGTGTCCTGAATTTTGCTAACAGTTTTAATCCTGGTGGCGGGGTGGCGCATGGTGCACGGGCGCAGGAAGAATGTCTCTGTCGAATTTCAACTTTGTATGATTCCCTTGTGGCTGAAAATATGCTGACTGGTTTTTATGACAGACATAGTGATGTAATGGATGTGCTTGCCACTGATGATCTGATTTATTCTCCTTCCGTAAAAGTTTTTAAAAGTGATGTTGACATTCCTGAAATGCTTCCCGAATCCCAATGGTTTGATGTTGATGTAATTACCTGTGCTGCTCCGGATTTGTATTCCGGGTGGGACGATGATGTGGACATTCCTGATTCAGAACTGGCGGACATTCACGAAAAGCGGTTGAGGCATATCCTTGATGCGGCTGTTGCCAATGGGGCTGAGGCAATGATTCTTGGTGCCTTTGGCTGTGGTGCATTTGGAAATCCGCCTGAGGTTGTGGCTTCCGTTGCAAAAAAGGTTCTTGCTGATTACCGTAATGCGTTTACGGATGTGGAATTCGCCGTATATTGTTCTGTACGGGATTCAAAGAATTATAAAGTTTTCAATAAGATTTTAGGAAAAGGGTAGGAAGTTTTTATGCGTTTATTACATACCAGTGACTGGCATTTGGGCAAGAACCTGAACGGCCATTCTTTGATTGAGGACCAGAAATCATTTTTGAACCAGATTCGATGGCAGCTGCACAATGCAAGGAATGAAGGAAATCCATATGCTGCATTACTGGTCCCAGGTGATATTTATGACCGTTCTGTGCCGCCAGAAGAAGCTACAGTCCTGCTGAGCGATTTTTTTTCTGTCATCCGGGATGAATTTCCAGAACTGCATCTTTTCATTATTGCAGGAAATCATGACAGTGCTTCAAGGCTTTCTTTTGCTGCCGAACTTTTTAAAAGACAGAACATCCATATTGCTGGCAGTACAAAGGATTTTACGGAGCCTTATCTCCTTACCCAGAATGTAAATGGAAATGTGGAAAGTGTTGCTGTTTATCAGCTGCCTTATCTTTATCCCCGCTCCATTGATAATTCCTCTTCTCCTGATGATTTTCTTTTGCACCAGCAGGATCTTTATTCCGAAGCATGTTCCCGTATTTTAAAACGGCATTCAGAAAATTACGCAGGTGTGCCTTCCGTGATTTGTGCCCATCTTTTTACACTGGGATCCAGTCCTGCCGGTTCTGAGCGGAGCAACATCGGTACTGCCGAACAGGTTGGTGTTGAAGTCTTTGAGGGTTTTACATATGGCGCTTTTGGCCATATCCACGGATTCCATGTTTGCGATAAGGCACACCGTTGTTTTTATTCCGGTGCACCTCTGGCTTACCATGTGGACGACAATCCTGAAACATTCATGCTGGATGTGGAAATCAACGGAACTGATGTTCCTTTAGTTACAAAGATTCCTTTTATTCCGCTGCATCCTCTGGTAAAACTGGAAGGCCGTCTTAATGATTTCCTCTCTATGGATAAAAAATGGAGTGCATATAAGAATCATTATGTCCACATTTCGCTGACTGATGAAGTTATGGTGGCTAATGCCCACGAACTGCTCCGTCCCGTATTCCCTTTCCTGATCAGCGTAAAGCCTAAGGACAGGATTTTCAGCGGTGGAAAAAATTCAATAAAGGAACGCAGGAGGGCTGTGGAATCAAAAGACATTGAAGTGATTTTTGACCAGTTCATACTTGACGTAAATGGAAAAGATGATGTTGATGAGGAGCTGCTTTCTGCTGAACGGAAAGTATTAAAGGAACTTGCTGCCGGAATGAAATGGGGCGAAAATCTTTAGGGGGAATTATGAAGCCGATTGAATTAAGGATAAAGAATATAGGTCCGTTTAAGGATGAAACCATAGATTTTTCAAAGCTGGAAAACATGTTCATCATTACCGGAAATACAGGGGCAGGAAAGACATTCATTTTTGATGCCATGACTTATGCACTTTATGGCGTCCTCCGGGGAAACCGCACGAATCATGAGAAGGAAATAAAAAGCCGTTACGCTGCTCCGGATGAAACTGAATTTTTTGTGGAACTGAAATTCCAGATTGGAAGCAGGATTTACCGTGTAAAGCGGACTGTTGAATATACAAAGCCAGGTAACAAAACTGTTACATCTGCAAAAGTTGATTTCTTCCATATAAATGATGATGGAACGGAAGAGTGCCTCTCTGCAAAGAATAAATCCGATACGGATGAATCAATCCGGAAAATCATCGGGCTGACGGCAGCGGAATTTTCTCAGGTAATCCTTCTGCCTCAAGGCGCTTTCGCCGAATTCCTTAAACAGAATTCTAATGAAAAGCGTAAGACATTGGAAAAACTTTTCCCGGTTCAGGATTATACAAAGCTGATTGAGGCAGCAGAAGCGAAAGATAAGGAATTTGACGGAAAGATTAAGGAAAAAGAAGCTGTAATCGGAGGAAGGCTGAAATCTGCACAGGAAAAAGGCTATGATTTTTCTGATGCAGTACAGATTATTTCTGATATGAAGTCGGAAATAAAAGCCATGGAAGATGAAGAAAGGAAGCTCAATGAACAGAAAGTTGGCTTATCTGCACAGACTGCAACCTTGAAGCGGGATTTAGATGATTCCAAGAAGAATGAAGAAAACCTGCGGAATCTTGAAGACATGCTGAGCCGTGAATCCGGAATCCGGAAAATGGAAGAAGTCACCGTCCTTGCAGAAAAAGCAAACAGTCTTAAAGAATTTATTTCCGTTAACAAAAGTGCCATCGCCAAAAAGCAGTCGGCAGTTTTAAAATTCCAGGACGCTGAAAAGAATTTTTCTGAAAAAAAATCAGAACTGGATGCATTGAAAACTGATGCACCGGAAATGGAAGCGCTGGAACGGAAGAATATCGAAACAAAAACAATGGTAGATTCTTTAAATGAAAAATTAAAGAAAGCTGGTGAATATGCTGATTGTGTCAGGCAGGAAGCTCTTGCCCTTGATGCAAAGAAAACAGCTGAAAAAAAGTACGCTGAGATTACCAACCGTCTTGAAGAAGTAAAGGCTTCCTTGCAGGGTGAAAAAATCGAAGATAAAATCCAGCGGCAGAATGACATCATCTTTAAGCTTAAGGATTTGCTTCATGCGCAGGAAAATCTGAAAGCCGATGCAGAAAAGCGTGATATGCTGATTAAAGATGTTGAATCCCTTTCAGAAAGTGCAGCAGTCCTTGCTAAAGAAAAGGAAGAAAATGAGGATAAAGTCCGCCGCACTGAAAATACTCTTGCTGCAAAAAAGCAGGAATCTGAAGATTTTAAAATAAGGAACAGTGCCTTTTCGATTGCAAAAATCCTGAAACCTGGTGCACCATGTCCTGTTTGTGGCTCAATGGAACATCCTGCACCCGCAACGAATGTGGACGGTCTCCTGAATCCCGAAGAACAGATTCCGTTGTTTGAACAGGCGTTGAATGATGCCCGCAGGAAACTGGGGAATGTGGAAAACAGGCTGTCCGGCGTAAATGCAGAAAAGGCCGCAAAGGAAAAGGAACTGGAAAAATATTCTGGTCTTGATGATACGGAAACAATCATTGGTGTACTTTCTGAAATCCGCAGTAAGGATTCTTCTGCCAGTCTCGCAAAGCAGGAACTGGAAAAAATGCGGAATGACATTTCTATATTGATGGAGTCTCAGAAAGATGCGGATGATTCATTCAATGCGGCCGACAAAGAATATGCATCAGTCCATGCAAAAAAAGTTTCCCTTGAACATGAACTTGGCGACTCTGTTGAATCCCTTCGTGCCCGGTTTGACGAATTGAGCCGGCTTTATAATAATAATGTAAACATCTGTAAAACATGGACTGAAAGGAAAAACAATGCTGAATCTGAATTTGCAAGTGCAGGAACAGCATTGGAAAATTGCAGGCAGGCGGTTGAGGATTCAACTATTGAATGCGAAACGGCAGAAAAGAATCTGAAACTCCGGCTTAATGAATCTGACTTTGCATCTGTGGAAGAAGCTGAAAATGCAATGATGGCAATTCCAGAGCTTACAAGGCAGCGTAATGAATGCAGGGAATTTAATGAAAGGCTTCATTCGTTAAAGGATGCAGTAGAAAATGCCCGGAAACTAAAGCCGTCCGCAGAAATACAGATGGAACTTGATGGAATTAAAGCCCGGCAGCAGGTAACTGAAGCGGCGGAACTGGAAAACCGCCATCTGCTTGATTTGAAAAATGCAGAACTTCATGACTATCAGAATTATTATGAGGAAATAGGAAAATATTCGGAAGAAAAGAAACGGCTTGAAGCTGAAAGGCTTCCGTATAAAAAACTGTTTGAGGATCTCTCAGGTACTAACCGGGCAAAAGTGCCGTTTGATGTCTGGGCTTTGGGAATGTATTTTGAACAGGTCGTAGATTTTGCTTCTGAAAGGTTCTTTGAAATTTCAAACCATCGTTTTGAATTTGTCTTGAAGGATCTTGAAGACAGGAAAGGCGGCGGTTACAAGGGCCTTGAACTTCAAGTAATGGATCACAATACACCGGCACAAAGCATAAGTGACACAGCTAACCTTAGCGGTGGAGAAACTTTTGAAGCCAGCATCAGCCTTGCCCTGGCGGTTACTGATGTAGTCCAGAACAATAACGGTGGAATCATTCTTGATTCACTTTTCATTGATGAAGGTTTCGGTACCCTTGATCCGGAGCCGTTGGAATCTACGATGTCAGTCCTTAATGAACTGAGCGGAAAGAAAATGATTGGCCTCATTTCCCATGTGGACAGCCTCCAGAATTCCGACAGTGGGATAACATCCCGCCTTTATGTAGATAAGACAAGTCATGGTTCTACAGTAAAGATATTATAGGAAGATGTTGCGCAAATCTCCAATATCTCTAACAAAATTTTCTGCGTAATGCAGATGATTTAAAATATTTTGACAACTAAGGAAACCTCATTTAGAATGATTGGTAGTACCAGTTATGCAGGAGGTTTCCCATGCCGGATGCAAAGAAAGAATATAATAAAGCCTTAGATTATATTTTTGACCGTTTTAAAGACGGTTCGCTGTCTATCGGCGATAAAATTCCGTCGGAACGGCAGATTTCTGCTCAACTTGGAATAAGCCGTAATTCCACAAGGGAAGCGCTGCGCTGTCTTGAAAACATGGGCTTTGTGGAAAGCCGGCAGGGGGCGGGAAACTTTGTCCACGGCGATGTAACTGATTCACTTTCCATCATGAACGAAATGATGGTGTTTTTTAAAAAATATTCTTTTGATGACATTTATGACTTCCGCCGCTGCATGGATAAAACCATATGTGAACTTCTTATTTCCCGCTACAATGATCTTAACGGTATTGCTGATCAGGCCGAAAAAATCATAACTTCACCGGTCTATACTTTGGAAGAAGAAGTTGAAAGGGACATGCTTTTTCATGATTTCCTTCTGAAGGCTGCAGGAAATTCAGTTCTGGAAACTTTCTCAAAATCCCTGTTTGTCATTTATGAAAGTGTAATCGAAACAGTTTTAAAGAATGCTGATGAACATAAAAAAGAACTTTTAATGGATGCGCATCTTAAGCTTCTTGAGGCACTGCGCAGTCGGAAAATGAATTACTGTATTGAAGCTGTTGAAAATCATTACATCATTGCATCAGGACAGTTAAAGGATAAGGTCTGGGCAATGAAGGACTTTACTCTTGAGCAGGAACGCTATGACATCCTTATAAAGGCACAGCAGATGTTCAATTCCCTGAAGATTGACGCACTTACCGGATTGTACACGAAAGAATATTTTTTCAAAAAAGTTAAGGAACATATAGAAGATCATCCTGAACAGAATTTCATCCTGTGTACTTCTGACATAATCGGACTTAATATCATCAATGAAAAATATGGTTTTGAAGTTGGAGATGACTTCATAAAAAAGCTTGCAAAAAAAGGTAGTGAAATTCCGGGTTATGTTTTTGGCGGAAGGGTAGAAGGGGACAAATTCTGTGCCTGTATTGCAGATGACAATAACGAATGGAATTATACTGACATGTTCGTAAAATCCGTCATAGATCATGGAATGCCGGTTCAGAATGTGACTATAAAAAATGGAATTTACCGTATAAAGAAAAATGATTCCCTGAGCATCCAGTCCATGTATCTGCGCACAATCCTTGCAATCCAGCAGATTAAGGATAATTACAACAAGTACATAAATGAATATGAAGAAAGCTTCCGCAGTTCACTGTTGATGAACAGGCAGATTGTAGCAGATTCTTCCGGCGCAATTGAACATGGTGACTTTAAGGTTTATTACCAGCCCAAAATCCTTACTGCCGGAGATCAGATAGGCGGCGCAGAAGCTCTGGTAAGATGGGTTCATCCGGAATTCGGTTTTATGAATCCCGGTGTCTTCATTCCAATTTTTGAGAAAAACGGATTCATAACCCAGCTTGGATTTTATATCTGGGAAGAAGTCTGCAAAAACATAAAGGAATGGAAAGAACGGAATCTTCCTGTAGTTCCGGTTTCCGTAAATGTTTCAAGGCGGGATTTTGAAACGGAAAACCTTGCGGAAAAAATCATTGATCTTGTTGACAGTTATGGAATTGAACATTCACTTCTGGAAATAGAAATTACGGAATCTTCTTTTATCGACTCTCTTGAAAAAGTTGAATCTGTAGTAAAGAAACTTCATGATGCAGGATTCAGTATTGCTCTTGACGATTTTGGTACCGGTTATTCTTCCATGATTGCCTTGAGCCGCCTTGAACTTGATGTAATAAAAATGGACATGAGCCTTATTGCAAATGACAAGCCGGATGTAAGCCGCAATGCCCTTGATTTTTCATTCCAGCTTGCAAAAATGGTAAAGCTTAAGACAGTTGCAGAAGGCATTGAAACTGAAGAACAGGTGAAACGCATTAAATCTTTAGGCGGCGACTATATTCAGGGCTATTATTATTCCAGCCCGCTTCCAAAAGAAGAATTTGAGATTTTCATTACAAAGAATATGTGAAATTTTCATAATCTGGTGTTATAATAGAAAAATATTTTAACACAAAAGGTAAATTTAAAAGGTTTATGAAAAAACGACCGATTAAGAATTTACGGCAGGCGTTGAATTCCCAGCTGAGCATGACTAGATATTTTTCACCAAAAGGTGTGAATATTTTTACCTACTTTCTGGTGCTTGCCATTATTGGCCCCATATTGCTGGAAAATCCTTTCTTTTACAAGGATTTTAAGCCGGTCAGCCACATTGATGCACTTTTTACAGTTGTATCGGCTATGTGCGTTACCGGCCTTTGTCCTATTGATATGGCGGACTTCAACATTGCAGGCCTTACATTCCTGATGATAGTCATAGAATTGGGCGGCCTTGGACTCATTGCATTTTTTACAATCTACATCATCCTTCCTGCAAGGCAGCTGTCTTTGGAAAACCGTCAGGCAGCAAAGGACTATTTCATTTCTGATGTCGAAAACAACCACATAAACATCGTGCACCAGATTTTTGTATACAGCATCGGAATCCAGCTGGTCGGCGGACTTATCCTGGGACATATCCTCAGGATGGACGGCAGTGAAAATGCTTTGTTTTACGGCTTTTTCCTTTCGGTATCGGCATTCTGCAATGCGGGATTTGCACCGTGGACAGATAACCTGCACCAGTTCAAGACTGATTATCCGCTGATGACGGTCATCTGCATCCTTATCGTTTCCGGCGGTCTGGGATTTACAGTCATGCAGGATGTACTTTCCTGGACAGTTTCAAGACTGAAAAGGCTGTTTTTCGGAAAAGGTAAAAAGAAAAAAATTTCATTCCACAGTAAAATCGTATTCCTGATGACCGTCATATTGATTACCGTGCCTTCGGTATTTTTTGTCATACTTGAATGGGACAATGCCTTTAAGGATTTTACACTTGTTGAAAAAATAATGAATGCGGTTTTCCAGAGCATAACCTGCAGGACCGCTGGATTTGAAACCGTGGATGAAGGAACATTCAGCCAGTGTTCTGCATTCATTTCTGAAATAATAATGGTAATCGGAGGAAACCCAGGATCAATGGCCGGCGGTATCAAGACTACTACGGCATTCCTTATATTGTGCCATGCATTCAGGTCAAGTTCTGATGCCGGCCGCCTTTCAATTTTTCACCGGGATGTCCATTATACAGACATGAACAAGGCTCAGGCTGTATTTACAAAGGCAATCATTTTTATTGGTGTCATTGTTTTTGCGCTCCTGCTTTCAGAACACCGGCATCTTATCAGTGGACAGCTTGATGCTGATGATCTGGTATTTGAGACCATCAGTGCCATTGGAACTGTCGGCCTTACAAGGGGAATAACTTCAAAACTTACGGCAATCAGCAAGTTTATTCTTGTAATTGCCATGTATGGAGGCCGTACCGGTATAATTACCCTTTCCCTTGCAATTCCGTCACAGTCACAGAATATAAAACGGTTTGTTGACTATCCACGGGAAGAAGTCCTTATTGGATGATTTACAAAAGTTGATATTTTGCGAATGAATTTTTATAGGAGATTTTATGGAAACTATTGCTGTAATAGGGTTGGGAAATTTTGCACAGAAACTCATTGATGAACTGGCTGCTTTTGATAATATTGAAATTTTCATTGCTGACAAGGACCGGGAAATTGTTGAACAGTTCCGGGATAAGGTAAAGGATGCCCAGATTTTCAGTGTAATCAATCCTGACATACTTAAGAAAGTCCTGCCTAGCGATACTAAATTTGCAATCGTTGACATGGGGCACAACAATAACGAAACTGCAATCCTCGTGACAAGTTACCTCAAGAAGCTGAATATTGCAAACATCATCGTTAAGGCGCAGGGAAAAGAACATGCGGAAATACTTTCCCTGGTAGGTGCAACCCAGGTCATCCTGCCAGATTATGATGCAGCCCAGAAAATATGCCAGCTTATTGCATCCCAGTCCATTTACGAATTTGACCAGATTTCGGAACTTTTTGTAATGGCCGAAGTAAAAGTAATTTCGGAGCCAGAAGGAAAGATGCTTACAAAGAGTGAATTCCAGAGCAAGTATCATCTGAATGCAATTGCTTACAGAAATGATGTTTCCCAGCAGTTTTCCATAATCCGCAGCGATGACTTTACAATCTCCCCTGAATACAGGATTTATGTTGCAGGAACAAAGTCCGATATAACCGACTACATCGGAATAAATAATGAATCAAAATCACTTTCGGCAAAGATAAAGAGGATCAGGAATAAAGTCCGCAGGTAATTCGCACATTTTTTTCCGGGACAGATACCTTCCGTTTATAATATATTTACATGACGGAGGCGGAAATGATTGCTGTTGAGGAAAAAATAAAAGCAAAACTGGAAGAGATAGAGCGCGTTCAAAATGTACGCATTCTGTATGCATGTGAATCAGGGAGCCGGGCATGGGGGTTTGCTTCTGCCGATTCCGATTTTGATGTCCGCTTTGTTTATGTGCACCCTGTAGAGCATTATCTGCGGCTGGATAAGGTCCGTGATGTAATTGAATATGAACTGAATGACATTTATGACATTAACGGCTGGGACTTATGTAAGCTGCTGCAGCTTCTGGCAAAATCAAATCCTACAGTTTTTGAATGGATTGACTCGCCAATAGTTTACAAGACGACAGATGAATGGAAGCAGCTTTGTACCATGTGTGGCGAATATTTCCGTATGGATAAAATGCTTTACCACTATGTTTCAATGGCAAAAAATAACATCAGGAATTATTTCTGTAGAGATGAAGTCCAGTTGAAGAAATATCTGTATGTCCTCAGGCCTGTGCTGGCATGTGAATGGATAATGACGAAAAAAAGTCCGCCACCGACAGACTTCAACAGATTAAAAGCTGCTGTGGTGCCAGAGAAACTGGCGGATTCTGTAGAACGGCTCCTTGCGGCTAAAAAAAGTGCAGGCGAAAAGCAGACCGGCCGCCACATGCCTGAGCTGGATTACTTCATTCAGGAAAAAATCAATTGTGTCCAGGATTTTCTCGAAAAACAGGCATCAGGGGAAAAAACAGAAAAAGCGGATTGGGAAAAATTAAATGCCGGATTCAGAAATGTGGTCCTGAATTGCTCTGGGGGTCTTACCTTACATGTATGATTCAGCCTCTGTCATCTTGAATCCGTTGCAGGATTGGAATGGCACTATGAATTTTGTTTTTGGGCTTCCCTGTTACAAAAAATTTTCATGCTTTTTCATTCCTGCTGACTTCCGCATTCTCGGCTTGTTATAACGCTGGATCATCACAAATAAAAAATCAAATAAAGCACCACCGGCAGAAGTTATCAGAAAAATCCAGAACTTCCCGAATGGAATTGCATATAAAAGCGGAATAAAACTCAAAATCATGCATATTTCATGGTAAAATTCAGCTTTATTCATATTTGCAATTATTACAGACCTGTCAGCTTCCTTTATATTAAAATCTCCATCCTGCCAGGTCGGCAGTTTGTTTTTCCACTTTTTAACCCTAAGGATTTTGTATAGAGATTTCTCAAAAGGCCTTTCTTTAAACCACCAGTTGTCATCCTTAACAAATCCAGCCAGAAAAATGTAAATCCAATTGGCAAAAATGAACCGGATTGTAATATGTGTAAAACAGGTTAACAAAGTTACAAAAACAGTAAATATGAAACTATTATATCTGATCTTGCAAATTACAAAACAGCCTGCCGCTGTGACAATCATTAGCAGATAAATCAGATTCAGCGTTACTTTTTCATTCCGATTCATTTAATTTCCTTGACTATGTTCGTTTATAGTGATGCTGAGTAATGGCAAATTTTGATTTGCCGACGTCATGGCAAGGAACCCTTACTCTATGCTAATAAAGGCTATGTCGAATTAGTGTAAAAATTAACTGCCTGGTAGTGGAAAATGCGACAGATTCTGACATTGCAACTTGCTGCACCAGAGGGGTCTGGCAGATTTTCCACGGTAATGCAGATTTTTTTAGCAACACTTTTTACGGATATAGCCATTTCCTTTAAGTTTCTTCTTAATAATATCTGAAAGCTGTGAAATTATTATTGCTGTAAACATTATGACACATCCGGTGATTTCCCGGCCGGTAAGTTTTTCGTGGATGAGGATGGCAGCAGAAAGGGCTGCAAAAACAGATTCCATACACATGATCAGTGATGCAATTGTTGCCTCACAGTATTTCTGACCAACAATCTGCAATGTGTACGCAATTCCGCAGCTCATTATTCCGGAGTAAAGCAGTGGTACGGCAGCCTGTTTTATCAGGTGCAGTTCCGGCTTTTCAAAAATCAGCATTAATATACTAGAAATCGTACCAGCAGTGTAGAACTGCACGCACGAAAGTTTGATTCCGTCACAGGTTTGAGCGAATTTCTCTATAAGAAGGATTTGTACCGCAAAAAAAACTGAACAGATGAAAGCAAGAAGGTCACCTCTGTTCAATGTAAAATCATCACCGCCCTTGAAGCACAGGAAATATAGTCCGCAGAAGCCCATTGCGACACAGCCCCAGGTTATTGCCGGAACCCTTTTTTTCAAGAACAGCCCGATAATCGGAACAAAGAACATGTACATTGCCGTAATGAATGCGATTTTTCCTGCTGTTGAATGATAAAATGCAAACTGCTGGAAATTAGTTGCTGCGGCAAGGACGACGCCGATAATCATTCCGTAAATTACGGTTTTTTTATCAGTACGTTTGCGCTCCGCAATTTCTTCTCCACTCATTTTTCTTGCGGTAATCCTGTCCCGGATAAGTATGAATGGAACCAGTACCGTAGCTCCCATCAGCGTACGTATTCCCATGAAAGAAAATGCATCAACTGATTCTGAACCGACACTCTGGGAGACGAATGACGAGCCCCAAATGAGTGCCGTAATGAAAAGTATGAGTACGCCCTTCAGCTGCGTACCGTTTTTACTGTCTGACATTTTTACCTCACTTAGTGATATAAACTTTTGCACTTCTATAGAAAAAAAGCAAGTACATAATGGCAGTCCAGCAAATTGCAAAAGCAATTTTAGCGAGTCTACGAGAAGCCGTGCTTCGAAGGCGGAAGAGGCAACCTGTTATACCGGAGGCTTTTATTACAGAATTTTATCTGTGGTAACATTAATCTTCCATGATACAATTTATCAGGAATGAAAAAACGGAGTCATTAATGAAAAAAAACAGACAGGTTCTTACATTACTTATTTCAGCGGTCTTTGCATTTTCTATTTCTAGCTGTATTAAAGCCACTGGAAAATCAAAAGCCATCATAAAATCAGATTTTATCAAAGCACAGGGAAAACAGCTTGTAACAGCTGGCGGCAGCAACATCATACTCAGAGGGGTAAATGCCGGTGGTTACCTGCTTCAGGAATTCTGGATGACGCCAGTTGAAAACTCAATGAACGTAGCTGCTGAATCCGATATTTACAATCATTTGACAGAACGCTTTGGCGAAAAAAAAATGCTCAAGCTGGTTGAACTGTATCAGGATTCATATTGGACGGAACAGGATTTTGAAAATTGTGCACAGATGGGAATGAATGTAATCCGCCTGCCTTTCTGGTACAGGAACATTACAGACAGCAATGGTAAATTAAAGAAAAATGCCTTTACCCGGATGGACTGGTTTGTAAAACAAGCCGGTAAACGGGGACTTTATGTTATCCTGGATTTTCACGGAGCACCTGGTTCACAAAACGGCAGCGACCATTCAGGCGTTGACGGGAAAAAAGATAAGCTTAATGCCAGCAAATTCTTTTTTGGAGAAGAAGCCGGAGCCAATCAGGAACTTTTCTATAAATTATGGGAAGCCGTAGCCACACATTACAAAGGAAATCCGGTTGTAGCTGGCTATGATCTTTTAAACGAACCTTGCTGCACTTACCGCTACACATCTCATTATTCAGACGGGCAGCTCCACCAGATGCTTTGGACAATTTATGACGAAGCATACAAACGCATCCGGAAAATAGATTCTGACCACACTATTATTATGGAAGCCACATGGGATCCTGTAGACCTTCCAGATCCGGCCGGCTACAAATGGGAAAACGTAATGTACGAATACCACAATTATTTTTATGGTGACTACAACAACGCAGGCGGCAAACAGATTGCAAATATGAAGGCTAAGCTTGATGCCATAAATCAGGCGGATTACAACGTTCCAAGCTATCTGGGAGAATTCAATTATTTTTCAAATTTCAAAGCCTGGGATCAGGGCCTGGAACTTTTGAATCAAAACGAAATCAGCTGGACCGTGTGGACATACAAAACAATCCGCAAAGTTGGTAACTGGGGAATCTACTATCATGACATGAAACTCCGGTCGATAAATCTGGAAACCGCAACATATGAGCAGATAAAGGAAAACTTTGCAAACATGCAGACTGCAGACTGTAATAACGAACTTAAAAAAATGATTGAAAAACATCTTCCACAGCCAGAGTAATTTTCTTTTAATGGCAGTCCGGCAGCCAGCTGCCGTCGCTACGTCCGCCCTTTGCTAAGCGCTCATCCTCCTTGGCAAAAAATTTTTGCCTGCGGTGGACTGCTCCGCAGGGGCTCCCATCGCTACTGCTGTTGCCGTCAGCCACTGTTTTTCCTATAATATGAATAAATCGGATATTTTCATACTTAAAGAAAATTAAACTGCGCCAGAGCGAAATGCATCAAAGTTTGGCATGGGAGGTTTTTAATGAAAAATCATGGACCATTTTATCAGTATACAAATTCAGAATTAAATAAATATGAATCCTTTGTTAAACAAGAATATGGACATTTTGACGAAGTAATCCATGAAATCGTATCTCCGGATATTCATCTGGATATTGCAATCGTCCCTCCGGCTGAAGACCAGCCTTATTATAAACTGGTGACTATGGGAGCTGGTGCATATAAAATGAATGTTCCGAAAGAATTGAAATCATACAAATTGGAATATGCAGAATATGTAATCTTCTTACCAAAAGAATGGAATATAAAATCAGATAAAGAAGAATATTATTGGGCAATAAGGCAGCTGAAAAATATTGCACGACTACCTATATACACAGATTCCTGGCTTGCATATGGTCATAGTATTACAGCAAATGAAGACTTCAGTCCTGTTGCTGACAATACCGGATTTAACAGTTTTATATTGATAAATTCAATCAATAAAAATAATGAGATTGTGAAGCCGTTAAAACTTGGATTATTCAAAAAAGTAAATTTCTATCAGGTGTTTCCTCTTTATAACGAAGAGGTCAAATATAAAATGGAAAATTCATTAGAAGAATTGATAGATAAGTTTTCTGATGAAGATTTGGATCCAGTTGTCAACATAAATAGAGAAAACAACTGCCTGTAAAAAGATGACAGATAAAAATGCTGCAGACAGTTTGCAGTCAGCGGAATTCAGGAGAATATAAATTGGCAAGTTCAAAGGAATACTGTGACTATGTTTTAGACCAGCTTTCTTTACTGGATGATATATCAGTTAGAAAAATGATGGGTGAGTATATTCTGTATTACAAAGGTAAAATATTCGGCGGAATATATGATGATAGGTTTTTAATCAAGAAAACCGGAACTGCATTGAATTTGATGGAAGATGCAATAGAAGAAATCCCATATGAAGGAGCAAAACCAATGCTGCTTGTTGATGAAATTGATAATAAGGAATTCTTAAAAAACTTGATTGGAAAGATGTATGCGGAATTACCTGATAAAAAATGAATAAGCGCAAGTATAAAAAAATTACAAAGAATCTCAAGACTTTTCTTTGACTGCGGCTGCACGGTGGGGAGGTAGGAAAAATATGATTAATCAATTGCATCAGGCGGCTAGTATTACAATAATTGGTGGAGCTGACGGTCCTACATCAATTTATATTTTATCATCAGATTTATGGCGGCAGATTGCAGCAGTGGCAGTATGTTTTTTTGCGCTGACTGGTTTTGGAATATACAGATTAGTAAAAAGTATCAGGAATCATGATAAAGCAAAAACATTATTATGGAGTATTGTTTTGTTCATATTATTGTCTTTACCTTTTTTTGCCTTGGTATTTGAAATTTTAGAAACCAGAAATAATCTTAAAAAGTTTGCTTCTGAACTGTCAGCCATAATGAAAGTAGAAGATGTATATTGTTATCCGGTCGCAGCTGATGATGCATATTTTTATTTAACATGAATGCCAGGTTTTGAAGTTTCGACATCCCGGCATGAACTCAGCATAAGAAGCAGAACTTCGGAAGCAATTTTAGCTAGTCTCCGAGAAGCCGGGCTTCGAAGGCGGAAGAGACAACACTTTTTACGGATGTGGCAAAATAAGTTACACTAGACTAACTGCCGTTAAATTATTACAATGGCAGCATGACATTGAATGAGTTAAAATCTGGCCAGACAGCCCGTATTCTTGATGTAAAAGGGGAACCGGCACTCCGCCAGCATTTTCTTGATATGGGATTGATTCCCGGTGTAGAAACCACCTTGATAAAACTTGCTCCCATGGGTGACCCTATGGAATTACAGATTCACGGTTATTCGTTGACATTGCGTCTTGCTGATGCCCGGAAAATCAAGGTGGAATTGTGTACAAAATCAGGAAAGGTGACTCAGGAAAAGAAAAGCCAGAATACCCTGCATCCGGGATTAGGCGAAGAGGGAAAATTCCATTCAAAAGAACATGAAAATCCGCTTCCTGCCGGAACAAAGCTGACATTCGCGCTTATGGGAAACCAGAATTGCGGAAAGACTACATTATTCAATCAGCTTACCGGTTCAAACCAGCACGTAGGAAATTTTCCGGGAGTTACCGTCGACAGTAAAAGTGGTCCCATCCGTGGATATGCTGATTCCAGAATTACCGACCTCCCGGGAATTTATTCAATGTCGCCTTACAGTAGTGAAGAAATTGTTTCCAGGAATTTCGTTCTTGAACATAAACCGAAAGCCATCATCAATATAATAGATGCAACGAATATCCAGAGGAATCTGTATCTTACCATGCAGCTTCTTGAAATGAATATTCCAATGGTAGTTGCCATCAATATGATGGATGAACTTACCGGAAATGGCGGCTCAATCGATGTGAATACAATGGAAAATCTTTTCGGTGTTCCTGTAGTTCCTATTTCGGCTGCAAAAAATGAAGGTGTTGATGAACTTGTAAAACACGCAATCCATATTGCAAAATATCAGGAAAGGCCGTTAAAACAGGATTTTTGTGACGAAAATGACCATAATGGTGCAGTTCACCGCTGCATTCATGCCGTAATCCATCTTATCCAGGATCATGCAGAGAGGGAAGGAATTCCGGTGCGTTTTGCAGCAAGCAAAATCATTGAAGGCGATAAAGAAATACTTTCCAGCCTCAAGCTTGAAAAGAACGAAGAACATGCACTGGAGCACATTATTTCACAGATGGAAAAAGAACGCGGATGTGACAGAAGTGTCGCCATGGCTGACATGCGTTTTTCTTACATCACCAAAGTATGCAAAGAGACTGTGATCCGTCCTCACGAAAGTAAGGAACGCCGCCGCAGTGAGGAAATTGACCGCATTCTTACAGGGAAATATACTGCAATTCCGGCATTCATCCTGATAATGGCTGCAGTATTTTTTCTGACTTTTAATGTCATAGGACTTTTCCTGCAGACGCTGCTTGAAACAGGAATTGAAAAAATCACCAGTATCGTAGATGGTGCATTATCCGCTGCCGGTGTAAACGAAGCAATCCACGGACTTATTGTAAATGGCATTTTTGAAGGTGTCGGCGGTGTACTGAGTTTCCTTCCGATTATTGTGACTTTGTTCTTCTTCCTTTCGCTTCTGGAAGACAGCGGCTATATTGCCCGCGTTGCTTTTTTCATGGATAAGCTCCTTCGCAAAACCGGGCTTTCAGGACGTTCCATTGTTCCGCTGCTCATCGGTTTTGGTTGCACTGTTCCTGCCGTAATGGCAACCCGTACTTTGCCAAGCGAACGGGACCGCCGCATGACAATCCTCCTGACTCCATTCATGAGCTGTACCGCAAAGCTTCCGATTTACGCTTTTTTTGTAAATGCATTTTTTCCTGAGTATGGCGGATTCATAATGACTGGACTTTACCTTCTTGGAATCATCTGCGGAATTGTTGTTTCACTGATTTACAGAAAAACTCTTTTCCGTGGTGAAGCAGTTCCGTTTGTCATGGAACTGCCGAATTACAGACTTCCTATGCTGAAAAATGTAATGCAGCTTCTCTGGGAAAAGGCAAAAGATTTCCTGCAGAAGGCATTCAGCGTAATCCTTATTGCAACCATAGTCATCTGGTATCTCCAGAGTTTCAATATAAAACTGAATCTTGTAGAGGATTCCAGCGAAAGCATACTTGCACTCATTTCCGGATTGTTCGTTCCATTGTTCAGACCTCTTGGCCTTGGTGACTGGCGCATATGTACTTCTCTTATTTCCGGCGTGATTGCAAAAGAAACCGTTGTGTCCACAATGGAAGTCCTTTTTGCAGGAAACATTTCTTGTGTAATGAACGGACTCAGTGCCGCAGTAATGCTTGTGTTCAGTCTTATTTACACGCCGTGCATTGCAGCCATTGCTTCAATAAAAAGGGAACTTGGGGGACGCTGGGCATTGTGCCTTGTATTCTGGCAGTGTGGAATCGCCTGGCTGCTTTCTTATACCGTATACATGATTGGAATGAAGATTTTATAATTCCGGGAGTTTATATCATGACAATAAGAATTAATATCGCAGACATCATCTTGCTTTTATTGATTGCAACAGCTGTATTTTTTGCAATCCGTTCAATCATAAAACAGAAAGGAAAATGTGGCGGCGGATGTGCAGGTTGTACAAAAAACTGTTCAATGCGAAAGACAGAAGAAAAAAAGAATGACTGAAAGAAGGGCTGTCCAATGAGTCCTGTCATTAAGCCCCTGAAATAAACTCAGGGTGACAGATTCGGTTTATCATGCTGAACTTGATTCAGCATCTGCACTGCATGCGGTGTAGAAATTCCGGGAACCTGTTTCATGGCCGGAATGACACTGTGAATCATGCATTTAAGACAGCCCCGTGATTTTGTTTTTTCAGCAGTTTGCAGGGCTATCAAAAATCCGGCTCCTTTTTTAAGCTGAATGTCTTGCCCGCTTGATTTTGTTGAACAGGAATTTTGCCTGCTTCCTGATTATCCGTATCGGATTTGAATGTTTTACAGGAACAGCATTTTCCTTCTTCCTGTTTTCTTTTTCTTTTTTTCCATGCGCAGGCGAAGAATAGTGCAGAGCAAGTCTTTCGTCTGTCATGTTTTCTTCCCACAAAAATCCTGTGTTCATCCAGTCCCTGTCATAAAAATTAATCATAAAACTCTCCTGTTTATATGTAATGAAATTAATATATCCAGAATCTGGGAGTGAAAATTCCGGTGCACTTATTTATTCAGATATGCACTTATTTGCAAGGTTATGTCCGTCACCCTGTACTTTATAAAATCTGTGGAACTGAATATAATGGACGCATGGCTGAAATCAATTTTGAAGATGAAAGAAAAAAATTCATGACGGCACTTGAAAACGACGCAAATGACGGAACTATAATTTCAAGAGAAGTTTTTGATTCTTTCCATCTGCGGCCCTGTGAATCAGAAGTCCTCAGGAAATATTGCAAGATAAAAATCCGCGGACTTGAAGATGATCCAATAGCAAATAAACCAAGCATAATTGAAGATAGTGTGATAGATTTTTCAATTACACCAGAGCGGATCAGGCAGATAAAAGCAAAAGTCCTCCGCCGGTTGAATCGTAATATGGATGCAAAAATCCTTCTTGTTTCAGTCAATGCAAGTTACATGCATACAAATGTTGCCATCCGTTCCCTTAAGGCATATGCAGAAAGATACCATGCAAATAAGATTCCCCGGATTGATTTTCTGGAATTTACGATAAACCAGCCTGTCGGCGAAGTCCTCCGTGGCATCGGAATGACGGAGGCAGATCTGGTGCTTTTTTCTACCTACATATGGAATGCCGAATATATAGTAAAAATCATTCCTGACATAAAGAAAATCCTTCCCGGCTGTATTGTGGGAGCCGGCGGCCCGGAATTTGGTTATGGCGCGGAGAAATATCTTTCCATGCTGCCTTCACTGGATTTTATAATGCACGGCGAAGGCGAAAAGTCTTTTGCTGAACTGGCGGAAGCTTTCTATTTGCAATCCCAGATTGATTTTCAAAAAATAAAAGGCATTTATTTCAGGAACGGAGAAGGCCGGGTAATTTATTCAGGAAACCAGGCGCTTATTGAAAATCTTGATATGCTTCCTTTTCCTTATCCGGAAATCCTTAATGGAAAATTTGATCCTGACCACAAGATTTATTATTATGAATCAACCAGAGGCTGTCCTTTCAGCTGCGCTTACTGCCTTTCTTCCGTAGATAGGAGAGTCCGTTTTAAAAGTCTTGAAAGGGTAAAAGAAGAACTCCAGATTTTCCTTGATGCAAAAATCAATCTGGTAAAATTCATTGACCGCACATACAACCTGAATCCTGACCGCTACATTCCTGTCTGGGAATATATCCTGACCCACCATAACGGAAAGACCATGTTTCATTTTGAAATAGAAGCAGAATATCTTTCCGAAGAAGCCCTGGAATTCCTTCAGCAGGTTCCGGAAGGAATCATGCAGTTTGAAATGGGAGTCCAGTCCGCAAATAAAGCAACCCTCAGGGCCGTGAACCGTTCTGACAATACGGAAATCCTTGCACAGAAAATCCGGCGCATTCCGCGGACAATCCATCAGCACCTTGACCTTATTGCAGGTCTGCCATATGAAAATCTTGAAAGCTTCGGCCACAGTTATGATTATGTAATGGCACTGAAACCTGACGCATTGCAGCTGGGATTCCTGAAAATCCTTGATGGGACGGTCATGGCGGATTATGCAGCAAAAAACGGCTGGAAATGGATGGAAAATCCATTTTATGAAACTTTTTCTACGCCTTACATGAGCTTTAAGGATATTGCCTGGTTAAAGGATGTGGAAGTTGCAACAGATGCTTACTGGAACAAAGGTACTTTCAGCTTCACCATGAATTACATATTCAGAAAAATGAGTCCGTGGAAATTCATGAGCCGCATTACGGATTATGGCCGGAGTAAGGCTGCTTTTACACAGGCCAGAAGGGAACTGTACTGGTTCCAGCTGTTGAATGATTTTACCGTGGAAAACAATCTGCCGGAAACAGATGCACTGCTGGTAATCAATCTCCTCCGTTATGATTTTGTACGGACAGGAAAAAAAGGAAATTTCCCGGAATGGTACAGCCACCGTTATGACAAAGACCGGCACCGGGCATTGCTTGATGAAAACGGATTACTTGGAAACAGCCGGATCGGATTTTCAATTACAGAATACGAAGTTTTTGATTATGATGTTACGGCAGGAATTCCAGAAGAACATCCCGGCTTTTTTGAGTGTCTTTTGCGGTATAAATAAAGCTGGAACAGCTGATTTACGGTTTTTTTTCAAAGAAACTGCAGGTTTTCTTTTTATTACAAATATTTTCATGATATAATCTTTTATCATGGGACGTAAAACTTCAAAAATTTTCAATCAGATTCTGGGCCCGGTACTTCTCAGCATGATTCTGCTGTTTCTGGGTGTACTTCTTACCGTTTTATCGATTTTCAAAAATGTTTATGAGAATCAGATCCGTTTTCAGACAGAAGAAGCTTCAAGGTTCATTGCTGCTGATATACAGACTTTCATGTCAGGCCTGTACAGACTTGGTGAAGAAATGTCGACTGACGAAGGCATACTCACAATGCAGCGCGAAATTCAGGAGCCTATACTTAAACATGCTGCAAAAAACAATCCGTATATTGAACTTTTTTATTCACAGGATATGAACGGCGACCAGATAGGCCGCTCCATGGGTAACTATGGCAACAGGAAAAACCGGTGGTGGTTCACCCAGATGGAACAGACCAAAAAGCCTTTTGTTTCAAAATCCTACTATTCGGCCGGGACAGGAAGCACATGTACTTCAATTTTTTATCCCATGTTCCGTAATTCCCAGATGGTGGGAATTTTTGGTATTGATGTTACTCTTGGTGAAATCCAGAAGCTGGTTGATAATTTTAAAAATACATCAATCGGACGCTATTCCTTCATTATTGACGGAGATGGAAACATAATGGCCCATCCTGACAGTACATACATCACGGAACTTTATAATTACAAGGATTTAAAGAAGACCGTTTCAAAAAAGGATGCTGCCGGAAATATAGTACTTGATTCAAAAAACAATCCTGTTACAGAAGAGGTATCAGTTATAATTTCAGATGGACTGAAGCAGGAAATCGGGAATATGCTGGCAGGACGCTCAGGTATGGCAGAATGTGAAGTCGATTCAAAACTTTCCATAATTTCTTATTGTCCGGTAAAACTTGATGGTGCCTCAGATTCATGGACTGTCGTTACGGTTCAGCCAAAGGATAATGCTTTCTATTTCATGAAGCGCGTCCTGTTTACGGCAATCAGTATCAGTATTGCAATCCTGATTCTTGTCAGTGTGATTATTGCCATTATTTCAAATTCAATTACCCTGCCTATCAGGAAAATGCTTCCTGTACTAAAAAATGTTACAAGTGGTGATTTTTCAAGGAATGTAGAAGTTCCGTCAAAGAAAAATGAAATAAGTGATATCATAGAAGATGTCAACATTATGATTGATGAGCTTCGTTCCGTAATTTCAACTGTTCAAAATGCATCTGTGGAACTTTCGGACTATTCAGAAAAACTTGATTCAGAAGTCGGGGAGTCAACAAAACTTTTGAATTCATGTCTTGCGGCAATGGAAACGATAGAAAACAATATTGATAACCAGAAGCATTCCGTTGAAAACGAAGAAAATGCCATTACCCAGATTTCAGATAATGTTGAGAATTTTTCACAGAGTGTTGAAGTTCAAAAGAATGCAGTCATGGATTCGTCAAAGTCAATCCAATTGATGAAGAAAAACATCAGTTCCGTTGCATCAAACACACAGACCATGCAGGATAATGTGGTTTCACTTTTTGAGGCACTTGAAATTTCAAAGAGCGCCCAGGGATTGATTGCACAGTTGATCCTCCAGACTTCCGAGCAGTCAGAGGGGCTTCTTGAAATCAACCAGTCTATTGCAACTGTGGCGGAACAGACGAACATGCTTGCCATGAATGCGGCAATAGAAGCAGCACATGCAGGGGAAGCCGGAAAAGGTTTCTCTGTTGTTGCAGAAGAAATTGGAAAACTTGCAGAAGAAGTTTCAGCACAGTCTGTTGAATCTGAAAAGAATATTTCTTCGATAAAAGTAATCATCGAAAAAATGGTTGAAAGCCTGAAGAAATTTGAAGAAACATTTACCCAGGTTTTAAATGGCACTGAAAAAGTCCGGCAGCTTTCAGAAGACAATAAAATTGCCGTTCAGACCAGCACTGAACAGACTGACCGCATTCTTGAAGCTATGGACGAAATTACAGAAATTACAAAAACTGTACAGGAATGTGAAAACAGAATCAGAAGCGGTGCCTTGGATCTTAAAAAGGAAGTTGAACGCTTTAAGGATTCAGCTGTCCAGGTTTCTAAATCCACCGACAACACGACTTCGTCAATAAAAGAAGTTTCAGAAAGAATGGAAAATACAGATAAAATTTCAAAGAAGAATAACGAACTTTCCTTGAATTTCTCGGACCGGGTTTCACGGTTCAAGATTTAAATGAATGTTTCAAATTCATCTTTATCAAGGCGGCTGTCCCAAAAGTATGATTGACGGTGGCATTCTGGGTTTATTCGTGCCGACGGGGCTGATAACTGGATGCAAAAAGCATCCTGCACGCCCTGTGTCCAGGTTTATCATTTCAGGGGCAGACAGCCGGAACTATCAGCAGCTTCATTTACAATTCTCCATACATAATGAGACAAGAAACAGAATATTTGATATAATCATCAAGGTTGCCTCTAAAAATTACAGTTTTTGGAGGTTTCTATCATTTTTTTTAGAGGTAATGTATGGCATTGACTAGCGTTTCACCAATTGACGGCCGCTATGAAGGAAAGACAAAGTGTCTTCAGGGATATTTCAGCGAAATGGCTCTTATGAGATATCGCATTTATACTGAAATCAATTATCTTATCAAACTTCTTGAAACACCAATGCTCAAGGAACGTGTAAAGATTGTTGTTGATGCAGCAAAACTCCGTTCTATCATCGAAATTACAGAAGAAGATGCAAAAATCATCAAGGCTTTTGAAACAACCGGCTACGATGGAACTCCTGCAACTAACCACGATGTTAAGGCAATTGAATATTTCATCAAGCGCAAGATTAAGGAAATGGGAATGGATGAAATCCTTGAATACGTTCACTTTGCCCTTACTTCTGAAGATATCAACAACATCAGCTATGGACTCATGATCCGCGATGCCGTTAATAATGTTGTTGTTCCGGAAATCCTTTCAATCTACGGAAAACTTTACAAACTTGCCGTTGAACACAAAGACCTTTCAATGCTTGCCCGCACTCACGGTCAGCCTGCTACTCCTACAACTTTCGGAAAGGAAGTCCTCGTGTTCGTCAACCGCATGAAGGAAGAACTCTGCCAGCTTGGAAACATCGACATCCTTCTTAAACTCAACGGTGCAACTGGTGGATTCAACGCACACAACTTTGTTTTCCCTGAATTCGACTGGATCAACTTCAGCCACGAACTCATCAATTCTTTCAATGCGGAAATCACTCCACTTGAAAATGAATATATGCACACAAAACCATTGAAGGTCCGCTTCAATCCAATCACAGCACAGATTGAACCACACGATTCTTACCTCCGCGTTTTTGACGGCGTTAAGAGAATCAACAATATCCTTACAGACTTTGCCATGGATACATGGCGCTACATTTCTGACGGATGGATCAAGCAGCGCGCAGTTGCCGGAGAAATCGGTTCAAGCGCAATGCCACACAAGGTTAACCCTATCGACTTTGAAAATGCGGAAGGAAACTTTGGCATGGCAAATGCAATGTTCGAATTCTTTGTACGCAAGCTCTGCATCAGCCGCCTTCAGCGCGACCTTACAGACTCAACTGTAGAACGCAACATGGGTTGTGCATTCGCCCATTCAATGATCGGTTATGCTTCACTTCAGAAGGGACTTGGTAAAATTGAAGTTAATGCAGATAAGATTACGGAAGCTTTGGAAACAACACCGGAAGTTCTGGCAGAAGCATACCAGAATCTTCTTCGCATGAGCAATGTTGACAAGCCTTATGAACGCCTTAAGGAAATCACTCGCGGTAAGAAAGTTACTATCGAAGATTTCCATAACCTTGCAAAGAATCTTGAAGTAAGCGACGAAGTTAAGGCAAGACTTCTTGCTGCAACTCCACTTACATACACTGGTTTGAGCGGCAAGATTGTTGAACAGTTTGTAGCAAAAATTAACTAACGCAGATATCATTTTTTTACAATTGATAAAGGCATCTCTGAAAATTGATTTTCCGGGGTGCCTTTTTTTTGGGAGAAAGTTTGAATGGGAAAATTTAGTGACTACATTGGAAGTCAGTTTGGAAATCCTCATGGAATCGTGGGATTCATCTGCTGCATTCTGATGAA
>JAZLGS010000041.1:0-31167 GCA_045616425.1 Treponema sp.
ACAAACCGCTTGATGGGTAACTCACTCCTCGACGTTGTTGTATTCGGTCGTGAAGCTGGTATCGAAGCAGGAAAGATGTTCAAGAACATCAGCCTCTCTGACACAAGCAAGATGAACCTTGACCACGTTGCAGCTTTCGAAAAGGAAAGAGCAGCAGCCGGAATCACAGGAGACGTAACATCTCCAAAGGTTCTCCCAAGCTACACACACGGAAACAAAGAATTCGAAAAGAAGCCATTCCCAGGAGCAAGCAAATAAGCCCGCGAGTTTCCGAAAGGAAACTCGGTAAGCAACCGTAAGGTTGCGGCGTGCTTCAAAGTAATTAATAGTTAATAATTGTTAACGCGTAATTCTCAGCCCTTCTGTTAATCCAGAGGGGCTGTTTTTTTTATTCTATGTCTTTATTGTAAATTACAGACAACTTTCTTATACTACCCCTATGGAATTCATCTCATCTTCTTCAATAAAGACATTGTCTAATCCGGGTATTGATTCAAGGCAGCTTTTGAATCCTGAAAACAGCACGTCAAAAAGAGTGACACTTACGGAAGTTACGGTTGCACCAGGAGCAATCCAGCCTCGACATAGCCATGATGCAAGCGAACAGATCTGGATCTGTACAAAAGGTAAAGGAATGCTGCTCCTTGCCGGTGACATGGAAAAAGAATTCAGCAAAGGAGATGTTGTAAGATTCGAGGACAAGGACATACACGGCATACGCAACGACAATGATTCTCCACTAACCTATATCAGCGCAACCTGTCCGCCGATAAATTTCTCCTATGCATACAAGGACAAAAAGTAGATGAATGATATTACCCCTACAGCACAGAAGGTCTATGATTTTTTACGCACGATTCCAAAAGGAAAGGTGGTGACATATGGCCAGATTGCAGAACATCTTGGAAATAAGAAAATGTGCCGCGCAGTAGGAAACATCCTCCATGCAAATCCACTGCCAGACTATTACCCATGTTATAAAGTTGTAAATGCCCAAGGAAAACTTGCAAAAAATTTTGGTCTAGGCATTGAAGAACAGAAACACCGCCTTGAAAAAGACGGAATCAAAGTGGAAGACTACAGGGTTGATTTAAAACAATTTCATTGGGATGCAACAGAATAATTTCCTACTCCCATCTACCGTTTACAACAAGACTTTCGCGGCAAACACGTCTTGAAATACCAGCCTTTTTATGTTTTCTGTCCGGATTTTTAGATGGATTTGTATTTAAGTCACTGTTCGTAAAAATAATGCATGACTTTTCGTGACGCTGACGTCGCTGCCTGTTTTCCAAAGCTATTTCCTTTACGGATTCTGCCCGTTCAATAACAAGGTCATTAGCAGAAGTAACAGTAATGGAATAAAATTTTCCTGATTCAGCAAGGATTTCCACCGCAACAGCCAGATCAGCAAGGGCGATTACGGCTTTGTTTTTCCCGTCGATTTTTGCTATTTCCCTCAGTTTTTTTGCAAGCTGTGCATCAGTAAAACGGTTCCTGTCTCCCATTGCATCCAGGGCTTTCACCAGTTCAGTCTGTAATAATGTCATGGCCTGATTATACCTTATTTTACATTCAATATAAAGAACAGGCAGGATGACATCGTAAAGATAAAACCGAAACACACAGGATTTTTATAGATTCCAAGCCATATCCGTCAGGCAGCCAGGCCGTCCTGAGTAATCAGGGGAAATAACATGCCTTACGGCTGTTCATTCCTTACCAATATATCAGATGTACAAAAAAAGGAGGATGCTATGGACAATCCAACAAGAAGTCTTACATTCTTTAAGCCTCATTCTGGACCGGTATATTTTATGAAAAATGGTAAATTATGCGCCGTAAGACATGTTTTTCGGTGCTGAACCAACCGGAATTGAGTTTCCCGATTTAGCAATATACAATTAAGATGATCGGGAATTCACTCCTGCTGCAACATGTGATGCAGAGGAATACAAAATGAAACCTAAACACACCGACAGGAAAACAGGAAAATCCACATCCACAAAAGGCACAGGAACAAAACACCAGCAGACACTAAAACAGAGGCTCAGAGTTAAAATCAGAAGCTGTTCAGTTACGCCTCAATACAACAATGCATGAAAACACTGGAAAATTCCTGTTTTGTCATGCTGAATTTCTTTCAGCACCTACTCAAATCCTTCCATTTCAAAAATCTGAAAATTACATACTGAGTTTGAAATGGAAGATTTTTTCAGGCCCCATATCCACCACAGTTTATGTGCACAGCATAGTTTTCCGAAGACTTCGCCGCTGTGATTTCTTACCATCATCCCGCTTTTTTAGTACAATGCTGATTTTTTTAGCAACATTTTTTATGGACACAGCGTGTTTAATTAATCAGTAAAACGCAGGCTTTTTTAGTGAATATATATATTACTGTCCATATTTTTCCATAAAGTAACATTTTGTACCATATATTTGAAAAGCATGTCATGTGATATATAAATCTTATTGCTTAAATATTTTTAAAATAATATAATGTTAAACAGCTTATCTTAATTTTTATAAAGAGGTAGAAAAATGACTGCTTATTTAGCTGGGGTCTGCAATTCAGCCCTGTCATTTATCTTTTTAGTTTTCGCTATCGGTGCGTTGGGGTATCTGGTTGGCGGAGTCAAAGTAAAGGGAATTGAACTTGGAACTGCAGGAGTCCTTCTCGTTGCACTTATTTATGGTGTTGTAGCCCACTTTGTTCCTAGTTTCAAAATTGAAGAAACAGAAATCTTCCTTTTCAGCTCAAAACTCAAGGGAAACTTCGGCATCGTATCAAACATCGGTACGGCATTATTCGTAACTGCGGTCGGACTTATTGCAGGTCCTAAGTTTTTCCGTTCTTTCAATAAAAGCACACTTGCTTACATCATTCTGGGATTCGTAGTCATTGCAATTGGTGCAGGAACAGCAATCCTTTTTACAGTTCTTGATAAAGACATGTCTTCATCAATGGCTGTAGGGCTTCTTACTGGCGGCCTTACTTCAACTCCTGGTTTTAGTGCCGGTAAAGAAGTTGCACAGGCTATTGAAGCTGATGTTACAGCAGGATATGGAATTGCATATACATTCGGTGTCCTTGGTGTAGTTCTTTTTGTGCAAATTCTTCCAAAAATCCTCAAAGTAAATATGGCTGATGAAGTTGCAAATTTTCAGGCTGCAAACTCAATCAAGGTTCCTGAATTGAAAGGAACATTCACAGCAATGGATCCGTTCGGATTCTTTGCATTCTTTGTAGCTGTTGCCTTAGGTTGTCTCATCGGTGCAATTGAAATTCCTGGAATCAACTTCAAACTTGGAAATTCAGGCGGTTGTCTTATTGGAGGTCTTATCGTCGGCCATTTTGCACATATCGGAAAAATTGACTGCAGGATTAAGAAAGAAACATTGAATTTCATGCGTGAACTTGGACTCGTACTCTTCCTTATTGGTGCCGGCGTTCCTGGTGGAGTCAACTTTATAGAGAAGTTCCGCTGGACATACTTCATTTATGGTGCAGTCATGACAACAGTTCCAATGGTTGTCGGTTATATCATTGCCCGCTATGTATTCAAGCTCAGCATTCTTAACAATCTTGGTTCAATCACAGGCGGTATGACATCTACTCCAGCCCTCGGTACATTGATTTCTACAGCAGGAACAGATGAAGTTTCAGCTGCATACGCTGCAACATATCCATTTGCGCTTGTTTCAATTGTACTTGCCGCAAAACTGGTAATCATGTTCTTCTAAAAGAAAAATGCACACCGGTATGAAAACCTTTTTGTATGACGCAGAGTGGCGAAGTACCGGTTCATTTGGTGCAGTTAACGAGAATTCTAAAAAAGCAGTTTTCAGAATTCTCGTAAAAATTTCATCAGATATTGAATCTGCCGTAAGACTGAATCTGGAAACAGGTTCAGTTTTTTTTTAGGTTTTGCCCATTTTTTCTTGCAGTTACTGATAAATCGGGAAAATAAGCCGATGTAAAAAAAAGGACTGCCTGAAAGTCGTTTTCAAAACTTTTTGGCAGTCCAGTTTTTATCCCACGTACGTTTCTTAGAATAATCCTGAGATGATTCCGTCATCATCTACATCAATATTAAGGGCAGCCGGAAGCTTTGGAAGGCCTGGCATTGTCATAATGTCACCTGCAAGGGCAACAACAAATCCTGCACCTGCATACAGCTGCACGTCCCTGACAGGGAACACATACCCTCTTGGATCCCCGATAAGCTTTGGATCATGGCTGATGGAATTCTGAGTCTTTGCAACACACACCGGAAGTTTTCCATAACCGGCATCTTCAAGGGCCTTAAGCTTTTTCAGGGCACTTCCCTGGAATTCAACACGGTCAGCATGGTAGATTTCTACAGCGAGTTTTTCAATTTTCTTATCCAGCGGAAGTTCACTTTCATAAAGATGATGGAAATCAGCTTTTCCTGAATCTACAGTTTCAGCAACTACCCGGGCAAGTTCTACTGCACCTTCACCACCTTTGCCCCAACCTTCACAAAGGACTGCTACAGAACCATTTTCTTTACAAAGGCGTTCAAGCAGATTGATTTCATCTTCTGTATCACTTACAAAACGGTTGACAGCAACGACAGCCGGAACACCGAATTTTGAAATATTTTCAATATGTGCTTTAAGGTTCGCAAACCCTTTTTCAAGAGCAGTAAGATTTTCTACTGAAAGTTCAGCTTTTGGAACACCGCCATGCATTTTCAGTGCGCGTATCGTTGCTACTATGACGACAGCTTCCGGAGCAATTCCAGCAGCACGGCATTTTATGTCCATGAACTTTTCAGCACCAAGATCTGCAGCAAAACCGGCTTCTGTAACTACATAATCACCAGTTGCCAGTGCACTTACAGTAGCATTGACAGAATTACATCCGTGAGCAATATTTGCAAACGGACCTCCGTGAACGAATACAGGCGTCTTTTCCAATGTCTGCACAAGGTTTGGACGGATGGCATCCTTTAAAAGGGCTGCAACCGCACCAGTACATTTCAATTCACCGAATTTTACATCCTGACGGTTATAATTTTTTCCGATTACGATTGATGAAATGCGGTCCTTAAGTTCTGTAATAGTCCGCGAAAGACAGACAATTGCCATAATTTCGCTGGCAACACTAATCTGGAAATGGTCTTCCCTAGGAGTACCATCTGTACGTGCACCGAGGCCGCTTATGATATTCCTGAGCTGGCGGTCATTAAGGTCAACACAGCGTTTCCATGTTACAGTCCGGGGATCAATTCCGAGGGCATTTCCCTGCTGGATATGGTTATCAATCAAGGTTGCAATAAGGTTATTTGCAATGGAAATTGCATGGATATCACCAGTAAAATGGAGATTTATATCTTCCATTGGAACAATCTGCGCATATCCGCCACCACATGCTCCGCCTTTAACACCAAAACAAGGACCAAGAGAAGGCTCACGGAGGGCAATTACAGCATTTTTTCCGATTTTTCTGAGTCCGTCTCCAAGGGCAATGGAAACCGTAGACTTACCCTCCCCTGCTGGAGTCGGTGTAATAGCCGTAACGAGAATCAATTTTCCCCTTTTTGAAGGATCGGAAGCCTTTGCCTGATATTCCCGAAGCTTCTTCATTGTAATTTTTGCTTTGTATTTTCCATAAAGTTCAAGATCATCTGAAGCAATGTTTATTTTAGATGCAATTTCTTCTACAGGCACCATTACATTCTGCTGTGCAATCTGGATATCTGAAAGCATATAATAAATACCTCCGGTAAAATTCTTAATAGTTGTGTTTTTCTATTCTATTATATAGAACGGTTTATGGGAATCTGAAACAATTAAATAAATTGATTTTTTTTCTATGTATGGTCACCTCCATAAATTGTAATCTTCGGAGATAACTTTGAAAACGCGGTATTTTTAACCTTGTAATTTCAAGGATTATAAAATTCCCAAGTATCTTTGAAAACTATTCTCTAGAGCTGCCCTTATTCAATTTCCAGATCACGCACCTCTTCAGGAGACATCTGCCTGTACTGTCCAAGACCAAGGGAAGGATCAAGAAGTACGCTTCCTATTGACACACGTTTAAGATAAATGACTTCATTTCCAAGGGCCCGGAACATGCGTTTTACCTGATGGTATTTTCCTTCTGTAATTGAAAGATATGCTTCATCAGCATTTTCATTCCATTCAACGAGAGCCGGAAGACAGTCTACATCAGGCTCATTTCCTTCAGGCGGAATATGGATGCCAGCCTTAATTTCCTTTTCATATGCAGCACGCATTACGGAATCAACAGGGGAAACAAGGCGGACAAAATATTTTTTTGTGCAATGGGATTTTGGTGAAATAAGCCTGTGGGTCAAGGCACCATCCGTCGTCAGAATAAGGAACCCTTCCGTGTCAAGATCAAGGCGGCCGATAAGATGCAGGCGTTCAGCATAATAACCAGTTCTAAATGTATCTTCCAACAGCGAAAAAACAGTTTCGTGAAGTCCGTCTTTATTTGCACATACAACACCTGAAGGTTTATTCATCATAAGGTAAAGTTCTTTCTGGACAGAAATAAGTTCATCGTCAACATAGATTTCATCCTTTTCAGTATCAGCATGAAAACCTGGATCTGAAATTTTGTTTCCATTGACTTTTACAACTCCGGAATGAAGCAGTTTCTTCACATCTTTTCTGGTTCCAAAACCTTCATGGGAAAGGATTTTATCAATTCGTTCTGCGGACATTATGTTTTCTCCAAAAAAAATCCCGGACAAAATCATTCCGGGATTCCAGCTGATGTTTATAACGGAGTCTCTAAAAATTGCAATTTTTAGAAACAACTTTGAAAATGCGATGCAATTTTAAATGTACTGATGCACCATCAGCTTTTTATTTACGGTCTTCCAGCGGAATGTATTCACGTTCCTTGCAGATGTTCTTGTATGCCGGACGGTAAATTCTTCCACCGGCAATGATTTCCTCAATGCGGTGTGCAGACCAACCTGCGATACGGGAAATAGCAAAAATCGGTGTGTACAGTTCCCTTGGAATGTTAAGCATTGTGTATACGAAACCAGAGAAAAAGTCAACATTTGCACAGATTTTTTTATCACTTCCATGAACTTCATAAAGAACTTCCGGAGCAATTTTTTCAATGCGCTTGTACAGGTTGAATTCTTCAAGACAGCCTTTTTCTTTTGCAAGCTTTTCTGCAAGTTCATTAAGGAGCGTTGCACGGGGATCACAGATTGTGTAAACAGCATGTCCCATTCCGTAAATAAGACCGGTGTGGTCAAAAGCTTCTTTTTTCGCAATCTTCAAAAGATAATTACGGATTTCAGTGTCATTGGACCAGTCTTTTATATTAGACTTGATGTCATCCATCATTTCCATTACACGTATGTTTGCACCACCATGACGGCGGCCTTTAAGTGAACCTACAGCAGCAGCAATTGCAGAATATGTATCGGTATCAGCAGATGAAACTACATGCACTGTAAGTGATGAGTTGTTACCGCCACCATGCTCGGCATGAAGGATAAGGGCAAGGTCAAGTATCTGTGCTTCCAACGGACTGTACTGTGTGTCAGGCCTTATGAGGCGCAGGAAATTTTCTGCCGTAGAAAGTTCCGGTACAGGATTATGAATGTACATCGACTTACCATCGTAAAAACGGAGTTTTGCCTGATACGCATAGGCTGCCAGTGTTGAAAAACGCGATGTAAGTTCCATACACTGACGGAGAATATTTGACACATCCCTGTTTTCAGGATCACTGTCATAAGAATAGCTGGCAAGTACACCACGGGCAATTTTATTCATAATGTCACAGGACGGAGCCTTCATGATCATGTCTTCAGTAAAGTTTGATGGAAGCGTACGGCGGCTTCCAAGGTATGCTTTAAATTCCTGAAGCTGACTTACATTCGGAAGTTCACCAAAAAGAAGGAGGTATACAACCTGTTCAAATCCGAATTCATCCTGTTTCTGGCTGTCGTGTACGAGTTCGGCAACATCATAGCCACGGTACATAAGGCGTCCCGGAACAGGAACCTTATTTCCATCTGCATCAATGTCATAACCTACAACATCACCAATGCGGGTAAGGCCTACAAGGACGCCGGTACCATTTGCATAACGGAGGCCACGTTTTACATCATATTTTCCATATAAATCCGGATTAATCGGATCATTATGCTGGGCAAGGACAGATAGCTTTCTCAAAAAAGCTTCTTCTGGATTTTTTTTCATGGACAGCCTCCTAAAATGAATATTTATACAATTCTTTTTTATAACTGCTCATAATTATACAAATAATTGTATATCGTATCAAGCAGAAATATTGAAATAATTTATATTGAAGAAAACCGTTCAAAAATGTACAATACAATTTATTATTTACATTTTCAGGGAGGTTACCTACAATGGTACCAACATTAATTAAAGATTTGCTTACTTCATCTCCAGATGGAAGAAAAGTAACTGTTTGCGGCTGGGTTCGTACAGTCCGCGATTCAAAAAACCTTGTTTTCATTCAGGTAAATGACGGAAGCTGCTTTGCAAACATCCAGCTTACATTTGACCGCAACGCACCTTCTCCTAATGCAAATGTAAATAATATTGAAGAAGAACTGAAAAAACTCAACACTGGTGCATCCGTAAAGGCTGAAGGTGTAATCATTCCTTCTCCGGCCAGCGGACAGGCTGTTGAAGTTACATTGGAAAAACTTGAATGTCTGGGACAGTGCAATCCAGAAGAATATCCCCTGCAGAAAAACAAAATGTCAATGGAATATCTTCGTGATAACGCACACCTTCGTGCACGCACAAACACATTCGGTGCAGTTTACCGCGTAAGGAACCAGATGGCATTTGCAGTTCATTCATTCTTTCAGGAAAGGGGATTCCAGTATATCAATGCTCCTGAAATTACATGTTCTGACTGTGAAGGTGCAGGTGAAATGTTCCAGGTCACAACACTTTCCATGGAAAAGATTGCGGAACTTGGCGTAAAAGCCGGTGCAGGCGGAATGAAGGTTGAAGATGCACACAAAATCGTTGACTACTCAAAAGATTTCTTTGGAAAGAAGGCAAGCCTTACAGTTTCAGGACAGCTTGAAGCAGAGACACTGGCAACAGCATTGAGCCGCGTATACACATTCGGTCCTACTTTCCGTGCTGAAAATTCAAACACACCACGCCATCTTGCAGAATTCTGGATGATTGAACCGGAAATGGCATTCTTTGACCTTAACGATGACATGGACATTCAGGAAGATTTTGTAAAATATCTTTTAAACTGGGCCTTGACAAAGTGCCGTTCAGACTTGGAATTCTTTGACAAGAGGATTCAGCCTGGTCTGATAGAAAGCCTTGAAAAAGTTGCAAATGCAGAATTCGTACGCATTTCATACACAGACGCAATTGAAAAACTTCAGGAAGCAGAAAAGAACGGTGCAAAGTTTGAATTCTCACCATACTGGGGTTGCGACATTGCAACAGAACATGAACGCTATCTTACAGAAAAAATCTTTGGATGTCCTGTAATGGTTTTCAACTATCCAAAGGAAATCAAATCATTCTATATGAAGCTTAACGAAGACGGAAAGACAGTAAAAGCTGTTGACGTCCTTGTTCCTGGAATTGGTGAATTGATTGGCGGTTCTGAACGTGAAGAATCCTATGAAAAGCTCATGAAGGCCATCAAAGACCGCAACATGGATGAATCAATCTATGACTGGTATCTGGACCTGCGCAAGTTCGGAACAGTACCACATTCCGGATTCGGACTTGGTTTTGAACGTCTTATCCGTTATGTAACAGGAATGGAAAACATCCGCGATGTAATTCCTTACCCTCGTGCACCAAAATTAGCTGATTTCTAATCTGACGGTTACCGCTAAGAACTTAGGTTTTTAGCGTTTTTTTAAAACAAAGGCCATTTCTAGAACATTGATTTTCCAGAAATGGCTAAAATTGAATATCCAGGTGTATAATATGACCAAATATATTTTTATTACAGGTGGAGTTGTTTCAGGCTTAGGAAAAGGAATTGCAGCAGCTTCCCTTGGACTTATCCTCAAAAGCCGCGGTTTCAAGGTAATCAACCAGAAATTTGATCCTTACCTCAACATAGACCCAGGCACGATGAATCCATACCAGCATGGAGAAGTATTTGTTACTGATGACGGTGCAGAGACAGACCTGGACCTTGGCCATTACGAACGCTTTACAGATGCAACCCTTTCACAGAGTTCCAACACAACTGCAGGCCGTGTTTACCTTTCCGTTCTCACAAAAGAACGTGAAGGCGGATTCAATGGCGGAACCGTCCAGGTGATTCCTAACATTACGGAAGAAATACTGCGCCGTATGCTTCTTTCCACAGAAGAAACAAATGCAGATATTATCATTACTGAAGTAGGCGGAACGGTAGGTGACATAGAATCACTTCCGTTTATGGAAGCAATCCGCCTTATGAAATACCGTGTAGGCGAAGAAAACTGCTGCTACATCCATCTTACGCTGGTTCCATACATGAAAAAATCAGGGGAACTTAAAACAAAACCTACGCAGCACAGTGTAAAGGAACTTCAGGAACTTGGAATAAAACCTGATGTAGTCATGCTCCGCACAGAACATGAAATTGATGAAACCACAAGGGATAAACTTGCAGCATTCTGTAATGTTGATCCTGAATGCGTAGTACAGAATCTTACAGCCCGCTCTATTTACGAAGTTCCGCTCCAGATGGAACAGGAAGGGCTTGGAAAAGCAGTCTGCAACGTACTTGGACTTAAAAATACACAGACACATCTTGAAGACTGGGCAAAAATGGTTGACACGTTCAACAATCCTAAACACAAGGTAAATATTGCCCTTGTCGGAAAATACATTGAACTTCATGACGCATACCTTTCTGTAGTTGAATCCCTGGTACATGGAGGAATCCACAACGAAGCAGAAGTTGAAATCGATTGGGTTGACGCAGAAACATTAAGTGATGATGAAACAACAAAAGAAAGACTTAAAAGTGCAGATGGAATCATAGTTCCAGGCGGATTCGGTTCCCGCGGTATTGAAGGAATGATCAGGGCTGCAAAATATGCACGTACAAACAAAATTCCATATTTCGGAATCTGTCTGGGAATGCAGATCCTTGTAATTGAATATGCCCGTCACGTACTTGGACTCGAAGGAGCAAATTCTACAGAAATCAATAAGGAAACACAGCATCCTGTAATTGACCTGATGCCTGACCAGAATGGAAAGATTCTTGGAGGTACATTGAGACTTGGAAAATTTGAATGTACGGTAACACCGGGAACAAAAACAGAAGCTGCATACGGTTCAAAAACAATATGGGAACGCCACCGTCACCGCTACGAATTCAACAACAAATACCGCGAAGACCTTAAAAATGCAGGCCTCATTATTGCCGGTGTAAATCCTGAAAGGGATCTCGTTGAAATCGTTGAGTGTCCTGACCACCCTTGGATGGTAGGAGGACAGTTCCATCCTGAATTCAAGAGCCGTCCAAATAAGGCCGGTCCGCTTTTCAGGGAATTCATAAAGGCTGCTGTCAGCAGTAAAGAAAACCGTTAGCAGGAAGAGGTGAATTATTTTATGAGCCGTGACAAAATGGTTGTATTAGACTTTGGAAGCCAGTATGCACATTTAATTGCAAAGCGCTTCCGCATGTTAGGTTATTATTCGGAAATTGCCCTTCCTTCTACAGACTTAGATGTTTTTGAAAACTGTAAGGGCATTGTATTCAGTGGCGGACCTTCTTCGGTTTATGATGAAAAGGTTCCGGAATTCAATTCGGAAATTTTAAATCTCGACATTCCTATTCTGGGGCTGTGTTACGGTCACTACATTGTTCAGCTTGGTTACAATGGTAAAGTTGGCAAGGCTGATGTTGGTGAATTCGGTTTTGCACAACTCAACTTGAATCCGGAAGTTAAATCCCCTCTTTTTGAAGGAATCGAATCAAGCCAGCAGGTCTGGATGAGCCATCAGGATGGCGTCCTGCAGATGGGTGAAGGTTTTGAAGTTGTAGGTTCAACAAAGGACTGTCCTTTTGCAGCGACCCAGAATCTTGCAAAAAAACGCTTTTCTTTGCAATGCCATTGTGAAGTAAAAGATACTCCCTGTGGAAATCAGATTTTTGAAAATTTTGCAAAATATTGCGGTATGGAAAAAAACTGGGATCAGGACACAGTTCTCCAGATTATCCTTGAACAGATTAAAGCTGATGCCGGTGACCGCAATGTACTTTTGTTCTTGAGCGGTGGTGTTGATTCTACAATCACTTTTGCACTTTTGAATAAAGCTCTTGGTCAGGACAGAGTTCTTGGACTCCACATCGACAACGGATTTATGCGCAAAAACGAATCTGCAAACGTAGCAGACGCTTATCATAAATTCGGATTTGATAACTTTATCGTTGAAGATGCTTCTGAAAGCTTCCTTGGTGCTATTGCAGGCCTTACTGATCCTCAGAAAAAACGTATGGCTGTTGGTGAAAACTTCATCACTGTCCGCAATGACGTTGTTGCAAAACAGCATCTTGATGAATCAAACTGGCTTTTGGCTCAGGGAACTTTGTATCCAGATATTATTGAATCGGGTGGAACAAAAAATTCCAACGTAATTAAAACTCATCATAACCGTGTTCAGGGAATTCAGGATTTGATTGCAAAAGGTTTGATTATTGAACCAATCCGTGACCTTTACAAAGACGAAGTCCGTGCAATCGGTAAAAAACTTGGCCTCAGCGATGAACTTGTAATGCGCCATCCTTTCCCAGGCCCGGGACTTTCCATTAACGTGCTTTGTAACGATGGAAAAGAAAAAGAACAGGATATGCAGGAACTGCCATTGGCACAAAAGGAACTTGATGCAATTGCATTAAACATGTTCTGTGAAAACTGTTCTGCGAATTTAAAGCGCAGCGTTTTACCGGTACGTTCAGTTGGTGTTCAGGGTGACTTTAGAACTTACCGCTTCCCTGCTGTACTTGATTTTGGTGCAGCTAAAGAAAAGGAATATCCAGAAGTAAAAGATGGTATGCGCCATTTCCCTGGAAAGCGTGAAAAGATTGAAGCTGCTTCATCAACGATTACAAATGCAGCAAAATACATGAACCGCACTTGTATCAAACTTTACCAGAAACCTGGTGTTGATGATGAAGATTTAAAGATTCAGGAAGGCTACTGTGACCGCCGTCGCCTTGACCAGCTCCGGGAAGTAGATAACATTGTCCTTACAGAGCTCCATAAGTCAGGCTGGTATGATAAGATTTTCCAGCACCTTACAATTGATCTGCCATACGCTACTTCGGCTGACCGGGCAAGCTTTGTATTGCGTCCTGTAGTTTCAGAAGACGTTATGACAGCCCGCTTTGCAATGCTTCCAAAAGAATTGCTGGGAAACATTGTTGCCCAGATTGCAGATCTTCCATTTGTAGATGCACTGTACTTTGATGCTACAAATAAACCACCTGCAACTTTTGGATGGGAATAAGGTGTAAACCAATTTTACGTCTGCTATAAAAAAGGCTGTCCATACCGGAGTTTTTGAAATATTCTTCATTTTTCCGGTTTCTGGACAGCCTTTCGTTTCTTTATTACGATATTATTTCTGGTAATTTACAATCAATTCCGTAATCAGCGGAATAAGCTGCTTTTTACGGGAAACAACGCCCTGCAGGTAATAAACACCATCATCTTTTTTTGGAAAGTTGATGAATGGCAGGAATTTCTGGTCACATTCAATGAGGAGCACGCTGGAAAGTGTGGTGATGTCTGTAACAAGAAGGCACGAGAAAAGTCCTTTACGGCTCCGGCGTTCAATCTCCAGTTCTGCAAGAAAATCAGCCTTGCGGTCAAGAATTTCTGAAGGATTACCTACTTCAATCTGACTTACTGTGTACACACACTTACCTTCAGTATATTCCTTCATATCCTGCTTGATTACTTCATCAGCACTGCGTCCTGAAACATGGCTTCCGGCAAGAAGGATTTCATTTCCAAGTTCCTTAATGTCAAGATTTGTAATATCACTGAGGTATTCTGCCGTTTCCCGGTCCATATCCGTTACCGTTGCAGACTGAAGCACCAGCGTATCACTCAGGATTCCACACAATAAAAGGGCTGCAATATCTTTTGGAATAGGAATGCGGTTTTCTTTGTACAGTTCAGTAACAAGGGTTGCAGTCGATCCTACAGGTTTATTGATGAACGTAATAGGATATTTTGTGGAAAGGTTTCCAAGGCGGTGATGATCAATCACTTCGAGGATTTTGTATTGGTCAATTGCCTCTACTGCCTGGGAAAGCTCATTATGGTCAACCATTACGACACTTACATTTGGTTCACGCATAAGGTCATGCTCAGAAATGATACCGATTACGCGGCCTGCTTCATCCACAACAGGGAGATATTTACACTGGGCATTACGCAGGATGGACTGGATTTTTGCAGTAGTGTCATTCCTGTGCACCGGAACGATTTCAGTATCTCCCATCGCGGTTACAGGAGTTGAATAAGCAATGAGCATGGAAGTCGGTGTAGTTGTATACGGACTGATGATGACTGAAACACCGTTCTTTTCGGCAGATTCCCTCAGGTCGCGGTTCAAGGAGAAACCGGAAGTAAGGATAAGGAGCTTTACTTTGTGTTCAATACAAAGCTTCTGGATATCTTCGCGGTCACTGGCAATTACAACCAGATCCTCGGAAGCATGGGATTCAAGCCTCTGACGGAAAGTTTCACCGGAAGATGAACCGACAAGGATGAATGCCTTGAAAATCTTGTCTTCATCCTGATTTACAATTATAGGCTGGGCATTCAGGGTTTTCTGGATTAATGAAATGCTGGTGGAAATTTTATTACGTTTTTCAGGATTCATTATCTTGAGGACGCCCTGGGCAAATCCAGAATAATGAAGGAGTGATTTATATTTTCCTTCTTTATCAACTACAGGAAGGACACGGAGACCGGTCTTTTCCATGCGGCCGATGGCTTCCCATACTGAAACATCTTCCTGCACCGTCTCAAATTCATCCGGCATATAATACTCAACCTTTGGAACAAGGTCTGGAATGTAAAGGGGACGTGGAACATTGAATTTCTTGAAAATATATGTAGTCTGGGGATTAAGATGTCCTGCCCTGGCTGCAACATATTCATCTTTACCAAGGAGATTCTTCAACCTGGCATACGCAGTAGCTGAAACAACGCTGTCCGTGTCAGGATTTCTATGACCAATAATGTAAACTTTATTTTCCATGACTTTATTTTGCTGAAAAAAGCATAAAATTTCAACAACATAATGTCATCTCTAGAAAATAGTATACAGAGAAACTTGAAAATTTTAGGCTCTAAAAATACAAGGTATAAAACACCTATACAAATATTCAGATAAAAATAAGAAAAATTGCAGAAATTGCGCAACCGATTGCGCAATTTTTCTTGCATTATTTCGTTTTTAGTTTTAAGATGAACATATAAGGTCATGTCCTACGGACATATAAAAAAGTGGCCTTTTTGGAGGAAATACAATGGCAGATACTTATGCAGCAGAACTTTTTGATCCGGCAGAACTTGCCGGGGCATTTGTAAAAATCTACGGCGGAACAGAAGATACCGTTTCAATATTTGCTTCACCGGCACGAATCAACATCATTGGTGAACACATTGATTATAATGGTGGAAAAGTTTTCCCAGCTGCCATTGACCGCTACCTTTATGTTGCAATCCGTAAACGTAATGACACGAAAATCACATATAATGATGTGAAATTCCCAGGTACTTTTACATTCGACATTAATGATGACTTTAAATTTGCAAAGGAAAATGATTATTCAAATTATCTTAACGGAATCCTTTCAATCATCAAACGCCGCGGATATAAATTTGACTGCGGATTCGACGTACTTCTTGAAAGCAATGTACCACCGGCAGGTGGAATTTCGTCAAGTTCAGCTCTGGAATGCGGATTTGCCTATGCAGTTTCAGAAATTTTCGGATTCAATATTTCGCGTAAAGACATTGCACTCATCGGACAGCAGAGTGAACACGAATTCATGAATGTCAACTGCGGAATCATGGATCAGTTCATCATTGCAACAGCAAAAGACAAGACTGCTGAACTCCTTGACTGTGCAACAATTGAATACGAATATGTTCCACTTGAACTTGGCGACTACCGTTTTGTAGTAATGAACACAAAGAAAAAGCGCCAGCTGGCAGATTCAAAATATAATGAACGCCGTTCACAGTGTGAAGCAGGACTTGCAGAACTTCAGGCAGCATCACTTCCGCTTCCAGAAGGAAAATATGCAAACACGAAAGATCTTCCAGACCTGTGTTCAATGACATCTTCACAGTTCAACGCAGTTGCATCTGCAATCAAGGATGATGTAATCCGGGCAAGGGTGCGCCATTGCGTTACTGAAAACGAACGCGTACTTGAAGCCGTTACAGCTTTGAAAGCAAACAACCTTTCAAAACTCGGAGACCTCCTCAGGGCAAGCCACGAATCCCTTAAGACAGATTATGAAGTAACAGGACTTGAACTTGATACACTTGCTGACACAGCAAATGCACAGGATGGCTGTATTGGTGCCAGAATGACTGGTGCTGGTTTTGGCGGATGCGCAATTGCACTTGTACATAAGGATAAGGTTGACAGCTTTATTGACGCAGTTCAGGAAAAATACACAAAGATTGTCGGACATGATGCAGGATTCTTTGCATGTTCATCAAGTGATGGCGTACACACACTGAAACTGGTAAAATAATGTAATGAAGTACATAGATGGAAAACTGGCGAAATTCCTTCTTGTGGGAGTAGCCAATACGATATTCGGTGCAGGAATAATGTTCCTTTTGTACAATGCGGCCGGATGCTCATACTGGCTCTCTTCGGTGTGTAATTATATCTGCGGAGGAATTCTGAGTTATTTCCTCAACAAATATTTCACGTTCCAGAACAACAAAAAATCTGTCAGACAGGTGCTGCTTTTCATACTGACGGTTGCGGTATGTTATGTAACAGCATACCTGATTGCGAAAAATGCCGTATACTGGATTTTGAGTTCTTTTGATGAAAAAATAAAAGGAAACATTTCACTTTTGTGCGGAACCGGCTTTTATACAGTCCTGAACTATTTTGGTCAGAGGCTGATTGTATTTAAGGCCGATGATAAACAGTCGTGATAAGGTCTGCCAGACAGACCTCTAAAAGTAAATCCATATTGCCGTATGTCCTGTCAGGATATGCGGCATTTTTTTGTCCACCTATAGTCTTATTACTGCCGGATTGCAAAAATTCAACGGAAATGCAGGACTAGAGTTATACCAACAGCTCCAATCCCGATTTTTTCAGATTGTCACATGGATTAGATTTTTCTAACAGCAAATACATTGAAATTCATAGGAAAAACGTCATATTTTCAAAACCCGTGTACCTTTTTTTGAAAGGCTATGTCCGTAAAAAGTGTAGTCCATTCCGCCTTCGAAGCATAGCTTCTCGGAGACTCGCTAAAATTGCTTCCGCAATTTTCCGGCTTTGCCGTCGCTCCCTACCGCCTTCGAAGCATAGCTTCTCGGAGACTCGCTAAAATTGCTTCCGCAATTTTCCGGCTCTGCCGTCGTTCCCTACCGCCTTCGAAGCATAGCTTCTCGGAGACTCGCTAAAATTGCTTCCGCAATTTTCCGGCTCTGCCGTCGTTCCCTACCGCCTTCGAAGCACAGCTTCTCGGAGACTCGCTAAAATTGCTTCCGCGATTTTCCGGCGTTGCCGTCGTTCCCTATGTATTTTACACTACAATGCACTTAATTTTACATAACCTTATAAAATACAATTCAGAGTGACAGTACTGTACCGGGTTTTCATTGCGTCATGCTGAATTTATTTCAGCAACTACACAAGATGGCGGGCAGAGATCCCGAAACAAGTTCGGGATGACAGATCCAACTTCGGGAGTGATACTTGACTATTCAGAAAGACTTACCTCATTTCCTACTGTGTTACATTGTGGAGCCATTTTCCGGAATGCACGCGTACAAGACCACAGGCCATCTTCAATACCTGCTCTGATTCAAGGCACAGCATTATAAGCCATGGATCAAGATTCCAGATGAAAGTTGCCGCACAACCGAGGGGAATTGAAACAAACCACATGAAGCCGTTATCAATGATTGAACCAAAGACCGTATCTCCGCCGCTACGCAATATTCCTACAATAAGCAGCATGTTGTATGCCCGGAATGGATAAAGGAACATGAGCAGGCAAAGCAGGCTCTGGGTTATACCAATGATATGCGGACCGACTTTGAAAATCAGCGGTGTCATTAATGAAATCGGATAAAGCAGCAGTCCTACAGCCGCACCGCAAAGTGGAAAGAACCAGGAATATTTTTTTGTATATGCAATGGCAGAGTCATTTTCACCTGCACCGATTTTTTTTCCAAGTATGATTGCTGCAGCATTTCCCATCCCTATAAAGACAACCCAAGTCAGCTGGCTTAAGGTATTCATTATGCTGAATGCAGCAAAGGCATCAGTTCCTGCATGGGAGAAAATCCCATTCTGCACGGTAATTCCGAATCCCCAGCAGGCTTCGCTTATGATTACGGGAAAAGCAACTTTCAGGATTCTTGCAGCAAAGTTCCTGTCATAGGAAAAGAAGTCGCTTATGCTTCCGGCGGCTTCGTATTTTTTGTAATAGCCGTAAATTACGGTTATAAGGCATTCGGTTATTCTTGAAATTACAGTGCCGACAGCCGCACCGGTAGCTCCCATTGCAGGAATTCCCAACGGTTCAAAACCGAAAATGAAAATATAATTGAAAATAATATTCAGCACAAAGGAAACTGCCGTAGTCACCATAGGAAGGATTACATGTTCCGTTGCCTTAAATGCCATCTGCAGGGCAAAAGTCACTGCCATCAGCGGATAGGAAATGGAAACGGCACGGAGATAAGATGCACCGTTTTTTATTACAGCCGAATCGTTTGTATAAAAGCCAATCAGCTTCTGAGGCATGAACATGGCGCCAAAAGTAAAAACGGCAACAACAACAAATGAGAAGGAAATCATTATCCCTACAGTCCTGCGTATTTCCTTTATGTTCTTCACCCCCCAGTATTGGGCAATGAAAATAGAACCTCCGCTGGAAATACCGAACAGGAACATGTTCAACAGGAAGAAAATCTGGTTTCCAAGACCGACTGCAGCAATTTCAACTGCACCAAGACGGCCTACCATGACTGTATCCATCATATTGATGAATGTGCGTAAAAGATCCTGCAGTATGATTGGAACTGCAATAGAAAAAAGGGATTTATAAAATCCTGCAAGTAAATTATTTTTTGAAACGTTCATTTTGAGTTGTTTTATAATATCATGCAGACAGAAAAAATTCCATCAGTAACATCATAGACTATATCACCGTTCCATTTTTTTATAAATTCAACAACGCTTTTCGTACCGATTCCATGTCCATCTTCCGTAGAAAAAGGAAGTCCGTCTTCATTCAGTTTTAAATCTGCAAGACATGGATTCTCAATGGATATAAGGAACTGCTTTTTATAAATGCCACGGATTTTTACATATTTACGGAATTCCGGTTCATTGATTTTCTGGATTCCGTGAATTGCATTTTCAATAAGGTTTCCAAGGGCGATGGAAAACTCCAATGCATCAAAGGAAATGATTTCAGGAATCTGTATCTGGCAGTCAAATTCAATGCCGTTTTTGACTGCCATTTCTGCAGAATATTCCAGAAGCGCATTTACAGTCTCATTCTCACAACGGCGTCCCAGATATTTAGGTTCAGTTTCAAATTTCTGTTTTAAAAGTTCCAGTGCTTTTTCCGTTTTTCCCTGTTGCAAAAGCGAATAAAGCATTGATTCAAAATGCCGGCGGTCATGACGGGCTACCTTTTCATCCTGAATATAATTTTCCATTACTTCTATCCGTTCCTTTAAAGCACGGGCTGAAAGTTCAAGAAGCTGCTTCTGGTTTTCGGTCCTGAGCTTTTCTTCGGTCATTCTGTGGGATTTTTCCATTTCTGAAAGAAGTTTTTTCAGGCTGGGACTTTCTTCATTTGCAAAGGCCCTGAACACGAAGAAAACCGGTGCAACAGCCGTAATCAGAAGTTCCGGAAAAACGATCTTTATTATAAGTACAAGGAATGTAACTCCAAGGAAAGAATATACATTGCCCCGCTGACGGCGGTTAACATGAGTGTTGTTTGCGGCAAAAATCATGATTGAAAAAAGATTGTAAATTACACAGCACACCATGCAGGCTGTTACGGCCACACCGGCAGAATAATTTGTAGTTTCACCGTGGATGATATAAATATTTTTAAGGTTGAAGCAGATGTAAACCGCACAAAGCAGGACCGGTATGGAAAGCAGGATTTTCCAAAATTTATTCAGTTTCATTCCAGAAATGAAAATTACATAACTGAACTGGAGGTAAATGTCAAATATAATGCAAATGTAAAACAGAAGGTGGAACACCTGGTTCAGGCGCCCCGACATCAAATTTATATTGTTCACTGACCATGCAGTAAGTCCGTCAAAGATAATGAACAGCATTGCCGTAACAACCATCAGGTCGAACATCCTGTGGGAAAAACGGATTTTCATTTCCTGTATCTGGGAATAGAATGTCATTATCATGCTCAACATAAGCAGGAAACAGAAAACCTGCAATACAAAATGATGCATTATGGTGCCACCTTTTTTATGCCATGGCCGCAGATTTTATTGCTGAAAAAATCAACTCTAATATTTACGGACACAGCCTTTTTTTATTTGTCATTCCAGCGACGGACTATGGTTTTCAGCTTGAAAAGATTTATGACAAACCTTACAAACTCATCAGCCATTACCGCAAGGAATACACCTGTAATTCCAAGATTCAGTACAAATACAAACAGAAGTGCACAGCTGATTACAAACACGGTTCCGAAAATCTGGGTCAGGAACATCCACCTTGTATTTCCGTATCCGCGGATTGCATTTCCAACTATTATATTGCCTGATTTTGAAAACAGGTTTAATGACATGAACAAAAGGTATAGTGCGCTGGAATCAATTATGGAAGCATCCTTTGTAAAAATTCCGATGATGTTCCGTGGAATGATGATGCAGAACACCATTGTCACAAATGAAATTCCCCATGAAAGGAAACAGGCAATTTTACTGACATTCTTATACTCAAAAAGACTTCCTTTTCCTGTTGCTTCACCAGTCAGCGTCATTGTACCGTTTCCGATTGATCCGATCAGAACAACAGCAAGGATTTCAATTCCAAAGATTATGGAATAGATTCCTGCTGCCATTTCGTTGATTGTGTTGAGGATTATGATCAGGACCAGATTTCCCAAATTCCATGCAAAATCTTCAAGTCCCGTATTTACACCAAGCTTTGCCGACTTCAGATAAGGTTGTACTTTTGACTTTAACATGGCCCTTACCGACGGCATGGTATAAAGTTTTGTACCAGTCAGCTTTAACATCAAGACCGAAATTATAAGTCCGCCATACTCTGCAATTGTTGTTGCAATGGCTGCGCCTTCTATCCCCATCTGCGGAAAGCCCAGTTTTCCGAAAATCAGAATCCAGTCAAGGAAGATGTTCAATGCAGCCCGGGAAACACCGTAATACACAAGGGGCTTCGTGTAATTTGATGTCTGCAGTATTACTCCCAGTGATGCACCAATCCCAATGATTAGGAATGACGGAGCATACCACCTTATGTATGAAAGGCACATAGGCATGATGTTTTCAGACACACCCATTTTTCTGAATACAGGTGCCGGGAAAAACATCCAGAATACAAACAGCATGAACGGAAGGACATTGTGCCACTTCATCATTGAAGCTGAATATTCCAGTGCTGATTCTTTGTTGCCTGCACCTATGCGCTGGCTTATGAGTATTGAGGCTCCGGTTACAAGTGAAAAACAGAATGACATTGTAGTCCAAACGGGTGTACTTACATTTCCCAAGGCACTCATATAAAGGGGATTCATTCTTCCTAAAAAAATTTTGTCAATAAGCATCTGCAGCTGCCCGATGATATTACTCAGCATGATCGGGAATGCAATATGCAGAAGCCTTTTCAGGCAGTCTTTCCTGCTTTCTCTTTCCATATTATTCTCCAATTAAAACAATTAAAACGAGACACGATAATTTATACCACATACTTACATGCAGCATGAACATTACACTTATTATTATGATTTTTTCACTTAAAATAATATCTGAGGGGAAACTATTTCAGTCTGTAATCCAGATATGATTTCTGAACTTCTGCATAACGGCTTTTCGAAACCGGAATCCTGTTTCCGTTCCTGAGTTCGATTTCCGTTTTTGAAAGCACGTCGATGAATGCAAGGTTTACAAGGAATGATTCATGGCAACGGCCGAATATTCCGCTACCAATATTTGTCTGTATGAATTCTTCAAAGCTGATGCGCTGGGTAACGGTAGAAAATCCTTCCCCGGTACACATATGGAAATTTACACAATGATTTGAATATTCAAGATATGCAACATCTTCGAGGCTGACGGTTTTAAGGCCGCTCTTCATCTTGATGGCAATATTCTTTCCTTCTTCTTTGAGGGTGGAAAAAATTCCATCCAATACAGAAAAGAATTTGTTCCTGTCCAGAGGTTTGAGAAGGTAATTGACTGCATTTACATCAAAGGCATCTAAGGCAAAACTTTTTTCTGACGTGATGAAAACTACCGGCGAATATTTGTCATTCCACCTGAGTTCCCTGGCAGCCTGAATTCCATTTACCATAGGCATGATTATATCCAACAGGTATAACGAAAAACGGCAGGTTTCAGTAGCTGTCAGAAGTTCGTCCGGGTGAGAAAATTCATAAATTTCGAATGTGCGGCTTGAAGTTTCCTTATACTCAAGCAAGAGTTGTTTTACTACAGAAAGATCTTCCGCATTGTCATCACAAAGTGCAATCTTTATCATAAAAAAAAGAATATCAGGAAAACAATAATGGAAACCTCCATTCTAAGAGATACACTAAAATCTTCCAAATATTCATTGAATCATACTATATGTGCGTATCGAAAATCAAGTGGGATTCATGCAGGAACAAAAAACCCCTGTTGTCAGACGAGTGCATCAGGAGAAAGCCAGTATTTCAGCCCCCAGTTTTCAAAGCTCCACTCTTCCATATAGTCATTGCATTCATAATCAATGTAAAATATTTTTTCATCCTGAACTACAAAATTCGTCGGAAACCAGTCAATATTGATGGAGGCAGACCGAAGGATACGGCTCATTTCCTTAACCTGATTCAAATAACTTTCAGGAGCTGAACCATCTTTTTTTACAATGTCAGAAACGACCGGGCCGTCAATGTATTCTTTTAGAATCCGCTCATTTACTGTGTCCACATCAATCATGCAGGGCATGGGAATTCCAGTCTCCCGGAGCCGCCTGTAATCATTAACCTCTGACTGGATTTTGTCACCAAAATTATAATAATTGCAGGGTTCATGATGAATCTGCTTTAATACAAAAAATTCATTTACAACGCCCGCCGGGGAAACAAGATAAGAATAACCGCCCTTTCCTTTTCCCAGCTGTCTATGGATTACAAATTCTTTTCCGTTAACCGTTAAAATATTTTCCATAATGGAACGGATTATAAACACAAGCAGTAAAATACTGCAAGACATCCCAGGATGATTCTTAAGGAAACTCTAAAAAAGGATTTGCCAGAGATTACCTTAGATTTTGAATCATCAGTTATCCAATACTTCAATACAGATTTTTTCAATTTCAGGACGAAGGTCAAGGAATACAGAAGCAATCTGCGGATCAAAATCCTTATCCATTCCATTCCGGATTATTTCAAAACATGTGTCAAAAGGAAGTGCCGCCCGGTAACAGCGGTTCTGAGACACGGCATCAAAAACATCGGCAACAGACATGATTCTGGCACAAAGGGGAATCGTATCTCCGCTTAAGCCTTCCGGATAGCCCTTGCCATTCCATTTTTCGTGATGGAATTTAGCAACGTTGTAAGCCATCTCCCTGTAAGCCTCATCGGCAACATGCTTGAAGCTGCCTTGTATGATTTCACCACCTTTTACAGTATGGATTTTCATCATTTCATATTCTTCCGGATTAAGTTTCCCAGGTTTCTTCAATACCGAATCAGGAACCGCAATTTTACCGATGTCATGCATTGGAGCTGCCTGCCGCAGATTTTCTATAAATGCATCATCAATTTCCTGGAATATCTTTCTGGCTTTCAGTTCCCTTGCAAGAAGTTCAACATAAAGGCTGGTGCGCTTGATGTGGCCGCCAGTATTTTCATCCCGGTTTTCAACAAGATTTGCAAATCCTGTAATAATGTCGCTGCTCAGGTTTATGAGTTCGTCAGTACCCCGGTTCTGTTCCATGAGCATGTCGTCGGTGCGGGAAGTCAGCAGGAAGAACAGTGAAGAAAAGGCAGTAAGGCTCAGCAGTTTTGGTATGATGCTGAAGAATACCAGTTCGTAAATATTTTCCACATTGTGGTCAATCTGCCATTTTAGAAAAAAACCTGCAAACTGACCGGAAACAGTACAGATGATTGAGATTATAGTAGCATAAACCGTAACTTTTTTTCTGAAATAAAGTCCGGCCACTGCAACTGGATATGCATAAACCACAACAGCATGATAAGTAAGGAGCGTCGTGATTATGAAAATGAAAAGTCCGCTGAATGCAACATAAACATACTTTAAACTCTTATGTTCTGTGCCAAAAACAGCGTTAAGAAGACGCGGAGCAAGAAGCAGGATGCCGCTAAGGACATAAGCCATGGTCATGACCCGCATTTTTATTATGAATATTCCAAGAATATTCAGTATGTAAATCAGGGAAAATATCCCGAATGTTATGGTCATGACCTTTGCAACAGTGGCATTTGCATGTTTTTCGTTCTGATTGAAAACTTCGTTTGACTTCATATATATCTATAGAATAAACCTGACAAAAAAAGTAATTCTCTCGTTTCCTGCAAGATATTATACCACAGATATGAATTTTTGCAAAAAAAAGCGGACCCCCAGCGATGGAAAAATTCTGTCCGACATTCTTTGGTTTATCTTTTATTTATTCTCTTTTATTATATGGCTGATTTTTTAGTTGTAATGAGTAAAAATACTCAAATTTGTGTTTTTTCCGATGACTTCTGTTGAGGTTTCAGCAGAGAATTTCGCATCTTTCACAGGATAAATAGATTTCAATGATGTGTATACACTTTTAGGGCTGGGCACATTTCCGATGGCGATTCCATTTTTGCAGTATCTGTAGTATTGAGCCTTTTTGCCTTTTCCAACAACGATAAGGTGTTTGTCCAAGTCAAACTGGAATGCTTTTCCAAATGCAAGTCCGTCTTTTCCGAAAAGAACTTCCTCTTTTGGGGTTACAGTTCCGTCATCTGCCATTTCATAAGTAATAAGCTATTTTCCAAGAATGATATCCATTTCAGGTTTGTATACTTTTGCAAAAGCTGTCTTTGCTTTCTTTTCGCCTGCTGCCTGCATTCCGCTACTGAATTTGTTTGTCACTGCTGAAAGTCCCACTATGAGAACGATGACTGCAATCGGCGGCAGATACCAAGTCTTGTAATCGTTATAGTCGAGCCCGGTTTTGCGGATGAATATGTTCTGGGCAAGGGAAATCGGGAGGGAGCCGAAACCGCACAGAGCCGCGAAAAACTTCACTATGTCCGGGTTGAATTTTATGCTCCCCCAAGCGTTCAATATGGCACCGAAAATGATCCATCCCACTGTGAATGCAGCAACATGAAGGAAGAAATCTCCGTTCCACAATTTGTGTTCATCTCTCCAAACTTGCTGAACAGCCTCGTTATACCAATTTAGATGGTCTCTGCGACAACTCTCAGAACACGCATACAACTTTTCATCATTTTCAGTCCTAACATAAATTGCAGGACGTTCTTTTGTATCAAATAATTTTTGACATCCATAACACTTAATAACCATAAAAATACTCCTTCGTGAAAACAATTTTTTTAGCCAATTAACAAAATGGACCAAAAAATTGTTAAATTACGAAAAGTATAGTGCAAGAGTTAAAAAGTCATTTAGGTAAAAATATCCAAATTTGCCATTTTTTGAAAATTTTTAGGAATTTTTTAGCACTGTCATTCCGAACTGATTTCGGAATCTATAATTCTTCAGCATGAGGATTTATTTTAGAACTGTATTCAAATAAAACTATTGCATAAAAAATCGCCCGACATTCTTAGCCGAGCGATTTTACAGCTTTATCAATTAGGTTCAATTTCGAGTTTTAAAATGTCAAAGAAAATAAAACTCGAAATTCGACCAATTATTCTTCTTTCAAAAATCTTTCAATCTTACATTTGTGAGTTTTATCTTTCTCATCATAATTAATTCCCACAAACACGATTTCTCCGTAGTAATCTTTGAGGGAGTCAAAATACTGCTTGTTCCGAATCTGATTCAAAGCCGAATCTGTTGATTTATTGTGCTTCAATTCAATAATCAATGCCGGGATTTTTTCTTTGACCGGAATGTAGACCAGATCCGCCACGCCCTTTCCTGCCGGCATTTCCCGGATAATGTTATATTTGTTCAGAGCGTAGATGTACGACAGATAAATCGCACATTGCAAGCCGTCTTCATTGTTGTAGCTTCGGTTTGTCGTTGCGTGAATGTGGGCTTCATCAAGAGCTTTTGCCACAAGTCCTTCGTTTCCGTTTATCGTTTCGCTCAGCAATTCCTCGGAGGCTTTAATTATTTTGTTTGTCTGGGCGTAATCAGCATTGTATTCGATTGCATTTTTCCATTCATCGTAAATTTCACGATTTGGAATGTAGCATTTTTTCTGGTCAGAATCGTAGGCGAGATAGCCTAAATGAATCAAAAAAGTGAAGACATCGTCTTTTGATGAAAAATCTGTCATTGTATTTCTATATCGTTCAACATTTACAGAGACTTTTCCACCACCGAGCATTTTTATTACATCATCCCGAATTCCTTCAAAATTCATGTTGATTTTGTCAGAAACCACCTGATATGTCGAAGTTTCGCTCCAATAAGATTTAAATTTGCTTTTTGGCACAGCTTTTATAACTGCCAGCGGATTGTAAATTTCAAACTCACCTAATCTGTATCCATCATACCAGTTTTTGCATTCATTAAAATTACAATTATGTTTTTTACAAAGCTCCTTTACTTCTTCTGTTGTAAATCCTGTAAATTCCGCAAAATCATCTGCATCAACCATTGTAAATTCATTAAACGTATTCAACTTTGACTGAACTTTGTCACGGATAACCGGCAGAATTCCTGTGAGGTACGCCAGAGAAATCGCTGGTTTTAATTCTGCATTCTTAAAAAGCGACATTAAAAAATCAAGATAAAATTGAAATTCTTCCTTTGGGACTTCCTCACGGACAAGGCAATCGTATTCATCAATTACGATTATGAAAGTCTGATTTTTTTCTGCAAAAACTTTTTGAATGCAAGAAGAAATTGATTCGTTTTTTCCAAATTCAATATCGCTGAATTCTTTTCTGAACTCGCCACAAATTAATTTTGTAATAAAAAAAAATACATTCCCAGGTTTTTCTTCATTATCTGGAATTGATTTCCAAGTCGAATTCATTCCATTCAAATCAATTTTTATTACATTGAATTTATTGAGATTGTTCTCAAAGTTTTCAGTTTTCGCAATTTTATAATTCGAAAATAATTCACGGGAATCTGCACCTTTTGAATAATAGGCAACGAGCATGTCTTCTGCAATTGATTTTCCAAAACGGCGGGGACGACTTATACAGACGAATTTTTGAGACGGTTTATCTAAAACATTGTTTGTTACATCAATGAGCATCGTTTTATCAATATAGCTGTCGTTTACTGTTTCTCTGAAATTTGCATTGTTCGGATTAAGATAGATTCCCATTTTTTCTTCTTTTCTTCTATCATATGTTATTATGATTTCATCATCAATTAAAAAAAGCGGGTTACTGCAACGGAAAAATTCTGTCTGATAAATTTTCATCGTCCAGAGTGATTTCCTCAAGAATGTGTGACTGGATATATTCAATTGCATGGTTTATAATCTGGTTCTGCACAAGCATGAAAAATTTATACCGCCAGCTTTGAAAACCTTCAATGTGGCACAATGACTCTGACAAAAGGAAAGGCTATGTCCGTAAAAAGCGTTGCTAAAAAAAATCTGCATTACCGTGGAAAATGCGCAGAACCCTCCGGTGCAACAAGTTGCAATGTCGAAACCTGTCGTATTTTCCACTACCATGCAGTTAATTTTGCCATTAATTCTACATAGCCTTATTAGCATAATGTACAGTTTCCCAAGAACGTCGATACTTCGGGATTCGTCATTAATCAGCAACACTATAGACGGACATAGCCAAAGGAAATGCATAATGGATTTTTCACATCTTTTAAAAAGCGGAATTCCAGATTCTGATAAATTACGGGCATATGGATTTTCTGAAAATGACGGCGGATTAATTTTTAACCGCGAACTTTCTGATGAAGGTTTTTATCTGTCCGTAAAAATCACGGAAGGAAAAATAACTGGTGATGTTTTTGAAAAGTCAACGGAAGAGCCTTACATTCTTTTTAATGTTGAATCAGCAAAAGGCGGTTTCATAAAAGGAATGCGGAATGAAGCAGCGGAAATAATGCAGGAAATATTTTCGGAATGTTTTAATGCAGGTGACATCAGGAAAGAATATTTTGAATTCATCGGAAAGACTTTCAATACAAGCGGTGACAATCCTTTTTCTGATGATACGCTGGACACGACAGTTTTCAGGACACCGGAAGGAAAGTGGTTTGCACTTGTAATGAAAATAAAATACAGGAATCTGGGATTAAAAAGTGACGATCCGGTATGGGCTGTCAACCTGAAATGCAATACGGACAAAATCCCGCAGGTGGTTGACGGAAAGACCGTATTCAACGCATGGCACATGAATAAAAAACACTGGATTACTGTCCTTCTTACGGTGCGCACTGATTTTGATCTTTTATGCAGCCTTACAGAAGAGAGCTACAATCTTGTTCATAAAAAATAAGGCTATGTCCAGAAAAAGTGTTGCTAAAAAGCTGCATTACCATGGAAAATGCGCCGGAAAAAAGCTGTGTGAAAGTCCTTCCCCGGCCGGCCTACAAAAGGGATTTCAGATATTCCTTATGCTCTGCAGGAACCCTGAAACTTTCGCGGGATTTCTGTACCGCTTTCTTATGGCACCAGTCATTCAGCACATGATTTTCGATATAAGGAACGGCTGCATCCCACTGCTTTGTAAGTGCAGTTGCAAAATACCAGGCTACCATCATGTTCACATAATAGTTGTCATCGCCATTTTCAATATGGGGTCTGCACAAAGCGGCCACTGATTCAAGATATTCAGTTTTGAAAGATTCATCAAGGAAATGAACCATAAGCATTCCCACGGCAAAACGGACTGTGTAAGTTTCCTTGGATTGGAGCCATTTTTTTATGTGCTGCAAAAGCAAATCTTTATTTTTCTTGAACACTGCCGGCCGGAGCTGGTCGCAAGTAGCCCAGTTATTTACATAGGGAAGGAATTTTTCCACCATATCAATGCATGAGCCATAATCTTTCTGCCCGCTGATGATGAACCCGTGAATCTGGTTTTCGTCAAAAGTTCCGTGGGGAAGCGATTCAAGGAACGGGGTGCAGTCATATTTTCCTGCAAGTTCCTTTGCCAGCATTTTCAATTCCGGAGTCCGGACACCGATAAAGTAATCCGGTGCAACATTCGGAATCAGCGGTGCCTGAAAAAGCCTGTATTTTTCATCCCGGCGGGAATTAAGCAGTTCCATTAATATTTCACGGGTCAGTTTTTCCATTGTAAAATCCTCTGCTATTGAATCCACCATTCAGGAGTAATGTCGCCCAGCTTTACAATGCGGCCGTTTTCGTAATCCATGAGTATTTCAATATCCTTATATGATTCCGGCATAAGCTGGACCATAAGTTCACGGCACGCCCCACACGGCGCTCCTGATTTTCCATCAGGGAGGATTGCAACGACTTTTGTAAATTCGTTTTCACCGTTTGTAATCATATTGAAAATTGCATTGCGTTCTGCACAGATTCCCAGGGTTGAACAGGTATCAATACAGACGCCGGTATAAATTTTTCCGCTTTTGGAAAGTATTGCAGCCGAAACTTCACCGGCAGTTACATAATCAGAAATTTTTCTTGCATTCATTACGGCTTTAGCGGCCGCATACAATTCATCCCATATTTTTTCCATATTTTCCTCCAAAAAAGTCAATTGACAGATAACAATTTTCCTGTCTGACTTTTCAATATCTTTATGAACGGACATTCCAAAGATTCAATATCTGCGACGCAGAGCATCCAGAATGCTTGCATCCAAGTATTAGACCCGTCAGCACGAATAAGCCGCCATGTCTGAACAGTACATTTGTTTCAGATTTCCATACATTGCAAAGAAGCATTTACTTGACGGAATTCTGCTCCGTAACCCCCGCATTTTGTTTTTCATCATCCCCTTCATTTTCCATATCGGAAGCACTGGTACACAGACCACCAAGGAACAGGGAAAAAAAGCCCATTTCACAGAAATCAATAATGTTGCACTTCATAATGTCTTCCATAGCATCTCTCCGGATCAGTCAGTTAAGCAGAAAATACCATAGAAAATTTTCCAGTGCAAGATTAACACTTATTTTGATTTAATTTTCACTTAAAAAAAGGCAGTGTCTGTAAAAAGCGTTGTTAAAAAATACATTTTACTAAAAAAACAGGTTCCAGCGACGAAAAGAAGAGTGTGTTCCCATACTGGAAAAGGGAGCAGGCTCCTTCAGGTGCCGTGTATCCCCGAATGTTCCCCCTGATTCTTGCCTTCGAAGTATAGCTTCACGGAGACTCGCTAAAATTGCTTCCTCGATTTTCCGGCTCCGCCGTCGCTCCCTTATATGTTGTGTCTCCTGTCAAGAAAAAAAAGCAGGAAAGATAATTCGGCAATTTACCAACTCTTATATTCTTGGATAATGAACATGTTCATCCCGTGAGGTCAATGGATTCGCCAAAGTTCTTTCTGTCTAT